>CAZSAK010000003.1:158504-187730 GCA_964605155.1 uncultured Chromatiaceae bacterium | reverse complement strand
ACCTGTAACCATCTTTACATCGACACCATGTCTCTCGGCATCCTTAATGGTGCCGGCAGAATCCTCGCGCGGAGGATCGAACAGTGGCAGGACACCGAGAAACGACCACGCTTCATTTTCATCGCAGCGCGCCACACCCAGGGTGCGATAACCCCTGGAGGCAAACTCATCGACAGCTTGTTCCACTTTTTCCCGGCTCCGGGAATCGATCCGCGAAAGATCCAGTATCACCTGGGGCGCCCCTTTGGTGACCTTGAAGGTCGTCCCCGAGGCGTCTCTGACCGTGGCCTCGGTACGCTTGGCCACCGGATCGAATGGTATGAATTTTAATTGCTGGTAGCCCTTGAGGACATCCGGTTGTTCCAGACCGGCGAGCACTGCAAGGTCAATGGCGTCCTGGTCCTCCGCCTTGCAGGCCAGGGAGGCGGTAAGCAGCAGGGCGTTTCGATCCCCGGCCTCCAGTAACATGGGCTCGCCGAGCTTCAGTTTATTCTGGGTAAGCGTTCCGGTCTTGTCGGAACACAGGATATCCATGCCCGCCATCTCTTCAATGGATTCCAGGCGTGACAGGATCGCCTTCATCTTCGACAGCGCCATGGCCCCAACGGCCATGGTCACCGACAACACCGCCGGCATCGCCACCGGGATGGAGGCCACGACGAGGATCAGCGCGAACTGCACCAGATCCAGCAGCGGTGCATGGCGGAAGATCTGGACAATGATCAGGAGGGCCACCAATCCCAGACTTAGATAGATCAGGTAATCGCCGATGCGTAATACCGCCTTTTGGAAATGCGATACCGTCTTGGCGGATTCGACCAGCTTGGCAGTCTGACCGAAGTAGGTGTTGCTCCCGGTACCGGTGACCAGGGCGACCATTTCCCCTTGCTTGGCCACCGAACCCGAATAGGCGACATCCCCCACCTTTTTACTGACCGGTAGGGATTCCCCTGTGAGCGCGGACTGATCGATGCTCAGGTAATCACCGTCGATCAGCTTGGCGTCGGCAGGGATGATGTCACCGAGACGCAACCGGATCACGTCGCCCGGGACCAGTTGCTTGGCATCGACCTCCTGCCACCGGCCCTCGCGCAGCACCCGGCTTTTGAGAGCCAGACTTTTTTTCAGCGCATCCACGGCACTGCCTGCCTTGTATTCCTGCCAGAACCCAACCGCAGCGTTGAAGATCAACAGCGCCACGATAATGATGAAATCAGACCAGTGGCGGAGGATCGCCGAGAGCGATGCCGCAACCTCGATCATCCAGGGGATGGGGCCCCAGAAATAACCCAGGAACTTGAGCACGGGGTTGACCTTCTTTTCCTCCAGGGCATTGGGTCCGAAGTCTTCGAGACGTTGTGCTGCCTCTTGCCCGGAAAGCCCGTGCTCGGCAGAACTGTCCAGTTTCTCGAACAGTTCGTCGGCGGTCATCCTTTCTGCCTCTTCTTTATTGAGTAATACTTTAGTGGCCTGCATCAGCATGATGATTGTTTCCTTGTCAGAGTACTTGCATGATTAGGCAGATCAGCCCTCAATGCGGGTTATTATCAGCCCAATTACCAAAAAGCATGGTCGGGTCACAGGGTTAATTATCGTGTTTAACATGGTGCACTACTCGTTTAAAGATGGTTGGCTACAGGGATGGGGGTGACCGGCTGTATTTCCTCCAGACATCCCTTGCCTGACCAGCGAGATTATTTTTTCAATACCTGTACAAGCAGTTGGGCCAGCTTCGATTTGAAGGTGCCATCATACAGTCCGGAACTTGTCGTTACTGTGTCTTCATCTATGGCAAGCACCTCTTCTGCCTTGCCCAAATTACCCTTTTTGATCGATTGCATTGCCGAGTCGATGACAGCTTGTATTTTCGACAAGGGTATGTCAATTGAGACGAACGCAAGTGGATATTCGATAGAATCAACTGTTTTCATCGCTGCGTCGAATTGGCCTTCCTTCAGCGCTCTTCTCGCGTTGCCCAGTTGATCCAGACCTTTCATGCTTGGATTGCGATCTGCTTCACTAAATCCTTCCACGTTCTCTATATTAGTATGCGTGGCAGAAATAAATACGGAAGCGGTCCCTGTACCATAATGGCTGGTGACACTTTCCAGGTTGTTTTGTGCCTGCACAAGCGCATCACTAGCCTTCACGGTTTGTTTATTTTTAAGCTCACTACGGGCATTATTGATATTGCCCAGGATCTGACTCAGGTATTTCGATGCGGATTCGCTCTGGTTCTCAGTAAGAAATCCTGTGGACTCCATACTGACCGCATTCGTCGATGCAAGTGCTGATCCGGCGACACCGGTCAGTAATACTGCGGAAATCAAAAAAGGTATCAGACGTCTATTGATAAGCTTGTTGCTCGACTGCTTCATTACCATTGTGCTTCTCATATATCTATCCTCTTAAGTTGGTTAAAGTTCTGTGCGATGTGGGTACGTTTGAGGAAACACTGTTAAAAATCGCTCGCAACATGAATAAATGAGCGAGTAACCTCAAACGGCGACATACGCCTTACTTCAGGATTGGCAAGTAACATGCCAGATAATTTAATTTTTATTTTCATTAACTTAAGGTGTGGAGGAGAAATAGCAGTGGTTTAAATCCACCAAACTACGGTTTATTTCAACCGTTTAAATCCCAAAAGGGGAGGACACCACTCCATGCCTATTTCCTGTTCGAACGCAGTTTCGACCCCATGGAGAAGCGCAAGACACAGCTGCTCTATCAATAGCAGGCAATGGCAGGCGAATTCTCTATGGATTTCATCGCTGGATCGCGGACTGCAGGAGCTTGGCAATGTCGGTGAATGGTATGACTGGGATCCCGCAAATCGCCAATCGCATCGCATGGGCTCGGCGATACCCGGTAAACAGCCACTGGGTAGTCGCCATGCAATCGAATACAATGCCGCATGCTAGTTTGTCGTGTCTGTGCGGCGATGCTGCGCCTTGCATTTCCAGCAAGCCTATTGGAGATGACTATTGAATAAAAATATGAGTTTTTCGACTTGGCTAACGCGGTATGTGAAGGTTGTATTTTTGAATTCGGTATCGTAGCGTTTCACGCGTGGTGCCTAAGGCCTTGGCCGTAGCGGTGATATTATGATTATATTTCGCGAGTGTTGTCTCGATGATATGACGATCCATCTCGTCAAGGTCCATGCTGCCGTCCAATGGTAGGTACAAGCAGTCACTGCCTGTCACAACGCTGGCACCCACGGCCTGATCTGCTTCAAGTTGCAACCATTGGATAGGAAATTCTTCATCGCTTGAGAACAGCACGCAACGTTCGACTACATTGCGTAGTTCACGCACATTGCCCGGCCATGCATGGTTCTCCAGTCGTTGCCATACCTCTTCCGGTACGATCCGTACACGTTTGCCTGCCTTGGCATTGAATTCGGCAATGAAAACCGGCACCAATTCTTTCAGGTCCTGCTTATGCGTGCGCAGTGCCGGCAGCTCCAGGCGAAACACGCTTAGACGGTGAAAAAGGTCGGCGCGAAAGCTCCCTTCGGCAACCCGCCGTTGCAAGTCTTGATTGGTAGCTGCAATCACTTGAACATCCACCTTGATCTCGCGGTCGCCTCCCAAACGGCGGATGCTGCGGTCTTCAATGGCCTTGAGGAGTTTGGCCTGCAAGTCAATGTCCATGTCACCAATCTCGTCCAGGAACAACGTACCGCCGCTGGCTTGTTCCATCAACCCTCGGCGTCGGCTCTTGGCCCCGGTAAAGGCACCGGTTTCATGCCCGAACATTTCTGACTCCAGCAATTCCCGCGGCAGAGCGGCGCAATTGAGTTCCACCATCGGTCCTGTGGTACGTGGTCCGGAGTGGTGCAATATACGCGCAGCCAAGCCCTTGCCCGTGCCGGTCTCCCCGGTGATAATCAGGGCACTGAAGGGGATTGAGGCGAGCTTGGCCAACATTTCGCGCACTGTTATCGTTGCAGCGCTGTGGCCGGCGTAGATATGTGGCTGGTAGCGCTGACTATCGGCATCACTCTGTTCACTCAAGCGACGTTGGGCACGGGCGCTGCGCACAGCACCGCTAATCACCAATTCCAGGCGATCCGGTTTATACGGTTTCTCAATGAAATCGAAGGCACCGAGGCGCAGGGCCCGTACCGAATCAGGCACACTGCCGTAGCCGGTAAGGATTACCCATTCACCGGTGATTCTTCGTCCACGGGCCTTCTCCAGCAGGTCCAGGCAATTACCATCCGGCAGATTCATATCTGACAACACCACCAAGGGGTCAAATCCCAGCTCAAACAACAGGTGCCCACTGTCGGCCAGGCTATGCGCCCAGGTCACGTCCCAACCCTTCCCGGAAAAATAACGCTTCATCTCCGAACCAAGCAGGCGTTCGTCTTCAATGATCAGCAGTGTGTCACCCATGCTTATTTCTGCATGGTAATGTCAAAATGACACGGGCACCACAAGGTGTCAGATTCTCAAGGCGCATGGAACCCCCCAAATCGTGGATGAAGCGCTGCACAACAGCCAGTCCCAGACCGGTGCCGCCAGCACGTCCCGTGACAAACGGCCTGATACCGTTCTCCAGAAAATTCTGTGGAAAACCTGGTCCGTCGTCACGCACCGACAGTTCCACTTGATCTTCCGACGTGACAGAGGCGCGGATCGTGATCGAACCGGGACGATCGGTACCGATGGACTGTGCAGCGTTCAGCACTAGATTGAGCAGGGCCTGATGCAGACGGCTAGCAGGCATAGAGCATTTCAAGGTGTCGGGTACTTCACAGTACAACTGAATATTTTCACCGATTTGATATCGCACCAGGGTCACGAGATCGTCAACGGCACGAGCTAGATACATCGTGCTCAAGGCTTCCGGTTCCTGACGGTTCTGATTGAGCATGGCGCTCAATAATTCGCTGACGCGGTTGAGTTCGTTGATCACCAGATTCAGGCGATTACGCTGATCGACGTTGTTGATTTCCTGATTGAGATTATTCAAGGCCATCTGGATACCTGCCAGGGGATTGCGCAGTTCATGCGCCAGTCCCGCGGCAATCTCCCCCACTGCCGCCAAGCGTTCGGCCGTCGCCAACCCGCGTTGCTGATCAAGCAGAGCGTGTGTCGCAGTGCGCACCTGATCTTCCAGAGACTGCCGGTGTGCACGGTTTTGTTCCTCCAAATCCGCCAAGCGTCTCACCAAATGATTGTAATTATCGAATAAAGGTCGCAATACAGGATCGACACCGTGTCTGGAGACTGGACTGTAATCCTGATCAGCTAGTGAGGTCAATAACAAGCTCAGTTCATTGAGTGGCGTCAGGAGGCTCCGGCGCAATAGCAGCAGGGCCACAATGGCAACCAATGGAAGCACGATCAGGGTTCCCACCGCGATTCTAAACTCGAACTCGGTATCGCGGCGTGCCTCGGCCACGAGCTGTTGGTGGATATGGTCTTCGGTCGTTATGACATGGCCGATGGAAGTTAGACTCTCGATCAGGGCTCCCCGTGGATTTTCTGCTATCTTGTCAAGCGACAACCAAGCAGCCTGGAGTTGATGGGCAGTCGTTGGCGCCGTTTGTTGTTCCAGCGATTGCAATTGCACCAGCTCTTGCCGCACATGCATAATCTTGCCCGGATCTGGTCCTATTGCGCTAGCATCATGGGCAATGAGCAATTCCTCAATATCCAACGACACACGCTGCAACAAACCGAGTTTCTCCGCTTGTGCCTGCACGGGATCGAGACGCCGCAGCCCATGCCACGATAATCCCGCTAAAATTCCTAAAGCTACGAGCAGTAATATACCCGTTACACCGGCTGGTAACCAGATAGAGCGAAGAAACGGGGAAGTACTCATCGCACTATAATATGTGTGGCATTAGCTATCATTCATTCAAGCGGGATCCACGCTGTTGGCAACGGGATTACCTCATCGTGTTTATTCATTTAAAAATTATGCTTGATCATCGCGATTACCTATACACCTCAGCTATAAAAGGTTTATGTGTACGGGTGATACACACTACCGCTGAACAGAGATTCTACATCTCACAATGATCTCCCTTCGACTCTTCGGAGTGTTGTTGTTTTACCGCCTAATCTACTGAAATACACGACTTAAGAAGAATGCAGGATATCCTCAATGTCGTAATCGATAGTATCAAAGGCATTAGACAAGCGCTCGCTCCAGCATCCTCCGCCATGACTGACAAACTGTGTCAGACGATCAACCTTGTTTTTGATTGCGGTAAATTTTGCCCGGTCGCCAGTGTCTGCATGGGCTATGGCATGAGTGAGAAAACTCTGTGCCTGTTGCAATTGTATGATAGCCTCCTTGTCGAAATCAGGTACGATGAGTTTTCCCTCGGCCTGGGCAAGGCGGTACTTGGCTTCGATCACGTCCCGCAAAGGACTATAATCTTGCGGGAGTTGCTTGGTGTCGATAGCGGCAAAATCCAAGTCGCGCTCATACGTCGCGCGGGCATTTTCCCAACGCTGGGTGAGCATGATATCTTGTTGTGATTGTCTGCTTGAGGATGCAGCTCTAGCGATATCCAATAACGACTCGTCACAGGGACTCCCGTCCCTGGCAATCGGGGATGTTGCCCAACTCGATGTTGCTATACCCATTGTGATCACGCTTAAGATGACTGTGACAAAAAGTAGGCTTCTCGACTTGTTTAACATGGAACACCCTCCTTTTACAACGTGAGCCCGTGGTTCTCTGGTGATAACACGGCACGGACCCTGGCATACGGGTCCGTGCGCTCGATCTGCTATGCCTTGGACTTATGACCGTGGATGAGATTATCAAACATCTTCTTGGCTCGCTGGAACATATCCGGCTTATCCGAGCCGCTCTTTACCTTGGACTCGATGGCGTCAATTTCTTTGCGTATATCCCTATATTTCCCGTAGCCCAAGGCCTTGGCGTCAGCCAGATTGTTATCGGCATCAGCCAGCAAAGACAATACCTTATCCTTGTTCTTTACCTTGTCCTGTTTTTGTAGCTGTTCGGCCTGTAACATATCGCCCTCTGCCTTTATAGGTGGCAACGGAATAGCATCTGTGAGTGTTACGATTGAACTCATAGCATCAGTGAGTGTGGATTTGGCATCCTGCACCTTGGATTCTTGAATCTGTCTGCTCGCCCGCTCAATGGCATCGGGATAGATCGCGAGAGGCACGTAATCCGTGTCGATATACATTTCGCTGACTAACGGCGATAGCGTAGTACGCGCTGCCTGAATATCCCCATGATCGAGTTCCTTTTTGGCCTCTTTCACCGCTTTTTTAATTGCATCTGGCTTACTCTCCAAATCGACCACGTTAGCACGTACTCCAATCGCCGCCAGTTTAAGATGGGAGTCGCGTGCCAGGACGACACTCATCTCACCATCCGCCTTTTCAAGTGCCTTGAAGGCGCCCTGATTGTCTTTTTTCTCAAGCAACGATATGGCTTGCTGCATCTCATGATTTGCGGTGATGGCCTCCTTGACCAGCCCCTGCCTTAGTTTATCAACCTCTTGTTTCGCTGTACTCTTGACATTAGGTTCTTTGGCTACTGTTGCTGGAGTCGGTTCATTTCCTACCTTCGCGGTGCTCGTCACGCTCTCAGCGGCATATACCGCGGATCCACTGCTCAGCAACGCCAAACAAAAAACTCCTATTGTAACCTTATCACTTGACCGTTTCTTCAATGTCTTGTTATCCATTTTCAATTCTCCTAAGATGGTTAATGTGTTATGCGACGCGTTTAGCGTGTGTATATATCTTGCGATGGTTAGGTATATCTCTAATCACAACTTGATCACCTCAACTATCGCTTCAACTCACCACTGTTACAGCAAGCGCTGTGCCAATCAATTATCTTGATAATTATTAATAACTTAAAATATTGAACACATCATGTAGTGGTTTATTTCCACCACGCACTTGTTTATATCAACCATTTGAACATAAGAGAGTAACGAAAATACAAATACCAGACGACAATGTCACAAGACAGAAACACGTATCACCGATGACAATGACGAACGATCAGATGGATACTACGCATGGATGATTGCAAGGACGCAGGAGGGTAGACAATGTCGGGAACAGATTATCGAAACCGCTAAAATGTAGAAGATATCCAATAAGAATGATGGTAAGACGGTGATTCATCTCAATCACTTCTCTTGGTAGTTTTTAATTAATTCACACAAGTCAGATAAGGAACTATTTATTGTTTGTTGATATTCAGGTGATACTTCGGTTAGCCCTTGATCCATTGAGACTGCATAAACCTCTTCCAGGATACCCCATTTACTTAACAATATATTTTTATAATCGGGAGAAATGTTTTCCATGGTCATTATTAGCGCCTCGATATCACGAACGAGTCTATCGAAACTCACTTTTCCCGTTTCGAAAGACCCAATCAACTCCAGAATACGAGCATATTGACGCTGGTTATATAGGATATTCTCACTCATCAAGTTATCTCATTAATAACGATAGATGAAACCTCAGTACAATATTATCACTTGTATGGTTTAGTTCCCCTTTTATCTGGCCATCCATATACTTTGACATGGTTTATGCAATGATGTCCCTCTTCCTGCGGCTCTGATGAAATATCATCTCCTCCCCATTTTTCTGTAAATAACTGATCATGTGGATAATCGGCTTTTTCGGCTTTATCTGCTAATCGTTAGAGCAATGCAGAAAACCGGCGCTCTGGATAATCAGCACGCGGAACAAGTGGAAAACAGCGATGGTTTTGCCCAGGTCTTTCCCGAACACAAGTTCGATATCGTCAACACACTGCAGGATCGCGGCTACATCGTTGGAATGACCGGCGACGGTGTCAATGATGCCCCAGCCCCAGCTTGCTCGCGATCTCACGGGCGATCGCCAGGTTATTACCTGTAACCATCTTTACATCGACACCATGTCTCTCGGCATCCTTAATGGTGCCGGCAGAATCCTCGCGCGGATGATCAAACAGTGGCAGAACACCGACAACACCGCCGGCATCGCCACCGGGATGGAAGCCACGAAGAGGATCAGCGCGAACTGCACCAGATCCAGCAGCGGTGCATGGCGGAAGATCTGGACAATGATCAGGAGGGCCACCAATCCCAGACTTAGATAG
Source organism: uncultured Chromatiaceae bacterium (assembly GCA_964605155.1). Lineage (GTDB taxonomy): Bacteria > Pseudomonadota > Gammaproteobacteria > SZUA-140 > SZUA-140 > CAZSAK01. The sequence continues at coordinate 178,604 of CAZSAK010000003.1, read as the reverse complement.
ATCAGGTAATCACCGATGCGTAATACCACCTTTTGGAAATGCGATACCGTCTTGGCGGAACTGTCCAGTTTCTCGAACAGTTCGTCGGCGGTCATCCTTTCTGCCTCTTCTTTATTGAGTAATGCCGAAGTGGTCCGCATCAGAATGATGAGCGTCTCCTAGTCAGAGCACTAGAATGGGTGAGCGGGTCAGATCTCGAAGTGAGCACGATGCCGGCCATTGTGGCCATGGCCGGATACTCCAGGACCTTGGCCGGGAGGTTACCGGACATGGATCGGAGGAAGCATGTATCTTGGGACATCATCCATATATTGGTGGACTTTTATCATTGCGGCTGAGTCAACTAAACTAAAAATGCGCCACATCCACTGTACCTTGTTGACATATATTCCTACCAGAAACTGACTATTGCATTGATATTTCGCAAAGGCACCAACAACCATGCCTCAAGCAATAAGTCCGGTTACAAGAGTCCGGTACCGATGCAATCCAGTATGCGGTTGATTAAGATTCTGTTTATCTCTTTGTGCTTTTCAACGAGAATCAGTTGTCACAACCTCCTTATTTTGCAATGCTTGATAGACATGCAGGAATTCGCGCTACCATGGTCCTTTTCAGATACTTGTCGCACACCGACAAGAAAGTGGTCATGCCTTGATACGGCGGCACATGACAGCGGAGACCGCTAAATACAAGCACGGTCACTGGCTGGCCGCCGGTGTCATCGCCATGCTCTCCCTGACGGCGCAGGCTGCGGATGTCACTGTGCCCGGCGACTATACACGCATTCAGGACGCCATCGACGCACTCACCGCCAATCCCCTCATCGGCGATACCGTCATCGTCGAGCCCGGCACCTACACCGAGCATCTGCAGATGGGCAGCAATATCACGGTGCGCGGGCGGGAGACGGCACGCACCTTTCTGATTCCCGAGGGTGGTGGCACCGCCGTGACGTTTACTGCCGTCAGTAATGCGGTCCTGGCGAATTTCACCTTCCTGGATACCGACGTGGGGGTGGCGATAACCGGCAGCACCGGCATCACCGTGGCCAGCAACGTCTTTGAGCTGGGCAGCGACGGCACGGGGGTGAACGTCGCCGATGCCTCCAGTGTCAGCGTGCTCAACAATACATTCTATGACAATGGAACCGGGCTGAGCCGCAGCAACACCACGACCATCGTGCGCAATAACATCTTCGCCAACAATGCTAGGGCCATCTCCGGCACCGTTGGCACGAATATCGACTACCAGTGTTATGACGGCAATGACGCGGGCACACAACCGGGTACCAATGTACAGACCGGTGATCCCTTGTTCGTCGATGTCGCCAACCACGATTTCCACTTGCGCACGGGTTCGCCCTGCATAGATGCAGGCCAGGGCACCGATGTCATCGATGATACGGACGCGGACCTGGGAGCGTACGGCGGAGATCTCGCGGACGTATTTCCTTTTCCCGTGCCCCGGCCCACAGCGATCGATGCCAGCGTCGCCTCGCCACCGCCCTATAATATCGAGCTGAGCTGGTCGCCCAACCTCTCCTATCGGGTAACCGACGGCAGTCCGCCGGGTGGCTACAGGATTTACTATGACTCTGACGGCAGCGGCACGCCTTACGAAGGCGCGGACGCCCGCGACCTTGGTGGATCGACAACCCCCTCGCCGATCGATGTGGGCAATGTCACCACGTATGTCTTGCGCAATCTGTCTCCCGCAACCGCAACGCCCGCTGCACCGGTATTGCAGACGGCGGCGCCGAGCAATCAACGTATCGACCTGAGCTGGAATGCGGTGGATGGCGCCAGCGATTATCGCGTCCAGTATGGCATTGCCGATACCTCGGAAAACGAGATCGACGTAGGAAACGTCACCGCCTACACCCTGACCGGTCTCGACAACGGCGTGACTTACCGTGTTACGGTCAGCGCCCTGACGCAGGGCCAATACTATCTGGCGGTATCGGTCTATGACAACACCGGCGCACAAAACGAAAGCGTACTGTCAACGGAAACCTCACTGCTAATCGGTCCACAACAACTCAGCCTGCCGTCAAACGAGTTGACCGCCATGCCGGAGGAAGTCACCCCCTATCCCATCCTGCCGGACGACCACTGTTTCATCGCCACCGCCGCTTATGGCTATTACTCCGCACCCCAGGTGCGTGTGTTGCGCGACTTCCGTGATCGGTATCTGCTCACCAATACATCCGGCCGCGCCTTCGTACGCTGGTACTATCGACACAGTCCGCCCGCGGCACGCTATATCAGCACCCATTCCGGGTGGAAGGCCGTGGTACGTGCCGCCTTGTTGCCCCTGGTCGCGCTGGCGTGGTTGCTGAGCAAGGGTGGTACACCTGCAGTCGTTATTTTGCTCGCGGTGAGCCTGGTAGTGATCGGGTGGTGGATGACCTGGCGCCACCGTCGCCGGCACGATGGGCACAATGCAGGTACAGCGCGATGAAGAAGGTTGTCATCTTGTTGCTCTGCTGTATGGCGTTAAGCGCGGGGTACGTAAGCGCTGCCGAAGGACCGTCAACGTCACCGCGCTGGTCATTTGAATTCAAGGGCGATCGATTTCAACCTACGCTGCCCGACTGGGATCAGTATTACGGTTCGGATACCATGCATCAGTTCGTCGCGGCATTGGGTTATATGCCGCTGCGTGTATTACAAGTCGGTGGTGAAGTCGGTTACAGCCACGACCATGGCCAGGGAACGCTACCCTCCAGCGGAGCGTCGGGCGGTGAAGTGAATTACACCCTGATGCCTGTGCATGTCTATGTGCAGGCACGAGGCGCTTTCACAGAGGGACAATGGCTGATCCCCTATGTCGGCGGTGGCTGGACCTACCTCTATTACAATCAGGAGGTGGTGAATCAACAGAAGAGCCAGGGACACGCCGACGGCTGGAATACGCGCGCCGGCCTGCAACTGCTGCTCAACCCGCTGGACCCGAACTCTGCCGAAGACATCAGGGATAGCCTGGGCATTCAACATACCTATCTCACGCTGGAGGTGCAGAAATTCAGCGCCAAGGTCGACGGCATCGACCTGGGAGGGAAAAGTTATCTTCTGGGTTTGCGTCTTGAATACTAGAGTGTCGTATTAACATAACCTCCTCTGCAACCCTTAATGCATTTTCTACTTAGCCTGCTTGAATATTCGAAAAAAGAAATACGGCATGATCAATATCCAAATCAGGAAAATAGACCACACCCGACCATTCAAGATGTTGTAGTCGGCCAGTAGCTGCTGCCAGGAATGACGGGCTATATAGTGTCCAAATCCGAATTCAAATGCTATTGTCAGCGAAAACCAGGCAATTCCCACAACCCATGCCTGACGCGCAGTTTCAAGAGGTCGATACTTCCAAAGTACCCAGACGGCGAGCCCTGAGAGTAATACTCCAGTTACAGTCGAGAGCTGGTGTGCAGCCAGGTCCGTCATCAGCTTTCCATATGTCTCAACCCGAATTATGCCGTTGAGGACTCCAATAACCATAAGGATTAACCAAAAGAGCAGATGTCGTTTCATGGTTGCTTAATTGGAATTAGACGATACTCGATTTATGCAGTCTCACTGTCTGTATCAGATAATTCATATTTTTCATTGAATCAACAGGGAAGTTAGCCTGAAATCAGGCCGCCGTAGTTCCTGGTCAGCCCCGATCTTTTTACATCGCACTCACGGTAGTCGCCCGATTACCAAGACAAATATAAGCAAAACGCCCAGCCCTGCAACGATGTGATTAACTGCAATTCCCCACCTTGCTGCATAACCGGGCGGGAATTCAGACGGGCTGAGCGAACGCAGCAAAACATTATACTGCCGGGCAGAGTAAGCGGAAGCAAAAGAACCCAGAGCAATGAATGAAAGTCCCAGCCAAAACGTTATGGTGACTTGGGCCAGATGCGTACCTTTCGGCTCGATGGCCTGAACAAGCAGCCCGGCGCGCTCGACGAGGAAACCAAAGGCAATTAAGGCAAGACTGGTCCTGTTCCAGGCCAGCAATGTGCGTTCTGCTGCAAAAAGCACTCTCGGGTCATTGAGTTCAGACACAATCTCTCCTAAGCATCTGACTGATAATTCGGTTTGCTGAATTTACGTATATCGGGAACCTTACTCTACCTGACAGGAATTATTATCCTACTCATACAGCGGATCAGATATACACTCGATTATGAATCAGCTCAATGTTGATTCCATGGAATTTTAGGAGGTAAGCCATAAAGCAGGCCGTTTCTTCAGTCGCGGTCGCTATGATCGTCATCAACGGGACGGCCGGAGATGATCTTACGCCCTGTGAACATTGCAGAAATGATACTGCCGCCTTCCCGTAGCTCGGTGATGATTACCGCAACCACGTGTAAAACGACGATGACAAGCAACGCATAAAATCCGAACTCGTGTATCTCTCCAAAAGGACCGCGAAAAGAACGCATGCTTTCATAAGCGGCAGCATCATACATGTTGGACGCATAGGGCAATAATGTATCCGGAGGAACGCCGGGTGCGGCCACCCACTGTGCGATCCAATGGCCGAACGGAGGATAGAACAGGTCCGTGCTGGCCAATACCAATCCGGTCACGATCTGGATTACAAGCAGGAGAAATAACAATCCTACCCCCAGACGCCCTACCGGGTTGTGCCCCAGATACTGCTCCGGGTGACCGGAGATGAAGGCTGCGATATAACTGCGTACCGCGTGGAAGTATCCCTTTCCTCCCGGAAGCACCGCACGCCACCTGGCGTAACGGTTACCCAGAAAAGCCCACACGATACGCCAGAGAAGGTTCAGCGCAAAGATATAGCCAACCCAGACATGGATTGTTTTCAGTGTCACTTTGCCGTCATTGGTGACCCCAAGATCTTTCGCATTGAGTATCACGATACCAATAACGATAAGGGCAATGACGCAGATCGCATTGATCCAGTGAAACCACCGGGTGCCCGCATCCCACACGAAATAAGATTTTAGTTCAGACATACATGATTTCCCCAGTAATCAATGTGTCGTTATTTTTATAAGAATTATACAAACAATCTATAACTTTGCCAGGTCCAACCCCGTCCCTTCAATCAGAAAGCATCTCCCTTAAGAGGTCTCTTTTATATTACCACCAATTATAATTGGGACTCTTCAATCTGTCCCCTTTGATGCTTTGGAGTAATTTTACTAAATCTATCGAGAACTCTGATCTATCTCTTTGGCCTGATCTGATGCGGCATCATTCATGAACCTGGTCACGTCCTGGCCAAATTTCTGTACGTCTTGTGGCCTCACAGGAACCTTTGGAACACTACTATTAGAATATTCAACTGGTTCCTCTATCTGAAGACTGGAGCCGGGACCAACTTGACGATAAATCAGAACACCAACAATTAAAAGTGAAGCCAGTAGAATGATCAGTCTCATGATATTTTTTACTCCTCCAGCACCCTACGCTCATTCGTCCGGTAGACTTCAGATAACTACCAGCAGTCTCGCTAAGGTGTTGTAACCAGCGAAGCGAGTCCTTTCAGTTTATATAAGTCAGTTGTTCTGCCACTACTTCCCTGGATTATAGTGTTTCTAATCCTGGTGCGAGTGTTCCGCCTGCTGATGATTTTCTATGCCATCGGCATGTGACATTCCGTGGATCAAAAGCCCGGCGATTAACAGGAAAAATAAGGCCAGCATCGTATTGGATAGTATTTTCATTGTTCCTCCTTGACACTTTCATACAGTTGAAAACATTAATGAATAAATATCAATCCACCCAATATCTCAAGCAATTAGCTTGCCAATATTGGCGCCGTTCTCTGTATTACAGTCTATCTGGAACAAACTTGATAAGTTTTGGGAAAAAAGAGAGGTTTAAGCTTTAAAACAGGCCGTTGATTTAATGAATAGTACAAAAACTACTAGTTAGCCGGGTTCGACCCTGATGCGGTGCGGCATTGCATTCTAGGTTATATTGTCCTCAATATCTTCATAAATGTCATACGAAAATCGAGGTGTGCAAATAGCCAGGAAGATCAAATCCTCCGAGCCGGTATTGGTGATGCGTTGACGACACATCGGGGGGATGAGCACAATATCGCCAGCATTTACTTCTTGCGGCGACAGTTCCCCAACCTCCACACGTCCTTTGCCACTCACGATGTAATAGCGTTCACCAGTTCCTGAAAGCCGATGCCAACGGATTGTTACACCAGGCTCTACTCTAGCCCTGGCGATTGATGCATCTGGGTCGTCAGGTGTGTTGGACAATTCAGTAATATAACATTTCTCACGGGTAGAGAACTCCTTGCCAAGGTCTTGCTCTATGATGACTTCTTTCATCTGATTCCCCCTGATTGTAGCCTGTCCCCTGTTAGTTGGCACTCAATGGGTTACTTCGGTGGTATCTTGCGCCTTGCCCAGCTTGTTCAAGGCCTCCGCAGCGCCTTCGAGCTTGAACTGCACCCATACGCCTTTCTCTGCGGGGATCCTGATTGCCAATGTGCTTGCGTCTTTTAGATGATCGATGAATTCTGTATAGTCGATATGGCCGGGGCTGACAAAAATAAAAGGCGAGATATATACACCACTATCGTCGTTAAACTCTCCTATATCTATTTTATCCGAAGTAGTGGCATCATCGAACCTGATTGCCATGTCCTTGCTACCATAATTTTTAAAATCCGGGCAGTGAAGCCCGGTTCGATCGCTGCCGTCCGGGCGTTTCTCCACGACGAGACGACACAGGCCATCATTCGAAATGATGGATGCACTGCGAGCCATATTTTTTGCAGTTTCGGGATCCTCCACATAACCCACGCGCCATTCCTTTCCCTCTGGTGATGCGTTTTCCAACGCCTGCTGAATTTTCTGTTCAAGTGCGGCGGTTGCAATTTCCTCCTCGCGTGCTTTTTTCTTGGTGTCATAGTTTGCATACAGTGACATCAATCCAATCACGACCGCTGCCGTAATGGTGAAGGGCACTGATACTCGCCAGAATAATACGAGGAATACAATGAAAATCGTTGCTAAAATCCACGACATAAATCTTTATCTTTCATTTGTGTATTGAATACTTATATTGCCACAAGCAACAGAAAGAATTATATAAATATTCTTTGACCTAGCCAGGTTGGACCCTGTTGTACATACTGTACGTAGTCTAAACCAGCAACTGCTGCAACGAATGTTTAAGTTGCTCCCTTGCCGGCCGGGCCTGCCGATAGATCTCCTCGGCTTTGGGGTAATCCAGTAAACGAATGTCAACAAGGTCGGGTTTGACATATATTCCTGGTGGTTGATCTGTCATCTTGGCCTGCAAAATGGTGTTTTCCATGGTCTGAAAACTCTCATGAATTACCTCGAAGAAAGAATGTTTCGCTTGCGGCACGTAGGTATCGTTTCCTGCTACATCTACCGCAATGGTGATATCGCACTCATCCAACAACAGATCATAGGGCACGGGGTTGACGATTCCACCATCTACAAGCGTACGGTCCTGGATTGTGACAGGGTCGAACAATCCCGGAAAGGCAAAGCTTGCCTTGAGTGCGGTAGCCAGATCATCTTTGTGCAAAATCACTTGTTCACGCCGCTGAATATCGGCGGCGACCACGCGTAGCGGAATTTTAAGTTCCGCGAAGGTCTTGGCCTTGATCTGGTCATGGATGAAACTGATAAAGTCGCTGGTATTGAGCAAACTTTTCTTCCCGATGGATGGATCAACCAGGTCGATCCATTCCAACATTTCCTTACGAATAAAACCTATGGAGCCGTGATGTTGAGTCAATGCAGCATCAACAATAGATTTGATCTTCGCCGCAGACCGCCCTTCCGCATACAAGGCCGCAATTACCGCGCCCATACTGGTGCCGCTGATACGGTGGGCCCTGATACCAAGCTCATCCAGAACAGCGAGCATCTCGACATGAGCCAGCCCCCGTGCACCACCTCCACCCAGGGCAATGCCTACAGTCTTCTTGCCGGGTGCTGCCATTGTTGTCGCGGAAGCTGAGGTGTTGATAAACACTGGCATGGTAGCCGCCAAAGCCAGAAAGTTTCTTCGGGAGATGGTTTGTTTCATGATGGGTCATCCATGAATGAGAAGGCATTTCATTATATCGCGCAGCCGGCAACCTCATCCACTCTAAGGCAGGGAGCTCACAACCCGGCCAAAGGGATATTTAAGCTTAAAGCAGTCTGCTTTTATAAAGTATTATTCTAGAATTCTATAGCTCAGCTGGACCCGACCCCGATCGTTATGCAACACCCTACGCACGTAGCATTTCGCGAAGATCAAAAGCCGACAGCCAGGTTCACTGATGTTAGCGAGGTGCCTGATCCGCTTGCATCGATTAGATTGCCGATGCCGTAGGCATCGGCGTTTGTTTCCGCATCCTTAGAGTGCGCGCTGCCTGTGTTCCAGGTCTGATATAACGCCAATTGCACATTTGACCAAGGTAGATAGGTTAAACCCACCGTCGTCGCATTGGCACCGCTGTATGTGGAATTGCCGGTCCTGGCCCACAGGTAGGCGAGCTGTATGGTTCCACGCCCGTCAGCGAAGGCCCCCAACTCAGCGGCGATGGACGCCGCCTTTTTGGTATCGGTATAAGGGTTATAAAGATTTTGGGCAGATCCCGGCGACGAAGCGGGTGCTTGTCCGTAACTGAAATAAACGCCTAACGGCATGTCATGAAGACTCTGGATGTTGCCCTGCATCTGGGCATCCACTGCCCAGGCCCGTGTGCGGTAGGGTGTAAATGTGGTCAGGCCATCAATGACGGGGCAATTCGTCGGGCATGCCGGATCTGTGGTATCAACCGTTCCGCCACTTTGATTTACCACTTTTGAATTTCCACCAAAATACTGGGCACCGAAACCGAGGTCCCAGCCACTGACCTGCGGCGTGGCAGCCACACGGACATAGTCCGAGGTCATTGCCGTACTGGCGTCGAATGCATTCACAATCTCGTGATTGGGAGACCATTTGGCGACGGTGACGAAGAATGTATCACTGGCGGCAAATGCTGCCACGCCTTCTGCCAGGTTACCGGCCACTTCCACTTGGCTGTAGGCGGTTTGGATGAACTGCATCGCCGACATGGATGTGGTATGTACCAGATTCATGAAGTGGTTCCCCACGGCACCGGTGTTCAAGGTCTCATATGCGTAGGCTGGCCCTAGCCCCGCGCTGAAGGGCACTACCCCGACGTTGATATTATCAGTGGCCGAATAGATGAAAGGTAACTTGATACTGGCCAGGAATCCGGCACCCGGAGACGCACCCGAAGCGCCAACATCGCCCTCAACCAAGCCGCCCATATATGGGCTGACTCGTCCACCTATAAATAGGGACGTTTCGCCGGGAATGATCCATTCGCCATTGTTAGAGGTATGGGCGGTTGGATCTTTTGAGCCCGTAGATTTTTGGAAGCGGATATTACTGAATATGGCGGCGTTGAGATTCGCCGGCAGCGAAAAGTTGTCCGACTCGATGAGGGGTGTGCTCGTCATCGTTAATCCACTTGCCTTGAAGGCTCTGCCAAATGAATTTAGTGATGGAAAATGCTGGAAATGACAGGTATTACAAGTGACCCCCATTTGCCGTGCAAATGCAGGCACAGCCTGTGCCTGAGAGACTGCTAATAATAAACCCAATGTCCCTATAATCATTCGCAGCAAGGTGTTTATTTTCATCATTAGACTGCTCCATGTATTTAACTGATGATCGAAACGGTACATTATTCCGTTGTATTGATTCCCCCCCCGATGCCACCTACCTCTTTGGGTCGATTGCAGGCTGGTCGCTTACGATCACATATGAGACGCTACGTACAAAATCCCGACAAATATCAGGAAAAACAAGGACCGTAAACAGTAAGCTAGTGATCTCATCGTTCCTCCTTGACGCTTGCATACCGGCGAAGGCATTAAATGAAAGAATAAATTCCCGTTCGCACAATTTCTCTTACAATTTGCTTGCAAAATTGGCGCCATTTTCCTGCATTACGGTCAATGTGGAATAAACTTGATAAATTATTTTGGCTAAAAAAACGACAACATGGACGTAGGAGGTACCAGTCCACGGATGGTTGATATAGAGCGAAGCAGGATGCCAGAGCCGAGACAATGTCGGCAACGCATTGTCGAGGAATAAGCCTAAAAACAGGCCGTTTTTTTAAAGAATAATACTAATTATCTTTATCTTAGCTAGATCCGAGCTCGATGCTTCAGAGTGTGAACATTAGGATTAATAACAGGACAGATGTCAAGCTTGCCAGGACTGTCCTGACTGAGTTCCACCGATTCCACCGCGGTTCGAATTCATCACGAGCCAGTCTTTGCGATGTTCCATTCATAGCGTCAACATCCAGCGACTGTAGTTTATTATTCAAGGGTATGTTGATGGTGATGGTCGGCAACTGAACGCCTAGAAAATAAACAAGTGTGGCAAGGATTATAAGCAGCTGTCCGGTTCCACCTAATTGACCGGTACTGAAACCAAGCACAACCGTCACTGCTAAAACCAAAGCTGAACCGATCCACACCAACAGAAATATTGGTTGATTGTTCTGTATTACGCCATCGATAAACTGGAAAGCACGGATAAAATCCCTGTCGTTCAATTTTCTTATACCCGGCATGACCACGATGGCAAACGCAAACAGGAACCCTGCAACAAGAGAGCACAGAAAGGTAGCCAAGATTAAAGTAGCCTGAAAAATGCCCATGATTTACCCTGATACGTTTTTTCTCAACTATGATGGGGTCAAAATCCCAATTATTAGAAATATTAGAGAAAACTGCGACCTGACCCCACTATTCTTTCAAGGCACTTACCGCTGCTCTCGCCGCCATGTCCCCGGCGGCACGCCCATCCAACGCTTGAAGGCACGCGTGAAAGATGCCTCGCTCTCGTAACCGATATCCTCCGCAATGAGGGATATGGACTTGCTGGTGTTGAGTAGCTCCTGTGCCGCTACCTGAATCCGCCATTGAGCGAGGTAACGCATCGGCGACTGTCCGATCACCTTGATAAAACGCTCCGCAAGCGCCGAGCGCGATAGACCGACAGCGCGCCCAAGATCATCGACGGACCAATCCTCACCGACCTTCCGGTGCAGCAGGGCGAGCGCGTGCGCGACATAGGGATCGCGCAATCCCGCCAGCCAGCCGGTCTGCCCTGCTGGCAGAGACTCAGCATAGCGGCGTATTGCCTCGACAAACAGCAACTCGGAAAGCTTGGCGAACACTGCCTCGGAACCCATACGACCCGCCGCAATCTCATCCGCCGCGTAACCGAAGGTGTTGCGGATCCATTGGGCGGAGGGTCCTTCATGGTAGTCCAGTTTCAACACGGGCGGCAGCGCCTGCACCACGGGATTGGTGCGCAGCTTTTCACCGCCCAGGAATCCGCACACGATACGCGTCCTTGCACCGTCGCCGCCCAAGCGTATCATCGCCAGGCCACCTGGCGTCGGATACTGCACGACCTCACTGCTGGGCGTCGGCGGCAGCTGCAGATCCCCACCGAGCAGATGATGATCGTTGTGTGGCAGCAGCACAAGACCACCTGGTCCCACCTCGTACGGTGGCTCATCTTCCAGTTGCATGCGCAGCTGCCCATCGACCACGTAGTGATAAGGTATGATCTCCGATGTCTCTCCAAGAAAGGGGTCACAACTCTCTGGCCGTATATGTGCGCTCAGACACCAGGGGTCCGTGAACTCCGCATGCAAGAAGACGCCTCCCTTGAGACGCACCGTGCGCAGGACTTCCGACAGCGCATCCATATCACCTCCAATCCCGGCGTTTCGGACAAAAAAGCCGGTTAACGTGCCATGGGGTGCGTGCGCGCCTTAAGGCATAGTAGCAACTACGAACCCCCGTGGTTCCGACGTATCCCTTATCAACCTGCAATGGAGAAAACCGTCATGAACGAACAGAGATTACACGAATTTGTGGGACAGGTGCTAGACGATCTCGGCGGCGCCTTCAGCCTCGGTCTGGTGCGCATCGGCACAGCGCTTGGACTTTATAAAAAGCTGCAGGAAAAAGGCTCACTGACCTCAATCGAGCTTGCCAATGCAACCGGTCTTCACGAGCGTTACGTCCGCGAATGGTTGTCGCACCACGCGGCCTCGAACTACGTCACCTACGACCCTGCTACCCAGTGCTTCACACTTCCGGAAGAGCAGGCAGCCGTATTCGCCGACGAGGACAGTCCTGTCTACCTCGCCGACGCCTTCGAGTGCGCCGCGGCCTACGTTGAAAACCAACCGAAGGTACAGTCTGCCTTCGTCACCGGTGCGGGTGTGGGCTGGGGCAACCAGGCCGGCTGTCTCTTCTGCGCCGTTGCGCGCTTCTTCCGGCCGGGCTACAACACCAACATCGTGCAGCAATGGCTGCCCTCACTCGAAGGCGTTGTCGAGAAACTCGACCGAGGCGCACGGGTCGCCGACGTTGGCTGCGGCCATGGTTACTCGACCGTCATGATGGCCGAGGCCTTCCCCAATTCGGAATTTATCGGTTTTGACTTCCACGCTGACTCCATCGAAGACGCGCGCAGACACGCCGAAACACACGGCACCTGCGCCAATGTCCATTTCGAAGTCGCCACCGCCACACAGTATCCGGGCAAGGATTACGATCTCGTGACCTGCTTCGATTGCCTGCACGACATGGGTAACCCCGTCGGCGCCGCCAGTCATATCCACGGTTCCCTAAAGAAAGACGGCACCTGGATGATCGTCGAACCGTTCGCACACGACGCACTGGAGGACAACCTCAACCCCGTCGGTCGGCTATACTACGCCGCTTCGACCTTAGTCTGTGTCCCGGCCTCACTGGACCAGGAGGTCGGCACGGCCCTCGGTGCCCAGGCCGGTGAAGGTCGGCTACGGGAGGTCGTCAACGCTGGTGGGTTTCAGCACTTCCGCCGGGCGACGGAGACGCCATTCAATTTGATTCTGGAGGCAAGACCGTAGATGATTGCAGTCCCGTTGACGACGATATCGTCTTCTCGTCCTGCTCATAGTGAATGCCTGAAATGGAACTTTCCGAAATAGTCATCACCGGAACTGTTGCCACGATCTGCGCGGATCTGTGGCACCTGTTCCTCAAGCGAGCGCTCCGATTCCCTGTCGCCAATTGGCAGATGATCGGTCGTTGGGTTGCCGGGATGGCGGGAGGAAAATTCGTCCACCGCGTCATTCATGAGGCACCGCCTGTGGCAGGTGAAACAGCCATCGGCTGGTCATTTCATTACCTTGTCGGCATCGGCTATGCGGCGCTTTATCTTGCCTTGATGCGATTCATCTTACAGGGCGAACCGAGTCTTGGGAGCGCACTTCTCTTCGGCACTGCCACGCTTGCGGCTCCCTGGTTCGTCATGCAACCTGCCCTTGGACTCGGGATGATGGCGTGTCACCAACACAGCCGGCTCACCATCGCAGTTGTCACGGTGACAACACACCTGGTGTTTGGTGCGGCACTTTACCTGGGTGTAATAGCGCTATCGGGATTTGAGAATCTATGATCATGATCTGTCATTAGCCTAGCCAGGTCCAACCCCGATGCTGGTGATACTGACTGCATCAACATTGCAGAAGTACATGTCAAAAAAAGCTGCCAGCCAGGTAAAGATCTGGCTGGCAGTTTCACTTAACATCATGCCGCTTTGTCGATGTCTTGCGGGTCTTCCCGCACAATGACGGTTTTGGCAATCAGGTTGATTTCACTCGCCGGCATACCGACACGCTTGGCATGATCACGAATGGCGGCCGGACTGATTGCCTGGTAAATGCAGACGGTCCCCAGGGAACCATCGGCCTCATTGACCACGTACGAGCGGATCCAGCGCACCTGATCAGCCATTTCCTCGTTGCCGATGCGGATTGATACCGCGGCGGTGGCTTCCAGTTCCTGGGCATTCTTCCAGGCGTTACGACGTCTGATTACATATGTTTCCATGATACTTCCCCTTTCTGTCTCAGGTTAAGGCATGCGGCGAAATGCTGCATGCTCGGGAGTAAGTGTGGGCCGAATCAGCCTTGATATCTGGTGGCTTATATGCCATTGTTAGTGGGTATATTGGACAAACAGGAATGGGCGATGCATATCACGATTTTGATCCCCGGCTTTGGCTATCCATCACCGGTCATCGGGTCTTATGAAGTGTTCACCAGTGCGGGGAGGCTATGGCAGGTCCTGATGGGCGAGGCCGAAACGCCCGCGCCGTTTGAAGTTGTCACCGCATCGGTGGATGGTAAAGATGTCGATTATATCGGTGGCGTCACGATCAGGCCGGATAAGGCGATCGGTCAGATTCGCAAGACCGACCTGATCTTTATCCCCTCGGTGGGCCTCGAGCTGGATGACGTATTAGCGAAAAATGCGGCAATGCTGCATTTTCTCAAACGCCAGGCCGGCAAAGGGACGTGCATAGCCGGCGCCTGCACCGGGGTGGCCCTGATGGCGGAAGCGGGCCTGCTGGATGGCAAACCCGCAACCACCCATTGGGCGATGTCGGAACAGTATCGACGCCGTTTTCCCGGGGTGAAGTGGAATACGGATTTGTTCATCACCAGGGCCGACAACATTGTGTGCGGCGGCGGGGTCTATGCCTCGTTGGACGTGTGCCTGTATCTGGTCGAGCAGTTCGCCGGTTACGAAGTCGCCAAACAGTGTAGCCGGGCTTTATTGATTGATGCGCCGCGCACGTGGCAATCCAGCTACAGTGCGCCTTTATTAAACCAGCAGCACCAGGACGAGAAAATCAAGCGGGCCCAGGATTATTTGCAGGAATATTTCAACGCCCGATTCACCATAGATGAACTGTCGCAGCGGATTGGCATGAGCACTCGTAACTTTACCCGCCGATTCAAACAGGCTACCGGGGAAGCTCCGTTGAACTATTTACACAAACTGCGAATTAATTGCGCCAAACAGTTGTTGGAAACGGATTATAAATCTGTGCAGGAGATTTGTTATGAAGTGGGTTATGAAGATGTCCCCTTCTTCCGAAGGATCTTCAAACGCTATGCAGGGCTTTCCCCAAAAGAATACAGACAGCGATTCGGACAGATAAACTAAATAAAAGGAGATAGCATAATCTCCTTATCATTGGTTTTTTTGGGCTTAAAAAAAGGGGTTTAAGCCTTAAAACAGGCTGTTTATTTACAGAATAATACAATAATCTTTGACTTAGCTTGATTCGACCCCGTTACTCAGTGCCAGCCCTTCCTACCTGCTAACTCGATCTATGATTTATCCCGGATTATCTACTGAGAACATGCTCCAAGGGTAGGTGATGAAGAGCTGGCTTTGCGAACCTTCGTCGCCGTTGGCATAGTCGATGCGAATGATCACACCGGACAGGATCAGGCGAAAGCCGACGCCATAACTGTCACGACCGTCATCCAGCAGGTCGCTGACGTGCTCCGCAACCATACCGCGTTCCCAGAAGGCGGCGAGTTGTATGCCTGTGCGGACCCCCCTGGCAATGAAGATATCGAAGGGCGTATGCTCATCGGTGAGGTTCCAGCGATACTCGACACCGTACGAAAGTGCCTTGGAGGCATAATAACGGTAGTTGCCGTATGAACGCAGACGCTGTGTCCCGCCCAGAGACGTGGCTGTACCATAACGATTGTTGGCGATCGTATTGTTGATGAACTGCTCTTCGGTTGCCAGACAATTTTCACGCTCAGTGCCCGCGGGGTATTGATTGCAATTGAGACCACTTTCCTGTTGCAGGGTGGCGAAATCGGTTTCACCCTTGTTGACAACAATGGCGCGCGAATGAAAGAGGTTGAACACCAGCGTGTCCCAGCGTCTGAGCGGCAGATAGCCGGTGAGATTAAAGTCAGTAACGTAATACTCGCTTTCATCGGGATCATCGGCTGACGGCAGACGTGCCGAGAATTCAAATCGCACTCCGCGGCGCGGATCGAGGCGATCATCCGTCTGGTCAATTATTCCACCAAGCGTCACAGGATGACGATCGTTCCATTCGGTATCGATGCCGGCAAAAGCGTTTTTATCACTGTCCAGGACCTCGTGAAGACGGTCACGTCCCAACAAGACACGGGCATAGACCTCGTAACGCCGCTCATCGAAGGTGAGTGTCAACTGACCAAGAATATAGCGGCCTTCAGCCTCAGGATAGATGACATCGTCGGGGTCCGAATCAATACCGCGGTTATAGGCTACCGGCGCAACAAAATAGTCGTTGTATCCCACATCCAGTATCAGTCGCCGTGGAGACAGATGATAGTCAAGCAGGGCCGCGCCCTTTGCCTTAAAGTCGCCTTCGAGAAAATAAGCGGTCACATCGGCATCGTTGCCGGCGATGTTAAGGATGCTGGCGCCCGCACCTGCCGCCGTTCCGAGCCCCGGAATTTCGCCGACGAGGGGATAGATGTAATAACCGAATTCCTTACCGAATTGGTCCTTGCGCCGCTCGACATCGGCGCTGGCCGTCGTCATACAAACAATTAAAATAAAAAAAACAAATACGCTGGTAAGAAGGCGCCGCATGGTTCTTCGATGTGTGAATGACTGAGTTTTAAAAACTACAAAATAATAGAATAATGCCTAAACCCAAGGCAATATATGGGAAATTAACTGTATTCATTCACTGTCTAGGCCTTCTTTACAAACCCCGATTTCAATTTCATCGCACCAATGCCATCAATCTTACAGTCAATATCATGATCGCCTTCTACGAGGCGAATATTTTTAACTTTTGTACCCACCTTGACCACCGATGACGAACCTTTGACTTTAAGATCCTTGATTACCGTGACGGCATCACCGTCTTTAAGAACATTGCCATAGGCATCATTTACGACACGCTTGTTATCGCTATTCTCAGCTGCGGTAACCTTTAACCATTCGTGCGCACACTCCGGACAAATATACATATTTCCATCTTCGTAGGTATACTCCGAACCACATTCCGGGCACATTGGTAAATCATTCATGCTGTTTCCTTTACCTTAAAGGTGTATTTTGGGCTAAAAAAGGAAGGTTTAAGCCTTAAAAACAGGCCGTTTATTTAAAGAATTATATTTATTTTCTATGACTTAGTTAGGTCCGACCCCGTTGCCAGCGTTGCCAGTTGGAATCACCTACTTGAATATTACCGGAGTTTGGGGCTGAGTATTTACATCAAGGGTAAATACGTCCGGCCTGGAGTAATGCCCCGCAACATCAAGCGTACGTTTAGCCGTAGTCACACGGCCCGAATCGATTTCGGCGTATATTAATCCTTTCTCCTCTCGCATCGGGCCAGCAATAATTTCACCGCCTGGTGCAACCACAACAGAATCCCCCGAATTAATCCATTGCTCTGTCTCTGGATATAGCGAATCCTTTTTGGGAAAATCCGATGGGATATCGGTCCAGGTCAGCGCAACCCCACTTCCAATAACCCAACATCGACCTTCGCGGGCAATGTGCTGCATTGTGCCAATCCAACTATCACCACTGTCGTACGTGGGGGCAATATATACCTCGACACCCTGTGAATAGAGTGCATATCTTGCCAGGGGCATATAATTTTCCCAACACACCAATGTGCCAACCTTTCCGATTGGTGTATCAACCACTTTTAAACCGGAACCATCACCAAATCCCCAAACCATCCTTTCAGGGTTGGTTGGCATCAGTTTTCTGTGACGATTTTGTATGTTTCCATCCTCTCCTATAATCACCACAGTATTGTAAATAGTAGCCCTACTTAGCTTACCGTCTCTCTCATTTAATCCGGATACAATGGTAATCTTGTTCTTCCTGGCAGCATTACAAAGTGGAATCAATTCATTTTTCTCTATATTGACAGAACTCTTTACCAAGCGAGTGTGCAGCTCTTCGCTTATCCCCCAGTCACCGCCAGGACGAAGGCGCCATATCCATGCCGGGTACCCGGAAATAAACGCCTCTGGAAATACCACCAGTTTGGCACCATTTGCAGCTGCCTTCTCAACACACCCAATGGCCAGTTCAATGGTTTTTTCGCGATCTAACAATATCGGCGATTCTTGGACTATCGCTACCTTTTGCATAGTGATTACTCCGGCTTTTCCTGAAATCTAACTAGAATAAGACAGCATTGTATCTCATTAACAATAAACTCTTGGCATAGAGCAATCTCCTTAAACGAAGGTTCTTGGGATAAAAAAGGAAGGTTTAAGCCTTAAAACAGGCCGTTTTTATAAAGAATTATATTAGTTATCTTTAGCTTAGCTAGGTCCGACCCCGTTTTCTTAACTTGTTAGGTGTCATTGGATGAATTTCTACCATTGTTATAGGGCACAAAAAATATACGCTTATTTCCCCAATAAATTAATACTCCCAAAATGGCATAACTGACAATTGCTGGGACTAACCACTCTGTGCTATCGAAATAGAGCATTATTGTTAAAACCAATGAAATAATTGCAATAAATATGAAAATAGCCTGCCTGTATTTTGTGCCGGAGTCAGCCGTGAAACTGCCCCCGCATTCGGGGCATATCCTGAAACTGTCAAACATGCCCTGATAGGGGAGCTCATTGATGCGAATTTCATGTTTACAATGTGGGCATGTGAGCATTGGGAAAGACACCTAACTATAATTAGACGACATACTTAATGGTTTAACCACATCGTCAAATCATAACGTTTACTACAACAAAGTGGTGTCGGATTGAATATCCTGTTAGGCCGTACCACCGCGCCCAATCGTCTAGCTCGCTGCATCCGTCGTTTGCTCGAGCGGCCAAACCTCGACGACGCCATATGCGACCGCGCATGGAACATTCGACACCATTCTAATTGCCTCATCCATGCTTGGTGCTTCTATCACAGCAAAACCGGCGATTGGGAGTTGCGATGTCATATAGGGGCCACTTTCCGTAATGACATCTTTTGCCTCGTGATTCCGGACCTGTATGGGATTTCCAGCAACTCCCATCAACGCTCCATCCCTGCTTAGCCTCTCGTCCTGCGCATGAGCCGCGTCTCGAACTGGCTTGGGTGTGCGGTCGTAACTTTCCCGGTCCCCGTAACCTATGGTGATGAACTTTGGCACATGAACCTCCTTGACTTCACGGGGTCGGACCTGGCCAAACTTCACGGGGTCGGACCTGGACAACCTCCTGAATCAATTTAACTTTGGTTCCAAAAATGTGTGTTTTCCGGCCTTAGAGTACTCTTTTCAAGGCCAGTTTGGTAGGTTGTGGCAGGTTCTCTGAGCGTATATCCATCGTCATTAGATTTTATATCCCTTCTCCGGGCGCTCACTCCCAATTGTGCCTTCACATCCTCAATAAATCGTTCACTTCCAATAGCAATACTCTTTGACCAGTCCGGATTCCGTGTTTGTTGGTGCACCTTAAGCGTTTCCTCTACCCACTGATGATGTAACTGCCTGAATCGTTCATCATCATTCATGTCACATAACATTGCGAGGCTACTGATATCGATAACGGAATATCGTTGCAATGGCTGCTGAATTTCTCGGTAACCGCTATGTTTCCACTCTGCAGGATGTTTTACGACACCGGCCCTGACCATGTTAAGGTCAATATAGACAAGACATTTCGCTAGGTGTTCTCCTGTTTCAACGGCAGTTGCATGATAACGATCTTCCCAATAGGCTCCTTTTCTCTTTTTACGTTGATTAAATTCCTGGGCCGTCCGGCCCGCGATCAACTGCAGACTTTGGGGTATAACATTCTCGCCGGTATCCCTGACTAATAAATGAATGTGATTAGAAGTAATGATGTAATTCAGGATACAGAGTCCATAGCGCTTCCTGGCTTCATATAACCAATAACGCCATCGATCCCGATCTTTGGCAAATTTCAGAAGAAATTCCTTTTTATGACAACGGTGCGTAATATGCCAGACATAGCCCGGCAAAAAATAGCGATTGGCTCTTGGCATAGAGCAATCTCCTTAAACGAAGGTTTTTGGGTTAAAAAAGGGAGGAATAAGCCTAAAAATAGGCTGTATTTCTGAAGAATTATACCAATTATCTATGAGTTAGCCAGGTCCGACCCCGATGCTAGCAATGAGTTAGCTAGGTCCGACCCCGTTGCTCGTCACACTAATTCACAATAAGT
>CAZSAK010000003.1:0-158494 GCA_964605155.1 uncultured Chromatiaceae bacterium | reverse complement strand
TTTACAGAATTATACTAAATCTATGATGTAACCAGGTCCGATACCGATCCATCATATCCATCTAATCAACGTTATTTTTAATTTACAGTCTCTTTTATATCCTTGGTAGCATTGTATGCTGTTGTAGCAATATTTTTTGTTTGCTCATAAAATTTTTCTGCGTATTCCTCGAGAAATGGTGATTGCTCGATTCTCCCTTCATTTATTTTTACATATAAATAATCATGGTAATAACAAGTAGATCGCAGAGCAATATCCAATCTCGGATAATTGGACACATCAGATCCTGACGCAAAGTGAGCAATGAATTCATCCCTATAATCTTTCATATGAGCCCAATATTTCTCCCAGTTTTGATATGAAATATTTAATTTCTCCAATAAGCTAGTTCTGAAATGCTCTGGATCATCTACTACTCCTTTCCAATGTGTGGGTTCGGCATTAGCGCCAAATATTTTATACCACTCCAAAACAGGTAAATCCATTAGGCCGCCATGTATTATTCTCCAAAAATTTAATCTTGGCGATGGATCAATCTCAGCTAAAACTTTTTTCATCTGAATGCATCTTACTATCTGGACAAGAATGTTAATTTGGGTATTTATCGCATCTCTGTTCACTTGAATATCTCCACTTTTATTCCAAGAAAATAAGGGAGTGTTAAGAGAAAAACAGGCTGTATATTTAAATATTTATACGAACAATCTATTACTCTGCCTTATCCAACCCCGATTCCAATTCTTCATTCAGCTGACCCTGAACCCATTGATATCTTCCTCAGCCAGATCTGACCCAGTTGCTGGGAATCCCTTATATCTGTGCTCAACAGATCAAAGTGGCCAAACACGATCATTAACTATCAACCTAAAATTTCCATACTACTAGCGCGTTTACTATCTTTTATATATTCTAAAAGGTCAACAATACTCTAAATGTAGGTGATAACGTGCATACTCCATTAAATGCCTCGGCTACGACCGCAGGCTCACTAATGTCCAGCTCGACTTTTGAAGTACCTCCTTATCAGCGCGAATATTCATGGCTAGAGGATGAAATATCTGAGTTTTGGAATGATCTACACAACGCACTTAGTGATGAATCGTACTTCTTGGGACTGGTAATTCTCACAGATGAAGGAAAGAGAAAACAGGTAGTAGATGGGCAACAAAGATTGCTAACTCTTACCCTGCTTGCTTCGGCACTATACCATGACGCATTGAAAAGTGGGCGAAACGCACTCGCAGAACGAATACAGTCGGACTTTCTTCGCTCTATTGATTATGAAACAGATGAAACACTTCCACGCATAGTACTGTCAGATAAAGGTGATAATGAAACCCTCCAAGCTATTTTAAATACTGGTAGTGTGGAACCAACATTACTTATGTTTGAAGAGGATTCTTTCTCAGAACGTATGAATAAATCCTATGATTTCATACAAAAAAAATTACGCGAAGATTTAGCTCAAGACCCTTTCAAGCGACTAGGCATATGGACGGACTTTATAACGAACCGCCTTTATTTTGCTGTCTTTATTCATCCTGATTCGGCGACTGCTTATCGAGTGTTTGAGGTCATCAATACTCGCGGACGTGAACTGACTACTGCGGATTTGCTTAAGAACTATATTCTTAGTCAAACAGCGAAGGATAAGAGGGATGATCGCTATAAAGAATGGCAGGATATTGCTCGCCCATTATCTCAGATTGGCACAAATACATTGGTTCAATATATCCGGCATGTAGTTACTGTTGAGGGTGGTCACATTCTACCAAAGGATCTATATGCTTTTCTTGCGCAGCGCACCATTCATAGCAATAAAAGACCGCCAACTCCCGACGTTTTAATGCGGCTACTTAAATGTAATCTACCACTGTATTTACAGATGATTGATCCATCGCTTGATGGGCCTGCTGATGCCGAAGCGCTAAAGATTTTCGCTGCTCTAAATAGTCTTGGTGTTATCGCTGTCCGCCCAATACTTCTAGCAATTTCTGAGACAGAAGATTCACTTGATGGTATGCGCTACATCCTCAAACTGGTAGTGCGACGGATTGTAGTTGGCAATCTAGGAACTGGCAATGTTGAGAGGAGATTTGGAGAAGCTGCAAAGGATATACACGACTCTGGTGATTGGCACGTTATTGAAAAAGAACTTGACGACCTTAATCCAGCACAAGCGGATTTCGTTGAACAAATATATAGAAGATCATTCAACAAGGGAACGTTAGCATTTCTGCGTAGGTCAATCATCATGAAAAGTATAACGCCTGACACAATTGGTGTATTACATTTCATAATGCCACGCCAGCATGCAAACTGGGAAGGTCTCAGTGATGAGGACGCCCTCTATTGGGGTGGAACATTAGCAAATACTTATCTTTCGACATTAGAGCGCCGACCAAAAGATGCGATCAGTTGGAAAGGTTTCAAACAAAGTATTCTTCCTAGCGGAATAGATGGGGAGTGGGAAGAAAAGCTGGAAAACATTGATGTTTGGGATACTACAAGTATGGAAACAATTAGTGCAGATCTTACCGAGGTTGCTAGGGATGTCTGGTACTAATTCCCTTGATGATAACCTCGATAAGCTTAGATCTGTTTTAGATCGACAGATCAATATTGGATCACTCGACGCGCTTCAATTATCGGTTGATCGCAAAACTAAAAATATATTACGCCTTAATACAGTCGCTATAGGAATTGATGCGAGTGTATTTCTTAAACTAGCTAGCCATAAACATAGCGCAGATATAGTTGATTATTTAGACACTAAACATAATGGCCCACTAATTCTTCCTGGACAAGCAGTGCAAGAGTTTTGGAACAACCAACTTGCTGCAATAGATACTATATCTGGAAAATTAAGAAAAAAGTTCGAGGCTTTGAAGGAGGACGCTTCCAATATTGACCCTGCTTTTGGTGAATATGCTAAAAATATGGAAAAGCTCTTAACTCAATTTAGCTCTGAATACGGCTATGTATACGACGCATCCATTCTCCACTCAACATCGAAAATTCTAGAATTTCTGAAGAAAAAAGCGATTCTCTCATACGTTCCACGAACACCTTTCCATGATATTGCTTTAGTTCGAAAGCGAACAAAAACACCACCCGGCTTCAAGGATGACACAGATGGAGACTTTTATATTTGGGCCGATTTCCTATACGGCCTTATGCAGGCTAAAGGAAAAAAAATAAATTTTGAACATGCTGTCCTTTTAACGAATGACCAAAAGGCAGACTGGAGTCGCGCAAATATAGCTCATCCAATTCTCACAGCCGAAGTATACGAGGTGGTTGGTGTCCCATTTGATGTCTGGACGATAGAGCAACTATATAACGCGATTACTCAAAGTGCATTTGTGGACGATGCCGAGGCAAATCCAAAAACTTAGCATCTGAAACAAAGACATATAATACTGTGACCAGATCACTGCTTCCCTTCCTTAATGTATCAATGTGCCACAAAATGCGGCAAGTGAGATAATATCTACTTCTGCCCTATCCCATTTTTCTGAGTTTCGTGATTTGCATATCAAAATAGGTACATCTTCAGAGGTGAAATCCCATACTAAACTTACAGAGTGTATTATTTTGTTACATACATCTCTCATTTCCAGATTTCGTTTAGTCTCACTATCAATAAATAAATGACCGAAGGTTAGCTTAGATCCTTCGCGTAGATATTGTGTTAAATCTTGCTCATCATCAAGCATGCGTAAGATAAAAGCAAGCTCAAGGCATGCCCTTTCTGCGCGTTGTTCAGAAACATCTAGGATACCCTTTCTTAGATACTTCCATTCACCTTTGAATTTTTTATTTAGCAGTTGTTGTAAGGGCTTTCGTGAATAACAAAATGTCATAAGTATTGATAAATTTTCATGGACGAGCTTCGTAAACGGCAGAGAAAACTTGGTCATTAATTATTGCCTTTTACTAATCGCCAAAGAGATCCGATGACACTATTAATCACATTTAAAATTGCATCCCACCATTTAAAATTATCGAGCGAAGATGAGGCGAGGCAAAAACAAACTCGTAACCGGAGTTTATATGCCAATAAATGAGGATTGCGAGTTTGTTTTTAACAAAGCATCATCGATGCGTAGAAATTTTTAAACCTAATATCAGGTCCATGACATTCGTGCCGGTATACCCCGTACTAACCAAATCCCCACTCTCTTGAAGATACTCCCCTGAATTCGCTGTTTCAAGGCAATGCCCTGCATCCAGCCCTCCCTGCGATCCCCGCTCTATGGTCCCGCCATCGACCAGCGCACCCGCATCATCGCTTGGTCCATCAGTGCCGTCCGTCCCCGCGGCCAGCACCAGGATGTCATCCCGCCCCTCGATCTTCCCGGCAATCTCCAGTACCAGGTGCTGGCAACGCCCGCCCTGCCCCGGATTGTCCGGCAACTGCACCGTCACCTCACTGCTCCAGATATGCAGGCCGGGAGTATTTTTACCTATCACTTCCAGAACATAGTCCGCCGCCCCGTTAACATCACCCGCCACGAACTCATCGTGCTGGAAGACTTCATAACCCAGTTCCTTCGCCTTCGCCGCCGCGCCGCGCCTGGCATCCGCGGCGCGCGCGATGATTTCCGTCTGGATGTTGGTGAAACAGGCATCACCCTTTTCCGGCATCGGTTCAGATTGCTTGATGATGTCTTTTATCCAGTCCGGCAACGTTAGATTTTTCATGATCGCCGTGGAAAGTTCATCCGCAACCAATAGACCCGAGCCGATGGTGGCGGGGTCGTCGCCCTGTACATCCGAGATCAACAACTGCAGCGTCTTGCGTCCCTCCAACCTCTTTGCCAGTCGCCCGCCCTTGATACATGAAACGGCCTTGCGTACCGCGTTGATGTTGGCAATGGGATACCCGGAACCCAGCAACCACTGGTTGATCCTTCCGAGATCATCGAGCGTGACATCCTCCGGTAATACCTCGACCAGTGCCGAAGTACCGCCCGAGATCAGGAACATCAGGTGTGCATCTTGCGGCGTCGATGCGATGAATTCCAGCAGTTCGTTACCGGCATCGACGCTGTTCGCATCCGGCGTTGGATGGCCGGATTCAATTACTTTGAACGGCGCGGTTGCCGGCAAGGATGGCACATCGTAGCCGTGTTTGGTAATGATGAGGCCCCTGCTGATCTGCTCGTCGAGGATATCGTACGCCCCCGATGCCATGGATAGTGCCGCCTTGCCGATGGCAACGACATGGACAGGTGTATCCACGTGATGCCGGGTCAGATAATAGGCGACACGGTCGTGGCCGTTGACCGCGGCGAGTGCGGCATTGTAGATCGTTAGCAGGTTATCACGATGTTGTTGAATCAATGTGTCCCAACATTAGGGTTTTCACAACGCCTGTAAGCCGTTGGTCAGATCCGCTTTAAGATCTTCTACATCTTCCAGTCCAACGGCAACACGGATAAGGTTGTCATAAATACCGGCGGCCGCGCGCGCCTCGGGGGTCAGGCGCCCGTGCGTGGTGGTGGCGGGGTGCGTGATCGTGGTACGGGTGTCACCGAGGTTGGCGGTGATGGAGATCAGTTTCATCGAGTCGATGAAACGCCATGCCTCATCCCTGCCGCCCTCCACCTCGAACGCCAGCAGGCCGCCGAAGGCCGTCTGTTGTTTGCTGGCAAGTTGATACTGGGGATGCGACTCCAGTCCCGGGTAAAACACCTTCCTGACCCTGGGTTGTTCACCCAGCCACTGCGCGAGTTGCAGGGCGCGCTCGCAGTGCGCCTGCATGCGCACGGTCAACGTCTCGAGTCCCTTGAGGAATATCCAGGCATTGAACGGACTCAGGCTGGGACCCGTGGTGCGCACGAATCCGTATACCTTCTCGCCGACGTGTTCCCTGTTGCCGATGACCGCGCCGCCGACGCAACGTCCCTGCCCGTCGATGTATTTCGTCGCCGACAACACCACGATGTCGGCGCCCAGTTCCAGCGGTCGTTGCAGTGCCGCAGTCGATACCGTGTTGTCCACCACCAGCAGGCAATCATGTTTGTGTGCGAGCACCGCGAGAGCCTCGATGTCACCGACCTCGCCGAGCGGATTGGCGGGTGTCTCCAGGAACAGCAGGCGGGTGTTTGGACGGATCGCCTTTTCCCATGCGTTAAGGTCGGTCAATGGCACGAAGGTCGTCTCGTTGCCGCAGCGCGCAAGATAATTGTTTAACAACACCACCGTGCTGCCGAAGATGCCGTTCGATGCCACGATGTGATCGCCATACTGCAACAGGGCGATGCAGGTGGTAATGATCGCCGCCATGCCGGAGGCCGTGGCGACGCAACACTCGCCGCCCTCGAGCGCGGCAAGCCTTCGCTCGAAGGTATTGACCGTGGGATTGGTGAAGCGTGAATAGAGATTGCCGGGCTCTGCACCCGAGAAGCGCGCGGCCGCCTGCCCGGCGCTGTCGAACACGAAGCTCGAGGTGGTAAAGATGGGTTCCGAGTGTTCACCCTCGGCGGTGCGTACCTGCCCCGCACGCACGGCGCGCGTCTCGAAGCCCTGTTTGTTATTGTCTTGTGCCACTGGTCACCTCCAATGATTGGTGAAACAGCGGGTCATGTACCTAACCCTGTCTCAAAATTGGTGTGCGCAGAAAAGCATCATCAAGCACACCATTTTGAGCGGACATAAAAAAACCCGCTTAGCAAAGCTAGAGCAGGCTTCCCCGCTTTAGCTGCATTTATTGTGCGCCCGCAAGCTGAAATCAAATCGGCGCATTGGATACAGATTATGTAAAAACCCAGTAATTGTCAATACGATTACTAGCGGCCAGACCTGTTAGTGCCTTTCTCATGAATAGCGAACGCAGGCGAGACGAGGCAAAAACGAACGAGTAACCGGAGTTTACACGAATAGTAAATGAGGATTGTGAGTTCGTTTTTTAACGAAGTATCGCCAAGTGCAGCATTTATGAGTTTAGTTGACGTTATGTAAACCGATCACATCCGCCTCCCCATTCCTGCGTTTCGACTTGGCCTCGTCGTTGCGCATCTCCTCGAGGTGATCGAGATACAGTTTGCTGACGTCTCCGGTGATGTATTCGCCGCTGAAGCACGAGGTGTCGAAGCGCCGGATCTTCGGGTTGCCCCTGCGCACCGCGTCGATCAGGTCGTTGAGGTCCTGGTAGATCATCCGGTCGGCGCCGATGATGCGCGCGATCTCGTCGACGTCACGGTTGTGCGCGATGAGTTCCTCCGCCGCCGGCATGTCGATGCCGTAGACATTCGGGTAACGCACCGGAGGTGCCGCCGAGGCGAAGTAGACCTTTTTCGCGCCCGCCTCGCGCGCCATATGGATGATCTGCTCCGAGGTCGTGCCCCTCACAATGGAGTCGTCCACCAGCAGCACGTTCTTGTCCTTGAATTCCAGGTCGATGGCGTTGAGCTTCTGTCGCACCGAGCGCTTACGCTGTTTCTGACCGGGCATGATGAAGGTCCGGCCGATGTAGCGGTTCTTGATGAATCCCTCGCGGTAATTCACGCCCAGTTCGCCTGCCAGCGACAGTGCCGCGGTGCGGCTGGTATCCGGAATCGGGATCACCACGTCGATCTTCAGGTCGGAATGCTCACGCTTGATCCTGGCCGCGAGCTTTTCGCCCATGCGCAGGCGTGCCTTGTGTACGTATATGTCGTCGATAACGGAGTCCGGCCGCGCCAGGTAGACATGCTCGAAGATACAGGGTGAATAGACAGGTTTGTCCGCGCACTGGTGGGTGTACAGCGCACCCTCCTGGGTAATGAATACCACCTCACCCGGCGCGATGTCGCGGACGACCTCGAAACCCAGTACGTCGAGTGCCACGCTCTCGGAGGCGATCATGTATTCCAGGCCATAGTCGGTCTCGCGCTTGCCGAACACGATCGGCCGGATGGCGTAAGGGTCGCGAAAGCCGAGGATGCCGTAGCCCGTGATCATGGCGACGGCGGCATAGCCGCCCCTGCAACGCCGGTGCACCGCGGAGATCGCCTTGAAGATATCGTTGTGATCGATGTGCAGCCCCCCCGAGCGCTGCAGTTCGTGGGCGAACACGTTCAGCAGGATCTCGGAATCCGACTCGGTGTTGATGTGGCGGCGGTCGTCGCGGAACAGCTCCTTTTTGAGTGCCTCCGCGTTGGTCAGGTTGCCGTTGTGCGCAAGCGCAATACCGTAGGGCGAGTTGACGTAGAAGGGCTGGGCCTCGGCGGATGATTCGCAGCCGGCAGTGGGGTAACGCACATGGCCGATGCCCATGTTGCCGACGAGGTTGATCATGTGCGCGGTGTCGAAGACGTCCTTGACCAGGCCGTTTTCCTTGCGCAGGTAAAACTTGTTGCCGTCGCAGGTCATGATGCCTGCGGCGTCCTGGCCGCGATGCTGCAGTACCGTCAGCCCGTCATAGATGGCCTGGTTGACGTAGCTCTTGCCGACGATGCCGACGATGCCGCACATCAGGACAGGACCTCGTTGTGTCGAGTCGCTCTCATCGCAGTTCATCCACCGGCGGCAGGACACGGTCCGCATCGTTCGACCTGAAGTCCATCGCCCAGCTGGCGACGTCCTTGAACGGCCCGATCAGCACCGACTGTTGCCACAGTTCACCCGCGGCCAGCGGCGTCATGTTGCCGAAGAACACCATCACCGTGACGATCAGCAGTCCCCTGAATACACCGAACACCGCGCCGAAGCCGCGATCGATCGCACCGATACCACTGAGTCTGATAAACCTGCCGACGACGAAGGTGATGATGGCCCACAGGGCGAGCGTGATGAGCAGCAGTGCTACGAAAGACACACCATAGAGAAAACTGTCGTTTTCGATCATCCCGCTAAAAAATCCGGTAAGATTTTGTGAATATTTCAAGGCGACCCAGAACGAGAATACCAGGCCGACAAGTGATAAGACTTCTTTGACAATGCCTCTGTAGAATCCGAACAATGCCGATAATGCGACAATGATGATCAACGCATAATCAAGCCATGTCATAACGTGTAGATCTCATATTTTACCATTTCGGGACTGTGAAAAGATACCTTAAATAAGGCTCAGGGATAGCTGAACACCCGTGCATCGAGCTTCATATCGATGGCCACCTTGTCCCTGACGGCCTCCGCCTCGGCCTTGTTCTCCAGCGGCCCGATGCGTACACGATGGATGGACTTGCCGTCGACGGACACCTCGTCGATAAATGACTTGTAACCTTTTGCCTGTAACCTTCGCCGCAGGTCCCCGGCGTTCTCCGCGGAGGAAAAGCTGCCCAGCTGTATGACCCATGCCTGTTCTTCTGTCGCTGCCTGTCCCTGTCGGGCTGTTTCCTGTTCGGCCGTCTCTGGTGTCTTAACGGCCGCGGCCGGCGGCTCCTTTAAGGCGGGTTTTTCAGCTGTGGGCACCTTCTTTGTCGTCGTCTCCGTGGACCCGGCGGTTGTTGCGGCGGGCCCTGAAGACAGCTCCTGCTGTGCCTCCTCGTCTGCGGACTTTTCAGCTTGCTGGTCTTGCAGTTCAGGGGGCGGTTTTATCGGTACGACCTCGACGCGAAAGTCATCCGGCTTGGGCGGGATGTTGGATCCCCTGATGACATGGCCATAGTCCTTGCGAAAATCAAGCAAGAGCGGGATGACGATCACCGCCAGTGCGATCAACACCAATGCGCCGATCAGTCGTTGCTTGAACCTGCTGGCATCGTCCGTTGATTTTGGCGCTGATAACATATGCGGGCTATTCTATACCAGAACGATCATGATCGAGAGCCTTGAGGACCCCGGTCACGGTATAAAACGATCCGCATACCACGATCCTGTCGCCGGGCTGCGCCATGGCACGGGCGCCAGTGAACGCCGCGGCTACGTCCGGGTACTGGCGTTGCGTCAGGCCCTCGCCCGATAAGGCCAGCGCCTGGGCCAGGTCGTCCGCGGTGGTACCGCGTTCTACCGCCAGCCCCGCCAGGTGCCAGCTGTCCGCCGTCTCCAGCAGTTCGCGCATCACGCCCGCGATATCCTTGTCCACCAACATGCCCATCACGACATGTGTCCTGCCATGGCAGGGATGCAGTGCCAATGCCTGTGACAGTGCCTGCGCGGCCTGCGGATTATGCGCGACATCGAGGATACAGGTGATGTCCCGCGCCAGCGGGATGACCTGGAAGCGTCCGGCAAGCGTTGCACGCTCAAGACCCGCGGCGATGGCGGACCGGTCGACTGCGATCCGGGGTCTG
Source organism: uncultured Chromatiaceae bacterium (assembly GCA_964605155.1). Lineage (GTDB taxonomy): Bacteria > Pseudomonadota > Gammaproteobacteria > SZUA-140 > SZUA-140 > CAZSAK01. The sequence continues at coordinate 148,271 of CAZSAK010000003.1, read as the reverse complement.
AGTAGTTCCAGCGCCATGATCACACCGGCGGCGTTGCGGAGCTGGTACGGACCGTACAGTGACGGTACCGGCAGGCCGTCGTAGACCTGCTGCCCGGCACCCCACCACGACCAGCTGCCGTCGTCATTGGTTTCATAACCGTATTCGCAGCGGATACGATACAGCGGACTGCCCAGTTGCCTGGCATGGCGCACCAGGGTCCCGGGCGGGCGGGCGTCACCGCACACCACCGGCCTGCCCTGACGCAAGATGCCCGCCTTTTCCCAGCCGATGGTCTCACGGTCCTCACCCAGCCAGGCGACATGGTCGATATCGACCGAGGTCACCATGGCGACGTCGCCGTCGAGCACATTGACCGCATCGAGCCTGCCGCCCATCCCGACCTCGAGTAGCGCGATATCGATGCCTGTATCACCTGTATCAATAGCGGTGTGATGAAAGATATCGAAGGCCGCCAGCGTACCGAACTCGAAATAGGTCAGCGAGATGTCCTCGCGCGCCCGATCGATGCGCTCGAAGGCCTCGCACAGTTGCGTATCGTTCGCCTCCCTGCCGTCGATGCGCACCCGCTCGTTGTAACGCAATACGTGCGGCGAGGTGTAGGCCCCCACCCGGTAGCCGGCGGCGCGCAGGATGGATTCCAGCATCGCGACGCTGGAACCCTTGCCGTTGGTACCACCAATCATCACGATCCCGTATGACGGGTGTTCAATGGACATACGCTGCAACACCGTGCGGACACGCTCCAGCCCGAGGTCGATCCTGCTGGGATGCAGGGTCTCCTGCCAGTCGAGCCATTCCTTGAGGGTTGCAAAGCGGGCGTCGGCCGTGTTCATGGATGTGTGTGTGAGGGAAGCAGACAACTCAGTTCATGCCGCCGATTTTATTACGGTCACAACAGGGTGCGGGCATCCGGATGTTAATGGGACGTGCGATTCAACAGCATGGTCAGTATTTCGTAGATGCGATCGCGCATGTCACGGCGGTCCACGATCATGTCGATCGCACCGTGTTCCACCAGGAATTCGCTACGCTGGAATCCCTCGGGCAGGGTCTCACGCACCGTCTGCTCGATCACCCGCGGTCCGGCGAATCCGATCAGGGCATTCGGTTCCGCGATGTTGATATCGCCCAGCATCGCCAGGCTTGCCGATACGCCGCCCATGGTCGGGTCGGTCATCACCGATATATAAGGAATTTGGGCTTCGTTCATCTTCGCCAGCGCCGCACTGGTCTTGGCCATCTGCATCAGCGAGAACAGGGCCTCCTGCATGCGGGCGCCGCCGCTGGCGGAAAAACACACCAGCGGGAGCTTCATATCCAGGCAGACGTTGACCGCCCGCACGAAGCGTTCGCCGACCACCGAGCCCATGGAACCGCCCATAAAACTGAATTCGAACGCCGCGGCCACTACGCGCATCCCCTTGAGCTGGCCATCGATCGTCACCAGCGCGTCTTTTTCCCCGGTGGTCTTTTGCGCCTGGTTGATCCGGTCACGGTAGCGTTTGGAATCCCTGAACTTGAGCACATCCACCGGTTCGATATCCGCGCCGATCTCCTCCCGTGGTTCAGGATCGAGAAAGGTTTCGAGGCGACGGCGCGCGCTGATGCGGTTGTGGTGCCCGCACTTCGGGCACACGTCGAGATTACGTTCAAGTTCCGCCCGGTACTGGATCTGGCTGCATGCCTCGCACTTGGTCCACAGGCCCTCGGGGATGGAACTTTTTCTGTTACCATCGGTGCGGATTTTGGAGGGGATTAATTTTTGGAACCAACTCATATGAAATGTACTTTTAAATACGCCTGCATGTTTGACTTATGTTAATAAGATTAACATATACAGTTAAGAAAGATATTACAGGTTATTACTTGTTGCCAACCTGTTGCTGTATGACTTCGTCATCGCCTTGATCGATGGCCTTGCGCATCGCGGCGATCCGTGAGGTGATCTCCGCTATGATCCTGTCGGAATGATCCGCAAACTCCTCGACGATACTGACCAGCGCACTGCCGACGATGACCGCGTCGGCAGTGCGGGATATCTGCGCTGCGGTCTGCGCATCCTTGATGCCGAAACCGACGCCGATTGGCATATCGGTGAATCGCTTGATATGCGCAATCCGCCCGGCGACGGTCTTGATGTCGAGGCTCGCCGCGCCGGTCACACCCTTTAAAGATACATAATAGACAAAGCCGCTGGCATCGGCGCAGATCTTCGCGATACGTTCATCTGTCGTCGTGGGCGCGATAAGAAAGATCGTGTTCAATTCATGGTCATGCAGCGAGGTCACGAACTCGTCGGCCTCCTCGGGTGGCAGGTCGACCGTCAGCACGCCATCCACACCGGCCGATTGCGCCGCACCCGCGAACTGCCGATAGCCCATCACCTCGAGCGGATTGAGATAACCCATCAGCACGACCGGAGTGCTGTCGTCTTTGCGGCGAAACTCCGCGACCATGTCCAGCACGTGGCGCAGACTGATATGGTGTTGCAACGCACGTTCACTGGCACGCTGGATGACGGGTCCGTCGGCCATCGGATCCGAAAAGGGAACGCCGAGCTCGATGATGTCGGCGCCGGCCTCGGCCATGGCATGCATCAGGGGTACGGTGATATCCGCGCGCGGATCACCGGCAGTGACATAAGGTATCAATGCCTTGCGGTGTTGCGCGCGCAGTGTCTCGAAACAACGGTCGATGCGCGTCACACCTTGATCCCCTCGTGTTCCGCGACCGTATGGATATCCTTGTCGCCGCGCCCCGACAGGTTGATGATCATGATGTCGTGGGCGTTCATGGTGGGCGCGATCCTGGCGGCATAGGCAAGTGCATGGCTCGACTCCAGCGCCGGCATGATGCCCTCGATGCAGGTCAGGTCATGAAAGGCCTGCAGCGCGTCATCATCAGTCACGGCCACGTAGGTGGCCCGGCCGCTGTCCTTGAGCCAGGCGTGTTCGGGGCCGACGCCCGGGTAGTCGAGACCGGCCGAGATCGAATGCGTCTCGATGATCTGGCCGTCCCTGTCTTCCATCAGGTAGGTGCGGTTACCGTGCAGCACGCCGGGCTTGCCCGCGCACAAAGGCGCCGCGTGATGACCTGTTTTGAGACCCTCGCCCGCCGCCTCGACACCGTAGAGGGCGACAGCGTCATCGAGGAAGGGATGAAACAGTCCGATGGCGTTGGAACCGCCGCCGACGCAGGCCACCAGCGCATCGGGCAGTTTGCCCGCCTGTTCCAGGATCTGGCTGCGCGCCTCGCGGCCGATGACGGCCTGGAAATCCCGCACCATAGCGGGATACGGGTGCGGCCCCGCGACCGTACCTATTATATAGAAGGTATCGTCGACGTTGGTTACCCAGTCACGCATCGCCTCGTTGAGGGCGTCCTTCAGGGTGCGTGAACCCGATTCCACGGAGACCACCTCGGCGCCCAGCAGCCGCATACGGTAGACATTGATCGCCTGCCGTTTGATATCCTCCGCACCCATATAGATGACACAGTCCATGCCGAAGCGCGCGGCAACCGTGGCGGTCGCGACGCCGTGCTGCCCGGCGCCCGTCTCGGCGATGATGCGGCGCTTGCCCATGCGTTTGGCGAGCAAGGCCTGTCCCACGGTGTTGTTGATCTTGTGGGCACCGGTATGGTTGAGGTCTTCCCGTTTCAGATAGATCTGTGCACCACCCAGTATCCTGCTCCAGCGTTCGGCATGATAGAGCGGCGACGGGCGACCGACGAACTGTGCCAGGTCGCGGTCCAGTTCGGCGATGAAATCCGGATCCTGCAGGTAACGCTCGTAGGCCTGACGCAATTCCTCGATGGGACCCATCAGGGTCTCGGCGACAAAGCGCCCGCCATAGGGACCGAAGTGCCCGCGCTCATCCGGCAGCTTGCTGTACTGCGTACTGTGCCGGGCCGCTTGTTTCAGTTTCTCCGCCATCAATGCTCTATCCGAAATCTCAATACGATTATCAATCAAGTTCTCGATGCGCTGCGTACGCTGTCGATGAATGCCGCCATCTTGTCCGGGTCCTTGATGCCACTGGAAGCTTCGACCCCGCCGCTGACATCGACACCATAGGGGCGCAGCGTGTCGATCGCGCCGGCAACATTGTCCACCGTCAGGCCGCCGGCGAGGATTATAGGCCTTTTCAAGTCGGCGGGCACGAACGACCAGTCAAAGCGGTTGCCCGTGCCCCCGGGTATGCCTTCCTGGTAGGTATCGAGCAGGAATCCGCGCGCATCGGGATAGCGGCCGGCATAGCCGGTGATATCCAGGCCCTCGCGGACACGGATCACCTTGATGTACGGCACGCCCGGGCCGCGGCACTGATCCGGGGTCTCGTCACCGTGAAACTGTATCAGATCCAGCGGCACCTGTTCGCATATCGTACGGATCTCATCGTTCCCGGCGTCGACAAACACCCCGACCGCGTTGACGAAGGGCGGCAGGGCGGCGACGATCGCCTGTGCCTGTTCGATCGTCACCAGGCGCGGGCTGTCGTGGTAAAAGATGAGGCCGATGGCATCGGCGCCGAGTGTGGCCGCGGTCAGTGCGTCTTCGGGGCGCGTGATGCCGCAGATCTTGATTCGAATTCGCATCTATTTATAAGACTACCAAATAAGGCAGATTACCAAACGACGGGGCGTTGCGGAAGGTAGGGTATCGAAAAATCAACGGGATAGACGACGCCGATCAGATACAGGCCGCCGGGCGGGGCGTTGACTCCACCCAGTGTCCTGTCCCTGGCCTCGAGCACCTCCTGCGCCCACCGCGGTTCGCGCTTGCCTGCGCCGATCGCCATCAATACACCGGCGATATTGCGCACCATGTGATGCAGAAAGGCGTTGGCGACGACATCGATAAAGATAAACTCACCCCGGCGCGAGACCTCGAGTTGCATGACTGTGCGTACCGGGCTCTTGGCCTGGCACTGGCTGTCACGAAACGATGAAAAATCATGTTCACCAACCAGGTAGCGGGTAGCGTCGGCCATACGCTGCTCATCGAGCGGGCGGTATTCCCAACCCACCCGGCAAGACAGCAATGAGGGCCTGACCGGGCGGTTGAATATCACATATCGATAGTGTCGTTGCAGAGCCGAGTAGCGGGCGTGAAAGGTGTCAGCGACCGGCATCGACCACAATACGGCGATCTCGTCGGGCAGATTGGCGTTGGTTCCCATCACCCATGCGCGTGCATCGCGTGTCGCAGCGGTATCGAAGTGGACCACCTGCCCCACCGCATGCACGCCGGCATCCGTTCTGCCGGCACAGACGACACGCACCGGGTGATCGGCGACGCCGGATAACGCCTGCTCGAGGCTGCCCTGCACGGTGCGGGTGTTTTCCTGGATCTGCCATCCGGAAAAATCGGCACCGTCGTATTCAATGCCTAACGCAATTCGCATGTTTCAAAATGGCTGCGCCTGATAATACTGCGTTCATCCCGCAAGAGGGTACACGACAAATGAACAACGAATGCAACTGATTACTCTGTAACTGGCTACTCTGTGCGGTCCCTGCTGGTCTTGTAGTAATTGATCAACCCGTTGGTTGACGCATCGTGATTGGTGACCGCGTCGGCATCATGCAGTCGCGGCAGGATGGCCCTGGCGAGCTGTTTGCCCAGTTCGACGCCCCACTGATCGAACGAGTTGATATTCCAGACGATGCCCTGCACAAAGATCTTGTGCTCATACATGGCGATCAGCCTGCCCAGCGTCCGGGGTGTGAGTTTCCGGAACATGATGGAATTGGTCGGCCTGTTGCCTGTGAATACCTTGTGGGGCAGCAGCTTCTCCAGCGCCTCACCCTGAAGACCGTCGGCCTCGAGTTCGGCGCGCGCCTCCTGTTCGGTCTTGCCTTTCATCAGCGCCTTTGTCTGGGCGAAGAAATTCGACAACAGGATTTGATGGTGCTCGCCGATCGGGTTCTGGCTCTCGACGGGGACAAGAAAATCGGCCGGTACGAGTTTCGTCCCCTGGTGGATGAGCTGGTAAAACGCATGTTGGCCGTTGGTGCCGGGTTCACCCCAGATGACCGGGCCGGTCGAATAGTCATCGATACGTTGGCCGTCGCGGGTGACGCTCTTGCCGTTGCTTTCCATGTCGCCCTGCTGGAAATAGGCGGGGAACCGGTGCAGGTACTGATCATACGGCAATATCGCGTGGGTCTGTGCGTTGAAAAAATTGTTGTACCAGATACCCAGCAGGCCGAGTATCACGGGGATATTTTTTTCATAAGGGGCGTCCGCAAAATGTTGGTCCATGTCATGCGCGCCGGATAGCAGTTCCTCGAATCGATCCATGCCGATAGTGATCGCGATCGACAAACCGATCGCACCCCACAGGGAATAACGGCCACCCACCCAGTCCCAGAATTCGAACATGTTGCGCGTGTCGATACCGAACGCCGCCACCTCAGCGGTATTGGTCGACAGGGCGACGAAGTGTTTGGCGATGACGCTGTCTGAACCGGCCGCATTGATCAGCCATGACCGCGCACTGCGGGCATTGGTAATGGTCTCCTGCGTGGTGAAGGTCTTGGATGCGACGATAAACAGGGTGGTCTCGGGATCGACGCGCTTGAGCGTCTCGACGATATCGGTACCGTCGATATTCGACACGAAATGTGGCCGCAGGCCCCGTCTCGCATAAGGCTTCAACGCCTCGCTCACCATCACCGGGCCGAGGTCCGAACCGCCGATACCGATGTTGACGATGTCCGTGATCGGCTTGCCGGTGTAACCCCTCCATTCACCGTTACGCACCGCATCACTGAAGGACTTCATCTGCGCCAGCACCGCGTTGACCTGCGGCATGACATCCTTGCCGTCCACCAGGATGGGACGGTTGGAACGGTTGCGCAGCGCCACGTGCAGCACTGCACGGTCCTCGGTATTGTTGATCCTGTCGCCGTTGTACATCCGGCTGATCGCGTCCTTCACCTCCGCCTGGCGGGCGAGATCGAGCAGCATTGCAAGTGTCTCGTCCGTGATGCGGTTCTTCGAGTAGTCCAGCAGGATGTCATCAAAGGTGATGGAATATTTTTCAAAACGGCGCGGGTCATCGGCGAACAGGTCCCGCATATGGAGATCCCTGACCTGCCGATAATGATTTTCCAGCGCCCGCCAGGCGGTTGAATGTGTTAATGCCGTCATAATGATTATGTTAACCCGGATATTTCACTGAGGATCCCGGGAGGTGCCGTAGAAATTGGATTCTTAGGCGATGCTTTGGAACGAGCAGCATAGATGATTCTATGGTGCGAGTGAAAAGCAAGCATAAGGATTCAAGATCAAGGCAGAACCGGGATAGGCACAGTCTCAAAAATAGTTTATATCCAGGATTACCCTATCTTTTAGCTCCCCTGTCAATCATTATTAATTATTGCCGCCTTGGTGAAATGTCCGGGTCCTAATAGACTTCGGAGCTGACGTCACTGCCCTCGATATCCAACGAGTGCCGCCAGAACTGGTCGTCGCGTTCGAACAGGCGGTAGGTGCCGCGCGGTCCCCAGCTGCCGGCGGGATAGGTGTTGATATAATCGCGCTCCATCGACCAGACCTTCAGTACCGGATCAACCACGCGCCACGCCCACTCAACCTCGTCAAACCGCAGGAACAGGGTATGGTCGCCGCGCATCACGTCCAGCAACAATTCCTCGTAGGCATCGGCCTCCTTGTCATCCCCGCTGCGGTAACTCGCATCGAGGCTGATCATGCGTGTCTTCATCTCGAGCCCCGGCACCTTGACCTGGATCTCCATGCGCAGGCACTCGTTGGGCTGTATCCCCAGCAACAGCCAGTTGGGATGGCAGCGTTCGAGATGGGTGTTGCGGAACAGGTGATGCGGCGGTTCCTTGAAGCGGATACTGATCGCGGAACTGGCCTCCGCCATGCGCTTGCCGGTGCGCAGATAGAACGGCACCCCTTTCCAGCGCCAGTTGTCGACAAACAGTTTCAACGCGGCATAGGTCTCGGTCATTAGGTTGTCGCCGGCACCCTCCTCTTCGAGGTAACCCGGCACCGGTTTGCCGTCGATCGTGCCGTGCGCATACTGGCCGCGGAAGGCCTGTGCATGCACGGCACCGTGCGTGATCGGGCGGATCGATTTCAGCACCTTGACCTTCTCGTCACGCAAAGACTCGGGATCCATCATTGCCGGCGGTTCCATCGCGACCAGCGTCAACAGCTGCATCAGGTGACTCTGCAGCATATCGCGCAATGCGCCTGCATCCTTGTAATAGTCCGCGCGGCCCTCGATGCCGCGGGTCTCGGAGTGGGTGATCTGCACGTGATCGATATAGTCGCGGTTCCACAAGGGTTCGAGCAGCAGGTTGGCAAAGCGGAACACAAGGATGTTCTGCACGGTCCCCTTGCCGAGATAGTGATCGATACGGTAGATCTGGTTTTCGTTGATATGGGTCTCGAAGCTGCGCTGCAGGGCCTGCGAACTCAACAGGTCATAGCCGAAGGGTTTCTCGACCACCACGCGTCTCCAGCCTGAATTCTCGCGCAACAGATCGACCTTGCCGAGGTGGTCGATCACCGGCCCGAAATCCGCGGGGCGTATCGCCAGGTAAAACACGATATTGTGAGGAAACGTTTCATTCTTCTCGAGGCACGCGCCGAGTTCCCTGAAGGTGTCCTGGTCACCGAGGTCACCGCGAAAATAATGCTGCCGTTCCCGAAAGCGTTCATACGCAGCCTGGTTCTTGCCGTGGGGATATTTCTCATCGAGCATGCCGTCGACTTCATTGATCCATTCCTCCCTGCTCCAGGGGCGCCGCCCGAAGGCAAGGATCACCATCTTGTCAGGCAGGCGACCTTCCGCCTCGAGTGAAAACAGTGACGGCATCAATTTCAGGCGTGACAGGTTGCCGGTAGCACCGAAGATGACCAGCGTACAGGGTTCCATCATGTCTCTTTCGTTGGGCGCTTGAGCGAGTGACCGCCGAATGCATTGCGCATCACGGTCAATATCCTGTTTTCAAAACCTTCGGTATCCTGGCTGGCGAAACGCATCTGTAACGCCAGGCTGATGACGGGAGATGCAATGCCCTGTTCCACTGCTTCGATAGCCATCCAGCGCCCTTCGCCGGAATCCGCCACATAGGGCGAGACCGACTCCAGTGTTTTATCCTCCTTGAGGGCCTCTGCAGTCAGGTCAAGCAACCAGCTGTTGATCACCGAACCATGACGCCATAACTCGGATATCTTGGCGATATCGAGACTGAAATCCTTCTTTCCCTTCAGCAGTGCAAAGCCTTCGGCAAAGGCCTGCATCATGCCGTACTCGATACCGTTGTGGATCATCTTGGTGAAATGTCCGGCACCGATACGGCCAACGTGGGCCCAGCCGCGGTCGGGCGCCGGCGCCAGCACCTTGAGGGCCGGCATTACAATATCTATATCACGTTTTTCACCCCCGACCATCAGGCAGTAACCGTTTTGCAAACCCCAGATACCACCGGATGTACCGGCATCGACAAAACCGATCCCGTGTTGGGCAAGCAGGGCGCCGCGACGCTGCGTATCGTGATAGTTGGAATTACCGCCGTCGACGACGATATCGCCGGTGGACAAACGATTCGCCAGATTCTTGATCTCCTTGGTGGTAGTATCACCGCTTGGTAACATCAGCCATACGACCCGCGGCGGCTCGAGTTTCTTGATGGCGCCCGTTACGGATGCGGCCGATATCATGCCCTCCTCGTCGACGAGTGTCTTGATGATATCCTTGTCGCGGTCATAACCGACGACCTCGATCCCGCCACGGCGTAGACGGCGTGTCATGTTACCGCCCATCTTTCCAAGCCCTATCATTGCGAGTCTCATTGTTGTTTTCCTCTCGTTTGTTGATCCATACCTGTCTAAAAGCAATCGATACTTTTATAATAGCCGCTCAAGACACCCCGAATAAGCCGTGCCGACCGGTTAACACGGTACAATCCGTTGCCAGACATTGCAGAGCTGCGGTTTCGGTAATCTTTAAAGCCTATACATTCCGACAGCTTACAGAATTACGTATAGTACAGTCATCAAGATTATGAAAAAATGCGGTCAACAACTGTATCGACACATAAACGGTATTTTTTACAGCGGCGAGCTTGTATCCCTATAACAAGTAATGGATTATTCAGATATTCACAGACCGGTTAGATAACTATAACAATATTCCCAGATTGATAACATTTTCCATTAACGCCATTGAGACATCATGAGCATCAAGTCAATCCTGTTTGCGACCAGCGAAGCTCATCCCCTGATTAAGACAGGTGGATTGGCAGACGTCTCCGGCGCCCTGCCGGTTGCCGTCAAGGCATTGCGCAGGGATATACGCATCATCATGCCCGCCTATCGAACCGCGCTTGAAAACGCGGGACGCGTGGTACGGGTTGCGACACTGCGGCTTGAAGGGGTGTCGACGCCCATCCATATCCTTGAAGGGCGCCTGCCCGGTTCATCCGTGATCGTGTGGTTGATCGATTCACCGCAGCATTTCGACCGGCCGGGCAATCCCTACCTGGGACCGGACGGTCTCGACTGGCCGGACAATGCACAACGGTTCGCGGTGTTTGCGCGCGCAGTCACCGCGATTGCTCTGAACGAGGCGGGCCTGTCATGGCAACCCGATATCGTACACTGCAATGACTGGCAATGCGGCCTGATACCCGCCCTGCTCGCGCTGACGCCACAACGGCCCGCGACCCTGTTCACCATCCACAACCTGGCGTATCAGGGACTGTTCCCCTACTCGACGTTCAGGGATCTGAAACTGCCGGACAGCCTGTGGTCCATGTACACAATGGAATTTCACAACAAGTTTTCATTCATCAAGGGTGGACTGGTGTACGCCGACATGCTCACTACCGTCAGCCCGACCTACGCCCGCGAGATCTGCACACCGGATTACGGCTGTGGTCTCGATACACTGCTCACATTCCGCTCCGACCGCCTGACAGGCATACTCAACGGTGTTGAATACGGCCAATGGAATCCCGCCAAGGACGATTACATCGCGCAACAATACAACGTCTTTACATTGCGCCACAAAACCGCCAATAAACTGGATCTGCAAAAACGCGCCGGCCTGCCCGAAGACAGTGACATTCCCCTCATCGGTCTGATCGGCCGGCTGGTTGCACAAAAGGGTTTTGACCTGCTGCTCGAAGCATTGCCGGAATTGATGCGCCGATCCGTGCAGATCGTGTTGCTCGGCAGTGGCGAAGACACCCTGGAGAAATCGTTCCGGCAGGCCGTGTCCATGTATCCCCGGCAGCTCTCCGCCCATATCGGTTTCAGTGAAGCGCTCGCGCACCAGATCGAGGGCGGTGCGGATATGTTCCTGATGCCGTCACGTTACGAACCCTGCGGGCTCAACCAGATTTACAGCCTGCGTTACGGCACGGTGCCTATCGTGCGCTGCACCGGAGGGCTTGCCGATACCGTGGTCGATGCGACCGATGACGCCATCAGGAACGGCACCGCCAGCGGTTATGTCTTCGATGAACCCACGTCCACTGCGCTGACGGACGCTGTCAACCGCGCCCTGACTGATTATGCAGAATATCCACGCATCTGGAAAAAACTTGTATTCAACGGCATGCAACAGGATTTCAGTTGGCGGCGCAGCGCCAGGCAGTATATAACGCTCTATCAACAGGCACTGGAATATAGTTACCATCAAACGCCGATGATGGGGTTATAATGCCCCTCAAATAACATCAATAATCATGCCGGCTTTTTTACCGCCGGATGCACAACACAAGTTCATTAATTAATCGATGATCAACGACAAGAAACTCCGCAGCCGGGTCAAGTTATTCGGCAATATACTCGGTGACATTCTGCGTACGCAGGCCGGCAACCGGGTGTTTGTCGCGGTGGAAGCACTGCGCAAGGGCTACATCCGCCTGCACAAGGAAGAAGACCCGGTCAAGCGCGCGCAGCTGGTACGGCTGATCAAGAAACTCGATCCGGGTATCCTGTCCAACGTCATCCGCGCCTTCAGTATCTATTTCAGCCTGGTGAACATCGCCGAGGAATCCTTCCAGCACCAGCAACGGCTGCAATCGAAACGTACGGGAACGTCATTGTGGCGGGGATCATTCGATGAAACCCTGCGCGAGTTTCATGAACAGGGCATCAGTGCCGCGCAAGTACAGACAATCCTGGACCGGATGCTCTACATGCCGGTCATCACCGCGCATCCCACCGAATCCAAACGCCGTACCATCAAGGAGGCGCAACGGCGCATCTTCGTGACCAGCCGACATCTCGACGAATTGCGCCTCTCCAGGGATGAGCGCGAGGACCTGATCCAGCAGCTCGAAAGCCAGATCCAGGTCCTGTGGAAGACCAACGAGGTTCGCGGCCATCGACCCACCGTCGAGGATGAGATCGAAAACGGGATCTTCTACTTTGAACATAGCCTGTTCCAGGCGGTTCCGTTGATGTACCGCGAATTGGAGATGGCCGTAGAAAAGACCTATACCGCGGATTCGCAACAGGATCACCGGATCACCGTCCCCAGTATCATGCGTTTCGGTTCATGGGTCGGCGGGGATCGTGACGGCAATCCAAACGTCACGCCGGAGGTCACCGTCACCGCCGTTCGCATGCACGCAAAAACCATCATCAAGGAATATCTGCACCGCATCAACAAGCTGATTCACATCCTGACACATTCCATCCAGCTGTGCCGGCCTTCGCAGGATTTTTTTGAAAACCTCGAGCGGGATGAAAAGTATGCACGCCAGGTATTCCACGGCAACATCGACTATTTCCGCCAGGAACCCTACCGACGCAAGCTGCATATCATGCGCTACCGTCTCGAATGCAATCTGGTCCATATCCGCAACCTGTTGCTCGGCAAGACGTCCAGTGCACTCACCGACAGCTACGAATCGGAAGACGAGTTTCTCGATGACCTGTATATCATCCGTGACTCACTGATATCCCATGGCGACAGGATCGTTACCGAGCGTGAACTGAAGGACCTCATCAGGCTGGCAGAGACCTTCGGCTTTTTCCTGATGCAACTCGACGTCCGCCAGGAATCATCCCGCCACAGCGATGCGGTCGCCGAACTTCTCGGTCGGCAATCAGGCGCAACCGGTTATTTTGACATGGACGAACGGCATCGCATGCGTGTACTGGAAGAACGCATTTGCGATGCGCCGGCGACTGTGGACAGATCCAGCCTTTCAGCCGAGACGCGCGAAACACTGGAGGTCTTCGATGTCCTGGCGGTGATGCGTAATGAAATCAGCACGCGGGCCTTCGGCAACTACGTGATCTCCATGACCCACAACGCCAGCCATGTCATGGAGGTAATGTTCCTCGCCCACCAGGCGGGACTGGTGGGACGAACGGATGACGGTGAATGGTTCTGCAACATCAGGGTTACACCGCTGTTCGAGACCATCGATGACCTGGCACATATCCAGCCGGTAATGAGTTCGCTGCTCGATCTGCCGACCTATATCAACCTGCTCAGGTCGTCGGGCAATATCCAGGAGGTCATGCTCGGCTATTCTGACTCCTGCAAGGATGGCGGCATCCTCGCGTCGTCATGGAACCTGTACCTCGCACAGCAGCGGATCACCGGCCTCGCCAGGGAACGTAATGTCAAGTGCCGCCTGTTTCACGGCCGCGGAGGCACCATCGGGCGCGGTGGCGGACCGACCCATGAGGCCATCCTGGGCTCGCCACCCGGTACCGTGTCCGGACAGGTCAAGTTCACTGAACAGGGCGAGATGGTTTCGTATAAATACAGCAACAAGGAAACCGCCGTCTATGAACTGGGCGTGGGGATCACCGGCCTGCTCAAGGCAAGCAAGAGTATCGTTGCGCCACCCGCGACCACCTATGAGGAGTATTTCCCGATCATGGATGCCCTGGCGCAGAGCGGGGAGAAGACCTACCGAGAACTCGTCAATCACACGCCGGGATTTATCGATTACTTTTACGAAGCCACCCCGGTCGACGAGATCGGCCTGCTCAACATCGGTTCGCGACCGAGCCATCGCAAAAAGGCCGACCGATCGCTCAATTCGATCCGCGCGATTCCCTGGGTATTCGGGTGGGCGCAGGCCCGCCACACCATACCGGCATGGTACGGGCTCGGCTCCGCCCTGGATGAATGGTGCAAGAACGATCCCGGGCGGTTACAGCAGATACAGACCATGCACCAGCAATGGCCCTACTTCCGTGCGCTGCTCAGTAACACCCAGATGGCGCTGTTCAAGGCGGACATGGTCATCGCCAACGAATACGCCCATCTGTGCGACGACGAGGCATTGCGCGACAAGGTCTATAACATGGTGTTCGCCGAATTCATCAGGACCGTCGACCAGGTCCTCAAGGCCGTCAAGGCGAAACAACTCATCGAGGACAACCCCCAGCTGGCACTGTCGTTGAGCCGCCGTGAACCGTACCTGGATCCCCTGAGCCACATCCAGGTCACGTTGCTGAAACGCTACCGGGATTCCGGGCCTGAAGATGCGAACCGCGAGGTCATACTGGATGCGCTGTTGCGGACGATCAGTGCCATCGCCGCCGGGATGCGCAACACCGGCTGATTTAAAATTGCTGCGCTTGACGATACTGCGTTCGCCCCGCATGGGGATACAAGAAAAACATGCTCAAAATGCGGGGCCGCGAATGCGGCAAACTGTCATGTAACCTGTGCTTTTTTTGCCAATTTTTGCGTCTCGCCTACGCTCGCTATTGTTAATACAACATCAAATAAAGATATTTGAGTTGCCAGATCTCTTTATTAATTTGGGATCTGTAATCTAGATAGAGTCGGGTCGACTACGCCGAATCACTTAGATCGTTTTAGAGATTATTTAAAATTAGCGAGCGCAGGTGAGACAAGGCATTAATGAACGAGAAACCGGAGTTGACACGAATAGTCAATGAGGATTTCGAGTTCATTAAAAACGCCGTATCACCAAGCGCGCAGCAATTTTAAAGCGATTAAGCGACCTGGCGGGGGATACTGTCCCTGCAGTGCGTGATCCTGTTGTCCTCGTCCAGATACACCAGGGTGGGTTTGAAGTTGGCGAGCTCCTGCTGATTCACCTGGGTATAGATGCAGATAATCACCACGTCACCGGGACTGGCCTTGTGTGCCGCCGCCCCGTTGACCGAGACGATCCCCGAACCTTCAGCCGCCCGGATCGCATAGGTGATGAAACGCTCGCCGTTGGTGATGTTATAGACATGTATCTGCTCATACTCGTGGATACCGGCCGTATCGAGCAGGCGGCCGTCAATGGCACAGGAACCCTCGTACTCGAGTTCCGAGTGTGTCACCCGGGCACGATGGAGTTTGGCTTTTAACAGTGTGTGCTGCATCCTGAATACCTGTAACGTTGCATAATCCTGTCAGTAATCTATCCCGATAATCGGCTGTAGTCGGGCAAAGGATGAATTTTAATGCCTCGATTGCCGGGATGTACACCCTTCATCACACATGGGGGTGGACAATTTATTCTCAAGCGTCAAATAACTATCACCTAGCGGCGATTATCAACCAGATCGCCGGGGGATGATTCAGGAACGATCCAGCAGGATATTGTCGATCAGTCGCGCCCTGCCCAACCAGGCGGCGGCGAGAATCACCAGCTGCCCGTGGTTATCTTCGGGCTCATCCAGATCCTGTGCACGGCGCACCGCGACGTATTCGGTCTTGAATCCCGCAGCGTTCAATGCTGCGGTCGCGAACCTTTCGATCCCGCGGTAATCCGTATCACCGGCGGCGATCCGGTCGCGGGCCGCCTGCAAGGTACGGTACAGCATCACCGCCCGTCCGCGTTCGTCCGTGGTCAGGTAACGGTTGCGTGAACTCAACGCCAAACCGTCGTGTTCGCGCACGGTCGCAACGCCTGCGATCTCGATCGGCATGCACAGATCCTTTACCATGCGTCGGATGACCAGCAATTGCTGATAATCCTTTTCGCCGAACACCGCCGCGTCCGGCTGGACAATATGAAACAGCTTGGCAACGACGGTCGCGACCCCAGTGAAATGTCCCGGCCGGAACCGGCCACAGAGGATATCCGAAAGTCCCGGGACCTCAACCTTTGTCGAGCGCTCCATGCCGTTTGGATAGATCTCACCGGCATCCGGAATGAATACCACATCCACGCCGATATGGCTTAATTTGTCGATATCTTCTTCCAACGTGTTTGGATATGCATCGAAATCCTGTTTATCATTAAACTGCAGGGGGTTGACGAAGATGCTCATCACCCGCTGCTCCGCCAGGGATCCTGCCGCGGCGACAAGCTTGAGATGCCCCTCATGCAGGTTGCCCATGGTCGGGATGAAGGCGATCCGCTGGCATGCTTCACGCAGTGGCCGGAGGATGTCACGAAGTGCGCTGACGGTGTGCGCGGTCTGCATCAGCGATAGGTATGCTCGGCAGCCGGAAAGTCCCCCTGCTTGACCGCCTTGACGTAGGCGGCGACCGCCTCGTGAATCCCGTGACCGCCACTGAGGAAATCCCGCGAGAATTTCGGCCGTTTACCGGGTGTGATACCCAGCATGTCATACAGCACCAGTACCTGCGCGTCACATGAGGGACCGGCACCGATACCGATCACCGGGATGCCCGCCGCGGCGACAACCTCCTGCGCCAGTGCTGCGGACACGCATTCCAGCAACAGCAGATCCGCACCCGCCTCTTCGAGCAGTTTCGCATCGGCGAGGATCCGGCTGGCATCCTGTTGCTCCCTGCCCTGCACCCGGTATGCGCCCAGCTTGTGGATCGACTGGGGCAATAATCCCAGGTGGGCGCATACCGGGATGCCGCGCTCACTCAACAGGCGTACGGTGTCGGCCAACACCGCACCGCCTTCCAGCTTGACGATATGGGCACCGCCCTCCTTCATCAGCCGCGCCGCGTTGCCGAGCGCCTGTGCGGGCGCTGCATCGCTCATGAACGGCATATCCGCCATGATCAAGGCCCGGCGCCGGCCGCGATGGACACAACGGGTATGATAGATCATATCGGTCAGGGTAACCGGCAGGGTGGTTTCATGGCCCTGTATCACGTTGCCCAGCGAATCGCCTACCAGCAACACCTCGACGCCTGCACTCTCCAGCACGGTGGCGAAACTCGCATCATAGACCGTCAGGCAGGCGATCTTCTCGCCCCGTTGCCTCATCTCCCGCAACGTTGCGAGTGTGATGGGGGAGGCGGTGTGTGTGGCGGTCTTATCGGACATGTCGCACTATCGTCGTTTGCTGTAGATGCAGGAACCTGAATTGCAAAAATTATAACCCAATCAGACGCTGGCCTTGCGCGGTCAGAGATTCAACGGCAGCGGATTGAAATAATGACGGCCGCTGTTGATCTCACGAACTCGTTTCAACAGGGCGCTGAAATCCTGGTCATTATTGATGGGATCGATCTCGGAGGCATTCACGATCAGCAACGGCGCCGTATTATAGAAATGGAAAAAACGCGCATAGGCATCGACAACGCGCTGCAGATATTCAAACGTGATCATCTGTTCATAACGCACGCCGCGTCGCATGATACGGTCCATCAGGACTTCCGCCGGTGCCTGCAGATAGATCACCAGATCCGGTCGTGGCGCATCGAGTGTCAACTGGTTGTATACCTGTTCGTATAAACGCAGTTCATCATCATCCAGTGTCAGACGTGCGAACAGGTGATCCTTGTCGATCAGGAAATCGGCGATCCTGACCGTTTGAAAGATATCACCCTGGCGCATTTCCTGGATCTGGCGCGCGCGCTGAAACAGGAAGAACAGCTGCGTGGGCAGTGCGGCCTGGCGAGGGTTGGCGTAAAAACGATCCAGGAACGGATTCGCCTCCGCACCCTCGAGCAGCAGCTCGGTACCGAATGTATCCGCCAGGCGCCTGGCCAGACTGGTCTTGCCGACGCCGATGGGACCTTCGACGACGATGAAATCAGGATGTGATCGACTCACCCGTTTCCTCCAGCCGCTGCAAACCCTGTCGCGATGATCTTTCCAGCAAGTTACGCAGGCTGCCCAGCCCCGGCAGATCAAGCCGGGGGGCGATCTCATATAATGGATACAGGACAAAGTTGCGCTTATGCATTTCAGGATGCGGTATGGTCAGACGGTGATCATCGATCCGCTCGCGACCATAGAGCAGGATATCCAGATCCAGGATACGCGGACCCCAGCGTTCACCGCTCCGGTCGCGGCCGTGACGTTGCTCGATGTCCTGTAACGCAGTCAGCAGATCATGCGCCGACAATTCCGTATCCAGCGCGGCCACGGCATTGACGTAGTCGGGCTGGCCGGCGGGACCCAGCGGCGCACTGCGATACAGCGATGAGTATGCGATGCAACCGGATGCGTTTATGTCGTCGAGTTCGGCAAGCGCAGACCTGATCTGCTCGACCGGTTCGACAAGATTACTGCCCAATCCGATATATGTCCGTACCGCTGTCGTGGTGGCCTGCGTCATGGCTGACAATACTACTCCCCGGAGGAGGAGGCATGCACGGTCCGTGGTTTTCTGCGCGGACGGCGCGAACGCTTTTTCGCCCTTGCCGCGGGAATGTCCTGCTGCGGATCGGGTTCCACGGTCAGCTGGAATTCCGTCCACCAGTCACACAGATCCTGTACGTCTTCACCGGCCTGCGCGCGCAACAACAGGAAATCATACGCCGCCCGGAAACGGGGATGATGCACCAGACGCGAGGGTCTTTTGCCGGTGATGCGCCTCAATCTCGGTTGCAACATCCAGATCTCCCGCATATGCATGCCGAATCGCCGCGGCAATATGACATGCTTTATCTGCTCCGACGTTACCTCCCTCGAGGCCGCATGAATCGCCTGCAGTTCGGTCATCCCGTCTTCCTGCAGTTGCTGCGCCAGTTCATGCATTGGTTGCCACAACATGGCGGCATAAAGGAAAGACGGCGTGACCGGCTTGTCCTGCGAGATGCGTTCATCGGTATTGGTGAGAGCGTGTATCAGCAAGGTAAACGGAAACCCACCCTCCTGTTTGGCCAGGCACCGGTCGGTTTGTGGAAAGAGATATTTGAACAGGTCGTAATGGCGCAACAGTTCGAATGTCTGTACCGCGCTACCGCCGAGAAACAGCTTCAAGACCTCTTCATACAGGCGCGCCGGCGGGATCTCCGCCAACAGATAGCCGAGTTCGCCGAGCGGCGCCTCGGTATCAGGATCGATGCGAAAACCCAGTTTTGATGCAAACCGCACCACGCGCAGCATGCGTACAGGGTCCTCCTTGTAGCGCAACAGCGGTGAACCGATCAGGCGCAACACGCCCGCCTTGAGATCCTCGACGCCGTTGGTATAGTCGATGACGGAAAAATCCTCGATGTTGTAATAGAGGGCGTTGACGGTAAAGTCGCGCCGCCAGACATCATCCTCGATCGTGCCATAGACGTTGTCCCTGAGTATCATGCCGTCTTCGATGACACCGCCCTCTTCATCACCTGTGTGCTGGGCACGGAAGGTCGCCACCTCGATGATCTCCCGGCCGAAATGGACATGCGCCAGCCGGAATCGGCGGCCGATCAAGCGGCAATTGCGAAACAGGGCCTTGACCTCCTCGGGCCGGGCATTGGTGGTAACGTCGAAATCCTTCGGTTCACGGCCCAGCAGCATGTCACGCACGCAGCCGCCGACCAGGCTCGCCTGGTAACCGGCTTCCTTGAGCCGGTAGAGGACCTTGAGCGCATTCTGACTGATCACGGAACGCGAGATCGTGTGTTCCGCACGGGGTATGATGATGGGATCGCTGATAGTAACCTGCCTTGAAATATCTTCTTCCAAATCGAATACGAACTATTAAGAGTCTGTATAATAACCTATAATCGCCACGCCATCCTGATTCCTCGCGGGTGGCGTATCTGACAGCTCCCTTCGTCTAGCGGCCTAGGACACCGCCCTCTCACGGCGGTAACAGGGGTTCGAGTCCCCTAGGGAGCGCCATTCAACCTGGAGCCTATACCCTTATCTTTATTGTGGTTAAAGATCACGTTCGCCAACTAATTGGCAACGACCGGGGGATCCCCGGCAGGTCAATCCTGCCACCGGTGTTCCCGGCCCCAGCACGCGGCCATGACCCTTCCACACGAATAAAATTATCTGTAATTATATAAGCTTAACTTAAAATTGTCCTGTGGATAACCCCGCACTATTACAGTGCTGATCCCACCGTCTTCCGGAAGATGGCATCCATCATGCATTAACAGGCACAGCTGGCTAATGCGCCGCCAAATGGAGGAAACCCCATTATGAGGATTGCACAGGTATCACCACTCATCGAGAGTGTCCCGCCCAAGCAGTACGGTGGCACCGAACGTATTGTCTCCTATCTCACCGAGGAATTGATCCGGCTGGGCCATGACGTCACCCTGTTTGCCAGTGGTGACTCGATCACCAACGCCCGACTCGAACCTATTATCCCCACGGCATTGAGACTCGAAAACAGGACGGACCCGCTCGCAGCCCACCTGTTGATGCTGGAGAAGATCTACCTGCGGTCATCGCGTTTCGACATCATCCATTTTCACACCGGCTACATGCATTTTCCGTTGTGTCGCAGGCTGGATGTCCCGTCCATCACCACCCATCACGGGCGGCTGGACTTTATCGAGTGGCAACCGCTCTACGAGGAGTTCAGGGAAATACCCGTGGTCTCCATCTCCGATCATCAACGCAGCCCCATCCCGTGGGCCAACTGGCAGGCCACTATATATAATGGCATACCCGGCGAATCGTATAACTTCAGAGACCAGCCGGGTTCATATCTTGCCTTTCTTGGCCGTATCTCCCCGGAAAAACGCGTCGACCGAGCCATCGAGATCGCGAGGAAGGTTGGTATGAAACTCAGAATCGCTGCCAAGGTGGACAAGGTCGACGTGGAGTATTTCGAGACCCGCATCAAACCGTTCCTGAAGGGGCCCGAAGTGGAATACATCGGTGAGATCGGGGAGGCAGACAAGGACGATTTTCTCGGCAATGCCTATGCCCTGTTGTTTCCGATCGACTGGCCCGAACCCTTCGGCCTGGTGATGATCGAGTCGATGGCCTGTGGCACCCCGGTGATCGCCTATCGCAACGGCTCGGTGCCCGAAGTCATGCATGACGGCGTTACCGGATTCATCGTCGACAATCAGGACGAGGCGGTCGCGGCCGTTGAGAAGGTCGGCGGGCTGCACCGCGCCGCATGTCGCCGCGTGTTTGAACAACGATATTCTGCCGCCCGCATGGCGCGTGACTACGTCAGTGCATACGAGCAATTGATCTATAACTACAATCGCCTGCGCCTGGTGGGATAATATAATTAGCCTGGACTGCGTCACACTCAGCGCGCCGTGGCCTGGTCCGAATGCACCACGGTCGCGACCGCGTGATATTATAAGATAGGTTCTATTATGGATGATGTCACAGAGATAGATGGACAATCCTATGTGGCCGCCACCTCATCAAGACTGGACAACCGCACACGAACGCTCAAGTACGGTGACAGTTTCGCCGTTTTCGACCGTTTCGGTGACATACAATCCATCGGTAATGGTGAACAGGGTATCTATCACCAGGATACCCGCTACCTGTCCCGACTCGAACTCCATCTTGAAGACGGCCGCCGACCGGTATTCCTGAACTCGACCATCTCCAGAAGCAACAGTCTGCTGACCGTCGACCTCACCATACCCGACATCTATCACAACGGGCAGCTTGCCGTTCCCCAGGATACGGTCCACCTGTTCCGGACCAGGTTGCTGTGGAACGATGTCTGTCATGAACATCTGCGGCTGGTGAATTATGGTATGAAGCCGGCCGATCTCGCGTTTGTCTACGAATTCGACGCCGACTTCGCCGATATCTTCGAGGTCAGGGGTGCCAGGCGTGCCAGGCGAGGACGTCGACTTGCAACCGATATCTCGGATCACACCATCGAACTGGGTTATATCGGACTGGATGATATCAGGCGGACGACCTACCTGATGTTCCATCACGATGAAGCGGTATTGAGCCATGACAGGATCTGTTTCAATGTCACTCTGGCACCCCATGAGGTGAAGAATTTCTATCTCTCCGTCAGTTGCAATACCCGCAGCCGTCCGCACACCCCCGCAACCTATAAAGACATTCTGAAAGCGGTGGTGTGCGAAATCGAGGAAGGTCGAGGCGGTGATTGCCATGTCAGCACCTCGAATGAACAATTCAATGACTGGTTAAATCGCTCGGCTGCAGACCTGCATCTATTACTCAGCAATACCGATCAAGGCCCGTATCCCTATGCCGGCGTGCCCTGGTTCAGCACCCCGTTCGGACGTGACGGGATCATCACCGCCCTGCAATACCTGTGGGTCAACCCTGCGATCGCGCGTGGCGTGCTGGGGTATCTGGCGGCGACGCAGGCAACGACGGTCGACCCCGACAGCGAAGCCGAACCCGGCAAGATAATGCACGAGACCCGCAAGGGGGAGATGGCCAACCTGGGAGAGGTACCGTTTTCACGCTACTACGGCACGGTCGATGCAACCCCGCTGTTTGTAAAACTGGCAGGGGATTATTATCTGCGTACCGGTGACCGTGACTTCATCGACTCGATATGGCACAACATCGAGGCGTCCCTGCAATGGATCGACGAATACGGTGACAAGGACGGTGACGGTTTTGTGGAATATGTACGCATGGGAGCCAAGGGACTGGTACAGCAGGGCTGGAAGGATTCCAACGATTCCATCTTTCATCACGACGGCAGTAACGCCGAGGGTCCGATTGCCCTGTGCGAGGTACAGGGCTACGTGTACGACGCGTGGAACTCCGCCGCAATGCTCGCCGATATCAGAGGCGAGCATGACCGGTCAAGGATCCTGAGGCAAAAGGCCGCGGTGATCATGGACCGGTTCAACCAGTCCTTCTGGTGCGAGGATATCAATACCTATGCCATCGCATTGGATGGCCGTAAACGGCCATGCAGGGTGAGATCATCGAACGCCGGACATGCCCTGTTCTGTGGTATCGCTACCCCGGATTACGCTGCCCGCACGGCACGTACCCTGCTCGATGAATCGATGTTTTCCGGTTGGGGGGTAAGGACCATCGCCCAAACCGAGTCACGTTTCAATCCGATGTCGTATCACAACGGCGCGGTATGGCCGCACGATAACGCCATCATCACACTGGGGCTGGCACGCTACGGTTTTCAGGAGGCGGCTATCAGGATACTCACCGGTCTTTTCGACGCCAGCCTGTTCCTCGATCTTTATCGGATGCCGGAACTGTTCTGCGGATTCCCCCGCCGCCCGGGTGACGGGCCAACCCTGTATCCGGTGGCGTGTGCTCCACAGGCCTGGGCCAGTACCGTTGCGCACGCCTGCCTGCAGGCGTGCCTGGGCCTGACCATATCGTACACACCGCATCCGCGGATCACCTTTTATAAACCCGACATCCCTCCTTTTCTGCATCAGGTCGAGATCACCAACCTCACGCTCGGCAGTGGCTCGGTGGATCTGCTGATCCGTCGTCACGAACACGATGTGGGGGTCATCGTGCTGCGTCGCAGCGGCGAGATCGAGGTTATCGTCGTCAAGTGACAACCGGTAAACCCCATCCCGCGGGATGGCCTGCGCATTTATTATTATTAATAATCAATAATATATAAATACGAATACGGGTCGCGGACGCTCGAATTTCGGCGGTTTTTGCCGATATATTCCCCAAGAGCGGGCTGTTTATATAACCCTTCCCGTTTAATATCGAGGGATCAAGATGAACCTGATAAACGCACTCAATACCGGTGTCCTCGGCATCCAGCGCGGTCTGGCACAGGCCCAGCGCAGCGCGGCCACCATCGCCAGCGCCGACAGCATGACCTCGGACCAGGCAAGTAATCTTGCCGAACCGATGATCAACCTGATGATCGCCCGCAACCAGGTCGAGGCTTCGGCAAAGGTGGTCGAAACGATGGATGAAACTCTTGGAACGCTGATCGACGAGCTGGCCTGAGACAACCCCTAATAATCATCATCAATAGACCCGCCTGATCATGCGCAAGGCGAGCGCAAAAAACAGCACCGTGGGAATGATTGCGCTGATCGTCGGATTGATCTCATAGACCACGCCGACATAGCTGAAGATCTGGTTGAATATATAGAATCCTATCCCTATCAGGGTGCCCACCATTATCCGGTGTCCGATACCAACCGAACGCAACGAACCGAAGACGAACGGTATAGCAAGAAACACCATCACGCCGGTTGAGAACGGCAGCACGATTTTTGACCATAACACCTTTTCATACGTGGCGGCGTTGAGTTCGTTGTCGTGCAGATATTCAACGTATCTATACAATCCCCACACCGACAGGCTTTCGGGTTTGATGGTGATGACATCGATCATGTCATGATTCAGCAAGAAGGATGTTGTCATGGTCTCCAGATGTGTGGTCAAAACCTGGTTCTCGTTTATCTCGCTGCGGTTGACGTTCTTTAATACCCATTCATTGTTCTCGAAGGTGGCGCTTCTGGCCTTTGTCACGACACGCAACCGGCGTTGCTCGTCAAATCCGTAGATGTTGATCCCGTTCAATTCACCACCGGGAAAAATCGCCTGTACATTGATAAATCGCAAGCCGTCACGGGTCCAGAAACCGTTGCTGGTCTTGAACGCGGTTCGTTGCGACAACGCATCGGAACGCAATTCCTGGGCGTATTGCGCGCTCTTGGGAGCGATTACCTCGCCGAGGAAACCTGCCAGTATCATCAGGATCAGACCGGACTTCATCACCGATACCACGACCTGCAGCAATGAAACGCCGGCGGCGCGCATGACCAGCAATTCGTTATTACTCGCGAGGACACCCAGGCCGATCATGCTTCCCAGCAAGGCGGATATCGGAAACAGTTCGTAGGCAAGACGGGGCAAGGTCAACAACACATATTCCCCCGCCCGCAACAGGTCGTAAGTGCCCTTGCCTACCTCTTCCAGTTCACCGATGAAGGTTACAAAGGTAAACAGGGCCAGCAATACCAGCAGCACCATCAAGGTGCCGCCGATCACGGCCGTCCCCACGTATTGATTCAGGATCTTCAAGACGGAGTTGTCCTGCCGATCATCGACTTAAGCACCCAGACAAGTCCGTATTGATTGACGAGTAACAACCAGATACCCAACAGCAGCAACACATGCACCCACCACATGCCCGCCACGGCCGGGATCTTGCCGTCCTCCACCCAGCTGTTGGCAATACCCAGCAGGTTGTTGTAGATGATATAGATCATCACTGCGACGAACAGTTTTGCATACCTCCCCTGGCGCGGCGTCGTACGGCTCAGGGGGACGGCAAGCAGCCCCAGCAAAATGACCGAGACCGGCATGGAGATTCGCCACTGCAATTCCGCAATGTCCCTGTTGTCATCCGACCCTATCAGCGAAGCCGTGGGCCGGGCCCGGTGTTTTCGATACGACTGCACGATCGGTTGATCCTTGATACGCATCGCATGCTGCTCGTACTTGATAATCTTGAAATCCGGTTTCCCGGGCACTCCTTCATAACGATAACCGTTGACCAGCACGATAAAACGGTCACCCGTTCTCTGGTCGACGAGTTGATGGGCGCTCCTGGACGACAGGATCACCTGCTGACCGTTACGTTCGGTCTGTATGAAGACATCCTGCATCCTCGACTGGTCTCGTGAAAACTCGGAGGCATAGAACACGCCTTCCGCTGTTTCGGTCTCGGTAAAACGGCCCGGGATGATCCCGCCAAGTTCCGTGGTGGATTTCTCGATGTCCTGGATGCGGTAGCTTTGCTCTTCGGCCCAGGGTGCCAGATAGAACGATATCGTTGCGACGATAAGCGCGATAAACAGCGCGTACATCGACACCGCACCATATATCTTGCGGACGCTGACCCCACACGCAGCCATGGCCACCATCTCGTTGTCATTATACAGACGGCTGAAGGCAAGCAGGATAGAGAGAAACAATGACAGCGGCAGAATGAGCACCATGGATCCCAGCGTCTTGAGCGCAAGCAACCTTAATATGATGTCGCTCGACAATTCACCCACGCTGGCGTCCGACAGAAAACCTATAAAGCGATTGCTGATAAAGATAAGCAGCAGCACGACAATCACGGCTATTAATGTATATGAGATTTCCTTGAGGATGTAGCGATTGATAATCAAGAAATTACACCATCAGGCGTGCGGCATATGGAAATAACACGTTTTCATGTAGAATCTCTGTTTTTTATTACACTCAAGGGGTTTATCATCATACTGCATGGTTCAGGTGAACAAAATATAAAAAACCCCCGGGTATCCGACCTTACGAATATCATCCCTTTTCAGGAGACACTATGCAATTCACGACAAAAAGCGGGAGTATCCTCAAACAACAATCAGGCTGTATTGTGGTCGGTGTGTATGAAACTCGCCAACTGACACCGTCGGCACAACAGCTGGATAAACTGTCGAAAAACTATCTTTCTTCCGCTCTCAAGCGCAGTGATTTCCGCGGCAAGACAGGCCAGACACTGATGTTGCATCAGGTTCCAAGAACCGCCTGTGATCGAATCCTGCTCGCAGGATGCGGTCCGAAGAAGGATCTCAATGATACCTCCTATCAGAAGATCATCAACCGTGTCGCCGCCGTACTGAACGAGGCCGGGGTGAAGGATGCCGTTTCCTGTCTTTCGGAACTCGAGGTCAAGGGACGCGACCTTCACTGGAAGGTTCGTATTGCCATCGAGGTTGTCAGCGATACACTGTACCGTTTCGATCAGCTCAAGAGCAAGCAAGATGATTCCCCGGTGGTTTTCAACAAGCTGGTCCATTTTGTTCCCGATCGCGCAGATATACCCGCCGTCAAACAGGCCATCGATGAAGGGCAGGCCATCGCCAAGGGCATGGAACTCGTCAAGAACCTCGGCAACCTGCCTTCCAATATCTGTACCCCTTCTTACCTCGCCGGGCAGGCAAGGGACCTGGCAAAAACATACAAGTCCGTCAAGACACAGGTGCTTGAACTGGCGGATATGAAAAAGATGAACATGGGTGCACTGCTGTCGGTCGCCCGTGGCAGCCGTGAACCCGCCAAACTCATCGTCATTCACTACCAGGGTGGCGACAAGTCACAAAAGCCCGTCGCCCTGGTCGGCAAGGGCGTTACCTTCGATACCGGTGGTATCTCCATCAAGCCGGGCCAGGCAATGGATGAAATGAAATACGATATGTGCGGGGCCGCGAGCGTGCTCGGTACCCTGACCGCCGTCGCCGAACTCCAGCTGCCCATCAACGTCGTCGGCGTCATACCGGCGACCGAAAACATGCCCGATGGTAATGCCAGCAAGCCGGGAGACATCGTCACCAGCATGTCGGGACAAACCATCGAAATCCTCAATACCGATGCCGAAGGCCGCCTGATCCTGTGCGATGCACTCACATACAGTGAACGCTTCAAGCCCGACGTGGTTATCGACATCGCCACCCTCACCGGTGCCTGCGTGATTGCGCTCGGCAAGCATGCCAGCGGCCTGCTGGGCAATCATGAACCTCTGACACACGACCTTGTCGAGGCGGGAAAACAAAGTTGTGACCGGGCATGGGAGATGCCTTTGTGGGAAGACTACCAGGAACAACTCAAAAGCAATTTTGCCGATATGGCGAATATCGGCGGTCGCGAGGCCGGCACCATTACCGCGGCCTGTTTCCTGTCACGCTTTACCAAAAAATTTCACTGGGCCCACCTGGATATTGCCGGCACTGCATGGAAAACCGGGCATCACAAGGGGGGCACCGGCCGCCCGGTGCCGCTGCTGACCCGTTACCTGATCAACCGCTGCAGCTGAATACTCAAGTGTAACTAACATGAAATCAGGACAATGAGGATGTTTGTGGAAGAGCACGGATCTGATACTGCTATCGCACGCAAAGACCATTTGACATATGACCCATGTAGATTTTTATATACTCCCTGATAACTCACCACAGGGACGGGAACACATGGCCTGCCGCCTTGCTGAGAAGGTTTACCTGATGGGACACCACGTCTACCTCCATGCGGAATCAGCTTCCCATGCATCGCTGCTGGATGACCTGCTGTGGACCTACAAGGCGGGTTCGTTTCTGCCCCACACACTGGCGAGCGACACGACAAACGACGCACAGCCGCCCATTATCATCGGCCACGATAGTGAACCGCCTGCAAAGACGTATCTGGTAGTGAATCTCGCACAGGAAGTGCCGGCCTTTTTCAGCCGTTTCGAACGCGTCGCAGAGGTGGTTGACGAGAATGAGGAAAATAAAAAAAGCGGACGCGAACGGTTCCGTTTCTATCGCGACAGGGGCTACACGTTAAAGTCACACCAGCTCTAGTCATCTCCGGCGGCGCTTTGATTTACATCGCGATTTACATCGCGATTTGCATTGGTTTTCATCGGGATGCACATGGATCAAGCCATTCATCTCATCCGGAGTTACGTTACAATGACTGCAACGTAAACATGAACACTGTATTACAAGCATAATCATGGACAAGGCATACTCACCCGAAACCATCGAACAACGCTGGTACGAGACCTGGGAAAAGAACGGTTACTTTGCGATAGCGGGTGACGGTAATCCCTTCTGTATCATGATTCCCCCACCCAATGTCACCGGGACACTGCACATGGGTCATGCCTTCCAGGACACCCTCATGGATGCCCTGACCCGTTACCATCGAATGCTGGGGGATAAAACCCTGTGGCAGGCGGGCACCGACCACGCCGGCATCGCCACGCAGATGGTGGTCGAGCGACAACTGGCCGCACAGGGCAAGTCACGGCATGACCTCGGCCGTGAGGCCTTCATCGAACAGGTATGGCAATGGAAGGCGCAGTCCGGCGGATCAATCACGCGGCAATTACGCCGCATGGGTGCTTCACTGGACTGGTCCCGCGAGCGCTTCACCATGGACGAAGGTCTGTCGAACGCGGTCAGGGAAGTCTTCATCCAGCTCTATGATGAAGGGCTCATCTACCGCGGCAAGCGGCTGGTGAACTGGGACCCGGTATTGCATACCGCTGTCTCGGATCTCGAAGTCGTCTCGGCAGAAGAAGACGGGCACCTGTGGCATGTGCGTTACCCGCTGGCCGATGGATCAGGGCACCTGGTCGTCGCGACCACGCGGCCGGAGACCATGCTGGGTGACACGGCCGTGGCTGTCCATCCGGATGATGATCGTTACCGGCGACTGATCGGCGGGGAGATCGACCTGCCGCTGGCAAACCGCCGTATTCCGGTTATCGCCGATGAGTACGTCGATCCCGAATTCGGTACCGGTTGCGTCAAGATCACACCCGCTCACGACTTCAACGACTATGCCGTCGGTGAACGTCACGGCCTGCCCATGATCAATATCTTTACCGTCGATGCACGTATCAACGAGGCGGCACCCGAACAATACTTCGGCCTCGACCGCTTCGAGGCACGCAATCGGGTCGTCTCCGACCTTGAAGCGCTGGGACTGCTGGAAAAGATCGAGGACCACAAGCTGATGGTGCCGCGCGGCGACCGTTCTCACGCGGTGATCGAACCGTTTCTGACCGATCAGTGGTATGTCAGGGCGGCACCGCTCGCAGAACCCGCCGTCAGGGCCGTTGAAAAAGGTGATATCCGCTTCATCCCTGACAACTGGAAAAACACCTATTTTGAATGGATGAGAAACATCCAGGACTGGTGTATCTCACGCCAGATCTGGTGGGGGCACCGCATCCCCGCATGGTACGATGAACAGGGCAATATCTACGTCGGCCGCTCCGAGGAAGAGGTGCGCCGCAAACACAGGCTTGCGGACGCAACCCCGTTGACCCGGGATGAGGACGTGCTCGATACCTGGTTCTCGTCCGCCCTGTGGCCGTTTTCCACGCTCGGCTGGCCCGAGCAGACCGCCGAACTGAAGACTTTTTATCCCACCAGCGTGCTGGTCACCGGCTTTGACATCATCTTTTTCTGGGTGGCGCGCATGATCATGATGGGACTCAGGTTCATGGGTGATGTTCCCTTTCATCAGGTCTACATTCACGGGCTGGTGCGTGACGCGCATGGTCAGAAGATGTCCAAGTCCAAGGGCAATGTCCTCGATCCGATCGATCTCATTGACGGCATCGATCTCGAAAGTCTGGTCGCGAAACGCACTACCGGTCTTATGCAACCGAAGATGGCCGGACAGATCGAGAAGATGACGCGCAAGGATTTCCCCGACGGCATCCCGGCCTTCGGCACCGATGCCCTGCGTTTTACCTTTGCCGCACTTGCCTCCACCGGCCGCGATATAAAGTTCGACCTCAACCGTATTACCGGGTATCGCAATTTCTGCAATAAGCTGTGGAACGCCTCACGCTATGTGTTGATGAATACGGAAGGACAGGATACCGGCCGCGACGGCGGCGAGATCATACTCAGCCTGCCCGACCGCTGGATCATCTCGCGCCTGCAGATTGTCATCCGCCAGGTTATGGACACAATCGACATCTACCG
Organism: uncultured Chromatiaceae bacterium; assembly: GCA_964605155.1. Taxonomy (GTDB): domain Bacteria; phylum Pseudomonadota; class Gammaproteobacteria; order SZUA-140; family SZUA-140; genus CAZSAK01. The sequence continues at coordinate 117,741 of CAZSAK010000003.1, read as the reverse complement.
CTTTGACCTTGCAGCCCAGAGCATCTACGAGTTCGTCTGGAATGAATTCTGCGACTGGTACCTGGAACTTTCCAAACCGATCCTGAACTCAGTGCACAGTTCCGCGGCACAGCAACGCGGAACCCGGCATACCCTGGTCCGCGCACTCGAAACCATACTGCGTCTCGCCCATCCGATCATCCCCTATATCACCGAGGAGATCTGGCAACGGGTGGCACCGCTGGCATGCAAAGAAGGCGACACCATCATGCTGCAGCCTTACCCGGTTTCGATACCGGAGCTGATCGATCATGACGCCGTTGTCGAACAGGAATGGGTGATGAGTTTCATACTCGGGGTACGCAAGATCCGCAGCGGCATGAAGATCGCGCCGACCAGATCCCTGCCCGTCCTCCTGCAAAACGGTGATGACACTGATCACGCACGTCTCAGGAATAATCGTGACTTCCTGATGACCCTGGCAAGGCTCAGTTCGATCAACTGGCTGGATAACGATGAGAACGCACCGGATTCGGCGACCTCGCTGGTCGGCGAAATGAAACTGCTCATCCCCATGGCGGGACTGATCGACAAGGACGCCGAACTTGCGCGTCTGTCCAGGGAGATCGACAAGCTCAGCAATGACCTCGCCCGCAGCGAGAACAAACTGGCCAATCCCGATTACGTCGAGCGCGCGCCCAGCCATGTCGTGGCCAGGGAACAACAGCGTGTCAGCGAGATGGCCTCATCGCTGGAGAAACTCAACGAACAACTGTCTCGTATCCAGGCACTATAATTGCATCGAATGTGCGTACTTGACGATACGGTGCACACATTACATGAGGAATACGTCCATGAAAAAGATTGTTTTACTATGTGCCATGATATGGCTGATTAATACACCGCTGTATGCGGCTGATGAGGGTACCACGAACGCTGGGGTCGCCCGGGCACAATTCACCACTAACGTGGTTGACCGGGAGCCGGTCGATGATATCACCGACCTGACAAATGACGCGGACAAGATTCTTTTCTTCAGTGACATTCGCGGCATGACGGACCAGGTCGTGATTCATCGCTGGGAATACAACGGCAACGTCATGGCCGAGGTCAGTTTTGATATCGGCGGCCCGCGCTGGCGGGTCTATTCAAGCAAGAATCTGTTACCGTCACAGACCGGTGAATGGAAGGTCTCCGTGGTCGACGGGGCTGATAATGTCATCGCCGCAAAGACTTTTGAATATATCGAGGCAACTCCGTGATGCACCTTAATGTTCACGGGTTTCGAGGAACTCTATATCCGGCCAGCGTTCGATCGTCAGGTCGAGATTGACGCGCGTCGGCGCGATATAGGTCAGCTCATCGGCGCTGTCCAGCGCCAGATGGTCATGGGCCTTGTTGCGGAATTCCTCGAGTTTCTTCGCGTCCTTGCAGCGCACCCAGCGCGCCGTCGCCACCTGCACGTTCTCAAACCGGCAATCGACGTTGTATTCATGCTTGAGCCGGTGCGCCACTACGTCAAACTGCAGGATCCCCACAGCGCCGAGGATGATGTCGTTATTGTCCAGCGGCCTGAATACCTGGGTGGCACCCTCTTCCGACAACTGGTCGACCCCTTTTTGCAGAGCCTTCAACCGTAACGGGTCACGCAGCACGACGCGCCGGAACAGTTCCGGCGCGAAATTCGGGATGCCGCTGAATTTAAGCTCTTCACCCTGGGTAAAGGCGTCGCCAATCTTGATCGTGCCGTGGTTGTGTAGACCGAGTATATCGCCGGGATATGCCTCCTCGGTACGTTCACGATCATTGGCCATAAAGGTGATGGCGTTGGCGATCTGCACATCCCGCCCGATGCGTACCTGGTGCAGCTTCATCCCCCTGCGATAGCATCCCGAACATACCCGCAGGAACGCCACGCGATCACGATGAGCGGGGTCCATGTTGGCCTGTATCTTGAAAACGAAGCCGCTGAACTTATCCTCTTGAGGGGCTACCGTGCGGGTCATGGTTTCCCGTGGCTGGGGCGGAGGTGCGAATTCCACGAAGGCGTCCAGCAATTCCCTGACGCCGAAATTGTTGATGGCCGAACCGAAAAATACCGGTGTCAGCTCACCCTTCAGGTAAGCCTGCCGATCGAATTCATGACTGGCACCCCTGACCAGTTCTATCTCCTCGCGCAACTCATCCACCATATCGCCGAACAACTCGTCCAGCCGGGGATTGTCCAGCCCTTTTATCATCTCACCCTGCTGGATCTTGCCGCCATGCGTCGGGCTGAAGACATGCACTGTTTCATCGGCAAGGAAGTAGACCCCCTTGAAACGCTTGCCCATACCGATCGGCCAGGTCATAGGGGCGCAACGGATATTCAATATGTTTTCCACTTCATCGATCAATTCGATCGGCGCACGGCCTTCCCTGTCGAGTTTGTTGATGAAGGTAATGATTGGCGTATCACGCAGGCGGCACACCTCCATCAGCTTGATGGTGCGTGCCTCGACGCCCTTGGCGCTGTCGATCACCATCAGGGCGGAATCGACTGCCGTCAACGTCCGGTAGGTATCCTCGGAAAAATCCTCGTGGCCCGGTGTGTCCAGCAGATTGACGATCATGCCGTTGTAGGGAAACTGCATCACCGAGGTAGTAACCGAGATACCGCGCTGCTTCTCCAGTTCCATCCAGTCGGATGTCGCGTGGCGAGCTGCCTTGCGGCCTTTCACGGTACCGGCAAGCTGGATCGCACCACCAAACAACAACAACTTCTCGGTCAGGGTCGTCTTACCGGCGTCGGGGTGGGAAATGATCGCAAAGGTACGCCGCAACGCGGCTTGGGATGCAACTGACATCTATCCTATTCGGAAACAAGTTATTGAAAAACCGGGGATTCTACATGGATCAGGACATGAACACAAAATTTTCGCAACGACCCGGTGTAATGGGCACCTTAGATTAGATTGGGAACAGCCAGGGGATTTTCAACTGGCGGAGCGGGAGTGGCGCTGTTCCGCCACGTCCCTGAAGCCAAGTATTTGTTACAACAAGGTTATCCAGGGGTCACCGGCATTTACCGTCGCTGGTCTGTTGTCGCGCCGGTGCATTTGTTACTATTCCAGTTGGGTTGTATTGGAAATCCCTTTTAAATCAGGGATTCCCGAAAAATAATAACAACGTACACAGGGTGCCATGTCTGCAACTTCTACCTCAGGACAATCGTTACAGACACGCCGCCGGGATGACCGGCGCTGCCTGCACCTGCAAACCTTTATATACAGCCTGTTCAAGCGGCGTCGCGAGGGTATGCGGCGCGCCGCCGACAGGTTTACAGGCCATTATGTCGACCTGCATGAACCGCGCTGGCTGTTCATCTGCATTGCCATCCTCCTCATGTCATCCATGGACGCTTGTTTCACTTTATTGCTGCTGCAGCACGGCGTAGAGGAAGTCAACCCGTTGATGAAGATGCTGATCGATATCGATGCGACGCTCTTTGTCAATACCAAGATCGCGATTACCGCCTTTTGTGTCATCTTTATAACCGCTCATAAAAATTTCTGGTTGTTGAAAAACACACTGAGGGTAGGCAGCATTATGTCCGCAACTCTGGTCATGTACTTTGTCCTGGTCAATTACCAGATGGGAATGTTGATACTGTATGCCTGATCTATACTGTTTTGTCTGCCACTACAGCTGGTCGATGTTTTAACCTGCCTGCTGCCAGCAAGTTTCGGGGGGATTGTCGAATGCATGATAGAAATACCATACTACTACCAGTCATAGTTGCCGTATCACTGTTGCTGCTCAGCGCGTGCGCCGCCAACAAGCCGGCCGCCGATAAGAAAACGGAGGATGCTGCAGCGAAAATGCAGGAAGCGACGTCCGCCGCGCCTGCAGAGGAGGCGCAACAGCAGAAGGATAAGGTCTTCGAAGTCATCCCGCTCGATGCCTCTGCAGCTGAGGCAGCTGCGGGAACAGAAGCCGGCGCTGCTGGAGATGCCGGACAGCAGGGCACGGACACTGCACAGGCCGCTCCGCCACCGGGAGACGCCGTATCCCCGCCTGATATTGCGGGCATACTCAAGAAGATGCTCAATCACAGGAACACCCTGTGGCACAGCAGGGATAGTACATACCGTCTGTATGTCGGCGACCAGTTTTTATCCCAGTATTCACCCGACGATAAAACACTAACGATCAAATCCGACAAGCCCGGTTCGGATCTTGAATGCAGGTATGCTATGGACGGTAAACTCGTTTCACAACAGGATGGCCAGAAAAAGGCATGCAAAGATCTGGCAGCGACCGTGGACGATTATGTCACCAACCATTAAGCAAGCAGATTATTTATAGGACTTGCGCCTGAACAGGTCATTACGCCGGCTCACGAGACGATCGAGAAACAATTTGCCGTCGAGGTGATCGATCTCGTGCTGTACGGCACGCGCCTCGAATCCATCAAGCTCATAGTGTCTTTTCCCGCCTGACAGATCATGGGTATCAAGGGATATGCGTTCGGCACGGATCACATTACCGGTGTAGTCGGGGACCGACATACAGCCTTCCCGTCCCACCACGGAACCCTCCCATGCGACGATCTCGGGATTGATCAACAGTATCCTGCCGTGGTTTTTAACCCGGGGCTTGATGGAGACATCGACTATGGCGATGCGTCTCGGATAACCCACCTGTGTCGCCGCCAGTCCGACACACGCGGGACTCGCATGCATGGTCTCATCGAGCCTGGCGACGAATTCCTGCAACTCATGATCGAAGTGCTCCACCGGCCGCGCAACCTGTTCGAGACGTTCGTCAGGGTAGACCAGGATGTCAGGCAACGCCATCGTGTTCAGCCGATCAGCGTGTCGATCGGGGTCAGACTGGCTTCGATGCCCTCCTTGGTCACAACGTCGAGCGCCGATTGCAGCGGCTCAACGCCCTCTGCCGCGCATCCCTCGATATGCATGATATAGATAGGATGCTCCTTGCCGCCCCCGACGTCGGATTCAAGGTTCAATATATCCAGGCCCGCTTCCGCCAGCACACCGGTAACCTTTGCCACTATACCGGCTCGATCTGCGCCGAATACGGTGATTCTGACATCCGGCTGCACATGTTGATGGAGCTCACCTGCGATCTTGTCGACATGTGCGTGCATGCCGAGCGATGCGGTCACCGGCGAGAGTATCTCCAGCAGTGTCCTGGCGCTGCCTTTATGTTGCACCATGAGCATAATGGTAAAATTACCGCCCAGGCGCATCATCGATGCCTCGCCCAGATTACACTCGCCGTCAAACAGGGCCGCGGTGACATGGGCGACGATGCCCGGACGGTCCTTGCCTACCACGGTCAACATAAACCAGTTATTCATGCCGGAACCTCACTCTAGTGTAATGTCGAATGCGCAATATAGATTACGATTATGCCTGAGAATATTAATACCACCTGTTGCAGTGTTTCTACAGGACGAAGTTGCCTGTGCAGGCCGGGGATCAGATCTGCAACCGCGATATAGATAAAACTTGCCGCAGCGACGGCGAGCACATAAGGCAGAACCCCTTCGATATTGGATAAACTGTAATAGGAGAGGATTCCGCCGACAATCGTTGTCAGGCTTGATAGCAGGTTGTACACCAGCGCCTTACGACGGTTGAAGCCGCTGTGCAGCAACACCGCGAAGTCTCCCACCTCCTGTGGTATTTCATGTGCGGCGACCGCCACGGCGGTGACCACACCCAGATGGATATCCGTTAAAAACGCTGCGGCGATCAGTACCCCGTCGACAAAATTATGCAGACCGTCACCGATCAGTATCAGGCTGCCCGCGGCCCGATCCTGCAGGGTCGGCTGCCCGTGCACATGGTCTTCAAATTCGGTGGAATGGCTGTGACGCCATAACACCGTTTTCTCCAGCAGAAAAAATCCCAGCAAACCGAGCAGCACAGTCATGGAGATGGTATGCACTTCAACCGACTGCGGGCCCTCGATCGCGTGCGGCAACAGTGCAAGGAAGGCCGCACCCAGCAACGCACCGGTGGCAAAGCTTACCAGATGAGGCACCAGGTGCGTGCGCACCTTTTCCGGCAGGACCAAAAACAACGAGGCAGCGATCACGCTGAGCGCGCCGCCGATAAAACAAAAGATGATGATCCAGGCAAGTACGCTCATGCAACCAACGCCTATTTACCGCTGGCCTGTTCTATCAATTGCGCCACCTTCGTGTGGTCGTTGTCCAGCGCCCAGTCGAATGCCGTATCACCGTCCTCATTATGCGCGCTGACGTCGGCACCGTTATCGATAAGCAGCCGCACCGTTTCAAGATAACCCTGGCGAGCCGCCCTCATCAGGGCAGTATGGCCGTCGTTGGCTGTCGCCCGCACGTCGGCGCCATTGGTCAGCAGGACATCGATGATGGCGTTGTGGCCCAGATAGGCGGCGACCATAAGTGCATCCAGGCCGTTGGTATTGTGGGCATTCACATCGGCGCCGTGTTCGATCAATAATCTTACGATGGCGGGCTTGTCACTGATGGGCATGATGATCAGGGCCGTATTCCCCATTCTGTCACGCGTATCGACTTCGGCGCCGCGATCGAGCAGATCACCGGCAAGTCCTGTATACCCCCCTGATGCGGCAAACATCAACGGCGTTACACCCACGTCACCGCTCAGATTAACGTCTGCGCCTTTGGCCAGTAACATCCGGGCAATATCGATATAGCCTTTGCGTATCGCGATGGACAAGGCCGGGTCGTTGCTATTGTTGCGAACATTCACATCGGCACCGTTCGCCAGCATGGCACTTACCGCTGACGCGTCACCCTTATTGACCGCCTCGATCAGGGGCGGATCACTGCAGCCCGCCAGCAGGCATAGTGTCAGCAGCAATACAGCTGTAGCTAGTTTTTCATTCATGATGATGTCTTGCCGGGCCTGTTAGATAATCCGTAGCGTGGTCATTCCTGCAACCATATCATGGACGCCATGCGCCCGGTCTTCCCATCCCTACGATAGGAATAGAAACGTTCCGGATCGCTTACTGTACACCATTTTGCCCCGTATATATGCCCGACACCCTGCCTCTCAAGCCTCAAGCGAGTGAGTTGGTAGATATCGGCGAGCCAGCGTCCCTGCGGGGATGGCCTGAATGCATGCAATGAATCCCTGTCAGCGGACATAAACCGTGTGCGCACCTCGTCACCTACCTCAAAGTTGTCGGGTCCGATCGCCGGCCCCATCCATGCCATCAGATCCCGCCCCGGCATACCCAGTGCGGTAACAGCAGCCTCCACCACTCCGTTCACCAACCCTCGCCAGCCTGCGTGTACCGCACATACACGCCGACCTTGTGTATCACATATCAACAACGGCAGACAATCCGCCGTCAGTATCGCGCAGACCTGTGCGGGTCTGTCGGTGAAAGATGCGTCGGCCGACACGGTGCCTGCGACTTCCCCGGCATGAATAGTATGAGCACCGTGAACCTGTTTCAGCCACAACGGCATCGAAGGCAACGCCGCAGCGGTGATCAGGCGTTGCCTGTTGACCGTCACTGCATGTCTGTCGTCACCGACATGTTCGGCGAGGTTGAATGTATCGTAGGGTGCGCAGCTTACACCACCCCCGCGCAAGGTGCTGAGCGCCCGCACCCGTGAAGGCGCGGGCCATTCCGGCACGATCCATTGACAATCCTGCTGCATATGCGTGTTACCTGTAAATTTGCAGTATCTACCTGTGATGAACGCCGCTGCTCAATCCACTGCCTGACCGTCCTTTCTCAACAGCGTCAACAGGTCCGTCATATCGGCCGGCAAGGGGGAATCCCAGTATTGTCGTTTGCCTGTCAGTGGATGTTGCAAACCAAGCCGCACGGCGTGTAACGCCTGGTGCCTGAATTGACGCAGGGCATCAACCAGTTCTGCGGTCGCGCCCTTTGGTAGCCGTATACGCCCGCCGTAAAGCGGGTCACCGACAAGCGGATGATGGATATGGGCCATGTGTACTCGGATCTGATGGGTGCGCCCGGTTTCCAGTTTCACTCTGATATAAGTATAGGCGCGAAAACGTTCGATAACCCGGTAATGCGTGACCGCGGGTTTGCCTTTCTCGACCACTGCCATGCGTGTACGATGGACCGGGTGCCTGCCGATCGGTGCATCGACTTCTCCGCCTGCGGTCATCACGCCATGGACAATTGCCTCGTATTCACGTTGCAGCGTACGAGACTGAAGTTGTTCAACAAGGGCTTTATGCGCGATCAGATTGCGTGCCACGACCATCAGGCCACTGGTATCCTTGTCGAGCCTGTGTACGATGCCCGCACGCGGCACATTTGCCAACGCGGGATCATGGCTTAAAAGGGCGTTCAACAATGTCCCGGCATGATTCCCGGCTCCCGGATGGGCAACGAGCCCCACCGGCTTGTTGATGACCAACAGCGCGTCATCCTCATAAACGATATCCAGGGGTATGGCCTCGGCCGTCCAGCTCGTATCCTTAACGGCAACCGCGTTGACCTTCACGGCCTCACCTCCCTGAATCTTGTCCCGCGGGCGCAGGTGCCTCTCATCCACCGTCACCAGGCCATGACGTATCCAGTATTGAAGACGTGCTCGCGAATATTGCGGAAAGATCGATGCAAGGACCTGATCAAGGCGCCTCCCCGCCATTTCATGCGGAATAGTCGCGCTAAAATATTGACCCTTTATAATCGCTTCTTTTACCATAACCAGCTAGAATCATCTGTAAAGACGGTTTTTCACTAATAACAAGGATAGGCGTATGTCAGCAAGGAAACCACCCTGTAATTACCTGCCCCGGATGCTGCTACTCGCAATATTCCCGCTGCTGCTGATTGCCTGTGCGACTACCCCGGGCAAGTCAGGCAACCAGGCCATGTCCGCGCCCAGCGATATGTATCAGGAAGGCAAAGAGGCCCTGTCCGCCGAAAAATATGATCTCGCCATAGAAAAATTCAGTTCCCTCGAAGCGCTTTATCCGGATGATCCCTATACACAGCAGGCACAGATGGAACTTGCATATGCCTATCATAAAAACGGCGATGCGACATCCGCCATCGCCACCGCCGAACGTTTCATCAAGAACAACCCTACACATCCCAATGTGGATTACGCATACTATCTGAGGGGACTGACCAGTTTCGAGCAAGCCATTGAACAATTGTCTCCGGTCGCCTCGGAACCTATTCAGAGAACCCAGCGCAGGCCCTTGATGGCACAACTCTCACTGCAGTATCTGTCCGAGCTGGTAGACAAGTTTCCCGACAGTAAATACAGCGGTGACGCATCCCGCCGGATTGTCTTTCTCAAGGACAAGCTCGCCCAGTACGAGGTATTGCTGGCACAGCATTACCTCGATAATGGAGATTATGCAAACGCGGCCCTGCACGCCAAGTCTGCAATCGAAAACTATCCCCAGGCACCCGCCATACCGGAGGCCGCCGCAATCACCAACCAGGCCTACAAGATACTGGGCATAAAGGACGCGGACACCGGTGACATGGGCGCATCAAGTATGGGCGATAAGTCATCTGCTGCTGCCATGAGCGCCAAGGCAGGCGATACCGGCAAGATGGCATCCCCCAAGGCCCCGGTCCTCATTCCCTTCAAGGCCAGGGAGACCGGTCAGGAAGCCGCGCCATCCGGGGGAAAAGTGACCCCACCGGCCATGCAGCAGACCCCGACATCCGAAAAAACCGCCCCTGAAGGCGATCAGCAATCCCGGCAAACCCAACCTTCCTCCACACAGAGCACTTCTCCGACGCGACAGGCGGACGGTATCAGACGGGAGGACTGGTTGCTCGCCCAGGAACCCGGCTATTACACCATTCAACTGCTGGGAACCGGAAATGAAAGGCTGCTGGTTGCAATGATCAAACGGCTTAATCTGACCGATGAGGTGGCCTATTACAAGAATCCAACCATGGACAGGACCTGGTACGCCCTGACTTACGGCACCTACCCGACCTTGTCCAGGGCAAACGAGGCAATCAACAAGCTCCCGGAAGAACTGGTGACAGGGCAGCCATGGATTCGCAAGTTTGGCGATATCCAGGCGCTTATCAGGCAATAACCCGCCCGGCCTGGTTCTTTTCCCATCAACAGATCACCCCGGGGTCAATACCGTTTGGCAGATAAGTTTGCATCCATCTACGCAGCATAAACGCAACATGAGATCCGTACTTGTACTTTGCATATTGATCATCATGCTGGGCGGTTGTTCGGCGTTCAGGGAAAAGGAATCCGGAGAACCCGGTCCCAAGCAATTATTCGATCAAGGCAAGGCCGCGCTTGACGACAATGATTATGAACTGGCGATCGAGAATTTCGAAAAACTGGAATCTCGTTATCCATTCCGGATATATGCCCAGCAGGCCAAGCTCGACATTGCCTATGCCTATTATAAATTCGGCGAACCGGAATCGGCCATTGCGACCGCCGACCGCTTCATTAAGACGTACCCGCGGCACCCGAATGTCGACTACGCCTATTACATCAGGGGGCTGGCCAGCTTTACCCCGGAAAAGGGATTCTTTGACAGGCTGTTCAATCTGGATCCTACCACTCGCGATCCGCGGTCCGCAGAAAAATCCTACCAGTATTTCTCCGAACTGATCGAAAAGTTTCCGGACAGCAAATATGCCGCGGATGCAGTGCAACGCATGATTCATCTCGAAAATTATCTGGCGCGGCATGAGTTGGGTGTTGCGAATTATTACATGAAAAGAGGCGCCTTCGTGGCCGCGGTAAACCGGGCCCAATACATCATCGAGAATTATCCGCGATCAACATCGGTGCCCGGCGCACTCGTCATCATGGAGGACGCCTATCAACGTCTCGGCCTTGAAGAGCTTTCGAATGACACCGCCAGGGTATTGCAACTCAATCAACCGGACCGGCCATCATCCGGCGAGGATGACGGCGCCAAAAAGAACGCCCACGGCTGATCCGTACGTCCTGAATATTCAAAGGCCTATGTGCCGTCTTTTTTCATCACGCCGGGCCTTTTACTCATCAGGCGATAATTCTCGTAGAAACCCGAAGTAATCGGATAGCGGCGATCGCGTCCGAAGGCGCGAGTGGTAACGCGGACACCCGGCGGAGCCTGGCGGCGCTTGTATTCGTTACGATTCACCATGGTAACGATACGTTTCACTGTCGTTTCGTCATAGCCGCGGGCAACGATGTCGGCCGGGCTCATATCCCTTTCGATATACATCTCCAGGACGGGGTCAAGCTGTGCATAGGGCGGCAAGGTGTCTTCATCCTTCTGACCGGGCGCCAGTTCCGCCGAAGGCGCCTTTTCGAGTACCCTTTGCGGTATCACAAATCCGATACTGTTACGGTGGGCGGCGAGTCGATACACCATTGTTTTGGGCACGTCCTTGATCGGTGCAAACCCCCCTGCCATATCACCGTACAACGTCGCATATCCGACAGACAGTTCACTCTTGTTCCCCGTTGTCAGGACGATCTTGCCCTTCTTGTTTGAAATCGCCATCAGGATAATCCCCCGGCAGCGGGCCTGGATGTTTTCCTCCGTACTGTCAACAGGTCTGTTGGCAAACTCATCTTTGAGGCTGTCGAGAAACCCCTGGAAAACATCATCGATGGAAATAACATGATGTTCGACACCAAGGATTTCAGCTTCGCTCCTGGCATCCTCGATACTCATGTCGGAGGTGTAACGCGATGGCATCATGACGGCCTCGACACGTTCCTTGCCGATGGCATCGACCGCAATCGCCAGCGTCAGAGCCGAATCAACGCCTCCCGACAATCCGATAACCACGCCGCTGAAGTGATTCTTGTCGATATAGTCCCTGACGCCCAGCACGATCGCCTTGTATATGCTTTCCTCTTCCGATAACACGGGGAAGATCTCGCCTTTGAGGGGGATGACCTTGCCGTCACCGTCCAGGGTAAAATCCACCGGCACCAGAATCTCCCGGAATGGTTGCGCGCGTTGCGTGATCTCACCCGCCGCGTCCATGATGAAGGAGTCGCCGTCGAACACCAGCTCATCCTGTCCTCCAACGAGATTCAGATAGGCAACGGGGACCCCGATTTCGGAGATGCGTTTTCTTAAAACTTCCATCCTTTGACGGTGTTTGTTGACATGATAGGGTGAGGCATTGATATTGATCACCAGTCGTGCGCCGGCCTGTCCGGCCTTGCGTACGGGATCCGCCTGCCACACGTCCTCACAGATGGTCAATCCGACCGGGATCCCTTTCAGCGAGATTATGCAGGGCTCGGTGCCCGCAACAAAATAACGCGCTTCATCGAAGACGCCGTAGTTGGGGAGGATATGCTTGAAATAAACACTTGTGATCCGGCCGTCACAGATATGTGAGGCGGCATTATAGGTCCTGCCTTCCTGATAACAGGGATAACCCAGAATGATGCCGATACCCGTTATTCCCTCCAGTATATCGTTCAGCCCTTGCGCAACCTGTTCCTGCATGGCAGGGCGTAACAACAAATCCTCGGGAGGATAACCGGTCAATGCCAGCTCAGGGTATACGACAACGTCCGCCTTGTACTCATCACGCGCGGTTATGGCTGATTCGATGATCCTGGCGGCATTCGCCGCCACATCACCCACCATAAAATCAAGCTGGGCCATTACAATACGAAGATCGGCGCTCAATGATTTCAACCTGTCAAGATTATTACTTGTTATTGAACTTGCCGGCGCGTTGCGGAATTGTTTCCGCCCGGTCGGAAGATATTCTGGAGGAAACCGGGAATTTACGCAAAACAAACATTCCGATCCGGAGCGCTCGTCATTGCGCAATGTGGATCAGTGGCCGGGCGTGGAGGGTGCACACCGGGACAGTGTAGACCGGGCGTACAACCGTCAGAGAAAGACGGCGGGACCCACCTTGATTATTCAGACTATACGGGGACAGCACACAGACCGGTGTTGCGGATCTAATGGTTGGCGACAGCCCTCAGTTTCCTGTGCTGCGAAATGAATTTGACAAAGTCTTCCGCTGACAAGGGCTTGCACAAGAAAATTCCCTGCCCGGAGTAACAACCCTGCGATACAAGGTAGCTGACCTCCTCTTGCTTCTCGATACCTTCCGCGACCACGTTCAAGTGCAGGTTGTTCCCCAGCGAAATGATGGCAGTGGTTATTGCGGCGTTGTCACTATCCAGATGCACATCGTGAATCAACGTCCTGTCAATCTTCAGGGTATCGATAGGCAGCCGCTTGAGGCAGCTCAAAGATGAATAGCCGGTACCAAAATCATCAATGGTAATATGCACGCCCATATCCCTGAAATCTCCCAGAGCGTTGCTGTCTACCTGCAGGTTTTCCATGATCAGACCTTCGGTCAGCTCCAGCTCGAGATATTCGGCCTTGAGCCCGCTTTCTGCGAGCACGCGTTTGACCGTCTGCGCCAGATCTTTCTGGTGAAATTGCCTGCCCGAAACATTAACGGATATACGCAACGGCATCAGGCCACTGTCCTGCCATTGTTTATTGACGGCACAGGCCTCGCGCAAGGCCCACTCGCCCACCTGGACTATCAGGCCGGTTTCCTCAGCAAGTGTGATGAATTCGCTCGGCAGGACAATGTCACCATGGCGTTGGCGCCTCCAACGCAACAAGGCCTCTACCCCTATGATTTTCAGTGTGCGCAGACAGAATTGAGGTTGGTAATAAAGCAGAAACTCATCGCGTTCCAGAGCATGGCGTAGATCATTTTCGAGTTCCAGACGCCTGGCGGCCTCCTCACCCATCTTGGGGATGTAAAACCGATAATTATTCCTGCCGCGTTCTTTCGCACTGTACATCGCGGTATCCGCATTCTTGATCAATGTTTCAGCGTCCATGCCATGATTCGGATAGATTGCGATGCCTATGCTGGTTCCTATAAACAGTTCATTACCGTCAAGGGCAAACGGCTGCACCATGGTATGGAGGATCTTTTGTGCCACCACCTCGATTTCCTCTTTGCGGGACACCCCTTCCTGAATGACTGTAAATTCGTCTCCTCCGAGTCTGGAAATGAAATCACCGGAACGGACACAACCCTTCAATCGCTGCGCCACCACCTTCAGTAGCAGGTCACCGATATCGTGGCCGAGGGTATCATTGATCACCTTGAAACGGTCCAGATCCAGAAACATCAGTCCTGCCGGGAGCTTACTGCGATTGGCACGCGCCAGGGCCTTGTCAAGAAGGTCACGAAACAGGACTCGATTGGCCAGACCCGTCAACGGATCATATTGGGCGAGGAACCTTAAATGGCCCTTCTCCTTTTTGTGTTCGATGGCATAACGGATCGAACGCGCGATCAGAAATCCGTCACCCTGACCCTTGATGAGATAATCCTGGGCGCCCGCATGTACGACATCCAGGGCCATCGCATCGTCAGCCGTCTCGCTCAACGCCACAATCGCCACATCGGGCGCAACCGCCTCAACCCTGGTGATCGAGTCCAGTCCCTGCGATTGTGACTTTGAGATATCGAGCAACACGGCGTCAAAATGTTCCGACTGCAGGCGGCGCAATGCGACCGTTAAACGCTCTAAATGGATTAAAGAAAATTTTTCCTTGCCTGCATCATTGAGCATTGCCCTGACGATCTGCGCATCCGTCAAGTTGTCCTCTACGAGCAAGACCTTGATAGGTGTGTCATTCATGACGGTGCCGGTATTTCCTCGAATTTTTGTTGTTGTTGGTTTTTATAATATGGTTCTTTAACAGGCACTTACGAGCGGCTTCCCATGATCCTGAGTACCATATGATATCGACCTCCCGGCGTATATCTTGAGGTACCACAGCACGCGGACGAACGATGGAGAATACGCCCAGTCATCAAATAACTGATTGTAAATAATGGCTCAAATATGACGGCAGGCACGCCGCAAGTGATATACGCTGCCCTTGGGACAACGCAATGAGGGGATACTATGTTTCGGACAGGGGCGCCTTGACAGTCTTACCGGTCCCTGCCCATACGGGGACCTCCGGTTTTAACCACCGGAGAATTCCGTCACTTACATCATGGGCAGACGCCCTGAAGATTCAGGTCCCCTTAAAAGGGGATGTCATCATCGAAATCATCCAGGGTGGCTGCGGCCATCTCCGGTTTAGATTCATCGCTTGATGCCGACGTATCCCGGTTAAAGGGCGCACTACCCGAACCCTTGCTGTCCAGCATCTGCATCTCGTTAGCAATGATCTCGGTAGTATAACGATCTGCGCCGGTATTTTTGTCCTGCCATTTACGGGTGCGCAGACTGCCTTCAACATAGACCTTCGAACCCTTCTTGAGGTATTCACCGGCTATTTCGGCGAGACGATTATAAAACACCACGTTATGCCATTCAGTACGTTCCTGTTTGTCACCCGTTTGCTTGTCTTTCCATGAATCCGTCGTCGCGATTGTTACATTGGTAACCGCTGAACCACTGGGCATATACCTGACTTCGGGATCGCGCCCCAGATTTCCGATCAATATTACCTTATTCACGCCTCTTGCCATGACTTAGCTCCCACGCTCTATGCAATTATCTTTGTACCTGTCATTAGACCGGAAACCCTGCTCGTTACGTCGCCCGGGTACCTGCATGATGTTATACCTGCCAGCTACCCAGGCCATCTACTCAGGTAAGCGCCGGTCCGCCAACGGCAGTCTCCGAATCTATCATCTCCGCTGCAATCTTGTGTAAATCATCGGTGTCTACAACGCGCCTGTCAACTTTTAGGTAGGCCACCTTGTCATCTGCATTGACGACGGCCTCCGCCACGCCCGCCTGTTGCCTCAGCCGCTGTTCGATGCTGCCGGCCTGGGATGCATCCATCGTTCCCAGGTTGATCATGTAGCTGCTTAGATAGCGCGGCTTTTGCAAGGTCTTGGCCACCAGCGCCCACACCGCCGCTACCGCGATACAGAACCCGAATACCCATTGTATGCCAAAAGCCCCGTATATACCGCCTCCCGCCATGCCGCCGATGAAGGCGCCTAAAAACTGGGAGGTGGAATAGATGCCCAATGCCGTGCCCTTTTTATCCGCCTCACAGAACTTCGCCACCAGCGACGGCAATATCGCCTCCAGGACATTGAAGGCGATAAAGAACAACAGCAATGACAGAAATATACCGGTTATCGAGCGGAAAAACAGCATCAGGCCTGTTTGCGCCAGTCCCAGGGTAATCACCGCACCGACCAGTACTTCCTTGATACGCCGGCGTTTCTCGGCAACGATGATAAACGGCACCATGATCATCATGGACAACAATAATACGGGCAGATATATGTACCAGTGATGGATTGTTTTAAGGTCGGCATAATCCCGCAACACGAACGGCAATACGACAAAACTCGCCGTCAACATCATGTGGAGAGTAAAGATACTGAAATCCAGGCGCAACAGCTGGGTATTGCTGAGCACACTGGAGAAATAACCCGGTACGGACTCCGCATCCCGGTGCAGGCTGGTTTTTTCTGGATCGGGCACGCCGAACCTGAGCAGGATTATCCCCGCAATCGCCAGCACCGCAGTCAACCAGAAGATCCCATCCACGCCGATCCAGTTATTGAGTATCGGGCCCAGCACCATTGAAACTGCAAACGAAACGCCGATGGTCAATCCGATCGTGGCCATCGCCTTGGTGCGGTTCTCCTCCTGTGTAAGATCAGCGGCAAGCGCCATGATGGCCGCGGCAATCGCTCCGCTGCCCTGCATGGCACGGCCGATGATGATACCGATGATGCTGTCGGCATTGGCGGCGATCACACTTCCCAGGGCAAACAACAACAGGCCTATGGTAATGATCGGTTTGCGTCCGAACCGGTCTGATAACAAACCAAACGGGATTTGCAACAAGGCCTGTGTCAGGCCATATGCGCCGATCGCCAGGCCGATCAGAAACGGCGTGGTGTGTTCGAGATGTTCGGCGTAGAGTGAAAAGACAGGCAGTATCAAAAATAAGCCCATCATTCTTAAGGAATATATACCCGCGAGCGACATGGCCGCACGACGCTCCACCGGGGACATTGTTTGTGGCTTCATTGTGTCTGACATTGTATGCGGTTGGTGCTTGTTTGGCGCGTGTTCGGTAAAAAGGGTATATTAGCAGGTTTACCCTCACAGTAGCAGTAGGAACATTGTATGGACACGATACGCATCAGGGGCGCGCGTACCCATAATCTGCGAAATATCGATATCGATCTTCCCCGGGATAAACTGCTGGTTATCACCGGCTTGTCGGGTTCAGGGAAGTCCTCCCTTGCCTTCGATACCATCTATGCCGAAGGACAGCGACGCTATGTTGAATCCCTGTCCAGTTATGCCCGTCAATTCCTGTCGATGATGGAAAAACCTGACATTGATCACATTGAAGGGCTTTCACCCGCGATCTCAATCGAACAAAAATCCATCTCTCATAATCCCCGCTCCACGGTCGGCACCATCACCGAAATTCACGATTACCTACGGCTGTTGTTTGCCCGCGCAGGCGAGCCGCGTTGTCCCGTACATGACGTGACACTGGAAGCACACACGGTCAGCCAGATGGTGGATCACATACTGAGCCTCCCCGCCGAAACAAGACTGATGCTGTTGGCCCCGGTGGTCTCCGGCCGCAAAGGGGAGCATATCCAGTTGCTGGACGACCTGCGTTCGCAAGGATTTATCAGGGCGAGGATCGACGGTGAAATCGTTGAACTCGATCAGGCGCCCAAACTTGACCTGCGCAAGAAACACACTATTGAAGTCATTGTCGACCGTTTCAAGGTGCGGTCTGAACTGCAACAAAGGATAGCGGAATCAATAGAAACAGTCTTGCATCTGAGCGACGGCATTGTCAAGGTTGCCATTACCGGATCCGGTCAACATGACGAAATGGTATTTTCTGCCAATTTCGCCTGCCCACACTGTGGTTACAGTCTCACGGAACTTGAGCCGCGGCTATTCTCCTTTAACAATCCCGCCGGCGCCTGTCCATCCTGCGACGGTCTGGGTTCCATCCAGTTTTTCGATACCAACCGCGTCGTATCACATCCCGAACTCAGTCTGCCCGCGGGCGCAGTGCGTGGCTGGGACAGCCGCAACAGCTATTATTCACAATTGCTGCATGCACTGGCGGATCACTATCGTTTTGACCTTGACACGCCGTTTAACAAAATTCCGGAACGCATACGCAAGATCATCCTGTACGGAAGCGGTGATGAAAAGATCAGGTTTACCTATTACAATGACCGCGGCAACAGCATGCATCGGAAACATACCTTCGAAGGCATCATCCCGAACATGCAACGCCGTTACCTGGAAACGTCCTCGAATGTCGTCAGGGACGAGATCGGAAAATATATCAGTCTTAAAACCTGTCCCGAGTGCCAGGGATCACGCCTTCGCAAGGAGGCACGCCATGTGTACATAGCCGGCTACTCGCTACCGGATATTGCAGCCGTTTCCATCAGCCGGGCCTTTGAATTCTTCTCGTCATTAATACTACCCGGCAAACGCGGGGAGATTGCGTCCAGGATCGTCAAGGAGATAAGCCAGCGTCTGGAATTTCTGGTTAACGTCGGTCTTGATTACCTGACCCTCGAACGAACGGCCAACACGTTGTCGGGCGGTGAAACCCAGCGTATCCGACTGGCCAGCCAGATTGGCGCCGGTCTTGTCGGGGTGATGTATATACTCGACGAACCTTCCATCGGCCTGCATCAGCGGGATAACGCGCGACTCATCAATACACTCTATTACCTCCGTGACCTCGGAAACACCGTCATCGTCGTTGAACATGACGAAGAGGCCATTCGCTCCGCTGATTACATAGTAGATATCGGACCGGGTGCGGGAATACACGGTGGCAGGATTATCGCGCAAGGGACGGTTAGCGAGATCGAGAACAACCCGCACTCCCTGACCGGCCAGTACCTGTCGGGACAGAAGATCATCGACATACCGACACAACGTATCCCGAATAATCCGGTACGCCAGTGCCGTATCCGCGGTGCCTCGGGTAACAACCTGAAGGGAGTCAATGTCGATATCCCGGTGGGGCTGATGACATGCGTTACCGGAGTTTCGGGATCCGGCAAATCCACCCTGATCAATGATACCCTCTACCGCCATGCCGCCCTTGTCGTCATCGGCAGCGGAGAAGATCCGGCACCCTGCGCGGAGATCCTGGGACTCGAATTTTTCGATAAGGTCATCAATATAGATCAAAGCCCCATTGGCCGTACCCCGCGTTCCAACCCGGCCACATACACCGGTTTGTTCACACCGATCCGGGAACTGTTTGCCGCCACACAGGAGGCACGTGCGCGCGGCTATACGCCCGGGCGTTTCAGCTTCAATGTCAAGGGCGGTCGCTGCGAGGCCTGCCAGGGGGATGGCGTTATCAAGGTCGAAATGCATTTTTTACCTGATATCTATGTTCCCTGTGATGTGTGTAAAGCAAAAAGATATAACCGTGAAACCCTTGAAATCTGTTACAAGGGAAAGAATATTCATGAAATACTGGAAATGCCCGTCGAGGAGGCTTTCGATTTTTTCAACGCGGTACCGGTCATCGCCCGCAAACTGCGAACATTACTTGACGTAGGACTTTCCTATGTAAAGCTGGGACAGAACGCGACCACCTTGTCCGGTGGCGAGGCCCAGCGTGTCAAACTGTCACGCGAACTTTCCAAGCGTGACACAGGAAACACGCTTTACATCCTCGATGAACCAACGACCGGGCTCCATTTTCATGACATCAACCAGTTATTGATCGTGTTGCATCGCTTGCGTGATGAAGGAAATACCATCGTCGTGATCGAACACAACCTGGATGTCATCAAAACTGCGGACTGGATTATCGACCTCGGTCCGGAAGGCGGCGACAAGGGCGGGGAAATCATGGTAACCGGTACTCCCGAAACGGTGGCCGCGCATCCATCGTCTTATACCGGAAGGTATCTCAAACCGGTACTCGAACGCGTGATCGAATCAACCCCAAGGATGTCCAAACAGGCATGATGTTGACAATCGTAGCCGGATTTACCCTGAACCCTTGAACTCGCTGACAAAATATCTGTTTATCATGGCATTACTGCCCTCTCTGTGTCTGCCCCCCGTGCAGGCGGTAGAACTGCCGAGTATTGGAGAATCCTCCCAGCGATACCTGTCAGCTGAAGAAGAACAGCGTCTGGGTGATGCCTTCATGCGCAACATCCGCCAGACCCTCACCATCAATCAGGATCCTGAGGTCAGTGAATATGTGCAGTCGCTTGGTTATCGCCTGCTGGCGAACACCGACACCGGCGGGAGGAAATTCACGTTTTTCGTGGTCGAGGATCCGGCCATCAACGCATTTGCCGGTCCGGGCGGTTATATCGGCATCAATACCGGTCTGATCCTGATTACACAGAATGAAAGCGAACTGGCATCCGTGGTCGCCCACGAAATAGCGCACGTGACGCAACGACATCTGGCACGTGCCTTCGAGGCTGCCTCCAAGATGAGTCTGCCGGCCACGGCAGCGATCATCGCTGCGATCATCCTCGGCAAGCAGAACGGACAACTGGGTGAAGCGGCTATTGCGGCCACCGCGGCGGGCAGTGCTCAAAGCCAGATAAATTTCACCCGCTCAAACGAGGAAGAAGCGGATCGTCTCGGAATGCAGACCCTGGCGAAATCCGGATTCAATCCCCGCAGCATGCCGAAATTCTTTGAACGCCTGCAACAATCGACACGCTTTTCCGACGATCAGGCATATGAATTCCTGCGTACCCACCCGGTCACGGTAACTCGTATAGCCGACACCAGAAACAGGGCTGAACAACTTTCATACGACCCCAGACCGGACAGCGGCAACTATGCGTTGATAAAAACCAAATTGCTGGTAGAAAGGGAAAACACGACACTGAACAGCGTTGATTATTTCGCCAGGTTGTTGCAGGACGCCTCCCCAGCCGGGCGACCTGCGCTACGCTACGGCTATGCGCTGGCCTTGCTGGCGGACAGCAAATATGACCAGGCCCGCAATGAAATATTGAAATTGATCAAGCAGGATCCGGAAAGACTGGCCTACCAGTTTGTCCTGGCAAGGATCGAGATGGCGGACGATCACATGGACAAGGCATTGGAGATCTACGCGGATAATTTCGGGCTGTACCCGCATAACTATCCACTTACCGTGTATTATACAAATGCCCTGATACAGGACGGTCAACCGCAGAAAGCGGTTGATCTGCTGCATGAACACCTTCGCCAACGGCCCGCCACGACCAAAATCTATTCCCTGCTGGCACAGGCCGAGACCGATGCCGGCCACCTTGTCGCGGCGCATCAGGCACTGGCCGAATACCATTATCTCAACGGCCAGACACACACAGCGATCGATCAATTGAAGATCGCGCTCAACAATACTGACAAGGACGACTCAATGCTCAAGGCGCGAATACAGGCAAGAATTACGCAACTGGAAGATGAATACAAACAGGAAAAGGAGCACTGATTTTCCCGACCTGTACCCGCAGATGGTTATATGCGTTGCTGCCTGACTGGAGTCCGCCTGCAGAGATGAAGATACTGTATCCCAGCAGCAGTACTAACATCCCGTCCCCACCATCGTTCCCAGATTACAAACAATAGCGGTCGTCTGGCGACATGCCATGCATTCAACCATTCGGCAAACTGTCGGCCGGCGCATTTTCCCTTTGGTGTTTACGCCGTTCCCGAGATGAGCATGGTCGGAAGAACCGAACAGGAACTGACCGCAGAAAGGATCCCCTACGAAACCGGGATTGCACGACTGCGTGAAACTGCACGCAGCCAGATAATGGGACTGAACGCAGGAATCCTGAAGATACTGTTTTCCCTTGAAGATCGCCGGGTGCTGGGTGTCCATATTCTCGGAGAAGGGGCCACTGAACTGATCCATATCGGTCAGGCCGCACTGGTATTGGGCGGCACACTCGATTATTTCATCGAGAATGTATTCAATTACCCCACCCTGGCCGAGGCATACAAGGTCGCGGCGCTTGATGCCTGGAACAGGATCGCAGCATGATCCTCGTAACCCGGTAGTACGATACAAGCTACCTGTCAGTTGATGCCTGGATCCCGGGCAGTTTTAAAAATCCCGTACAGAGACTATAATATATCTCAGGTGGCGATGATCAGCGTCACTCGATGATCAGCGTCACTGCCGTACCATTTTGTGATGTTTGTCTACATGGGTAATACGAATCAACAGCGACTGAAACTTGTATATACCGTATGAAAGCAATATGCATACGGGTTTGGTGCTTTCAAGATTGATTACCCGGCGTTCCCGGTTCTGAAAAGGAGCATCATCATGCACAAATCCGAATCATGTACACAAGGGATTCGTGTAAAGGTTCAATCCCAGTATGTACCTGAACGTTCCGCTCCGGAGAGCAATCAGTGGTTCTATGCCTATACGGTGCAGATTCAGAACGAAGGCGATGAAACCGTAAAACTGCTCGGCAGGCACTGGATCATCACGGATGCCAACGGACAGGTCCAGGAAGTCGTGGGTGAAGGTGTCGTTGGAGAACAACCCGTACTTGCACCAGGCGAGACTTTTCAATATACATCAGCGTGCCCGCTCCATACATCGTTCGGAACGATGCACGGCAGCTATCAGATGACAAGACAGAACGGCAGCGACTTCGAGGTTGAAATTGCGCCTTTTTCCCTGACGCAACCCTACACAATCCATTAGCACAGCATTCAGGTTGCGCCGGACCTGATGGATTCGATCGCCATATCCAGTTCCCGCAGCAGTCTTTCATGATCGAATTGCTTATATACAGCATCCAGTTCCACCCTGTCCCTCTCTGTAAATCCTTTATGCCGCGTTGCCAGGGAATTCCTGCCTTCAGCCAGCCATATACCCCTGGTGTGAGGATAATAGACTATTCGAAAATGCGGATCTATCGTATTGAACAGTACGACAGTGGGAATATTAAAACAATCAGCGATATGATAGGTCGAGGTATCGACGGTGATGACGGCATCCATGCGGGAGACGATGCTGATAAAATCCTCCACCGTTTTCGACATTGATGCCAGGTTGATGTATCGCTTGTTCTCATAAGTTATATCCAAGGCCCCGACCAGAATGTAGTCGGTATGGCCGATCAGATAATCAAGCAATGTCTTCAGATGGTCATCCGGCACCGAACGTACGGCATCACTGGCAAAGGGATGCACCAGTAGCAGCCGGCAGCCCCTGTTTTTAAAGGATGCCAACAGATCGTCAACGGCCTTGCCCCCCTTGTTGGCAAGGTGCGTCCGTGCCGGGAATCTACACCGTTTTTCATCAGCGGCGATGTTTGCAGGATCCAGCCCCAGCTTTGCCAGAAAATAATCGATCATGGGCATAGAATTGAACTGCGGGGATGCAGTAAAGGCCTCCAGTGACATGGAATAATCGTAGCCAAGCAATTTTGCAAGCGTTTGCGGCATGTCATAAACCTGATTAACAGCATTACTGCGCTGATAGAGGGGACGCAACTCGGGTTTTATCCTCTGAAACATATCGATCGAAATGCGTTTGTAATTTGTCCTGATGCGCCCATGAAATATATTCAGGGCCTGCAGCCCCACGATAGAGTCACCAATACCGAAACCCATCCCGTTAATCACGGCAATCTTTATCGACTTGCCGTGCCGCCGGAAGATTTCCTGCTGTATACCTTGCTGATAAAACGATATATCAACCGGAAATGTGTCCTGACGGCGGATCATGTCTACTGCCAGATCATCCAGCACCCTTAACACAGATTGTGCATCAGGGATCGCCTTCACCAGCTGTGCATACTGCGCATGGGTCGTAAAATAAATTTGCGAGGAGGTCAGATCCTGTATGCCGACAAGCGGTGAACGAGGCGCCCTGAACCGGACAACATCTCCGGTCCCTCGGGAGATTACCTGTACATCTTTCAGGACATGGAAGAAAATCATCTGGCCAGGATAATCAACCAGATATTACAGTGGAGTCAACTGCAAGGATGAAGCATCGAGCATCATAATCGCAATGGAGTGGTGGGCCGTGTAGGATTCGAACCTACGACCAATTGGTTAAAAGCCAACTGCTCTGCCAACTGAGCTAACGGCCCACATAATTAGTAATCCCGATGCCATCCCTGGCGCGGTCACTGCGCATTACCTTACCACCTGCCTTGCCTTCCATGGCAAGGCGTTCGCCGCGCTGCGAATGTTCACCGAACATTCGGTCGCCGCTCACCCAACTGAGCTAACGGCCCGCATTATACTTAACCCCGGCGAGATTTACTGAAGCGGGGCATTTTAGCAAGATTCACCAACACAGGCCAATCTCTTCCCGGATATCTCCCGGATCAGTGATAGTGGCGGAACAACCCAATATCGGTAAGTAAGTATCAATAATAAACCGTTGGATCGGCAATTCCCGCCTGCACAAACCCCGCAGCGCGCAAACGGCATGAATCACAGCGGCCACAGGCCCGGCCCTGTTCATCAGCCGCATAACAGGAAATAGTACGGGAATAATCAACACCCAGCCGGATTCCTTCGCGAATGATATCGGCCTTGCCCATCGCAATCAGTGGCGTTTGTATGGTGAAATGCCGCCCTTCAACTCCTGCCCTGGTTGCAAGATTCGCCAGCCTGGTAAAGGCATCGATATACTCCGGCCGGCAATCGGGATATCCGGAGTAATCAACCGCGTTGACACCGATAAATATATCCATTGCGCCCAGAACTTCGGCCCATCCCAGTGCCAGCGACAAAAACACCGTATTACGGGCGGGTACATAGGTCACCGGTATCTGACTGGACGGTGTTTGTGGAACCGGAATATCGAAATCCGTGAGTGCAGATCCCCCGATCGAGTCGAGGTTGATGCTGATTATCTTGTGCTCGACCGCGCCCAGCATGTCAGCGATTTCCGCCGCGGCCTGTAACTCTATACGATGCCGTTGCGAGTAATTGAAACTCAGCACATAACATCGATATCCCTGTTCCCGTGCCAGTGCAAGCAGCGTCGCGGAATCAAGCCCTCCCGACAACAGCACCACGGCCTTTGCTGACTGATCATCACTAACACTCATATATGATATGCCGTTTCACGGCCCCGGATTTTGTGTTCAGTATTCCTCGGTACCCCCTTACAGGGTGAACGCCGTATTAACAGGCGCAGAGTTTTTAATGTTACCTGCCGGGGACGTCTCCCCACAGATACTTATGCAGCTGGATCTGCAGGCGCACCGGCAATCCGTCCGCAAGGATCCAGTCCGCCAGAGTCGACGCCTCGAGTTGACGGTAAGCGGGACTGAATAGTATTTCGCAAACCGATTCAAGTTTGTAATCATTGATGATTTCCCTGGCCCAGCGGTAATCGTCTGCGTCACACAGCACAAACTTGACCTGATCCTTGTGTCCGAGATATGCGATATTCGCATATAGATTTCTGTCCGCCTCGCCCGAGGCCGGTGTCTTGATGTCCATCACCTTGACGACGCGCGGATCGACATGAGAGATATCAAGCGCGCCAGCCGTCTCCAGCGATACCTCATAACCCAGGTCACATAACTCTGCAAGCAACTCCTGACAGCCTTTCTGTGCAAGCGGCTCACCACCTGTCACCGTTATGTGCCGCACCTGATACAACCTTACCCGGTCCAGTATCTCGGACAGCGTCATCACCGTACCATCGTGGAATGCATAAGCCGTATCACAGTACACGCAACGCAGCGGACAGCCGGTAAGCCGGATAAACACTGTTGGAAAGCCGCTGCTGCGGGATTCGCCCTGCAGTGAATAAAAGATCTCATTGATCTTCAATCGTGTCGCGGAATGTTCCTTGCAAGTGGTCATGACATCCCGAAGCCCATTGAATAAAGAAGGAAAGAAACCATCTGAAAAGATGTCAAGGAAGTCCGGCGCGAGTCGCTGTCCGGCAAACGATATCGCCTAATGCCCTTCCACTTTCATACGGTGAAGCCGGTTCTGCGCCAACTGCGCCGCCGTGCTTGAGGGGAAATTCTCAACAAGCTTGTTGAGGACGGAATTCGCATGTTCCCAGTCATTCAATTCATAATAACTGAATCCAAGCTTGAGCATCGCATCAGGTACTTTGTTGCTCTCGGGATACGAGACCAGGACCTTGTTGAATTCCTCGACAGCAGCCGGGAACTGACGGGTGACGTAATTCGCCTCACCCAGCCAGTACTGGGCATTACCTGAAAACTGACCGTGGGGATAACGAGACAGGAACTTGCCGAATGCATTGATCGCCTCCTCATATCGTCCTTCCTTGAGGATATTGAAGGCACTCTGGTAAGCGGACTGTTCAGCCAGAGAATCCACATTTTGTTCCGTTTCATCAGTCAGCGCCGCGTTACCCTCCGATTGACCACCAGGTGCCGGCGCTGATGTCATAGCGGCTATCGGCGCGCTTGCACCACCTGCAGTCGGCGGCATATTGCTACGGGACCCCGGGGCGGCGCCGGTGGAAACATCTGCTGACCCTTTACCTGCCGCAACTTCCAGTTGACGCAAACGGCGATCGATATCGAGATACAGGTCACGCTGGCGCTGTTTGATACCTTCCAGATCATGCGTTTGCACCTCGACACTGCCCCGCAGTTGCTGTACATCTTTTTGCAAATCCTCCAGCCGCACCATCATGTCCACCAGGGTCTGGTTATCCAGCAGGCTTTCCAGCCTGGTAACCCGGGCCTCAAGCGACAGCCCGCGGTTGACCAGCGGGGGGGATTGCGATATGGGCTGTGATTCCAGTATCGGCGGCAGATCCTCGGCCGCGAAAACGGTCTGCGACATGCCGCATGCCACTGTTAGCATCAGTGGCAACATCAGTGTCGGCAGCCGCGCCGCAAACGATTCAATCGGAAACTTGCCGGTTTCCCGCATGTTCTGACTATCTTGATCTCTACGGCCGTGTCCTGCCGACCGGACACACAACATTCCCGTTAGCTACCCTGGTAGACGATTTCCACCCTGCGATTCAGTTTCCAGGATGATTCATCATGGCCGAAGGCTACCGGTCTTTCTTCACCGTAACTGATGGTTTCAACTTGAGAGGACGAGGCACCCTGCAAGGTCAGAAAACGGCTTACGGCCTTGGCGCGTCGTTCGCCCAGCCCGATATTGTATTCACGAGAGCCGCGCTCATCGGCATGACCTTCGAGGACAATCGAGGCACTCGGATGATTTGCCAGATAGGTCGCATGTGCCTTGATGATATCGCGGTATTCATCCTTGATGTCACTGCTGTCAAAGTCGAAATAGATCACGCGCTTGGAAAGTATGCTGGAAGGATCATCCAGCCTTTCGCCGGCAAACTCGCCGCTGCCCCCTATCCCCATTGATTCGGCGCCACCGCCCGCCGTTTCGCCGCCGACCTCCACTTCGGTAACGCCGCGATCCGCACCGGTGCTGGCCCTTTTACTTCCCGTAGTACCACATGCCGCCAGCAGGACCACTGAAATTGCCACAATCATTACCTTGCTCAAAGTTTTCATCGCACACTCCTATCTGTTTTGTGCCTCAATGCAGTTCACTGTCTATTTGTCGTATGGAGACCATGCCGGCTCCCGGGCATCTCCCTGTTGCAGAAACAGTCGTTGCCGCACCCGCCCGTCAACCGACACCGCCTGCAACACTCCCCTGTTCCGATCCTCTGTCGCGTATAGGATCATGCTACCATTTGGCGCAAAGCTTGGCGACTCATCCAGCCTTGCATCCGTAAGTACACGCAAAGCACCGGTGTCCATCTCCATCACGGCGATATTATAGATTCCATTATCACCGTGAACCATCGCGAGAAGTTGTCCGTCGGGAGACAGGGATGCTCTTGCATTATAAGGACCTTCGAATGTCAGCCGTTCCTCCCTGCCGTCCGCAATCCCGACCCGATAGATTTGCGGTCCCCCTCCCCGATCAGAGGTAAATATAATCGACCTGCCGTCAGGTGTCCAAGCCGGTTCTGTATCGATGGCATAACTTCGGGTCAGTCGCTGCAGTCTGTTATTGTCGAGGTTCAGGATATAGATATCCGGGCTGCCATCCTTGGACAATACAATCGCCAGGCGCCTGCCATCGGGCGACCAGGCAGGTGCGCCGTTCAGTCCCTTATGCGACGAAACCAGTTGCCGACTACCTGTCCGGACGTTCTGGATAAAGATGTGGGGTCGGCCGTTTTCGAAGGAAACATAGGCCAGTTTTTTACCGTCAGGCGACCACGACGGTGACATGAGGGGCTGGCTGGAATTCAGGACGGGCTGTGGATTAAAGCCGTCCGCATCCGCTACCTGGAGGGAATAGCGCCTTTTGCCGGATGCGTTTCTCGTTTCCGTGACATAGGCAATACGCGTGGCAAATGCCCCCGGCTCGCCGATCAGTGCTTCATAGATGATATCACTGATCTGATGTGCGGTATGGCGCAGATTCTGTTCATTGGTCCGGATGCTGTACCCCGTCACCTGGGTCGTCCTGAAGACATCGAACAACTGGAACTGAACGACATATTCATCACCGACGGTCCGCAATCTTCCCACCACCAGATTGTCTACATCCAGTATCCTCCAGTTGGTGAAATTGATCTGTGAGCCTTCATGCGGCCTGGCAAGAAAATCCTTTTCCGGCAACGGCGCAAAGCGGCCGCTGCGATACAGGTCGGAGGTAATCACGCCCGCCATATCCACGGGGGCCTCAGGCAACGGCCCTTCCCAGTCGAATGGCACGATTGCAACAGGCAGGGCACCTTCCATCCCCTGTGTGATCTCAATAGTCAGCGCTGCCTGGGCGTTTGTCCAGATACTGACGCTCATAATCAAGGCAAGCAGTGATTTCAATGCGATTCTCAACGGCTACTCCTCGGGTTTGAAGACGAATTGCAAGACTCTAAAACGCTCGAACAATGAACTGTCGGCCGGCAATGGAAGTGGAGACGCCTTGAACACGGCCTTCTGTACCGAATCATCGAACACGGAATCTCCACTACCCTTGATGATCTGAACATCCAGCACCTCACCACCCGGGATCAGTCGTACCCTGACCGTACAGGACAATCCTTCCCTGGCAGTCGGTGGCTTCAACCAGTTCCGCGTGACCTTATCCTTTATATAACCTATATACTGATCAACGATGGACTGGACCTTTTTATCACGTTCAGCCTCAAGCTGACGCTGCTCCGCCGCCATTTGATCCTGTAACCTCTGCTGCTCTTCCTGGCGGCGTTTTTCCTCTTCCTCGCGCCGTTTCTGTTCAGCCAGGCGTTGCTCCTCTTGCTTACGCTGCTGCTCAAGCGCCTCCTTTTCCTTCCTCAGCTTTTCGAGACGCTCGGCTTCTGCCTGCTTCTTCTGCTCCAGTTCCCTGGCCTTCTGGGCCTCGGCCTCACGTTTGGCCTGCTGTTGCTTCAGTTTACGTTGCTCATCTTCGCGTTTTTTCTTCAACTCCGCCAGGCGCTTCTCTTCGCGCTCGCGCGCCTGCTTTGCTTCACGGGCCTTCTTCTCCTGTGCCCGGCGCTTTGCCTCTTCTTCCTGCTGCTTGCGTTTTTCCTCCGCCTTCAGCTTCTCGAGTTCCGCCTGCACCTTGCTCTCGTCGACCGTAACCGCCTGCACAACATTTTCCCGTGATTGCGGGTGGCTGGGTTTCAGGTGCCAGTCCAGACTGAACACGATAATGATGACAAAGGCAATATGAACCAGGATGGCGTACGCTAGATAGCGAGGATTTTCAATAAGTTGATTTAACATCCGCTGGAAATGGCCAGCCTGCGAACGATGAATAACGGTTTCATCTCGACTATTTTCGCGGTTCCGTCTCTGGTGCTTCTGTCAACAAACCGACGCTCGGTGCACCCGCCTTTTGCAACAACGCCATGGCGGTCACAACCTTACCATAATTGACGCTCTTGTCGCCCCGTACCAGGACCGGCGTTTCCGGTTGATGTCGCAACACGGCCGCGACACGTTGTACAAGTGTATCGTGGTCAATTCCCTGTTTGGTATCTTCTCCCACATTGAGGTAATAGTTGCCCTGTGCATCGACCGTCACGATCAATGGTTCATTTTGTTTGCGTTCGATCGGTTCCGATGCCGCCGTGGGAAGCTCGACCTTGACGCCCTGCGTCAAAAGCGGTGCGGTTATCATGAAGATCACCAGCAGTACCAGCATGACATCGATATACGGTACGACATTGATCTCCGACATCGGTTTGCGGATGATTCTATGTGCCATATTTAATATTGCCCGGTCCCAAGCCTGCTCTATAAATATCAGTTATGGAGTTGTCGCTGTAAAATCGACGAGAATTCCTCGAGGAAATTCTCGTAGTGATTGATCAGTCTGCCGACGTCATTGACATACCGGTTATAGGAGATCACGGCGGGGATCGCGGCAAACAGTCCCATTGCAGTTGCAATCAGGGCCTCGGCAATGCCGGGCGCGACCAGCGCCAGCGTCGCCTGATGGACGCTGCCCAATGAGCGGAAGGAGTTCATGATCCCCCATACGGTACCGAACAGGCCTATATAGGGACTGGTCGAACCCACCGTTGCAAGAAACTGGAGATGCATCTCCAGATTATCGACTTCACGATTCAGGGCGATGCGCATATTGCGTTGCACGCCCTCCAGAATCTCCCGTGGACCGATATTATCCTTTTGCCTTAATCGCAGGAATGTCCGGAATCCGGCCTCGAATATCCCGGCTGCACCGGTGATATATTCAGGTTTCGAGGTCACCTGGCGATGCAGGGCATCAAGATCGGTGCCCGACCAGAAACGGGACTCGAAATCATCGAGCGATGCACGGGCGAGCTTCAGATCGCGCCATTTGCGGAATATCAGCGTCCATGAGGCAATCGATACCAGCAGTAAAAGCAGCAACACCATCTGCACGAGAAAACTCGCGCCGGTTACCAGGTGAACAAGGGATAAATCAGCTGTCACAGGCTATCTCCATCAAGATATCATCAGGTATTTGACACGGACGCATCGAGTCCGCATCAAGGCACACAATTTTGACATGTCCGCTACACAGAACCATTCTGTCTTTCCCGGCTGAATTGGCATCCGGTTTTTCACCCGTTGCGGCCGGGGACAGTCGCAAGACCTCCTGATTGAATATCATGCTTGCGCGACGCTGTTGGGATACACCTGCGGTAACATGCAATAAATCATTAAACCGGCCGGGGTTCAGAAAATTCAACGCCACGGAGTGAACCGCAAAAATAATTCCATGTTGTTCCAGCAAGACATCCTGTTCGATGCCAAACCCGCGCAGCCACTCGGTACGTGCCCGCTCCATGTATTTGAGGTAATTAGCATAATAAACGACGCCGCCGCTGTCCGTATCCTCGTAGTAAACACGCACCGGCCAATGAAACATTTTCTAAATAGCGTTGTAACCGATTGTGGGTTTGCAAAGGAAACCCGGGTTATTAACTGACATCCAGAACGGGGGTAATGCTAACGTGATAACAGGAATATTTCATTAAAATTCTCATCCGGGATCACGATCAGTCATCTTCGAAAAGATCGAGAATCTCCGCCTGCTGTCGATCATCCCTGCGCGGTGCCGCCATGCCGAAATGTTGATAGGCATGACGCGTCGCAATCCTGCCACGGGATGTGCGCATGATAAAACCCTGCTGGATCAGATATGGTTCCAGCACATCCTCGATGGTTCCGCGTTCTTCACCAACGGCGGCGGACAGACTGTCGATCCCGACAGGACCGCCGTCAAACTTCTCGATAATGGTCATCAACAGCTTGCGATCCATGGTATCAAAGCCGTTAACATCCACATTGAGCATATTCAAGGCACGATCCGCCACGTCACCGCTGATACGGCCACTGGCCTTGACCTGGGCATAATCACGCACCCTGCGCAACAGACGGTTGGCGATCCGCGGTGTACCGCGTGAGCGCCTGGCGATCTCGACCATGCCCTGCTGATCGATCACCACGTTGAGGATACGGGCGGCCCGCGCGATGATGGCGGTCAATTCTTCATCGTTATAAAATTCCAGGCGCTGTACGATGCCGAAACGGTCGCGCAACGGCGATGTCAGCAATCCCGCCCGGGTTGTCGCCCCGACCAGGGTAAACGGAGGCAAATCGAGCTTGATCGAGCGCGCCGCGGGACCCTCACCGATCATGATGTCGAGTTGGTAATCCTCCATGGCGGGATAAAGCACCTCCTCGACGACCGCGCTCAGACGATGTATCTCGTCGACAAACAGCACATCACGCGGCTCGAGATTGGTCAGTAATGCCGCCAGATCGCCCGGACGTTCCAGCACGGGTCCCGAGGTATGGCGGATATTCACGCCGATCTCATTGGCGATGATGTGCGCCAGAGTAGTCTTGCCCAGTCCCGGCGGCCCGAAGATCAAGGTATGATCGAGGGCCTCCGTACGGGCCTTCGCCGCCTCGATGAAGATCTCCATCTGTTCACGCATGGCCGGCTGGCCGACATACTCAGCGAGGCATGCCGGGCGAATCGTGAGCTCATGGATATGATCCTCATCGACCTTACGGGGCGTTACCATACGATCCGTTTCGATCATTTGCCTATTCCACCATGGTCTGCAGCGCGCTGCGGATGATATGTTCACTGTCCATGCCGGCGACCTCGACGCGACGCACCATGCGACTCGCCTCCTGCGGTTTATAACCCAGCGCAATCAACGCACTGACCGCGTCGCTGACGGCGTCCTTGACGGTGTCGACATGATCTCCACGCCTGGGTTCGGACGGTATGCCGTCATCGGCACCGTGGCCGAGCCGGTCGCGCATCTCGATGATCAGCCGTTCGGCCGTCTTTTTACCGACGCCCGGCAGGCGCACCAGCGTCTCGCTGTCATTCTCCCGTACACAACGGCTAAAGGCGTCGACGGAGATCCCCGACAGTATGGTCAATGCCAGGCGCGCCCCGACACCGTTGATCCGTATCAGGTTACGGAACATAGCACGTTCATCGTGATCGGCAAAACCATATAACAGGTGGGCGTCTTCACGCACCACAAGATGGGTATAGAGGGTTGCCTCATCACCCACCGGAGGCAAACCATAAAAGGCATTCATGGTGGCCTCGAGTTCATAACCCACACCGTTTACCTCTATCATCAGATACGGTGGTTGCTTGTGAAGCAACTTGCCGCGCAGAAGGCCGATCATCTCAGCCTGCCCTGATACATCGTCCGCACCCCCGGCAGATGTTGCAGGGTCTGACGGGTGTGACTGTGGCACAATGCGCAGGCGAGCGCGTCGGCTGCATCGCTCTGGGGGACCTCGGGCAGACCGAGCAGGGCCTTGACCATGTGTTGAACCTGGTGTTTCGCCGCGCCACCCTTGCCCACGATGGCCTGTTTGATCTGGGCCGGCGTATATTCAAACACCGGAATGGATTGCATCACGACGGCACTGATTGCGGCACCCCTTGCCTGGCCGAGCTTGAGAGCAGAATCGACATTGCGTTGTATAAACACCTTCTCGATGGCCATCTCATCCAGCGGATATGCCGCTATGATATCATTGACGCCTGCAAAAATGTCCTTCAGGCGCGCGGGCAGGGCATCGCCTTCGATACGTATACAGCCGCTCGCCACGTAGGAGATCCTGTCGCCGGATACCTTGATGACACCGAATCCGGTAACGCGAGAGCCCGGATCGATGCCCAGGATGTGTGTCATTGCAATACCTGCCGCGGTTTACATGTCATGCTACGAACCGTATGCGCTGGATGGCATGTGACCATGCCGGATACATTCACGATATCATACGACAATGACCGTCAAACCGCACATGTGTCCGCCATCTATATACGGGCCATGATTTCTTCGGAGATATCCGCATTCGAATAGACCCGCTGGACATCATCCAGTTCTTCGAGCATTTCAAACAACTTGACCATCCTGGTCGCCTCCTCGAAGCCCAGTTGTGCATTGGTTGAGGCCCGCATGGTGATCTCCGCCTGCTCGGGGGTCAGTTTGGCATCGATCATGGCCCGCCTGATATCGTCAAATTCCTCGGGCGTGGTGATCACATCGATGGAACCGTCATCATTGACGATCACGTCCTCTGCGCCTGCCTCAACCGCCACGGCCATGATGCGGTCTTCATCACTGTCCTGCGGGAAACTGATCACCCCCGCGTGGGTAAACAGATAGGCGACGGAACCGTCGGTGCCGAGATTACCGCCGCATTTGGAAAAGGCGTGGCGCACATCGGCCACCGTACGGTTACGATTATCCGTCAGGCAATCCGCCATCACGGCAACACCGCCCGGCCCGTATCCTTCGTATCGAACCTCCTCGAAATTTTCCCCCTCCTGCGCGCCCGACCCACGCTTAATGGCGCGCTCGATCGTATCCTTCGTCATGTTGTTGCCCAGGGCCTTGTCAACCGCCGCCCTGAGTCGTGGGTTCGACACGATGTCTCCGCCCCCGAGCCTGGCGGATACGGTGATTTCCCGGATCAATTTTGTAAAAAGCTTGCCGCGCTTGGCGTCCTGGGCACCCTTACGGTGCTGGATATTCGCCCATTTACTGTGTCCTGCCATATCACCTCATCATCAAGTCCAGCGATCCGCGCAGTTTATCATCCCCTTAAAAACTAATTAAGCGCGATTAACTGTTTGCTTATTATAAATCAAGCCTGATGATCAAAATGTCCGTTGGCGAGAAATGCACAGGTCTGGCCGGCCGCCTGTGTGGAAAACAGCAATGCGGTATGCGACACATGGACTGCAATATGATCCGTCATGCCGTTGAGACATGTCTCGGCAACCGAGACCGTGCCGTCATTGGGTTTTGCAAGGTCCGGCACCAGGCGTCCTATTCCAAGATTCAGTGTGCCCGCGATCACGCCGATCTCCCGGCTCGCGTCCCACGGGGGCATATCACCCAACAACGCGTGATCAAGGCTTTGACCAAGTACCAG
This sequence comes from uncultured Chromatiaceae bacterium, assembly GCA_964605155.1. Taxonomy (GTDB): domain Bacteria; phylum Pseudomonadota; class Gammaproteobacteria; order SZUA-140; family SZUA-140; genus CAZSAK01. The sequence continues at coordinate 82,809 of CAZSAK010000003.1, read as the reverse complement.
ACGACCCAGCGATGAACGATTGAAATGCCGTGCCACCAGACTGCCGTTATGTGGTGTACCCAGGGTCACGATGCGGCCGGGCCGTTGTGAAGGGAAATCGTGCAAAAACTGCCGTATCAGCAGACCGCCGAGGCTGTGGCCAACAAAATGTATGGCCTGCGCATCGATCTCTGCATTGATCCGGGCAACGCATCGATTCAGTGCCGCGGCGTTCAGGGTGATATTACGTCTTATGGTCGGATAGGAAAACTGGATTGGTCTGAAGCCGCATTGCCTGAGGCGGTGGCGCAACAAGGCCATATCTATACCGACCATCCACAGGCCGTGCACCAGCACAACGATCTCTGAAATTGGGGATGCGGGCAACGGGATCGGTGTGTATTGATGTGATTCCGGGCGCTAACTAATATCCAGCATCCGGTCCAGCGCGAGCCTTGCCTGTGCGGCTTCCTGCGCCGGCACCGTGATACGATTGACAACCTTGTCCTCGACGAGATTCTCTAGGGCCCATACCAGATGCTGCGGATCGATTCGAAACATGGTTGAACACATACAGATGGTCGGTGACATGAAATGCACGATCTTGTCCTGGTGTTTATAGGTTTCATGCAGACGCTTGACAAGATTCAGTTCGGTACCGACGAGCCAGCGGGTTCCCGGCGCCGATTCGGCAATCGTCTTGATGATATAGGATGTCGACCCGACATAATCCGATTTCCGGCACACCTCGAACGAGGCCTCGGGATGGGAGATCACCTTGCCATCAGGATATTTCTCCAGAAAACGGTCGATATGGGCCGGCTGAAACATCTGGTGAACGGAACAAAATCCTTTCCACAGGATCATCCTTGCTGACCTGATCTGTTCGGGACTCAGACCGCCCAGCGGTTGATTGAAGTCCCACACCACCATCTCATCGAGCGGGATGTCCATCGCATAACCCGTATTACGGCCCAGATGTTCGTCCGGGAAAAACAACACCTTCTCCCGTTGCGCGAACGACCAGTCGAGGATCTTGCGTGCGTTCGACGAGGTACAGACAACACCGCCGTGACTGCCGCAAAACGCCTTCAGATCAGCCGCGGAATTGATATAGGTCACCGGTGTGATATGCCGGTCCGCATCGAGCACTGTCGACAGTTCACGCCAGGCCCTTTCCACCTTGGCGAGGCTGGCCATGTCGGCAAGAGAACATCCCGCCGCCAGGTCAGGCAGTACCACCACCTGCTCCTGGCGTGAGAGGATATCCGCCACCTCGGCCATGAAGTGCACGCCGCAAAACACAATATATTGCGCATCCGATTGTGCGGCCTGATAGGAAAGTTTCAGCGAATCGCCGGAGATATCCGCATGACGAAACACCTCATCGCGCTGATAGTGGTGTCCCAGGATCACCAGACGATCGCCCAGCGCCTGTTTTGCGGCCCGAATCCTGGCGTCGCACTCCGCCTCGTCAATCCGGATCTGTTGCTGTATTACCGCTGCTTTTGCAACCATAGGGTTTTAATAGGGTCGTTGACCTGATTACACAATAACATCGATATGGAAAAATTTCACCAGCACCGGCCGGTGACACGGTTTCACGCGTGGTGAATTCAGACAGTTTTTTCAGGGGTTTTGCGCAAGCGGATACCCAGTTCCCGCAGATGGATGTCGGCAACGGGTGACGGCGCGGAGGTCAACAGGCAGCTCGCGGTTTGAGTCTTGGGAAATGCAATGACCTCGCGTATCGACGCCGACCCCGTCATCAGCATGACCAGACGATCAAGACCGAATGCTATACCACCGTGTGGCGGGCAACCGTATCTGAGCGCATCGAGCAAGAATCCGAACTTCTCCCGTGCCTCCTCATCGCTGATGCCGAGCAAACGGAATACGGCGGCCTGGATATCCGGGCGGTGAATACGGATTGAACCGCCACCGATCTCGATACCGTTCAGGACCAGGTCATAGGCCTGGGACTTGGCCTGACCGGGGTTGCGTTGCAACTCTTCGGCATCCATCACCTTGGGGCGCGTGAATGGATGATGCAAGGCAATCCAGCGTTGCTGCTCGACATCCCATTCGAACATCGGAAAATCAACTACCCATACGGGTTTCCAGCCATGCTCAATGATGCCGCGATCGTGACCAAGCTTGACGCGCAATGCACCGAGAGACTCATTGACCACCGATGCCTTGTCGGCACCAAAAAAGATTACGTCATTATCAGCGGCACCGGTACGTTCGACGATCGCCTGCAGTACGTCATCGGGCAGAAACTTGAGTATCGGCGATTGCATACCTTCCCGGCCTCTGGAAAGGTCATTGATCTTGATATAGGCAAGTCCCCTGGCGCCATAAATGGCGACGAATCCGGTATAGTCGTCGATCTCCTTGCGGCTCAGGTCCCCGCCGCCGGGCAGTTTCAATGCTGCAACCCTGCCGTTTGCGTCGCGGGCGGGACCCGAGAACACCTTGAACTCGACATCCTGCATCAGATCGGTGATTTCTATCAGTTCCAGGGGTATACGCAGATCAGGCCTGTCGACACCGTAACGTGAAATTGCCTCTGTATGGCTGATGCGTGGGAAGGGTTCCGGCAGTGCAATCTCCAGGACATGCGCAAACAACTTGCGCATCATATCCTCCATAAGCCGTATCACCTGATCCTCATCCATGAAAGATGTCTCGATATCCAGCTGGGTGAATTCCGGCTGGCGATCGGCGCGCAGATCCTCGTCGCGGAAACAGCGCACGATCTGGTAATAACGATCAAGGCCTGCGATCATCAACAGTTGTTTGAACAACTGCGGTGACTGCGGCAGTGCAAAAAACTGACCTGTTTGGGTACGACTCGGAACAAGATAGTCCCGTGCACCCTCGGGAGTGGACTTGGTCAGGATCGGTGTCTCGATCTCCATAAATCCGTTTTCATCGAGGTATCGTCGCAGGGAACGGGTGATATCCGAACGCAACCGCAGCTTTTCCAGCATGTGCGGACGCCTGAGATCAAGATAGCGATAACGCAACCGTACGTCTTCGCCCACCTCGGTCTCCTCATCGAGTGTGAAGGGCGGCGTTTCGGAGGGGTTGAGGATCTCCAGTGATTGCCCCACCACCTCCACCTGGCCGGTTGCAAGGTCCGGATTGACGGTTCCCTCGGGACGTCTGCGTACCTTGCCTGTCACCTGCAGGACATATTCACTGCGGACCCGTTCGGCCGTCATGAAACTTTCGGGGATGGCGGGATCAAACACCACCTGGAGCAGGCCTTCGCGATCGCGCAGGTCAATGAAGATCACTCCGCCGTGATCGCGGCGGCGGTGTACCCAGCCGCACAGGGTGACCTCCTGGTCGACCAGGTCTTCGGTGACATGTCCACAATAATGACTACGCATACGCTATCTGTCGGATTTATTCCGCTACCAGTAAATAAAAGGTGTCAAGTATCAGGGATCGGGCGTCAAGTAACAAGCGTCAAATGAGGGCACGTATCATAAGGGCTTGAATGTGAATATCTGTCCCGGACAGTTCCTGATCGACGCAGAGGATTTTGTTACTGCGTGACAGGTCAAACATCCTAATTTTGGTCTTGCTGCTGTGCAACCGCTTCGCGCGCCCTGTTTTTCGCGCCCGGCACTACGACACCCAGCGACATGATCAGCTTCAGGCCGTCATCGACGCTCATATCCAGCTCCACTACATCTTCTTTGGGCACCATGATAAAGAATCCCGAAGTGGGATTCGGCGTGGTCGGGACGAAGACGTTAATCACCTCCCTGCCGGTCTTGTCCTGAACCTCGCCGACGACGCCCCCGGTATGGAACGCCAGTGTCCAGATACCGATACGGGGATATTCTATTAATAGTACCTTGCGAAATGACTTGCCATCGGGATGAAACAGGGTCTCGGCAATCTGCTTGACACTGGAATAGATGGAACGCACCAGCGGTATTCGCGCCAGCAATGATTCCCATAACGCGATCAAACGGCGCCCGAAAAAATTGGCCACTATCACGCCGGTCACCACCACGACGATAATGGACAGCAACAGCCCCAGGCCGGGAATATGAAAGCCGAGCAGATTTTCGGGATTGTACCTGTCGGGTATCAGGAGCAGGAAACGGTCCATGAATCCGACCAGCAACCGGATAACCAGTACGGTCACCCCCAGAGGCAGCCATACCAGCAGGCCGGCTATCAGGTAGCGGCGCAGCGTGGGCATCATAAGGTCTTCACGGTCTCAGTCACTTGTACCGGTTTTCGGGGTCGCGCCGGCACCCTTATTATCAGCGGACTTTTTATCGGTAGCCTTGTCGGCTTTGTCTGTGCCTTGTTTCAGTTCCCTGTCTTCTTTTTTCTTGCCGCCTCCCTTAAAATCGGTTTCATACCATCCGGTGCCCTTCAGCCTGAAGCCTGCCGCGGAAACATTTTTTTTCAATTCCGGCTTGCCGCACTCGGGACAATCCACCAGCGGGGCGTCACTCATTTTTTGTATGGCTTCAAGTTCATGACCGCATGAAGCACAGGTATATTCATATATAGGCATATACTACCTCGCGATTCGTCATTGACCGGGACCTCCCCTGAAATAAGGGCATTTCATAAAAAAAACAAGTCCTTGTGGGAAGGGATTATACACTGAAATTGGCATGCCAGGCGCGCATCTGTTAGGTTTGATCGCAATGGAACGAAAAAAACGCAACGACTGGCACACAGTCATGACCCTGCTCCCCTACCTGTGGGAATACAGGATGCGGGTAGTGTTGGCGCTCGCGTTTCTGATCCTCTCCAAGGTGGCCATCGTCTATACCCCGCTCCTGTTGAAACGGATTATCGATTCAATGGATGCGAGCCTGAACGCTATCCTCGTGCTGCCTGTCGCCCTGATAGCCGGGTACGGTGTGATCAGCATCATCAGCGTGATCTTCGGTGAGTTACGTGATGCCGTCTTTGCCAAGGTCACCCAGCGGTCCATACGCCGTGTCGCGCTCAAGGTATTCCGTCATCTCCATACCCTGAGTCTGCGCTTTCACCTCGACCGCCAGACGGGCGGTGTATCGCGCGATATCGAGCGCGGCAGTCGCGGCATCAGTTTCCTGCTGAATTTCATGGTGTTCAATATCCTCCCGACACTGGTGGAAATCAGCCTGATCGCAGTGATCCTGCTCGTTAACTTCAATATCTGGTTCGCCGTGATACCGTTCGCTACCGCGGTTATATATATAGTATTTACCCTGACGGTAACCGAATGGCGTATGAAATTCAGGCGCCGGATGAATGAAATGGATTCCAAGGCCAACACCAGGGCAATCGACAGCCTGCTCAATTACGAAACTGTCAAGTATTTCGGCAACGAGGATTTCGAGGCCCGGCGCTATGATGAAAACATGGAGGTGTGGGAAGCTGCAGCCGTACGCAACCAGACATCCTTGTCAGCACTCAACATGGGACAGGGCTCCATCATCGCCATCGGTACCACCGCGATGATCGTATTGGCCGGTCGCGGCGTCGTCAGCGGTGCATTGACCCTCGGAGACCTCACCATGGTGATCATGTACCTGACCCGGATGTTCATACCGATGAACTTTCTGGGTTTTGTCTATCGCGAGATCAAACACTCGCTTGCCGACATGGAACGTATGTTTACCCTGCTGAACGAATACCAGGAAATCAAGGACGCACCCGCTGCACGGGATCTCACCATCACCAGCGGCAGAGTCAGGTTCAATCATGTCGGTTTCGCTTACGCGAAGGAACGCGAGATCCTCGCCGATGTCGATTTTGAGATCCCGCCCGGCCACAAGGTGGCGGTGGTCGGGCCGAGTGGCGCGGGCAAATCCACGCTGGTCCGGCTGTTGTTCAGGTTTTACGACGTTGATGACGGTGCGATCGAGATCGACGGTACGGACATCAGGCGAGTCACCCAGAAAAGCCTGCGCAACGCCATCGGCATCGTGCCGCAGGATACTGTACTGTTCAACGACAGCATCTATTACAATATCGCCTACGCCAGACCGGAGGCACCACGCGAAGAAGTGGTTCAGGCAGCGGAACTGGCGCACCTCAAGGGATTCATCGAGGCTCTGCCGGAAGGATTTGATACGGTTGTGGGAGAACGCGGCCTCAAGGTCTCCGGAGGTGAAAAGCAACGCATCGCGATTGCACGTGCTATATTAAAGAATCCCCGGATCATGGTATTCGACGAGGCCACATCGGCCCTCGACTCCAGCTCGGAAAAAGCGATCCTGTCTGCACTCAGGGAAGTGGCAAGCAACCATACGACTCTGGTCATCGCCCATCGTCTGTCTACAGTGATCGATGCCGACCAGATCCTGGTCATGGAACACGGTCGTATCGTCGAACATGGTACCCATCAACAACTACTCGCCGCAAACGCGGTCTATGCACGCATGTGGGCCCTGCAACAGGAGGAACGCAAAAAAGAAATCATCCTGCCCGAAATAGCACAGCAGGCCACCTCTTAATATATCCCTCAAAGGATTCCCCAGATGCGATCACCCTTTTCAGCCTTATACCTGTTCCTGTTTGTCGTCATCATCGGTTTCCTGATGGCCTTTGTTCAGATAGGCATCCTCACGATAGCCTTCGACAAGCTCGGACTCTCCTCGCAATCGGCGTTCCTGCTGTTATTCTGCTCTCTGTTCGGCAGTGCAATCAATCTGCCGTTGTTTACCGTCAATGCCGAACGGCCGTCCGCGGAAGAACTGCCCAGGGAACTCCGTGGCCTGCTGCAACGCACTATGCGGGAATTCCATGGCAAGACCCTCATCGCCATGAACGTCGGCGGATGTCTGATACCGGTTTTTTTCAGCGCCTATCTGATCCGCCATAACCCGCTGGCATTCGGCCAGGTGATAATCGCCATCGCAATCGTCGCCGTCATCTGTAACTTGGCCAGCCGCCCGATCCCCGGACTTGGCATCGGCATGCCGATTTTCATCGCCCCGATCACGGCCGCGGTGGTCGCGATGGTCATCGGCCCTGATAACAGTGCGCCACTGGCCTATATCTGTGGCACCATCGGCGTGCTGATCGGCGCCGACCTGATGCGACTCAAGGATATCCGCAAGATGGGCACACCCATCGCCTCGATCGGCGGTGCCGGAACCTTTGACGGTATTTTCCTCACCGGAATCGTTGCCGTTTTGCTGGCCTAGTGCCTGACATGGTCATATACATGCGATGCCGGCAAAGCAGGCATATCATTCGCATTACATCATCAATGAAAATGATCTATTTATGATGATTGCAAGGCAGTGGCATGACCCGGCACGCAGTTTACATAGAAGTAAATGAGCACCGGCAGCATGACACTAACGACACAAGTCTCTTTCAACGAGACTGTATATAAACCTGCCTCATAAATAGCGAACGCAGGCGAGACAAGGCATTATTGAACGAAAAACCGGAGTTGACACGAATAGTCAGTGAAGATTTTGAGTTCATTAATAATGCAGTATCGTCAAGTGCAGCATTTATGAAAAAAAGAACGGGGCTTGCGCCCCGTATAAGATCATCCTATTACAGATGAGATGGGAGAAACTGCTGGTTATTTTTCTTCGATGGTGTTGCCTAGAACTTGTACTGGCCATTGACACCAACGGTCGTGACATCATCGGTGCCGTCGTCGGCAACCTGGATATTGGGCGCCAGCATGATGCCGGGTGCGGCCTGGAATTCAACGCCCGCAATGGTGAGCGTCTGATCAGTGCCCGTGTCCTGCTTGTCAATGGTGTCATAGCGTAGAAATGCAGTGGTTTTCTTGCCCATATTCGGCAACTTGATATTGGCCAGTACGTTATAACCGGTACCATCCTTGAAATTGGTTGCGGCATCACCGTCGTCAGCCGACAGGTACTGGGCGCCGATTTGGAATGCATCGTTTTCCCACCAGGCATACACCACACCACGGCTCGGGTCGTAGTTGTCCACGCCATTGCGCTTGGATTCGCTGTGGGCGTAAGCACCTATATGGGCACCGGCGGTTTGCACCTCAACACGGCCCTCGAATGCAAAGCCGGCTCCATCAGGCGTATTGGTGTAACCTTCACCGTTCATCAGCGATACATAATAACTGAACATGTCACCGGCATCACCCAGCACACTGACACCGATATCGGAAGATGTCTCTGCCCCGACCGCATCCGCGAATGTCTTGGCCACGTAGCGGTGTCTCCACATCTCGGTTTGCAGGTAGTCCACCAGCGGAGTATGGTTCTGGCCGACCTTGATCTTGGCACCACCGGCAAACTTGTGCTGCCAGTAGGCATACTTGACGAACACGCTACCGTCCGGGGCCTTCTGGTCCAGCGTGATCCGGACCATGTTGGCGTCGTCGGCGTGGTAACGGGTCTCGAAGTAGGCACGATCGAAGTGGAACCCACTGGCCGCATCGTCGTCCGCAGAATCCGCATTGCCATCCACCGAAATTACATTGGCGAACACCTTTCCATTTACTTCCAGTTTGTCGTTCACATCATAGGCATAGGCGGCAGTGCCCGCTAACAGCACCGCGGTAAAGCCTCCCATTGTCGCCAGCGGGCGCAAATGCCTGTTGAGTCCGTTTATCCAATTCATAGTCATCACCTGTAATCTCCTGTTATGTTCTAATTGATTTGTGTCCATTCACTTTCGGCCACATGAATAAACGGGATGAAGGTTAATGAATGGGTGTGAAGAAATCGTGTACTTTTTATGACATTTTTATGAACATCATATACATGTTATATTCATCACTGTTATCAGCGGCTTATATATTCAGCCTTGTATAATAACTGGTCTGCATTGCTGATAGAGTTGAACTGTAACATGAATGCAATATTTGTCCGGTGTAATACACGCGGCCTACAGCAGGGTAACCCCCATGACGTTCAGAATACTAATCGTTGAAGACGAACCGGCAATCCGTGAAATGGTCGGTGTTGCCCTGTCCCGGGCGGACTTTGATCTTGCCGAAGCAGGAGATGCGACCGAGGCGATGATTTCCGTCAGCAATGAAATCCCGGATCTGATACTGCTGGACTGGATGCTGCCGGGATCAAGTGGCCTCGAAGTGGCACGTCGACTGAAAAAGGACGAACTAACCCGCTATGTCCCGATTATCATGCTGACGGCACGCGACGAGGAAACGGACAAGATTACCGGTCTCGATACCGGCGCGGATGACTATATCACCAAACCCTTTTCGCCCCGTGAACTCGTCGCCCGTATCAAGGCCGTGTTGAGACGCACGGCGCCGAAGACCGATGAAGAGACCATCGAGGCAAACGGTTTACGACTCGATGTTGCCAGTCACCGGGTGACCGTTGACAACAAAATTCTCGAGATCGGCCCGACAGAGTACAGGATGTTGCATTTTTTCATGTCGCATCCTGAACGTGTATACAGCAGGGGGCAATTACTGGATAGAATATGGGGAAGTAATGTCTATGTTGAAGAACGCACAGTTGATGTGCATATTCGCCGTTTGCGCAAGGCCCTTTCAAGATATGGCCATGACAGGCTTATCCAGACAGTAAGGGGTACGGGTTACCGCTTTTCCACCCAGAGATAACATTGTATAACCCCTGGTCAATAGAAGTATGGCGAATTAGCGGTCTCTTTCTAGCCGCGCTGATCGTCGGCATGTTGAGCGGGCATCTCGTTGTTATCCTGTTAATAACCTCACTTGGCTATCTGGCCTGGCACCTGGTCCATATATACAGACTCGAGCACTGGCTGAGACAGGGGGGCATCTCGCACCCTCCACAGGGAAAGGGCATCTGGAGCGAGATCTATCATCAAAACTATCTCATCCGGCAACGTAACCGTAAACAGAAGCGCAAGCTTGCCGACGTAATCAATCGCTACCGTGAATCCACAACCGCGATGCCGGATGCCGCGGTGATCCTGCGTGCCAACGGCGAGATAGACTGGATAAACGAGGCTGCTGGTCCGTTACTGGGTTTGCAATCTCCCCAGGACACCGGCAACAAGCTGATCAATCTCGTCAGACACCCGGATTTTATCGAATATGTCCAGCAGGGAGACTACAAAAAGAGTATAGAGATACCCTCCCCCATCCATGAAAAGTTCATGCTGGAAGTCAGTATCGTCCCGTACGGCAAGGATCAACGTTTGCTGATCGCCCGTGATATCACCCGCATCAAGCGGCTGGAGCAAATGCGTCGCGATTTTGTGGCCAATGTCTCCCATGAACTCCGCACACCGTTGACGGTACTGAACGGTTTGCTCGAAACCATGTCCGACGCCAACGACCATGAACAACTAAAAGAATGGAAACGTTCCATACAACTGATGTATCAGCAGACTTCACGCATGCAACATATCGTCAATGACCTGTTGTTGCTTTCCCGCCTTGAAACAGACGGACCCCATCACCCGGGACAACCCGTCGCAATACCCGCCATGCTCGCAGCAATGCGCGAAGAGGCCATCACCCTGAGTGGCAGTATGCAACATGAAATACACCTGGATGCGGATCCGCATCTGTGGCTGATCGGTAACGAACAGGAATTGCACAGTGTCTTTTACAATCTCATCAATAATGCGATCCGTTATACACCGGAAAGGGGCAAGATATACTTACGGTGGTATGCCGATCAATCAGGGGCGCATTTCGAGGTCAAGGATACGGGCATCGGAATCGCACCACAGCATATCTCCCGGCTGACTGAGCGTTTTTACCGCGTCGATGTTGGGCGTTCAAGGGAAACCGGCGGTACCGGGCTGGGTCTGGCAATCGTCAAGCATGCACTGGAAAGACATGACGCCGTACTCAGGATCGAAAGCAAGCTGGATATCGGCAGTACCTTCATCTGTGACTTTCCTGCAAATCTGATCCACTACCGGGATCAGATCTACGCGATAAATCCGGATGAACACAACCCCCAGATTAATGCCAAATGAATCAATCCGCTAAACCACCTGTAAATAATTGACCTGAAAAGCTGTAATAAAACTGTCATCGTATTTTCATACTCCTGACACGTTAGCATTCCTACAATGGCCAGCGACATCTAATGACCTTGTATAACAACCGAACGCAAGATTTAATCCTAGAAGGAGCATTGTTATTATGAAATCCGGAAAACTGATGGCAGCACTGCTGTGTTCGAGCACATTGTTGGCATCGAGCGCGACCTTTGCCGCATCGCAACTCGATCCGAAACTGCCTGACTACGAAAAAGCGAGCGGTGTCTCGGGTAATCTGTCCAGTGTTGGTTCAGATACCCTGGCAAACCTCATGACATTATGGGCGGAAGAATTCAAACGCCTTTATCCCAATGTCAATATCCAGATCCAGGCCGCCGGGTCATCGACCGCCCCGCCTGCATTGACCGAGGGCACTTCAAATATCGGCCCCATGAGCCGCCAGATGAAGGACAAGGAGGTCGAGGCTTTTGAGAGCAAATACGGCTATAAACCGACACCCATCAGGGTCGCTATCGATGCACTTGCGATCTATGTACACAAGGATAACCCGATCAAGGGAATGACCATGGCCCAGGCGGATGCCATTTTCTCCTCCACCAGAAAATGCGGTTACCCTGAAGATATTACCCGTTGGGGACAACTGGGCCTGACAGGTGCCTGGAAGGATCGTGATATCCAGCTCTATGGACGTAATTCCGTGTCGGGTACCTATGGTTACTTCAAGGAACACACCTTGTGCAAGGGTGACTACAAAAACACGGTCAATGAACAACCGGGTTCCGCTTCCGTTGTCCAGTCCGTGACAGCATCGATCAATGGTATCGGCTATTCAGGTATCGGTTACAAGACCTCCGGTGTCAAGGCGGTTCCATTGAGCAAGAAGGACGATGGGACATTTGTTGAAGCCACGACAGAAAATGCCGCTACTGGCAAGTACCCGTTGGCGCGTTACCTGTATGTCTATGTCAACAAGCAACCCAACAAGGCCCTGCCACCATTGGAAAGAGAATTTGTCTCGATGGTACTCTCCAAGACCGGCCAGCAGGTGGTTATCAAGGACGGATACATTCCGTTACCGGATACCATTGTTGAAAAAGAACTGGCGAAGTTACAATAAACACAATTAATCATACATAACTGAAACCCCGCAACAGCGGGGTTTCTTTTTGATACCTCGCCAGCTATATACCTCAGCAGCGGTCAATTCAAGCAATAAACTGTCATCAAAATGACACAGAAGATTCATCGAATTATCATCCCGTTATCATCATTCCTTAAAATCAACGGCCGAAAATATTCATGACTTTCAAGCAAGACATGAGTGTATGCGTAACAGAAACGATAGTGTTTTCAAATACCTGGACGAGCTTGAGCTGTCTTTATGCCTGTATTTCAATCGCATCAGTCAATGGCAACGTATTGAAAGGTTCTTTGCCATCATCAGCAGACTGGGTGATGGTGTCATCTGGTATTCCCTGATCACGTTCATTGCGGTCCTGGATTTTACCGCCAGCGGACTCAAGGCCGCATCACACATGGTTGTTGTCGGAGTTATCGGTGTATGCATATACAAGTATCTGAAGACACGCATGGTAAGACAGCGGCCTTCAACAACCTGGGCCCAGATCCATCGCGGCACGGCAGCGCTTGATCTGTACAGCTTTCCATCCGGGCACACCCTGCACGCGGTATCATTCACCCTGATAGCAGCCTATTATTATCCGGGCCTTGCCTGGGCACTGTTTCCCTTTACATCCCTGATTGCCCTGTCGCGTGTGGTCCTGGGATTGCATTACCCGACAGACGTCATCGTCGGCGCAATCATCGGCGGTTCGTTGGCCATCGCCAGCATCAATGTCATCTCCTGAATTGCATCCTTGCAGGCAACGATATCCGACGTTGATACCGTCAATATGAAGATTCTATACGGGGTACAGGCCACCGGTAACGGCCATATTACGCGTGCCCGCACCATGGCACATGAACTCGACAAGGCCGGAATAGCGGTGGATTACATATTCACGGGGCGCCCCTGTAACAAATTATTCAACATGGAACCATTCGGCAACTACAGGTGTTTGCCGGGGCTCACCTTTGCCACAAAAAAGGGGAAAATCCAGTACCTGAAAACTGCCGTCACTAACAACCTGATAAAATTCATCAGGGACGTGTATATTCTGGATCTGTCTTCATACGATCTGGTGATCACCGACTTTGAACCTGTTACCGCATGGGCTGCACGCCTCAAGCACAAGCACTGCATCGCGATCGGACACCAGTACGCCTTCAAGCACAACGTTCCCGTTGCAGGCAGCAACCCCGTTGCCAGACTTATCATGAAGATCTTTGCACCATCGCAACGTTCGCTGGGGATCCATTGGCACCATTTCAACAGCGCCATATTACCACCGATGATTGAACCGGTAGAGGGCAACCCGTCCTGCAAGGCAAACAAGATACTTGTATATCTGCCTTTCAATGACAACAATGACGTCATTCACTGGTTGTCCGGCTTTCACAATCATGAATTCTATATCTACTGCGACATCGAACATGCCGTGGACAATAGCAATATTCACCTGCGGCCCTTTTCACGCCAGGGGTTTATCAATGACCTCGGAGATTGCAGCGGTATCATATCCAATGCCGGATTCGAACTGTTAAGCGAAGGCCTGCAATGTGGCAAAAAATTGCTGGTCATGCCCCTCAAAGGCCAGATGGAACAAATCTCCAATGCCCTGGCATTGCAACAACTTGGATATGGAGATGTCATGAAGGATTTCGATGACGAATCCCTGCAGATATGGCTGGCCAAACCCAATCCGCGCCCTAGGTCTTATCCGAATGTGGCCCGATCTATCGTCAACTGGATCAAATCGGGGATGACAGAAGACGAGGCGTCACTCGCCAGAAGGCTCTGGTCCCAGGTACGTTCATAACAGAATATACGTATCTATACTTCTGCCTGGCGGGGTAACGCTTGTTCACTGATCGCCGTATTCGTTAAACTGATCGTTCTGAACATGCATTAGAACATACAGGGGGGCAGTCTTATGCGTGGATTCCTGATCATCCGTCATGCGATAGCCGAAGATCGTGATATTGCCACGAAAAACAACCAGAAGGATGAAGACAGGGCGCTGACCAGAAAAGGCAAAACCAGAATGGCCGAAGCCGCCAGGGGCCTGAAGGTCATCGTGCCGGAACTGGCTCATGTGGCAACCAGCCCCCTGTTGCGAGCTGTCCAGACCGCCGGGATTATCTGCAAGGAATATCGCGGCATTCGGCCGATCACGGCGGATGTTTTACGCCCCGGTCTGGATTTTCATCAATTTGCCGATTGGGCTCACAGGTTACCTGAATCAGGGATAACCGCGCTGGTCGGGCATGAGCCGGATCTCAGTACGCTTGTCAGTATGCTTTTATCAGGTCAGGAACGATCATTCCTGCATTTCAAAAAGGGCGGTGCATGCCTCATCGAGACTGGGGAAACGTTTAAAGACGGCAACGGGCAAATGATCTGGTTTGTGACGCCCCGACAACTTCGCAGTATAGGGGAAACGGGATAACAACCATCAAGGAAAATATCTACAATTATTCAGCCCCGGATGGCGTGAAGGCTTTTGCGCTGCTGCAGATCAGGAAAGCGTCTCATGCCTGTGATCATCTGACAGACCCGTCTGAACCGGAAGCATTGCATAATTTCAGGGTGGCCGTCAGACGGCTGCGAACCTGGATGCGTACATTCAAGCGTTATCATAATACAGGCAAGAAGACCATAAAACGTCTGGGCAGATTGACAGACTCGACCAACACGTCACGCGACCTGGAAGTATGCAGAGACTGGCTAAATGTCTACCTCTCCGAAATGGCTGATATACCCCCCGATAACAACAATGCACTGAAGGCCCTGCTCGACCAGATAACCGGGGACTACGAACAGGAACTGGCAAAGATCCAGGACCATGTGCCTGCCGAGTGGCAGGAACTGGATCATAAGCTGAAGAAACATCTTGGCAGCGATATCGACGGGGATAAAAAGAATGAACTCATGCCGAATGTCGCGGGTAAAAAAATCCTGAAGCTATGCGACACAGCTGATGAACAGCTGGGTCAAATTCACGGTATTGAGGATCGTCTCGCCATCCACAAACTCCGTATCTACTTCAAACGCCTGCGTTATCTGCTTGAACCTTTCAGATCCCGGCAACCCGCCCTGAAGGAAATCATCAGGTTCCTGAAAGAGACCCAGGATGTACTGGGAGACTTCAGGGATGCCCATATATCGATTGAAATGCTGGCAACTTACCATGCTACGCTCACCGACGGGCTGCATGGTGATTCATTGGACGGCGATGACCGGGAAATACTGATTAACTATCTTCTGGATCGCGCAAGAAAACTTGAGCTCGACAGGTATGAAAACTTCAGGAAATTGTATGTAAACGGGGACTTTTTGCGCATAATACACGACATACGTATCAGTGCAGAAGAACTGAAAGAATTTCGACCCGTATAGATGTATCCGGTCGCTGTCGGGCTTGAGGCTGCGTGAGGCATTAAACCTTGTTGTTTTCAAAAAGGAAACGTTCGGAAACCATCGCTGCCGTCGATCTTGGCTCGAACAGCTTTCACATGAAGGTTGCGAACATCACAAACGGCGAGCTGATTGTGGTCGACCGCATGCGTGAGATGGTGAGACTGGCAGAAGGTCTCGACGACGCCAGATATCTGAGACTCGATGTTCAGCAACGTGCAATAGATTGTTTAAAACGTTTTGGAGAACGACTGAAAGACCTGCCTCAGGGCAGTGTCCGTGCCGTCGGTACAAATACCCTCAGAAGTGCGCACAATGCCCAGGAGTTCCTCTCCCATGCCGAGGAGGTATTGGGGCATTCGATCGAGACCATCTCGGGTGTTGAGGAAGCCCGCCTGATCTACGATGGTGTCGCTCACAGCATAGCCATCGATAACAGGCAACGACTGGTGGTCGATATCGGCGGCGGCAGCACCGAGATCATCATCGGTAAGGGATTCACCCCCGTCTACATGGAAAGCCTCTATATGGGGTGCGTGAACATGAGTAACAGGTTTTTCCCGGATGGTGTCATCTCCGACAAACAGTACAAGAAAGCAAAGCTGGCGGCACAGCAGGAACTCGAGCCAATCATTGATCTGTGCAACAGACAGGGATGGGAAGATGCCATCGGTGCCTCGGGCACAATACGCGCAATAATGAAAACTGTCACAATGAGTGGCTGGTCGAATAATGACATCACGCCGTCGTCACTCAACAGCTTGATGGAGACGTTAATCGAGGCTGGCCATATCGATAAGCTGAAGATCAAGGGCCTTGATCCCGCACGCGCTCCCGTCTTTCCGGGTGGTGTTGTCATATTGATGGCAATCTTTGATGTGCTCGGTATCGATCACATGCAGGTATCCGACGGCGCATTGCGTGAAGGGCTGCTCTATGACCTGCTCGGCCGGATTCAGCACAAGGATATACGCAAGCGCAGTGTAACCGGTCTTGCATCGCGGTTTCATATAGATGAGGCCCAGGCAAGACGCGTGGAACAGACTGCTGTCGATTGTCTGCAGCAGGTTGCCGGTACCTGGGACATTGATACTGAATCCGGCGCGGAATGGCTGGGTTGGGCGGCGCAACTGCATGAAATCGGCCTCGATATCGCACACAGCCAGTATCACAAACACGGTGCCTACGTAATCGAATATGCCGATCTGCTGGGATATTCCCGACAGGAGCAAAGGTATATCGCGATTCTGGTACGATCACACCGCCGTAAATTTCCGGTCAAGGAATTTAAGGGTCTACCCGCCCCAGAGGCCAGGACACTCCAGTATCTTGCCATCATATTTCGTCTCGCGGTGCTCCTGCATCGCAACAGGAGCGATGAGAAGGTGCCTGCATTGGGACTCGAGGCCGGCAACAAACGTATTGTCCTGAATTTTTCTGCGGGATGGCTGGCCGGCCATACTCTCACCCAGGCCGATCTCGAACAGGAGGCATCCTACCTCAAGGCACTGGATTTCAAACTCGAATACCGAGAAGCGGATTGAAACCGGCGATAGATTAATTTTTTGCGAGCTTTGCCAACAAGGTCATTTGCGCCGAAAACGGTTTGGCGCCATTCTGCGGCGACAGCCGCGAATATGATCCATCCGGCATGAGTTGCCATGCCTGTGTGTTATCTTTCAGATAATAGAGCAGGTTTTTGTAAATGCGTTTGTGCAGCCTTCTGTTGATAATGGGAAAACAGATCTCGACGCGACGAAACATATTACGCTCCATCAGGTCGGCACTGGAGCAATAGATCTCCGCCTTGCCGCCGTTTTCAAAATAATACACGCGTGTATGTTCCAGAAAACGTCCTATAATGGAACGTACCCGTATATTGTCCGATACCCCTGCAATCCCCGGCCGCAGGCTGCAAATCCCGCGCACGACAAGATCGATCTGTACACCGGCGATCGATGCGTTATAGAGTGCCTCTATCAACTGTGCTTCAATGATTGCATTGATTTTCAGAATGATACGCGCCGACAACCCCTGCCGGGCATTATCCGTTTCACGCTGTATCTTATGCAACAGGGCCTTGTGCAGGGTGAACGGCGACTGCAGCAACAGGTTGTGTCTGACGACCTTGCCCAGGCTGGTCAATTGCTGGAATATACCATGGACATCCTCACCGATCTCCTTATTGCATGTCATGAGCCCGTAATCCGTATATAGTCTGGCCGTACGTGAGTGATAATTCCCTGTACCGAGGTGAATATAATTGACCAGATCCTTTCCTTCACGCCGGATAACAAGTATCGTCTTGGCATGCGTCTTGTAATTGACGATACCGTAGACAACGTGAATACCGGCCTCCTGCAGTCGGGTTGCCAGTGCAACATTGGCCTCTTCGTCAAATCGGGCACGCAGTTCGATAACCACCGTAATCTCCTTGCCGCCACGCGCTGCGGTGACCAGCGAATCGACGATGGCGGAGTCCATGCCGGTTCGATATAACGTCTGCTTGATCGCCAGCACATTGGGATCCACTGCCGCCTGACGCACAAATTCGATTACGGGGGCAAAGGAATCAAACGGATGATGCAACAGGATGTCATCTTTCCTGATGGCCTTGAAGATATCCGCGCCGGTGGACAGATCTGCAGGCAACCGCGGAGTAAAGGATGGAAATTTCAGTTCCGGGCGGTCGACAAACTCGATGATGTCCTTCAGGCGATGCAGATTGACCGGCCCGTTGACCATATACAGATCTTCCACTGTAAGAGAGAACCTTGCCAGCAGGAAATCGACCAGGTTCTCGGGACAGTTATCAGCAACCTCGAGACGTACCGAATTGCCGTAATTGCGTGAAAACAATTCACCCTCGACCGCACGTAACAGATCCTCAACCTCTTCCTCGTCGACAAACAGCTCGCTGTTCCTCGTAAGTCTGAACTGGAAACAGCCGGTCACCGTCATACCGTGAAACAGCTCATCGGCGTAAGCGTGGACAATCGAAGACAGGAATACAAAATCATGCGGGCCGCTACCGGTTTCCTCGGCAGGCAGCTGAATGATACGTGGTAATGACCTTGGGACGTGAATGATAGCCAGTCCGCTGTTACGGCCGAAGGCATCCTTGCCCGTCAGCGAGACGATGAAATTAAGGCTCTTGTTCAGTATGCGGGGAAAGGGATGGGCGGGATCGAGCCCCAATGGACTCAGGATGGGTAACAGTTCATTATGGAAAAAATCCCGCAGCCAGAATTCCTGTTCATCTGTCCAGTCCGAGCGTCGGATGGTATGGATGTTCTGGTCGGCCAGGGCCGGCAGCAAAACCTGATTGAGTATCTGGTACTGTTTGTCGACCAGTTCCCGCGCCCGGTTCTGGATTGTCCTCAGTACCTCCATGGGCGCCAGGTTATCAAGACCGGTCTGCGATGACCCCGCCTTGGCCATCTGCTTCAGTCCCGCGACGCGGACCTCGAAAAACTCATCCATGATTGTAGATGAAAGGTAAAGATAGCGGAGTCGCTCAAGCAGCGGGATGGTCTCGTCTTCCGCCTGCAGTAATACCCGCCGGTTGAATTCCAGATGGCTTAATTCACGATTGATATATAAATCAGGCTTTTTTAAATCAACGCTATCCACGATCAGATTTAGACTTCCGGTTCAGACCCACTATAAATACCCGGTATTGCAACTATATGACAGTATTATTGCAACAGTATGCACAGTGCAAGACTAAAACATGAAATGGATAAATAATCATTAAAGATATTAAATAGTTATATATTGTCATGTAAATGTCATCTAACTGAAAACTCATTTCAATAGAATCTTGCCGATGAATAAAAACATTTTGACATTCTTATACATGTCGACGGTCATCGTGTAATAAGGTGGAGATAACCGGCATGAACAACTCACAATCGATGTTGCATCATACTGATGCTCCCCAATTATATGACCTTCTGGATGAACTTTTATCATTACGCCGTGAAGTAGTGAATGACGCGCAAAGACGTCTGACATTTTTTGGCAATAATTATCCGGAACAAAACTACAGTAAAAGCGCTTGCAACCTGGCCGAATACCTGAGCCTGAGACAACGCGATCTCCGTCCATTGCAGGATCAGCTCGCCATCCTGGGCCTTTCGTCTCTGGGACGCAGTGAAGCACATGTGGTATCCACACTGGATAACGTGATAGAACTCTTATGCAGAATCCTGCAGATTAATCCTGAGCCGGATACAAACACAATTACGGGCCCCGATTACCAGGAGGGGCTTGAAATCCTGTCCGGCAACATCACAAGAATGTTCGGACCCAAACGGGATTTTCGCAATACATATATCATGGTGACCATGCCACCCGGAACGGCCAATGATTATTCGCTTGTCAGTTCCATGTTCGATGCCGGCATGGATTGCGCAAGGATCAATTGCGCCCATGATGATGCAGATACCTGGAGGAAAATAATAGCGAATATCCGCCAGGCGGAGATGAATGCGGGCAGAAAGTGCAAAATCATAATGGACCTGGCCGGCCATAAAATCCGTACCGGTCCGGTTCTGACAATGCCGGGGGTATGTCATATCAAGGTGAAAAAGGATTTTGTGAATAAAAAGCAGAGCCCTGCCAATGTCATACTCATGCAGGAGGAGCAGATCCAGGGAATCAAAAAAGATTCCAGTGGATCCAATTATAAATTGTATATCCCGTCAGAACTGCACCACAGGCTGGCACCGGGTGACAGACTGGTATTCAACGATATCAGGGACAAACAACGCAGCTTGCAGATCATGTACAGAATTCGTGGTGATTACTGGCTCGCACGCTGCAACAAGAACATGTATCTTGCCGACGAAACCCTGTTCAGATGGGAACGACCTGATCACAATAATAAATTTATAGCACTGGGTGAATATTCATTCAGTGGCATCGGTGACGTTCCTGTAGAGATTCGTCTCCACAAGGATGACCGTCTGAAACTGACACATGACCCTCTGCCCGGTGCAGCCGCCGTATATGATGAACAGGGCAAGTGCATCTCACATGCACACATCAGTTGCACAACGCCTGCAGTGCTGGACGACCTGAATATCGGTGATCCTGTCTGGATCGATGACGGCAAGCTTGGTGCCATCGTCGAATCAAGGATGAATGATGACGTTATACTGAAAATCACCTACTGCAGTCCAAGCGGCATGCATCTGAAAGCAGACAAGGGCATTAACCTTCCCGATACCGAACTGAATCTCCCTGCTCTGACCAATAAGGATCTCAGGGATCTCGACTTTATCTGTGAGCATGCTGACATTATAGGTTTTTCATTCGTGGAGACTCTGGCGGATATTGACTGTCTGCTGGATGAGATGGATAAACGCAACGCACAGCATCTTGCTATTATCGCCAAGATCGAAACCAAGCGCGCGGTGAAAAACCTGCCTGAGATCTTGCTCGGCACGATTGGCAGGCGGCAATTGGGCATCATGATTGCCCGGGGAGACCTGGCAATCGAACTCGGCCCCGAACAATTGTCCGAGATCCAGGAGGAAATATTATGGCTCTGCGAAGCGGCTCATATCCCGGTTGTCTGGGCGACACAGGTTCTGGAGACCCTGGTTAAGAAGGGAGTCATTTCACGACCGGAATATTCAGATGCTGCAATGGGAGAGCGGGCCGATTGCATCATGTTGAACAAGGGACCGTATATCATGCATGCTCTTCAGGCACTGAATGATATCCTGGTCCGTATGCAGGCCCACCAACGCAAGAAACAGTCTTTATTGTGTACCCTGCAATGGTGAACACCCACATACACCAAGCTGGTAATTTTATCATTTAATCCTTAAAGTTACGCCAAATAGCTATAAATTATATGTATCCGTAGCGCCTCTGGACATGTCGATAACTGTCACCTGACTGTCATAAATATACTTTATCCTTTTGAAAATGAGTTCCTTAGAACACACGACCTCTTATCCCCAGGCATTTGACAAGTCTTCAGCCAGCCGTCGGCACAAATGGCGGATGTTTTACGATGCGCTGGCGCGTTATATCTTCGGGATCGGCGGTATCAGCGTCATAATCGCGATAGTTCTGATCTTCTTTTATCTCTTCTATGTCGTCTTCCCGCTGTTCAAACCCGCCTCGATGGAGCAGACGTCGAGCTTTGAAATACCTGCCGCCTCTGCAGGCAAGACCCTGTACATGGCAATGGAGGAACAGGCCGAAATAGGCGTGCGTTTCACAGATAACGCCCATGTGGTTTTCTTCCGCATCGCCAACGGATCGGTTATCAGCGACACGCCCCTGGATATCCCTGCCGGCACGACGGTAACCAGTTTCGCCACCGGCATATCCTCCAGTGCGATCGTCGCCTACGGCCTGTCGAACGGACAGGCATTGGTGTTACGCCACGCCTACAAAGTGACCTACCCCAATGATGTTCGCAAGATTACCCCAAGCATTGAATATCCGCTGGGTGACAAGCTGATCACCCTCGATGGAAAAGGACATTCACTGGTAAAACTGGCGGTTCAAAGTAACGATGACAATGCCACTGTTGTGGCGGCAACCGATGATACCAGGCTATTGCTGACCTCTTTTACCAAAGAGACCTCATTTCTGGATGACAGCGTAACGCTTGTGCAACAGGATATGGAGTTACCGCACACCCTGTCCAGAATCGCCTATATCCTGCTTAATCAGGAACAACGCTTCCTGTATGTGGTCGACGCGACGGACGAACTGGCATTCTTCGATATCACCAATAAGGAACAACCAAGACTTATACAGCATGAGCAACTCGTTGCAGACAATCATAGACAGATTACTTCGATCCGGTTTCTCACCGGTAGTATATCCCTGATCGTCGGTCAATCGGACGGCACACTGGTCCAGTGGTTTCCCGTCAGGGATGAACAGAATCATGTGACGCTGAGGCGCATCCGCAGCTTTGACAGCCAGCAGGCACCGATCACAGGTATTGCCGCCGAATACGGCAGGAAAGGCTTCCTGACCGCGGACGCCAGGGGACAGATCGGTATCTACCACTCAACGGCTCACCGTAACCTGCTTATAAAACCCGTATCTGACACTGCACTCTATCATCTTGCCATATCGCCGCGCGCGGACATGGCGCTGGCGGAAGATGAAACAGGGCAACTCCATGCATGGCATATCGACAATGAACACCCCGAGGTCTCCTGGTCTTCCCTGTGGGGTAAGGTCTGGTATGAAAATTACAAGGAACCGAAATATATCTGGCAGTCATCCGCTGCAACGAATGATTTCGAACCCAAATTCAGCCTCACACCAATATCCTTCGGTACATTGAAGGCGGCATTTTATGCGATGCTGTTCGCCGTGCCACTATCGATACTGGGCGCAATCTATGCCGCCCACTTCATGGTACCCAGGATGAGGCGTGTGATAAAACCCAGCATCGAAATCATGGAGGCATTGCCGACCGTGATCCTGGGTTTTCTCGCGGGACTATGGCTGGCCCCCTTCATCGAAACGCATATGCCCGGCATCTTCAGTTTACTGCTGCTGATGCCCATCGCCATACTCATATGTGCCTTTGTCTGGCAACAGCTGCCGTCAGGGATACGCTACGCCATTCCCGATGGCTGGGAGGCCGCACTGTTGATCCCGGTCATCCTGCTGGTCGGCTGGATATGTATCGAAATCAGCCCCTTTCTGGAGGCGTGGCTCTTCGGCGGCGATATACGCCACTGGTTGTCATATGAAATGGGTATCGACTTCGACCAGAGGAATTCTATCGTGGTGGGACTTGCGATGGGCTTTGCCGTAATTCCGACGATATTCTCGATCGCTGAAGATGCCATCTTCGGCGTCCCCAAGCATCTGACCAACGGATCACTGGCATTGGGGGCGACACCCTGGCAAACCCTGTGGCGCGTCGTGCTGCTGACTGCAAGCCCCGGCATCTTTTCAGGCGTGATGATCGGGCTGGGCCGGGCCGTCGGAGAAACCATGATCGTATTGATGGCAACCGGCAACACGCCGGTAATGGATTTAAGTATCTTTCAGGGTATGCGCACCCTATCTGCCAACATCGCCGTCGAGATGCCGGAATCGGAACTAAACAGTACCCATTACCGTGTGCTGTTCCTGGCGGCATTGTTGTTGTTCATGTTCACCTTCCTGTTCAACACCATCGCAGAAGTGATTCGCCAACGACTGCGCAAGAAATACAGCACACTCTAAAACAGGATAATCATCATGACAAACAGTGTTAAAACCTGGTGGAAAAGCGGTACACAGTGGGTATGGATGAGCGCCGGTGCGGTCAGCATCAGTATGGTCATGGTGTTTGGCCTGTTATTGCTGATTGCGATCAGGGGACTGGGTTATTTCTGGCCTACGGATATCGCACAGATGGATTACAGAGAGCGTGACGGTTCCGTCGTCCAGCTGATCGGTGAATACCATGACACTGAACTGGTCTCTGCAAGCCGCTTGCGCAGCGCCGGGTATAATATCTCGACCGACGATGAATTTATCACCCGCTATCTGCTCAAGACAGGCAACCGTGACGTTACCGGTATCGACTTCAAAACCATCATCAAACCGAACATCATCAAACAGGATTATCCCGGGAAGATAATCGCGGTTGAACGCCGTGAGTGGGGCAATTTCTATGGCTATCTGCTCGATGTCAAGGAAAACGGCAAGGTTGTGGCAACGGATGAAGCCGCCCCAGAGGCGCTCAACAAGCGACTCGAGCGCGCCACGGATCTCTATGACCGGATCAGGGAGATCGAAAAGGATGACATCGGGGGCATCAATTACAAGCTCGAACGCCTGCGTTTGAAACAGCGGGAGTTGGAACTGGAGAACGATCTGACCCCGGAGAGACAGCAGGGGATCGAGACTGAACGGAAACAATACCAGGACGAATATCATCAGCTGCAGCAACATCTCTCCGAGCTCTACAAACAGATCAACCGCGACAGCTTTACCGCTTCGGTTGCCGGTGGCAGGACCGTGGAGATTCCGCTGGCAAAGGTGGTACGGGTGTATCGTCCCAATGCAATGTCAGTCATGGATAAATCGGGCCATTACCTGGCAAAACTGTGGGAATTCGTCAGTGATGAACCACGCGAGGCCAACACCGAAGGGGGTATCTTTCCGGCGATATTCGGTACCGTCATGATGGTCATCATCATGGCGATCCTGGTGACACCGCTCGGTATCGTAGCCGCCGTCTATTTGAGGGAGTACGCAACGCAGGGACCCCTGACGCGTCTTATCAGGATCGCGGTCAACAACCTCGCCGGTGTCCCCTCTATCGTCTATGGTGTGTTCGGACTGGGATTTTTCGTCTATTTCCTGGGCGGCAATATTGACCGGTTGTTCTTCCCGGAGGCTGCTCCCGCACCGACCTTCGGTACACCCGGCATCCTGTGGTCGTCACTGACCCTGGCCATACTCACATTACCGGTGGTCATCGTCGCGACCGAGGAAGGCCTGACGAGAATACCCAAATCCATCCGCGAAGGCAGCCTCGCCCTCGGCGCCACCAAGGCGGAGACCCTGCTGCGCATCGTCATCCCGATGGCGAGCCCGGCCCTGATGACCGGTATGATCCTCGCCGTGGCACGGGCCGCGGGTGAAGTGGCGCCGTTGATGCTGGTGGGTGTCGTCAAACTCGCCCCTTCCATGCCCCTGGACGGTAATTTCCCTTACCTGCACCTGGACAGGAAATTCATGCATCTCGGATTTCACATCTACGACGTGGGCTTTCAGAGCCCTAACGTCGAGGCCGCCAGGCCGCTGGTCTATGCAACGGCCCTGTTGCTCGTGGGCGTAATCCTGATCCTGAATCTCGCGGCCATTACCATACGCAACCATCTGCGTGAAAAATATCGTACCATGGAAGCATAAAATCAAATTGACATGAAGAGAGATATTATAATGAGCAATCAGGCAACATTGGAGGACATACCTCCCTCACGGATGTCACATAGAGTCGATATGGCAACAGTCGGACGAACACAATCAGCCCTTGATCTTGCCTCCGAACAGATTTCCATCGAGGTAAGCAAGTTGAACCTGTATTACGGCGAGAAGCAGGCACTGTTCGATATCGGCATGCAGATCCCCAACAAGCGTGTTACCGCGTTTATCGGCCCCAGCGGTTGCGGTAAATCCACCCTGCTACGTTGCTTTAACCGCATGAATGACCTGGTAGACAACTGCAGGATTACCGGCGAGGTGCGTATCGATGAACACAATATCTATAACAAGCATATCAACGTAGCGGATCTGCGCCGCAACGTCGGCATGGTTTTTCAGAAACCCAATCCGTTCCCCAAATCCATCTACGAAAATGTCGCCTATGGATTGCGCCTGCAGGGCATTAACGACCGGCGTAAACTTGATGAGGCGATCGAAAAGGCACTGAAAGGCGCGGCCTTGTGGGACGAGGTAAAGGACAGGTTACAGGAAAACGGCATGGGCCTGTCAGGGGGGCAACAGCAACGCCTGGTGATTGCCCGTGCGATTGCCGTCGAACCGGAGATTTTGTTGCTGGACGAACCCGCTTCCGCGCTTGATCCGATCTCTACCTTGAAGCTGGAAGAGTTGATATATGAATTGAAATCTTCCTATACGATCGTCATCGTTACCCATAACATGCAGCAGGCGGCAAGGGTCTCCGATTACACGGCGTTCATGTACCTGGGTGAATTGATCGAATACGGTGATACCAGCACCATCTTCACCAATCCACAGCAAAAGAAAACTGAAGATTACATTACCGGACGTTATGGTTGATGAATCCTTCTTTACATAAACTGTATTTACGTTTGTATTAACCGCTCTAAACGAAGAGGCCAAGATGGAAAAACTTGATATCAGTCATCACATATCCAGGCAATTCAATGAGGAACTCGAGACCATCCGTAACCAGGTGCTGACCATGGGCGGCCTGGTGGAGCAGCAAATTGCAAACGCCGTAACCGCCCTGATTGAAGGCGATACGCAGCTGGCGGAGAGTGTAATCAGCAATGATTATAAAATTAACAAACATGAAGTTAGCATCGATGAGGAATGCACACAGATACTTGCGCGCCGTCAACCCACCGCCAGCGATCTGCGCCTGATCCTCGCGGTCATCAAGACCATCACCGATCTGGAACGCATCGGGGATGAAGCCGAAAAGGTGGCCTTGATGGGCTTGCATCTCGCCAATCTGGAACGACCCAAAAACCATTATCTCGAGATCAATGACCTCGGTGATCGTGTCCGGGAAAGCCTGCACGACGCACTCGATGCCTTTGCACGCATGGATACCGAGGCTGCAATACGTATCACACGTGAAGATGAAAACGTTGACCATGAATATGAGGGCATCATGCGTCAAATGGTTACCTTTATGATGGAGGATCCCAGGTCCATCAGACGTTCACTGGATATTATCTGGGCTGCCAGGGCACTGGAACGGATCGGGGATCATGCGAAAAACATCTGTGAATATATTATCTTTCTGGTGAAGGGCAAGGATGTCCGTCATATCAGCCTGGAGCAGATGGAGAAAGCCGCGCTGGAAAAACGCTGACGGGTTTCATTGATCGAAACCAGACACACAAACGCAAACATTTATATTCCCGGATCCTTCAACCCGGCAGCGACCGGGTGTACACTTCCCGAGTTTTAATCTATCTAACCGGACTACATGCCCGAAAAGACTATACTGATCACCGGCTGTTCCAGCGGGATCGGGAGGCAAACGGCTGCAGGTCTTGCCGCGCGCGGTTATCGCGTCTTCGCCACTGCGCGCCACGAGCAAGACGTCGCCGATCTCCGCCGCCAGGGGCTGGAGACGTTGCGCCTGGATCTGGATGACCCCGTATCAATACGCGATGCCGTTGATAACGTCCTGGCATGGACACATGGCACCCTGGATGCGTTGTTCAACAACGCCGGTTACGGACAACCGGGCGCGGTCGAGGATCTGCGCCGGGACGTATTGCGCAAGCAGTTCGAGACCAACCTGTTCGGAGTGCAGGAACTGACCAACCTCATCATCCCCGTCATGCGCTCACAGGGGCATGGACGGATCATCAATAACAGTTCTGTGCTCGGACTTGTCGCACTCCCCTATCGCGGGGCCTATAATGCCAGCAAGTTTGCGCTCGAGGCATTAACGGACACCCTGCGCCTGGAACTCAGGGACAGCGGGATACATGTCTCGCTTATCGAACCCGGGCCGATCGTCAGCCGTTTCAGGGAGAACGCCTGTGAAGCCTACAAAGCCAATATCGACATCACAAACAGCCCGCACCGTGAAACATATCTCGGGATGGAACGCCGGCTGTCCGGACAAGGTGACGCGCCGTTCACACTCACACCCGCAGCAGTATTGAAAAAGGTCATTCACGCACTGGAGAGCCCGCGCCCGAAAATACGCTATTATGTAACAGTACCCACCACCTTGTTCGCGACACTCAAACGTATTCTTCCCTATCGGCTGCTGGATTGGGTTCTGTCACAGGTATCCGTAGAAGAAAACCGCTAATCTCGAGCCGTTATCACCGCAGGTGATTTTATTTTAGTCTGTGCTGCGGTATCGTATGGTGTTTTGCGAAACGGTGAGATGACAGGAATGACAACCAACAGTTTCAATACGAAAACGACACTCAAAGTCGGCAACAAGAAATACCATTACCATTCCCTGCCCGCTCTCGACAAAGCCGGCATCGGTGATTTGTCACATCTGCCGTTTTCATTAAGGATCTTGCTGGAAAATCTGCTGCGCTATGAAAACGGCGTCACCGTAAAAAAGGTGGATATCGAGGCGCTGGCGCAATGGGATCCGCAGGCCACGCCTGAAAAGGAAATCTTCTTCATGCCATCGCGCGTGCTATTGCAGGACTTCACCGGCGTCCCGGCGGTTGCCGATCTTGCCGCCATGCGTTCCGCGCTCGAAAGACTGGGTGGCGATCCCGAGAAAATCAATCCGTTTACACCCGCGGACCTGGTCATCGATCACTCCGTTCAGGTCGACAGTTACGGCAGTACCGGAGCTTTCCGTATCAACATGATCCGTGAACTGGAAAGAAACAAGGAACGGTATGAATTCCTGCGCTGGGGCCAGAACGCCTTTACAAACTTCCACGTCGTGCCGCCGGACAGCGGTATCGTACACCAGGTGAACCTTGAATATCTGGCCCATGTCGCCATGGCACAGCAGATAGACGGCGAGGACTGGGTCTATCCCGACACACTGATCGGCACAGATTCCCATACCACCATGATCAATGGACTGGGTGTCCTGGGATGGGGTGTCGGCGGAATCGAGGCCGAGGCCGCGCTGTTGGGCCAACCCTCATCACTGCTGATCCCCCAGGTCATTGGTTTCAGATTGTCAGGTGTGCCCGCCCCGGGAACTACCGCCACCGACCTGGTACTCACGATCACCCAGGAACTGCGCAAGTACGGCGTGGTTGGAAAATTTGTCGAATTCTTCGGGCCCGGCCTGACCAATCTGACACTGGCCGATCGCGCCACGATTGCCAATATGGCCCCTGAATATGGTGCGACCTGCGGGCTTTTCCCTGTAGACCAAAAGACTGTCGATTACCTGCGCCTGACCGGCCGCGAGGAAATGGTACCGTTGGTCGAGGCCTATTACAAAAATCAGGGACTGTGGTACGACGCAGGTAATAGCGAGCCAGCGTATACTGATGTGATCGAATTCGATCTGGCCAGCGTCGAGCCCAGCCTGGCAGGCCCGGCGCGGCCCCAGGATCGCGTCAACATAGCGGGCGTGCGCAGCTCATTCCGTAAATTCCTGCTGGAACACCTGGAACATGAAACCGTCGCAACCGATCAGAAGGAAATCGGCCGCCTGCTCGATGAAGGCGGCAGACCGATGCTGGTTGCACCGGAGCTCGCCCTCGATGTGCCCGGCAAGGAAAATGACATCTTCGGCACCTGTATCCCGGTGCGGCAACCGGATGGCGTCTCCTATAATCTGTGTCATGGTTCGGTTGTCATCGCCGCGATTACCAGCTGTACCAATACATCCAACCCTGCGGTAATGCTCGCGGCAGGTCTGCTGGCGAAGAACGCCGTCCGTCTAGGACTCAAGTCAAAACCCTGGGTAAAAACCAGCCTGGCTCCCGGCTCGAAGGTGGTCACGGAATATCTGATAGCCTCGGGCCTGATGCCCTATCTTGAAGGACTGGGGTTTCATCTGGTCGGTTACGGTTGTACCACCTGTATCGGCAACAGCGGTCCCCTTCCCGATCATATCTTTACAGCCGTTCGTGAAGGGAATCTTGCCGTCGCCTCGGTACTCTCCGGTAATCGCAATTTCGAAGGCAGGGTCAATACACATGTACGTGCAAATTATCTCGCATCACCACCGCTGGTGGTCGCCTATGCCCTGGCGGGAAATCTCAACATTGATCTTTCCTCCGATCCGCTTGGCACCAATCCCAACGGGGAATATATCTACCTCAAGGACATCTGGCCGTCAATTGATGAAGTCAATGAGTTTATCAATCACTACGTAACAGCAGAACAATTCAAAAAAAATTACTCACACATCTTCCAGGGCAGTAGTGAATGGAGTGAGATGACAGTACCGGAAGGTGATCTGTTCCAGTGGGACGGGAAATCCACCTACATCAAGGAACCGCCGTTCTTCACCGACCTTTCGCCGACACCCGCACCACTCACCGACATCAAGGATGCCCGGGTGCTGGCCCTGCTGGGTGATTCGGTCACAACGGATCATATCTCGCCGGCCGGGGCCATCAGCGAGAAGAGTCCCGCCGGTCAGTATCTCATCGCCCAGGGTGTGGCAAAGCAGGATTTCAATTCCTACGGATCGCGTCGCGGTAATCATGAAGTGATGGTACGCGGCACGTTTGCAAATGTCCGTATCAGGAATCGTCTTGCACCGGATACCGAAGGGGGATTCACCAGGCATTTTCCGCAGGGTGAACAGATCACTATCTACGAAGCAGCGATGAAATACCAGGATGAAGACGTCCCGCTGATTGTCATCGCCGGCAAGGAGTACGGTACCGGATCATCACGTGACTGGGCGGCAAAGGGACCCAAACTGCTGGGTATTCGTGCGGTCATCGCCGAAAGCTTTGAGCGCATACATCGCTCAAATCTCGTCGGTATGGGCATCCTTCCATTGCAATTCATGGCGGGGGAAAACGCTGAAAGCCTCGGGCTGACCGGCACGGAGACCTATACCATCAAAGGGCTCGGCGATATCACGCCGGCACAGCAACTGAAGATCATCGTTCAATCTGATGGCGGCGAGTCCAGGGAATTCAGCGCCGTTACGCGCATCGATACGCCGAATGAAATCGAATACTTCCGTCACGGTGGTATACTCTCCTTTGTATTGCGCCAGACATTGAAAGACTGATGCGGGGTATAAGACTTTTATACCTTTTCGTATTGCTGCCATTTTCCGCCCATGCCATCGTCAATGTAGAGGGACTGCGTCGAGTACCTGAGAAGGACGGATTCAGCGGCCGTTTTGATATGTCCCTCAGTGGTGATTCCGGTAATACCGAAACATTCTCCGGCAGTATCGGCACCCGACTGCAATGGAAACAAGGTCCGGTGACGGACCTTTTCATCCTCAATTATGACTACGGCGAAAGCGGCAATGTCACCGACGTCAACAACGGTTTTGCACATCTGCGACATATCGTGCAGGTGACCGGGAACCGCGCTTACGAGGCCTTCACCCAGGTCGAGACCGACGAGTTTGCGCGCCTCTCATTTCGGGGCCTGCTCGGCGCAGGCGTCAGATACAGGGTTCATGAAGACGACAATGACAAGACCGTTGTCGGGCTGGGGGCTTTTCATGCCTGGGAGACGCTTGAAGAACAGGAGGGAGTCAGTGATGGCGGCACAGACCAATTCTGGCGCGCCAATGTTTACCTGGTATTCAATTATCAACTCAATGATCGCGTCTCCGCGGTCAGCACCACCTATTACCAGCCTGCACTTGAGGCCCTGTCGGATGCCCGGGTGCTGGAAGAAGCCGGGCTGAAGGTCAAGCTTGCCAATGACCTGGATCTCAAGATCAGCCTCGAGGTCGTCCATGACACCCGGCCACCCGAGACCGTCAAGAAGACCGATGTCAGCTACAGCAGCGGTATTGAGTACCACTTTTAGGCCATGTAGACACCACATGGAGGAGAGAGGTCGCTTTTGAGGAGTTCTATATAAGGGTAATGGATATAAACCAGTCAATCATAAGAACAAGATATTAATCGTCATAATTTTGTTATTCAAACGGGGCTGGATACCGACGTCCCGTCGATTGATATCTTATGGACCTGTGACTTTAGATCACTGCATAAGTTTGGTCATGCGAGACAAAATGCTAATATCGCTGAATAGCCACTCTTGGAATAATGTAGAATAATGATCGGATAATGGGGAGGGGGAGCCCACATGATGATGGTCGCAGAACTCAGAAAATATCAGCGCGTCTCTACCAATCTGGAAATCATGTACCACACCGTCAAAGAGGGGGTTGAGGGCGAAAATCCCGTACCCACCCACTACTTCGGCACGGTCACGGACCTGAGCAAGGGTGGCGCCGGGTTACTCGTGGATTATCCCCACAATCCCGACGATAAAATCTGTCTCGAAGGCATCGCCGGCTATAAAAAGCCGATGGATGGCGTAATCCGTTGGATACGCGAACACAGCGGCAATTACCGGGTGGGCGTCCAATTTATTCAGGGATAATTCCCCTGCAGCGAATAATCAAAGTCACGCCGCCGAGGCCTTGAGCATTCCTTTCTTGAATTGCAGTGTATCGCCCTCTCCCACATCGACCCGTATCATGTCACCCGGGCCGAAATGGCCGGACAGGATCTGCTGGGCAAGCTGATTCTCGAGCCTGCTCTGAATAACGCGCTTCAAGGGTCTTGCACCATAGACAGGGTCAAATCCTGCCTCGCCCAGTTTATCGAGTGCCGCGTCAGTAAGCTCGATATCCATGTCACGATCCATCAGACGTCTGCGCAGTTCACCGATCTGGATGGTGGTGATTGAACGGATCTGTTCGCGACCGAGCGGATGGAAGACCACCACCTCATCGACACGGTTGATAAACTCCGGACGAAAGTGACTGCCGACGATCTCCATCACGGCGTTTTTCATCGTCGCATAGTTTTCCTCGCCCGCCATCTCCTGGATCACCTGTGAACCCAGGTTTGATGTCATCACGATCACGGTGTTGCGAAAATCCACCGTGCGGCCCTGACCGTCGGTCAATCGCCCGTCATCCAGTACCTGCAGGAGGATGTTGAATACATCGTGGTGGGCCTTTTCCACCTCATCCAGCAGGATCACGCAATAGGGCTTTCTACGCACCGCCTCGGTCAGGTAACCCCCTTCCTCATAGCCGACATAGCCCGGTGGGGCACCGATCAATCTTGCCACCGAATGTCGTTCCATGAATTCCGACATGTCGATACGCACCATCGCCTCCTCGCTGTCAAACAGGAACGAGGCCAGTGCCTTGGTCAGCTCGGTCTTGCCGACTCCCGTCGGTCCCAGAAACAGGAACGATCCATACGGCCGGCGCGGATCGGACAGCCCGGCGCGGGCACGCCGGATCGCATCCGATACGGCCTTGACCGCCTCGTCCTGCCCCACGACGTTCTGATGCAATGACTCTTCCATGCGTAACAGTTTTTCACGCTCGCCTTCGAGCATCTTCGACACCGGGATACCGGTCCACTTGGATACCACTTCGGCGATCTCTTCTTCGGTCACCCGGTTGCGCAACAATGTCATATCCTGGGTCTCGGCCTCCGAGGCCCTGTTCAATTGTTTTTCCAGCTCGGGGATGGCGCCGTATTGCAGCTCGGACATACGACCGAGATCACCGGCCCGGCGCGCGGTCTCGAGTTCCAGCCGGGCGCGCTCCAGCTCTTCCTTGATATGTTGCGTCCCCTGCAACGAGGCCTTTTCCGCCTTCCAGATCTCCTCGAGGTCGGCGTACTCACGTTCGAGTTTGTCGATCTCGGCATTGAGCGTTTCCAGACGCTTTCTTGAGGCCTCGTCGCTTTCCTTGTTGAGCGCCTCGCGTTCGATCTTGAGCTGGATCAGGCGCCGGTCGAGCCGGTCCATCTGTTCGGGTTTGGAGTCGATCTCGATACGTATCCGGCTGGCGGCCTCATCGATCAGATCGATGGCCTTGTCCGGCATGTTCCTGTCGGTAATATAGCGGTGCGACAATGTCGCGGCGGCAACGATGGCGGGGTCGGTGATCTCGACGCCGTGATGGACTTCGTATTTTTCTTTCAGGCCGCGCAGGATGGCGATGGTGTCCTCGACCGAGGGCTCGTCGACCATCACCTTCTGGAAACGGCGTTCCAGTGCGGCGTCTTTCTCCAGGTATTGCCGGTATTCATCCAGCGTGGTTGCGCCGACGCAGTGCAGTTCGCCACGGGCTAGCGCGGGCTTGAGCATATTTCCCGCATCCATCGCACCCTCGGCCTTACCGGCGCCTACCATGGTATGTAATTCATCGATAAACAGGATGATCTGACCCTCCTGTTTGGCCAGATCGTTCAGCACGGCCTTGAGGCGCTCCTCGAATTCGCCGCGGAATTTCGCCCCGGCGATCAGTGACCCCATATCAAGCGACAACAGGCGCTTGCCCTTGAGACCCTCGGGCACCTCGCCGTTGACGATGCGCTGGGCAAGGCCTTCGACGATGGCGGTCTTGCCGACACCCGGTTCGCCGATCAATACGGGATTATTCTTGGTCCGCCGCTGCAATACCTGGATGGTACGGCGAATCTCGTCATCACGGCCGATGACCGGATCGAGTTTACCCTGCTCGGCGCGTTCGGTGAGATCGATGGTATATTTTTCCAGGGCCTGACGCTGTTCCTCGGCGTTCGGATCATCGACCTTCTGACCGCCGCGCATACTTTCGATGGCCTGTTCAATGGGCCCCTTGGCGGCCCCGGCCTTGCGCAGCAAGTCACCCAGCCCGCCCTTGTCCTGCAGGGCGGCCAGCACGAACAGTTCACTCGAGATATATTGATCATTACGTTGCTGGGCAAGCTTGTCGGTGATATTCAGCAGACGGCCCAGTTCGTTGGATACGTGAACTTCACCGGCGGCCCCCTCGACACTCGGCATATGATCCAGCGCGTCGCCCAGTTGTGATCGCAGGCTATTGACATTGACATCAGACTGGCTCAGTAGATGCCTGACTGTTCCACCCTGCTGGTCGAGCAGTGCGATCATGAGATGCTGCGGCTCGATAAACTGGTGATCACGGCCTACGGCAAGACTCTGGGCATCGGCCAGCGCCATCTGGAATTTGGTTGTTAGTTTGTCCATCCGCATCAGGAAACCCTCAATGACTTAAAAAAATGCTGCACCTGCTGATGTATTTCCAGCTAAGCGCATAAATCCAGTAAAAAAATATTCTAGAATCAACACTTGCTCATCAAAATGTGGGGACAATATGCTGACAATTCAAGTAATTCCTGACCTGGGCCTGCATGTTTTACGAGTCGTGGTTATGCGCACAGATGCCTCGCAGCACCATGTCGGTCAGGCTGACAATGCCGATCACCTTGCCGTTTTCAAGGACAGGCGCCCGTGACAGGTGGAATTGGCTGAACAGGCGCGCACAATAGCGTATGTTCATATCCGGTGACACCGAGATGACCGGTTTGGTCATGATCTCGTAGACATTCACACGTTCGGGAGCGCGATCCTTCGCCAGCACCTGGCGCGCGACATCCGCAATCAGCAACATCCCGTATTCATCGTTCTCATGGCGCTTGTTGACGATCAATGACTTTGTGTCGACGTGCTTCATGGTACCGATCGCATCCGCGACCGTGATCATACCATCGACCATATCAAACCTGGTCTTCATCACGTCACGCACCCGAATGATCTGTCGTTCATTCATATCTTTTCCTCCACCACCCCGGTCAGGCGCTGGACCTGCTGCGAGAGCCCGACCGCATCCTCGACATCCAGCTGAAACGCGATACCCTTCCCCGGCTTGAGGTCGAATTCACCGACCTTCGCGATAGTCTCCAATATGCTCCTGCTGAGATGTTCCTCGACAAGGAACAGTATTACGTCGCGCGATACTTCCAGGTTCAGCCCGAAAAACGTCTTGGTCTGTTCCAGGCCCTCGCCACGCGCGGAATTGATCACGGTTGCACCCGTCGCACCGGCACTCCTGGCGGCATCGAGCACTGCGTCCGTTTTATGCTCCTCGACGAACGCGATCAACAACTTGAAATGCATAATACACCTCCGATATTACAATTATTACATAGAGTAAACTCATTTACTGCTGACAAATACAGCATCATCTTGATTTCCGGCCTCCTGAAAAGTATATGCTTAACTGCGCGTAACCCATCACCGTGATCATGGGAAACAGGCTGGCAAATGCGATCAACCCGAAACCGTCAAGCAACACGCTGCGGCCGGGAACGGTACTTGCGAGACCGAGACCCAATGCCACCACAAGCGGCACCGTAACCGTTGATGTTGTCACCCCACCGGAATCGTATGCCAGCGGGATGATCGGACGGGGAGCGAAAAATGTCTGGATGATTACAACGATGTATCCCACGATGATGTAATAATGCAAGGGCGTGCCGGTAATAATACGGAATGCTCCCAGTGAAACCCCGAACGCCACACCTATCGCCACGGCTACACGTAATCCCCAGGTGTTAATGCTGCCGCCGGAAACGTGATTAGCCTCAAGCGCAACAGCAATCAATGCCGGTTCCGCCAGTGTAGTCGTAAAAGCAATTGCTGCTGCAAACAGATAAACCCATTTGTAATCCTGCCAATGCAGCACGGCGTGCATCCTGTCGACATTGCCCAGAATAAAGCCGGGATCGGTCAGTTGGCCCGCCATTAATTCGCCGATTGGAAAAAGGGATAATTCCAGTCCCTCAAGAAACAATACGAGTCCCGTCAGGCCAATGATGAAACCAAGCAATATTTTCCTGAAATTCGGCATCGGTTCTCGAATGACAAGAAACTGGAATCCGAGAATAATGACCGCGATCGGTAACACATCCAGTAATGTATTTGAAAAAGTGGTAACGAGTGTATTCGACCACTCCATCACACTATCATCCCGAAGATCAATGTGAAGGCAATCGGCGTGACCGATGCAAAAGCTATCAGACCAAATCCATCGATCATTGGATTACGTCCCTTGATACTTGACGCCAGTCCCACACCCAATGCCGTCACCAATGGCACGGTAATCGTTGACGTAGTGACGCCACCCGAGTCGTAGGCGATGCCGATAATTTCCTGCGGTGCAAACGGCGTAATTATGACAATAATGATATACGCACCGATGATCATATACTGTACCGGCCAGCCCTTGATGATACGTAATACACCAAACATCAGGGCAACACCAACTGCCAGGCCGACTGTATAACGCAAGCCCAGGGCATATTTCTCAAGAGATTGCGCATTATCGGCTATCACCCCGCCCTCAGCGGCAGCCTGTGCTGCCTTATGGGCAATAGCGATCACAGCGGGTTCAGCAATAGATGTTCCAAACCCCAGCAAAAAGGCAAAGGCCATCAGCCAGAATACACTGCCCTTACGCGCAAATGCGTGCGCCATTGTCTCGCCGATGGGAAATAATCCCATTTGAAGACCACGTACGAACAGGGCAAGCCCTACTACCACCATGATCGTACCTGTGATGAGGCCGCCCAGATCAGGGATGGGTTGCTGCAAAATTAATATTTGAAAAACAGCGATAACGATTACAATAGGCGCGAGGTCACGAACGCTTTCAAGCAAGGAACGAAGAAAATCAGAAATAATATTCCTCAACGTTTTCTATTTTCCTTTTTTCCGGGAGATCGCATCATTAATACAATCGCGACCCGGGAAAACTGGTTATACTTGTCAGTATAACGAACATCCCGAATTGTAGCGTTGATTTACATGCTTGCAAATCAGTAATAGGGACGTAAACGCTTATCGTGCAGAATTACCAGTTACCCGATGATATAAACCAGACCGTTGAACGGGCGCTTGCAGAGGATGTCGGCACGGGCGATATCAGCGCCGATATCCTGCATGAAGGAAGCATCTCGACGGCACATGTCATCTGTCGCGAAACGGCCGTACTCTGCGGCACCGCCTGGTTCGACAGCACCTTTCGGCAGCTCGATGAAAGGATCGGGATCGACTGGCATGCAGCGGACGGCGACGCTGTAAGAGACAAGACGCGGCTCTGTACCGTGAAGGGGCCCTCAAGGGCTATTCTGACAGGCGAGCGTACCGCGCTGAATTTTTTACAGACGATCTCTGCCACTGCAACCCACGCCAGGCGCTATGCCGAACGCGTAAAGGGCCTTCCGGTGCGTATCCTTGATACACGCAAGACCCTGCCGGGCCTGCGATCAGCACAGAAATATGCGGTACGCTGCGGCGGCTGCAGCAACCATCGCATGGGCTTGCACGATGCCATCCTGCTCAAGGAAAATCATATTCTCGCCTGCGGCTCCATCATAGAAGCCATCGACAGGGCGCGGCAATTGCACCCTGACATGCCGATCGAAATCGAGGTCGAGGATATTAACGAGGCCGCCGCGGCACTGACTGCAGGAGCCGACAGATTGTTGCTTGACAACTTCAATCTCGAATTGCTGCGCAAGGCGGTCATGCTGAATAACGGACGTGCTACACTCGAGGCCTCCGGCGGGATAACGCTGGAAACCATCCGCAGCATCGCTGAAACAGGCGTCGATTACATATCGGTCGGGAGCATTACCAAGGACATCAAGGCCGTCGATATGTCGATGAGATTTCAATATGAATGATCTTTAACACTTGATATCATGTCGGTAAAATCAATCCCGGCAGCCGTCTTCAGGCCGCCGCAGATATAAAACAATAATGCGTACATCGAATTTTCTGCTGGCAACATTAAAAGAAACACCATCGGATGCCGAGGTTATCAGCCACAAACTGATGCTGCGTGCAGGCATGATACGCAAACTGGCGGCGGGTCTTTATACGTGGTTGCCGATGGGCCTGCGCGTATTACACAAGATCGAGGCGATCGTTCGCGAAGAGATGAATCGCGCCGGCGCCCAGGAGGTCTTGATGCCGGCAATACAGCCCGCCGAATTGTGGCGTGAATCCGGCCGCTGGGAACACTATGGTCCGGAGCTGCTGCGCCTGCATGATCGTCATGATCGCGAATTTTGTTTTGGCCCCACGCATGAAGAGGTCATCACAGACCTGGTTCGCAATGAAATCCGCAGTTACAAACAGCTACCGGCGAATTTCTATCAGATCCAGACCAAATTCCGGGACGAGATCCGTCCACGCTTTGGCGTGATGCGCGCGCGTGAATTCATCATGAAAGACGCCTATTCGTTTCATCTCGATCAGGGATCTCTGGATGAAACCTACCGGCATATGTACGACACCTATTCGCGCATCTTCAGCCGTATCGGACTCGGGTACCGGGCGGTGCTGGCGGACACAGGCAATATAGGCGGCAAGCTTTCGCACGAATTTCATGTGCTGGCCGACTCCGGCGAGGATGCCATCGCCTTTTCATCGGAGGGTGATTACGCCGCCAATGTCGAACTGGCCGATGCCCGCCCCCCCGCCGGTGAAAGGTCCGCCGCCGCCGAGCAGATACAAACGGTTGATACACCGGGTATCCACAGCATCGATGAGGTCTGCAAGTTTCTGAAGACAACACCCGACCGATGTCTGAAGACCCTGCTGGTCGAGGGCGCTGACGACCAGGTGATCGCACTGGTCTTGCGTGGAGATCATGAACTCAACCCGACCAAGGCGGAAAAACTCGATCAGGTGGCTGCGCCATTGTCATTCGCCACAGCCGAGCAGGTCAGGAAGGTCGCAGGATGCGATCCGGGATCTGTCGGCCCCATGGGTCTCAAGATTCCCGTGATAGCGGATCACAGTGCGTCTCACCTTGCCGACTTTGTCTGCGGCGCGAATATCAGCGGTAAACATCTGACCGGTGTCAACTGGGGTCGAGACCTGCCGGAGCCCACTGTCGCTGATCTGCGCAACGTCGTCGAGGGTGATGCCGGACCTGACGATCAAGGGACTCTCTCCATCAAGCGCGGTATCGAGGTCGGCCATATATTCCAGTTGGGTAAAAAATACAGCGAGACGATGAACGCCACCTGCCTGGATGAGCAGGGCCAATCCGTCGTCCTGACCATGGGTTGTTATGGCATCGGTGTATCCCGCATCCTCGCTGCGGCCATCGAACAAAATCACGATGAACAGGGGATTATCTGGCCGGACGCAATTGCGCCCTTCACGGTCGCGCTGTTACCCATGAACCTGCATAAGTCCCGGCGCGTGCGCGATGCTGTCGAGAAACTTTACCAGGAACTCGTGGACGCGGGTTTCGACGTGCTGTTCGACGACCGCAAGGAACGTGCGGGTGTGATGTTCGCCAATATGGACCTGATCGGCATACCCCACCGGCTGGTGCTGAGCGAACGGGGTCTGGATGACGGCAGGATCGAATACAAACACCGTCGTGCCAGCGATGCGGAGCTCGTTTCCCTGCAGCAGATCACGGAATTTCTCGGCCGGGCCGTACATAATTAAACCTCCCGAAACCCTTAAGTTACGCCTGCAATTACCGATGATAATGGCAGGTACGCACATGATATTGAATACGGCGCTGTTATCCTATGGCCGCAAACATCCTGTATATATATAGAATAACCATCCGGCTTCTCGTCATCATCTGGGGCATGACGGTGTCTACCCATGGCATGGCCTCGATCCAGAATACTCCCGATCCGCAATTGCGCAAGCTGCTGATCGAGGCGGTCAATAACAGTGACAGCTTTGAAGACAGGTTTGACGCCGAGGTATGGTTGACCGACATGTCACGGCGCATGGCATCGAGGGTCGATGATACGAAACAGCGGCTGGATCTGCTCCGGCTGGTCCACTATGAGGCAACCCGCGCCGACCTGCCGCCGGAACTGGTGCTTGCCGTCATCGAAGTGGAAAGCGACTTTGACCGCTGGGCGGTTTCCGATAGCGGCGCACAAGGGCTGATGCAGGTCATGCCATTCTGGCTCAAGGAAATCGGTCACCCGAATGACAGCCTGCAGCAACCGCAAACCAATTTGCGATTGGGTTGTACGATATTACGCTATTACATCGATCTTGAGGACGGTGATCTGATGCGCGCCCTCGCCAGATACAACGGCAGTCAGGGCAAGGCTGCTTA
This sequence comes from uncultured Chromatiaceae bacterium, assembly GCA_964605155.1. Classification (GTDB taxonomy): domain Bacteria; phylum Pseudomonadota; class Gammaproteobacteria; order SZUA-140; family SZUA-140; genus CAZSAK01. Next base: position 42,031 of record CAZSAK010000003.1, on the reverse strand, counting down.
TTCCAACAAGGTGATCGACGCCCTGCGCCTGCACTGGTTCCGTCAATAAAAAAGGGAAGCAATCGCTTCCCTTTTTTAATTCAATGCTCATGCCCTGCCATTCACTCATCACATCATCGAGTCATCCTCGTTATCCTCATTGTCATCCTCGTCATCATTCATATCGTTATCCATCATCCGGTGATGCTCTTTCCATTTCTCCATGCGTTCTTCATGCATCTCCCTGGCCTTTTTCATCATGTCCTCGTGTTGCTGCATCATCTCATCGAGCCGGCTCATCATCTTGTCGAGCTTTTCCTTTTCAGCAGCACTGGGTCTATGCTCCAGGTTCTTGACGATTCCCATGACCTCTTTCATCATCTTCATCATCTCCATGGACATATCATGATGATCCCTGTACATCATATGCTGTCCATCCTTGTCGCCCATCATACCCATATGGGGGCCCTTGTCCGCCATCGCGGGACCGCTCATAAACATCAGGGCCAGCAGTCCATACATAAATATCCGTACTGTCTTCATTAGATAACCTCCTCTGGTTATATTATTGGTCATACAACTCCTGAAAAAACACAACCCGCGTTCGCGGGCGTTCGTCTGTACCGGCGATACGTGTATTACGAATAAAGGTGAGCCAATGACCTGACCAGTTGATCTGGTCAGGTGATCCGGCAGAAAACGGCTGGGCATGTACCGGTCCGCTATCATGTCAACGTACGCTGAATCCATCTATCATCCGGTTCTCTATCCTGGTTACACTGACATCCGATACACTGGCATGTTGGGGACCGACCCACAACCAGTCCTGAAACTCCCGGACCTTGTTTTCATCACCGCAGGCGACTACCTCGACACACCCGTCGGGCATATTACGCGCCCAGCCGCTGATATCCAGTTCCTGCGCCATGCGTTGCGCGGACGCCCGGAAAAACACACCCTGGACACGGCCGGAGACGATGCACCGTATACACTGCGTCATCTCGATAACTCACTATACATGTCCGTCAGCTTATCCAAAACAGGCCCTTTCATCCACTGCCCGGACAGGCTAAGATCATCAGCTGCATTTATATGGAGTTAACAACGATGACGAACGGGTTCCGTATAGAGAGAGACAGTCTGGGAGAGCTAAAAGTTCCACAACAGGCCTGGTATGGAGTGCAGACAGCGCGTGCCGTCGACAACTTCCCGATCAGCGGGCGCAAACCCGACCAGGACTTTATCGTCGCCCATGTACGCATCAAACGAGCCGCCGCCGTCGCCAATCATCAAGGTGACTGGCTGGACGCGAAAATCAGCCGGGCCATCACCGATGCCTGTGACAAGATTCTGGCAGGCGAGTACCGGGACCAGTTTGTCGTCGACCGGTTCCAGGCCGGCGCCGGAACCAGCCATAACATGAACAGCAACGAAGTCATCGCCAACCTGGCCAATGTCGCGCTCGGCGGCGAACGCGGGTCCTACACCCCCGTCCACCCGAATGATCATGTAAACATGGGCCAGAGCACCAATGATACGATTCCAACGGCGATCCGATTGACCGCCCTTGCCAAACTGCCGCGACTGATCACGGCGATCAATACCATGGCCGATGCATACGCCCGGATCGGCGATCAGGAACAGGATACCGTCAAGAGCGGCCGCACCCATCTGCAGGATGCGGTGCCGACAACCATTGGCAAGGAATTCAACGCCTATGCCTTTACGTTGCGACGCTGCGTGAAACGTCTTGAAGATACGCGCGATCCGTTGTGTGAAATCGGACTCGGCGGCAGTGCCGTGGGCACCGGACTCAATACCTCACCCGCTTATGTCCGCAATGTAGCGACAGAACTCGCAAGACTGACCGGAGAGATGATACGGCCGGCGCACGATCTGGTCGCACAGATGCAGTCGATGCATGATATCCAGGCGCTCTCTTCGGCAATTCGCGACCTGGCACTTGAACTGATTCGTATATCCAATGACATGCGCCTGCTCGCCTCCGGTCCTCGTACGGGTCTGGGGGAAATTCTGTTGCCGCCCGTGCAACCCGGCTCCAGTATCATGCCGGGCAAGGTTAACCCCGTCATGTTCGAAATGCTCAATATGGTGTGCTATCAGGTTATGGGTCAGGATACTGCAGTGGCCGCGATGACTCAGGCGGGGCAGCTGGAACTCAATGTCATGATGCCCGCCCTGGGCTCTGCCCTGTCCGACGCAATGGAATGGTTGACCAATGCAGTCAATGCCGCCACTGAAAAAAACCTCAAGGGACTGAAAGTGGACGGCGAACGTTGCATGAACTTTTTGCATAACAGTGTCGGGCTTGCAACGCTGCTAAACACAAGAATCGGTTACGCCAGGTCCGCCGAGATCGCCAAGCAATCCGAAACAAGCGGTCGACCCGTACGTGATATCGTCGCTGAACAAAAGCTGTTATCGGCGGAGGAATTTGACGCGCTGGTATTGCAGGCGGCAAAGCAAGGCACTATCGATTAGTGATATATGATTGATGTAATCTATGTCATGACATTATCTCTATAGCATTGTTCACTTTGTTCATAAAAAATGTATCCTCCGTGTCTGTGATTCAATCCTTAAAACCGGATAGTAGTTGCAAAAATATATCCTGAACTTTCCTGTTGGCCACTGTCTACACATGTAGCCCACCTGAAACGCGGAGTTCGTCTCCTCATCAAGTTTGGCAATCCAGATAGAGCTATTAATTCGTCGACTTAACTAAGCAGGAGGTGTCTGATGAATACGTACGATACGGCTATATTCCGGGACCAGGATCACAGCACGCTCATGATTGACGCGCTCATCGATCCGAGCATTCGTGTACTACTTGCTTTTGCCAGCTTTGGGCAGATGTTTATATTCAATGAAATTCAACCCTGGCAACCCTACATTGTGGGTTTCGGCGTTTACCTTGCCATGACAGTAATAATGAAATGGGATCCGGTCTATGTGTTATACCATGGGCTGAACAGATCCAGGGTGACCGCCTGAAAAACCATGATCAAGAACAACCCGGATCCATTTTTATGGTAGGTCACTAAAAAAACGAGGCGCCCGTATCTTTTGCCGGGCGCCACGATTGCCGAGAAAATATTATTGAAAGCCATGATCAGGCGGTAACCTATGCCCCTGAAGGATAATCACTGTGTTGATACTCCATGCGTCTCTGTATCATGGCCCAAATTGCGAAAATCGCGATCAGTCCTCCAGCCAGTATCACGTTCCACATTACTATCGGCTTGGAGAAACCCAGTATCCATGGCAACGCGATCATAAAGGCCGCCAGCACAAGATTGAACCACTCCTCCCACAGCTGATGTGTCGATAAACCGGTCATCGCAAACATCGTGATCAATACACCGATCAGAAATGAAACAATCGCCGCAGCAGGATTGGAAGTCACGAATTGCAACACAAACGGGGAGATAAATAACCATATACCTATCAGCAGGATCGTGACATCCTGCCAGTCATTATCCATATGTTGTTCGCGTATTTTCATAAACATCCTCCTGTTCCTCGTTTGTCCGTCAGGTAAACATGGCGGCTGATATTTAAAGGTTGATATACAATGGAATGATAATAGGTACAAACCGACATGGATTTCAGTGACAAAGTTACATTTTATGTCCACAACCCTTGAGCATGAAGGTTGCAAGGTCTTAAAATGAAAACCTATTCAGTGGCCTTGCGTCATATCATCCTGGTACTGCAGCTGCATATTCATTATGACTGTAATTAATACGTTATGAGCAGCGTCAATTCAACAACGTGGCTGAACAGTTACCCCGAGTTGAAGGCTATTGATGATGATGCCTGGCTACAAACGGTAAAAGCCGCCAGGCAGGTAAAATACCCCGCAAGTTACCCGCTCTTTAACAACGGCGATGAATGTGAACATTACCTGCTCATTAGTGCGGGTTCTGTCAAGGTCAAGAAAACAACGCCTGATGGCCATGAACTGATCCTGTACCATATCAATAAAGGCCAGACCTGTGAGCTGACGACCTGCTGTCTGCTAAGTGGAACACGTTACACCGCCCAGGCAGTTACCGATTCAGAGGTGAATGCCATATTTATACCCCGCAAGGCGTTCGAGTCGGCCCTGGCCGGCTCTGCGGGATTTCGCAGGTTTATTTTCAGGACCCTTGACCGGGGACTTGAAGATATGATTTCGCTGGTTGAAAACATTGCATTTACGCCCACACATCAACGCTTGGCGAAGTACCTGCTTGAACAGCATAAATCACAACAGCCGATCGAAATCACACACCAGGATATCGCAAATGAACTGGGTACCGCGCGGGAGGTTGTGAGCCGGTTATTGAAGGAATTCGAACATCACGGCTGGGTCAGGCTTCATCGCGGACAGATAGAAATCCTTAACAGGCGGTCGCTGAAAGATAATAAATAGGGGAAGATAAACAGGTTTCGCTAATGTTCGGGGGTTTGCTTTTTAACGGCATGTTCACCCGTGTGAGACAAGTATATGGCGAGCCCGATCAGCGTGATGCCGCCTGCCAGGTAAAGCAGGTCGAGCGGGGATTCAAAGGACATCTCGATTGCGTGTTCGAAATACTTGACGATCAAAATCATCAGTATGACCTTGGCCAGCCTTGCTTTAAGATCATCCAGACTGGTAATCATCAATACGTTGGAAGAGGTTTCTTCATTTTCCGCCATATCAATCTTGCTGATGAATAACTCGTACAAACCCAGCGCGAAAATCAACAGAACAGTCGCCAGCAGATAACCATCAACGATTTCCACCACGTGAGTTATGGTTTCAGCGCGGAGTTCGGCACGTGCTTCGGTCGCCAGATTCGGGGAAATATAATCCACAAGATGAGCTACCATATACACTGCATCGACAGTCGCGATATAAAACATCGCGATGCCCGCTCCGAGACTCGCAATGACCGCGGAAAGGACAATATACCTGCTGTTCCACAACAGGCCTTCGAATATATATTCTGCCTTTTTCATCGGAAATAATCTGAACCGGTTATCAATAATCTTTTATTGTTTATTATGGCAAACACTGTCCTACTCATTGCCCCGAACAAGTCTATCACGGTACTGTTCAAAGTTTGCCAGACAATATGTAGTCTCGGCCCCCAGTAATACGATTGTCCACGAAATATACATCCAGACAAGAAAAATGGGAATCACCGACAGCGCGCCATAAACAGTTGCATAGGTGGGAACGGATGCAACATACAGGGTAAAACCCTTTTTCGCGGCCTCGAACAACAAGGCCGCCAGCACCCCTCCGCTTATTCCGATATACAACGGGATGGTCAGATTCGGCACAATAACGTACAACATGGTCAGCGCCAGAGTAGTTGCGAGCAGCGGCAACCAGGTCAACAGGAAATGCATCATGCCACTGATCGTTGCACTTTCCGCCAACAAGGGCAACGATGTCAGATAGGATGTCAGCACGATACTTACCGCCAGCAGGACAGGGCCAAGCGTCAATACCGCCCAATAGATCAAGAACTTTGTCAAAAAATTGCGGTTTCTTCGTACCCGCCAGATCCGGTTCAGGGCGGCATCTATCGTATTCATCAAAAACAGCGCCGTGAGTATCAGGAATATGATCCCGGGACCTGACAGCTCCGATGCCTTGTCCGTGAATTGTTGCAAGTAGTCCTGCACGATCTCCCCGGTGGCGGGGACGAAATTTGAAAAGATAAAATCCTGCATCTCGGACGTCAGATGTTGAAAGGCAGGAAATGCGGTCAATACTGCGAGTATTACCGCGGCAAGCGGGACCAGCGACAGCAGGGTTGTATAGCTCAATGCCGCAGCGGTGGTTAAACAGGAATCCTCATCGAATCGCTTGATCAGATATACGATAAACTGCCATAGGCTCCTGAGGGTTGCGAAAATTTTTGGCACGTTTTATTTCGAAATGGTTCCGATAGAAGCGGAAGGCCGCAATCATCCTGCAACGTATCGATGAACTCAGTGAGCGGATAATTTGATTGCTTCCTGCCTGGCCTCATTTGCCAGCCGTATCGCCTCCGTTTTATCTCCCTGATCGGCAGCCTCCTCTGCCCTTCGCAACAGCATTATCACTGCGGGCGGAACGTTATTGGTGGATTTTGCACTTGCAACGGCATCCTGCGCCGCGCTGATTGCCAGGGCGATCTCCTGTGCATCCATTGCCTGCGTCTTGGCCCTTAGAGCGCTGATTCGTGCATCCTTGAAGGCGTGTTGCTCGAGATTCATTTCGGCCTGTTGCAATGCCTGCTCGGCATTGAGCAGGCTGGTGCGGGCATACTTATCAGCTCCTGCATCATGAGCTGCCTGAAGCGATTGTCGCGCATCGCTCATTTCCTGGATGGGTGCAGTCGCACAAGCCGTTAAAATGATGCAACATAAAATAACAACATTAACGGACGCAATTGATTTAAGCTTGGTCAGAACCATAGACTATTAGGGCCCGATGTTATTTTTTAAGGATTATTAGGCTTTACGCATGGTGCGATTGTCTGGGAAAATTATCACCCCCCCTATAGGCTGTCAAGGCAGCCCGGGGTAAAATAAGCGAAATGTTATACACGAAGGGAAGAGACCGTTGACGGCTGTCACCATATATCATAATCCGCGTTGTTCAAAATCCTGTCGGACCCTGCAGCTGATAAGAGACAACGGAATAGAACCTGCCATCATAGAATATCTGGTCAATCCTCCCGACAAACAAGAACTCACCCGTATCCTCGAATTGCTCGCGATGGAACCACGTGCCGTGATGCGCACACAGGAACGGGCATTTCGGGAAGCAGGCCTGGATAATCCCGAGCTCTCAGCCGAGGCATTGATTACCGCCATGATTGAATATCCCGTACTGATCGAACGGCCTATCGTTGTCACCGCCGGCAAGGCTGTTATCGGGCGCCCGCCGGAAAACGTACTGGATATCATCTGATGTCGGATATCCTGATACTCTATTACAGTCGTTACGGCAGTGTAGCAAAAATGGCACACATGATCGCACGTGGTGTAGAGGAAATACCTGAAATGGATGCACGCATCAGAACCGTACCGGCTGTTTCAACTGTATGCGAGGCAACAGCAGACACGATACCCGCAGAGGGTCCTCCCTACGTGACCCTGGATGATTTAAAGGAATGTTCCGGTCTGGCGTTGGGGAGTCCCACCCGCTTCGGCAATATGGCAGCGGCACTTAAATATTTTCTCGACGGCACAGGATCGCAGTGGTTGTCAGGCACCATGATCGGAAAACCTGCGGCCGTGTTTACCTCGACTTCATCCATGCATGGCGGTCAGGAAACTACATTGATCACCATGATGCTGCCATTGCTGCATCATGGCATGATGGTACTGGGATTGCCATACAGTGAGGCGGACCTGATGAACACCAGGAGTGGCGGTACGCCCTACGGTGCCAGTCACCTTGCCGGCACAGACAGCAAACTGCCCCTTACCGATGAAGAAAAGCGACTATGCCATGCACTGGGCAGGCGCCTGGCACTAACCGCCAGAGCACTTGAAGACAATCGGGATTAAAGAGTAGTGTGACAGTATTCCTGCTTTAACGATTCAATCCATCCTGTCCATTTCATCGGACGGACCGTTCCAGTCTTCGGGATGCATCGGGAAATCGGTATCACCCAGATCGTCGTGCTCGATATCATCGAAGCTGCCTGACCAGTCTTCGGGCGGCTCGGATGGCTCAAACTCCATTTCATTCCAGATCTCAACATCAAATTCCTCGATCTCACCTTCAAAGTACTGTGCTTCGATAAGATCTTCGTCCTCATCCACGGCAATCACCATCAGATAATCGCCTTTGGGATCCTGATACCATTCATTGACCAATGGCAAAGCTGATTCAGCCATATCTCTTCCTCCAGTCAATCTCTACTGTCAGTTTCAATATTGCATATACAAAACTACAAAACCGCGGGCCCGTCGCCCTCAGCACACGGCTCGACACGGATATTGTAATTGCTCATGAAGGCGGAATGCTACCGTACGCCGGGCAGATCCGCATGCAGTATCGATGCCAGATATGACATGCAATCTTACATCTGCGGCATGGCATCAACCATGACCGCTTGTGTTATTTTCCATACAAAAAATTCATACCTGCCCGGGGGTATCCGGATCGATTCTGTATGCCCGTCAATACCGGTAACAAACCTGCCTGAATCAGTGACTTCCCTGATTTAAGTTAAACAAACCCCGTACGAACGCGCTTAATGCATGGTGCGGGCGATTAATCCCAGCAAACGGCCGAGCGTGCGGGTATTCAGGACATCCCCCCTTTCCAGCCAGCCACGTCGTGCCTGACCCACACCGTAACGCAGGTATTCAAAATCCATCACACTGTGCGCATCGGAATTGATACTGACCAAAACGCCTTCCTCCTTCGCCATCATGCAATAGGTGTCCAGCAGGTCCATGCGTTCAGGATGCGCATTGAGTTCCAGAAAACATCCGCGTTCTGCCGCCTTGGCAATAATACGCCCCATATCAACATCATAGGGTGCACGCTGTTGTAACAACCTGCCGCTCGGATGCGCGAGAATTGTAAAATGTGGATGGTCCATGGCCTTGAGTATTCGCCTGGTTTGTTTTGCGCGAGAAAGATTGAACCGGCTGTGTACTGCCGCCACCACCAGATCCAGTCTGCCGAGCACCTTATCGGGCAGGTCAAGGCGCCCGTCCTCGAGGATATCCACCTCGATCCCCTTGAGCACGGTAAAATCCTTCAATGACTCATTGAGGCTGTCGATCGCTTCCATCTGTTGCAATAAACGTTGCTCATCAAATCCCCGCGCCACGGCCAGGTGTCTTGAATGTTCCGTAATTGCAAGATAGGTAAATCCCCGCTGTTGCGCCGCCTTTACCATTTCCTCCAGTGTATTATGTCCATCGGTGGCCCTGGTATGGGCATGCAGGTCACCCTTGAGATCGGACAATTTCACCAGGACGGGCAAGAGGCCGTCTTTTGCCGCCTCGATCTCACCTCGATTTTCCCTCAGTTCCGGTTCGATGAATGGTAATCCGACTGACTTGTAGACAGAGGCCTCCGTCCTTCCCGCCACCTGTTTATCGCCCCTGAATACACCGTATTCATTGATCTTGAGTCCATGCTGCTGGCCGATGCGGCGAATGGCGATGTTATGGGCCCTGGAACCGGTAAAGTAATGCAGGGCAGCTCCGTAGCTTTTTTGCTCCACGACACGTACATCAACCTGCAGACCGGATTTGAGTATGACCGTCGCGCGGGTGGCCCCCTTTGAGACGATCCTGTTAACCTCATCGTAGGCGACGAAATGCTCCATTACAGGACTGCTTTTGCCTGCGGCCACCAGGATATCGAGATCGCCAACGGTTTCCCTGCCGCGACGATAACTGCCGGCGACGATGACTGCCTTTACACCCTTTGCCTGTTTCAGATAGGCGACCAGCGGTTCGGCATACTGGGCGGCAATGGCGATTGTTATACGTTGATCCTTTGTAAGGCTGGCATGAATGGCCTTGAGGATGCTCTCCTGCGTCTTTTGCCCGAACCCGGGTATCTTGCTGATCTGGTCCTTTTCCGCCGCCCGTTGCAGCTGTTTCAGGGTATGAATCTCAAGGTTCTCGTACAACTTCCGTACCCGCTTCGGACCGATTCCGGGAATCTGCAATAATTCCGTCAAGCCCGGTGCGACCTGTTTTTTAAGCTTTTGCAGTTCACGGCAGCGGCCTGTCCTGATGATCTCTTCGATCTTGCCAGCAAGATCCTTGCCGATCCCGGGTAACCTTTGCAGGTCTTTACCCTGCTCGATATATTCCTGCACCTCTTTCCCCATCCCTTGCAAGGTGCGAGCGGCGTTACGATAGGCTCGGATCCGGAACGGATTCGCGTTGTCGATTTCCAGCAGATCGGCGATTTCCTCGAAGATTGCGACAATGTCGGCGTTATGTACGGGCACGGCTCAACACAGTTGAATTATGGAATTCTGATATCGACAATCAACGGTAAATGATCGGAGGCGGTACGGACCAGGGTGGTCCCGGGCACTTGAATACGATCGATGCCGATCGTCTGGTCGACAAAGATATGATCGATCCTGGCAACCGGGAAACGGCTGAACAAGGTGCCGCGTGGCCGGTGATCATCACACATCATCTGGGCATCGTTCAGGCGTTTGCGCAACCGCATACACACAGGCGAACCCGGTACCGCATTGAAATCGCCGGCGAGTATGACGGGTGTGCTGCAGTCCGGATGCGCCAGCCATTGCTTGCTCAACAATGCATCTGCCTGCAGGCGGCGCTCGACCGGTAGCAAACCAAGATGGGTATTGAAAAACTGGATCTCAACGCCGTCCACCTCGATGGCAACCCATATGGCGCCCCGCGGCTCGATGCGCGGGTTGAAGTGCAGGCCGGGCAACATATCTGCCTTGACCAGGCGCATGGGCAGATGTGTGATCACGGCATCTCCGTAACGTTCCTCTTCCAGATGCACTGTTGGATGGAAGTGATACTGCATCTCGAGCTGGTGTGCGATCCGATGTGCCTGGTCGATTCCGCCGGTACGCATCTTGCCGACATCAAGTTCCTGTAATGCAATGATGTCCGGGGCGTAGTGCGCAATAACCCTGGCGATCCGCTGTGTCGACATCCTGCCGTCCATACCGATACAACTGTGAACATTATAGGTCATCACACGCAACAACCTGTTGCCGGCCCTGACACGTTGCGGTTTCGTCATACCGGCAGCGGGCACCCTGCCGAGAAAGAAGAGTGCCGCATGCCTCAGGTCAAGAGGACGCAGATAATCACGCCGTGTCCCGGGGAGTACGGTATCACCCGGCAGCAACGCGAAAGCCCGGTTTTCATCGGGTTTCAAACCGGCATGTGATCCGCTTTCCATTGAAAAACTGCAGGCCTCCTCACCCACCGTCCAGCCACAGATGACAAAATTACCCGCATCCGGATGTCGGCACAGCGCGATCAGGTCCTGTGCTATTTCATCGATAAAGGGATGGTCGTCGCCGAAAATCCTGTTACCGTCCTGCGGCAGCTCGAATTCGCCCTGCTTTGTCCATGCCATGACCCGGTCGGGAGCAGTTGCAGCCAGTACCAGCGGTATCCCGGCGTCGCGTACCAGTGCCGCGGCGAGATGCTGCTGTTCCAAAGCATCGAGAGGTCGTGAATAATTGATCATGGCCACCGGCCCCATCGCCGCCACTCGCAGTTGCGGAATTCTTTCATCGTCATATGTGCCGATGCGAACCGGAAACAGACGCTGGAAACTGTTGCCACCAAGCAACCTCACACGCTGTAACTGGGCGCCATCCTGTTCAATGGAACCCACGTCGATACGTTGGTTTTCATATGCTTCAAACACCCTGGTGACGGCTTCTTGAATGCTGATACCATGGCGTTTTGCATAGGGGATGGTCTCCACCTGACCGTGATCGGAATAGATCCACACGTCGTAAGGCCTGGCATCGGAACGTTGCGCCGCCCGCCACACCCTTGCAATCGCATCGTCTATGCCTTTAAGCGTCCAGTGTGCAAACCGCGAGTCCGGTCCGCGACGATGCGCCTGCTCGTCATAACCGAGAAAATTGAGATGTATGACCGGCAGCCCCCTTGCGATATCGATCTTCGCACCAATCGTGACCAGCTCCCGTAGCAGGATGCTGATCGCAACCCGGGTGGGTACAAATTTCAGTTCCTTGAACAGATCGCGACCCGCGGTTACACCCCGCAAGAAATCGTACAGTGCGAGAAAAAACTCAACCACCAGCAGAACACCGATGCGAAGAATGCTATAGAGGTTTGTAACCAGCAAAAATATCAGCGCCAGGGGGCGCGCGGTCTTCAACACCTCACCCCAACCGAGTGATGCGGGGCAGAAATGGGACTCGGCGGCGCCACCGGTAAAGATATCGGAATAGGCACTCCCGCCGCGCAGCAAGGACTCCCCCTGTTGTTCTAGTATCCGCTCATGGCGGGCCGCATCCGCAACATCGAACATGCGGACGATCCTGCCGGATTTCCGATCGACAAAACTGAAGGCGGGTACCGATGTCTTTACACCATAAAAGAGTTCGCCCTGGACAGCCGGGGTGCTTGCCGGTAGACCGCTGTAAAGGGGATGCAGGCGATAACGTTCATCCTTAAGCAGGCCTTCCAGAAAGGGCATCCTGTGCTTTTCAAATGCCCGCAGTAACTGGGTGTAGGCAAGCCCGTCGACCTGGATGATCACCAGGCCGTTTGCAAGGGGCTCCACCTGCTGTTTTTCCAGCCCGAGAAACCGCGTTGCCCATTCACTACGACTTAGCCAGCGGCGTATTCTGCGCAGGAGAATCTCGAGGCGATAGATCATCTCACCGTGTTATCACCACGTTCCCTGGCGCTGAATGCCGCGCCGGTCGCCTCAGCTATGCCTTTCAACATATCCCATTCATATCTGATCAGGCCCCGCATACCCGTCCACACAGTGTATTCTTCGTCACGATCGACAAACTCCTGGTCTATCGATCTCTCATAGAGTGTCAATGCCCTGTCCGCGGAGCGGTCGATGGAAAACGAGCGGGCTGTTTCAAAGGCTGCATTTCTGAGCCGCTGCTGCCCTTCATCGTCAAGCGCCGCAAACCACTCCATGGCCGCAACAAACTGATCGAGTCCATCTGTTTTCAGTAAACGGCCGTTTTCATAATCGACCACGACCTCGCGCACCCCGGGGGCATCCAGTGCAATAACGGGCAACCGGGCAGCCATGGCCTCGGTCAATACCATACCCTGTGTCTCGCTCCCGGAAGCAAATACGAATACATTCATGGCATGCAACGCGTCGGCGAGCTCCTGTTGTTTGAGTATGCCGACAAAATGCAGCCGATCGGTCAGGCCGTGATGCTCGAATATCCGTTCCATCTCATCCCTGGATGGTCCTACACCGATTACCAGAAAATGTGCTTTTGAATGCGAATCCAGAAACTCCGTTGCCGCACGCGCAAGAAATTCCAGGTTTTTTTCCGGCGCAAGCCTTCCCAGATGACCTATGACCAGCGCATCCCCGGGTATGTTCAATTCACGCCGGACCTTCATTCCATCACCGTGGCTGTAATGTTCCACGTGTACACCCGTCGGCACGACATCGACGGGCGCCGTCACGCCCCGCCGCCGCAGCACAGAGGCAACGCTCTCGCTGGGAGCGAAAACCTGATCACAGAGGTTGGCATAGCTGGTCGAAAGCTGAATCACGAAACGCTTCATCGCCGGTGAGTCACCCGGAACATAATGGGTGTATTGTTCATACATCGTGTGGTGGGTGAATACCAGCGGCAACTGGTTTGTATATGCCACGCGCACTGCCGTTGCACCGAGCAGGAACGGATGATGCGCATGCACGATGTCGGGCTCGAATCTTTCGATGGCATCGGACAAAGCGCCTGGAACCGGTAATGCCACGGAAAAATCACTGCCGTTGAAATGTTGAATCGCGCTAACCCGCAGGACACCGGTCTCTCCTTGCGGCATATTCTCGAATTCCGGTGCGACGACCAGCACCCGGTGCCCGCGCTTGCGATATTCATTTGTGAATGACTCGACCGAGCGTGCAACACCGCCCACATGAGGCGTATAGGTATTCGTCATCATTAAAATGTTCATGGCGATGTCAGCTTCTCCAGGACAACGCTGTCTTTGCCGGGGGCAGCGATTACGGGGGAAAATCCCGGGATATTGACTTCAATGGGAGGGGCGGTCTTGTGCCATGCGGCCTGCCATGAAACCGTTAGCCTGTTCCCGCTGAATGTGAAGGACAACGAGATTGTACCAAAAGATGTGGGTGCCGGGCCATACAAAACAGGTTCGTTTTTATCCAGCCATTGCTGTGCAATGCCCGTGCCCAGCAACAGGCGGTCACCCTCTTCACGTACAAAGCAGTTCCTGATCATGATGACCCATTCCGCCGCCGCCCAGACATGTTGCCCGTCACCCATGCAACCACCGTGCGTATGGGGATGGATGGCCTCCGGCCACTGTCCGGTTGACGAGGCGAGATCGGCGACGGCTCCCATCAATTCCAGATAGCGTGGATCACCGGCGCGCAACAGGACCTGCGCGATATGCAGCGTCAGATAGGCATTGATGCCCGAATGGATCATGTCCTGAAAAAAACCGCCATCGAGAAAACAGTTTTTCAGCAGGAACTCGACGGTATCGAGCAAACGTGGATCACATGGCTGGCACAACGAGAGGGGATATCCGACGGCCACGGAACCGATCGCACCGGCGTCAAGCCGTCTGTAGGGGGAAGCGGGTATTGCGGCCCGACCCAGCTTTGCCGCAACCTTCTCGAGACTGCGCTCGATAGCCTGCATGAATCCGTCACCTTCGCGGTTGAAGTTCCGGCCTGTTTGGATATCGCCCTTGCGCCCGGCCAGCTGTGCCGCCGCATATAGTCCTGCCACACCCCAGAAATCATCCCAATAATAATAATCATTGGGGCCAAGATGTTCGGCGCTGAATCCGGCGGGCAGCAACCCGGCGTGCGGGGTATTGTCGCCATCATCGAGGCGTTTCCTGATGATCCAGCGTGCGCCGTTGATGATCGATGGGTACCAATCCTGTTTCACCGGTCGCGCGGTCATCTCGCAAAACCGGTTCATGATCCACAACGCCTCCCCGTTGGAGTCCCATTCACCGTCCTGCGAATGGAAATATCCCAGCATGTTCTGACGATCGGGAAAGCGGTCAATGGCGCGTTCGGCACGGTCTGTCATACCCGCGTTTAACAGGCCGTGGATAATAAAGGCCGCGTCGCGAAACCAGAAACGTTTATAGGTGTAGGGACCCGGATACACGTCACCCGGCGAATGCAGGATCAGTGTCCGGATCGCGGCATCATAGATAAACTGCATATGTTTATCAGCGATCCTGAGTGCACAATGATTATGCAGGGCATCCGTCCATGCGCGGTTCGAATCCGGGGCATTGGCGCTCCACTCACCCAGTGGTATGTCCGTAGTAATGGAGCGATTGACATTCGGCTTAAGCCTGAACATCGCCGCGGCGGTCGCCATGCCTACGTCACATTTGACGGATGCCTGATCAGCAGCGTCCTGCAGGTGTATATATACATCACCGGCCCTGTAACTGGACATCCTGTGCCGGTCTGCCGGTTCGTTGAATACAACATGATAATCCTTGTTGATCGACCATCGCCTGTGGTCTGCGGAGATCGCGATCTGCTGAATGAAACTGATCCCTTCCGGATTATACGGGCGCAGTGCCACTATCGCCCAGGCATCCCGATCGGCACTGGCATTCATCCTGATCCGGCATACCTGTTTATTATCCGTTGCTATGACCTCGGCACGGTTGGACATGGTCAGTCCTTGATGCCGGGTGCTGTTTTCTACCGCGATGTTCTCCCCCAAATCGAGATATTGTTCGGCAAGCTTCTCCCTTGACGGCAGCAATACCTGGCCGTCTTCCGCCATAATCCAGAAATCGAGTGACCAGCCGTCGATAAACGGCGTAACCAGGCCTCGGGGATCCACAATCGGCAATTCCTCTCCATCGGGTAAGCCGATTGCCGTCCAGTTGCGATGTGTGAGGTTGACATGCGTGATCGAAAACGCCCGCGGCACGAACGAGATATCCCTGGGATCGAACTGCCGTTCCACCCAGTAGGGCCATACCCAGTCGAGGTTATGCTGGATGACGCGACTGTTGATCAATCCACGTGCATGAAACAATGCACCGGCGCGCAGTAATTCAATCGGTTCCGCCACCTCGGAAGGCTGGGCGAAACGGTTGAGGCGTGAAAGCAACGCAATCGGGTCAAGAAACCCTCGGGAACGGGCGATACGGCTGATAACAAATTTCCAGGGGAACCATTTTAGCCACATGCGTCCTACCTCAATGACGAATCGTCCGGATGCGATCCCTGCTGGCGGGGAATATATCTGTCCAGGGCCCTGCGCGCCAATCGTTTGATATATATGACCGTGACAAACGCGATCACTACACCTGTGCCGTACAGCGCCCACTCCAGCGGTGACCTTGAAACAGTTCCCAGCCTGGTAAGATCGGCAGCGAGCGAACCGATATATACGTTGAACAGGGTAATCGGAATAATGCCGACCAGCGTACCGAATATATAACCACGCAGGCTGAATGTCGTCAGACCGAAGAAATAGTTGGACAATTTAAACGGAAAAAAGGGGATCAACCTGGTCAACAGGACGATCTTCCATCCTTCACCTGCCAGTTCAACATTGACGAGTTTCAATCGCGGATGACTCATAAAGAAATCGGTCATTCTTGTGCTGAACAGATAACGCGCCACCAGAAAGGCGATTGTCGCGCCTGTTGTGGTGGCGATCACGACATACAGCGTACCTTCTGCCACGCCAAACAGAAATCCGGCGCCCAGTGTCAATACCACCCCGGGTAATACCAGGACCACCACCAGCATATCGACGACAATGAATACAAGCGGCGCCGTGTCATCGTGCTGTTCCAGCCATTGCAGAAAACCCACTACGTGACCGTAGGCATCATAATAATCCAGCAGGCCAATCAGAATGGCAAGACACAGCAGACCAACCACCGTCCATATTGCAGTCGATGTCCTGGTCATCGTTGCATATTCACCCCTGAGACGTACGATACGGGAATGCCGGCGTCAGCGCAAAATAAAACACGGTAATAACGGCGTTTGCTTGTCCGGCAGGATTATCGGCAACGTTCTACATATTTTCTGATTAACGGGATCGTGAGCCTGCGTTGTGCGGAGAGTGAAACATGATCCAGCTGGTCAAGTAGTGAATACAGGGCGGGCATATCGCGCTGACATCTGCGCAGCAGGAATCGCGCTACATCGGCAGGTAGATCCATGCCACGCATCCTCGCGCGCAGTTGTAATGCCTGCAATTTTTCCTCGTCGTCCAGCGGTTGCAGATGAAATACACTGCCCCATGCCAGACGCGACACCAGGTCGGGCAGCCTGATTCCGACCGATGCGGGCGGGCTGTCAGAAGCAATCAGCAACCCTGTCCCTTTATCCCGCATATGATTATAAAGATGAAACAATGCGCTCTCCCATTGTTCCTGACCGGCAATGAATTCGATGTCATCGATACATACGAGGGACATATCCGCCATCCCTTCCAGGATATCATGTGAAAATTCCTGCACCCCGGAAAGTGGCAGGTATGCCGTTGACAGATCACGCGAGGCGACAATATGGCAGGCCGCCTGCAGTAAATGGGTCTTGCCTGTCCCGCATTTGCCCCATAGATAGATACAAGGCTCGCCACGCAGGCCGGCGTGTTCCTGCAGGTATGTTACGACCTCAAGGTTGCTGCCGGGAAAATAATTACTGAAGGTCGCATTGTCTCGCAAGCTGATGTTTAATGGTAATTGAGCCGTCATTACAATTACATTTTAACAGGTGAAAACTTCATGAATACCGCGGATACGTTCAGCAGTGCCGGAGACATTCAGTCCAGTGAAAAGCTGCACTCCCGCAGCGGCGAAAGCGGCATGACAAGCTGCGGTGATTCACTACTGCTTCCCGGCATCATAAAGCTCACTACCCACATAACTCTGATGGACATGGCGCAATAATACCGCAATCACTGCAGCTACCGGCAAGGCGAGCAGGATACCCACAAAACCGAACAACTGTCCACCGGCCATTACCGCAAAGATAACCGCCACCGGATGAAGGCCGATCCGGTCGCCCACCAGCCACGGCGTCAACACCATGCTCTCGAGCATCTGCCCTGCGGCGAAGACAATCACCACCGGCACCAGATGTATCAAATCATGAAACTGTACAAGTGATGCGACCCCGGCGGTCAGGATACCGATGATAAATCCCAGGTAAGGTACAAAACTGACCAAACCCGACAACATCCCGATCAACAGGGCGAGATCAAGCCCTGTAATCCACAAACCGATTGAATACACGAGACCCAGTGCCAGCATCACGCTTAACTGTCCACGCATAAAGGTGCCCAACACGACATCACAGTCATGCGCCAGTTTTGCAACGGTCGGTTCGGCGGAACGCGGCACCAGTTCGTGGATACGCCTGATGAGGGTTTCCCAATCGCGCAACAGATAGAATGTAACAACGGGAATCAATATCAGATTGGCCAGCCATGCAGCCAGTGCCAGACCGGATTTGGAGATGGATGCGATGATACTTGCCGCAGTCCCGCCAACCTGTCGCCAATGCTCAATAAATGCCTGTTTCAATACGCTCAGATCAAGGGTGGTTTGTTCGATACCCAGATATCCCTGTATCCAGGGGATCATGGTGTTCTGCGCCCAGTCAATATAACCGGGCCAGTTGCGGATGAAGACGGCCAGTTGTTTTTCAAGCAGCGGCATCAGCAACAAAGGCACCAGGATGACCAGCAGGAAAATAAAGATAAATACCGTCAACACTGCAATGAGACGTGGAAATTTCAGTTCGATGAGCCGGTTGACGAGTGGATTGCCGAGATAGGACAGCAAGGCTGACAGGGCAAACGGCATCAACACGGGACCTAATAAATAGACCAGTATCCCCGCGCTGATGATCGCGATCAGAATCCACCATTTTTGTGAAGCCGGGATCACACGAACCTAGCCATAATGACGACGTGATCTGGCTCGATAGGCGCGCAGGCCCCACGTCCAGACATAATCCACACCACTGATCGCGGTTGTGCCCAATGTCATATAGATCATCCAGCCGACAAACCATTGCAGTTCGGGAAGCGGGATTACACTGACAGACAATACCACCGCCAGGGCCAGCACGATCTGGGTAAAGGTATTGATCTTGCTGATCAGCGTCGGCGCCATATCATACTTGCCGATCAGATAGTGATAGGCGATGCCACCGCTAACGATCAGTGCATCTCGTGCTATCACAGCGATAACCAGCCATGCCGGGAGCAGGTCGAGCCATCCCAATGTCACATAGGTGCTCACCAGCAACAACTTGTCGGCGAGTGGATCAAGGATCGTACCGAGACGGCTGACATAGTTGAAACGTTTGGCAATATAGCCGTCCAGACCATCGGATGCACCCGCCACGGCGAACAATATCAGGGCCTGGACATAACGTTCATGAAACAACATGATGATCGTCGGAATGACCAGGATGATGCGCAGGATACTGATGATATTCGGTATATCGGAGCGATTCATTGTAGCAGGCGATAATACATGGTCCGGGCGGATGCCAGGGTGCCGGCATCCCCGGCAACACTACCGGAATCATCTGTAACAGGGGGCGGTAGCGGCGCGAGGGTACTGCCAAAACGGATCGATTGTACCAGCTCCGTCGGGTCGCTCCTGATTCCCAATGACACTACAAGGGAAGAAGTTGACACCTCCTCGATCTGTAATTTTGTCACGGTATCCAGTGAACGCAGATACTTTATCGTGCGGGCGTAATCCTCCACCGTATCGACATCAGTGATCGAAATCAAAATCGTGCCCGATCCCGCGGTAGTGATTATCTTGGAGAATTTTGCGGACAGGATATCCGTAGAACCTTCTATCCCGGATCCAAGCACATTATCCAGCTGATCCGCATTCATCTCCCAGTATTGACGGTCGTCTTTCATGTAGAGAGTCCAGCGGGCCTGCCAGGTACCGTCCGTGTGGTGAAAAAGCCTGCCGACAAGGATCGCTTCAGCCTGGTAACGGGCGGAGGCCCTTTCTATGACATCCTGAAAATTGCCCCACACATCGGTAAAACTCAGGTTTGACTGGTCTTCGAGATCCAGCAAGGGTATCAGCACGGGTACCCCGCGTTGTTGCGCAAGGTCCCTTATCCGTTGCTGGATCTGGGGATGGCCATCACCACCTAGCAGGTAGCGCTTATTCTCATCCTCGATGGCAAGCCATACCAGCGTGGCAGGCCGGGCACGGCCCCACACGGGCATTCCCGCACTGTACAAGGCCTGGTTAACCGCCTGCGGATCGAAACTCACCA
This sequence comes from uncultured Chromatiaceae bacterium, assembly GCA_964605155.1. Lineage (GTDB taxonomy): Bacteria > Pseudomonadota > Gammaproteobacteria > SZUA-140 > SZUA-140 > CAZSAK01. The sequence continues at coordinate 22,032 of CAZSAK010000003.1, read as the reverse complement.
CCAACAACTGGGTGAACGCATTCCCGGCGACCTCGTTATCGGGAGTGCGTGTATTTTCCGCCACGGGCATTTCGCGGTATCGAAACTGCTGTACCAACTTTATTGGATGAGACAATACTGTTTCCAGTGCCTGGATCGCAGTAGCATCGCGACGTCCGGATACCTTGACAAGGACATCGTCCAGGGCTGTGCTTATCGCCCTGTCACGTTCCGCATCGCCCTGGTTTCTGACCGGTACTTCAGCCTCATAGAGACCACTCACCTCACCTGCAACCGCACCGGACGCATGCAGACAAAGCAACACGGATAGACTCAAGACAGCAACATGGATGGTGTGTGATATAGTGATGAAGGTTAGCCTGATTTTCATGACGTGTACGCTAAATAAGAATACCGTAGCTGTCAATGTACACCATTTTTGTCGACCGCAAAGGGAAATTCAGGCGCAGCCCATCAGAATGAGTTAAAATATGCCATCATAATCAAAATCCTGGCAAATCGAACTGGACAAGCCGAGTGAACTGAATCCCGTGGAACCAAGGGTTACACCTCTAAACTATCGCAACTCAGGCGTCGACATCGACGCCGGCAACCGCCTCGTCGAACTCATCAAACCGGTGGCAAAAAAAACCTCTCGTTCCGGGGTACTGGCGGGTGTCGGCGGATTCGGTGCCCTGTATGAAGTGCCGCTCGAACGATACAAAAATCCTGTACTGGTCTCCGCAACCGACGGTGTGGGTACAAAATTGAGGCTGGCGATCGAAACAGGCAGGCACGACACCATCGGTATCGACCTGGTCGCCATGTGTGTCAACGACCTGATTGTCCAGGGTGCCGAACCGCTGTTTTTTCTGGACTACTATGCCAGCGGCAAACTGGACGTGGATATCGCAGCGAATGTAATAAAAGGTATCGGAACGGGTTGTGAACTCTCGGGAGCCGCGCTGGTCGGGGGCGAAACTGCCGAAATGCCGGGCATGTATCATGCCGGTGATTACGACCTCGCAGGATTTTGTGTCGGTATTGTGGAAAAGGACAGGATCATTGATGGTAGCGGTATCGCGCCGGGCGATATCCTCATCGGCATCGCCTCATCAGGACCCCATTCAAACGGCTATTCATTGATACGCAAGATCATCGAAACCTCCGGAACGTCACTGTCACAGGATTTTCACGGACGTACGCTGGGTGAGGTATTGCTTACCCCCACGCGAATCTACGTCAAGCCCCTGCTGGCACTCATCGAACGGATCAGCATACGCGCGCTCGCGCATATCACCGGTGGCGGATTGCTTGAAAACCTGCCGCGCGTGATGCCCGATAACACCCGGGCGGTCATCGATCCCGGTACCTGGCAGCGTCCGACTGTGTTTGACTGGTTACAGTCCAGCGGTCAGATCGAGGATACAGAGATGTATCGAACCTTTAATTGCGGCATCGGTATGGTCGTCTGCGTTTCGCCAGAGAATGCGCGAACGGCGCTGGATCTGCTTGCACAGCAGGGCGAACAGGCGTGGCAGATCGGCGCCATCGAAAGCCGTGAATCCGCACAGAAACGCGTCATCATCCAGGGCGTTTCATGACCGGTAACAGCGACGCGACACCCCCTCTTCCCATCGTCATTCTCATCTCAGGCCACGGCAGTAATCTGCAGGCGATCATCGATGCCGTACGCAGTGGTGAATTGCCGGTGGAGATCCGCTGCGTTATCAGTAACCGTCCCGATGCCTATGGATTGCTGCGTGCCCGTGAGGCCGGTATACCGACAAGGATCGTCAACCATAGTGTCTACACCGATCGACGGGTATTTGATCACGACCTGCTGCAGACGATAGATGCCTTTCAGCCGTCGCTCGTGGTACTGGCGGGTTTCATGCGTATCCTTGGCCCCGGGCTGATCGATCACTATCAGGGTCGCATGATGAATATCCATCCTTCGCTGCTGCCCGCCTATCCAGGGCTCGATACGCACCAGCGGGTAATCGATGCAAAGGAAAAACATCACGGTGCCAGCGTGCATTTTGTAACCAATGAACTGGACAGCGGACCGGTCATCATCCAGGGACGTGTCAGCGTGTCACCGGATGATGATGTAAACAGTCTCAATGCCAGGGTCCAGGAGCTGGAACATCACATCTATCCGTTGGCCATTAAATGGTTTGCCGAACGTCGGCTGGAGCTGGCGGGAGATACGATAATGTTTGACAGGAAACCCCTCAGTCAACCGGTCGAATACAGACAGTAAGACATACACTGTCTGTTACAACCGCCCTTCCGGTTACTGAAACAGCATTTCGTACAGGGTCAACAGGATTTCTATCAGGATCAGGATGACAATATACCATTCAACCCGCAAGGTCTGATTGGCCCGCAGTACGCCCAGTAATGTTTCCGCAGTGCGTGAGATCAGGTCCAGCTTCCTGTCCAGCGCAACATGACGTTCCTGGAGTTCATATTCATCCATCAGTTTATGAAACAGCAGTTCGTGCTCGGGATGTTCCCATAACAATTCCGGCTTGTCGGATATCTCCACCCTGCCGACCATCTTGCCGCTGGTGATCAGTGTATCGCCGATATGATGCAGCAATTGCTTGGCCTTGTGGTAACCGTGTCTGCCCCGTTTGAGACTTTCCGCCAGTGGTTCGATGCGGTCAAAACTGGAGGCAATATTTGTCTCGTAATAACTCAGCACGACGCTCTTGGCGAGGATATCCGCGATGATCTGGATCCTTTCCAGCGTAAATTCCTTTACATATATAATAGAATGCTCCGGACCCTCGGATCGTGCCCTGTCCGCGACGATCTCGACCTCTTCGGATTCAAGATGCCTGGCAAAGGGTTCGCGAATGAACGGCTTGAGTTCTGCGAGTCGTGCTATTTCATCGAATGTATCCATGCCGAAATACACCACGACACCGTAGCGGAATAACACGGCACAGCGTTTATCGCCCGCCTTTACAACCAGCGGTGCGCTGCCCAGCCGGCTTGATCTCTCAAAGTCCTTCAGATCCAGTCGTTGACCGACAAAAAGCGCGTGGGCCTTGATATTGCCCTGTTTGCCAAACAGCAAATCTTTCATGGGGATTTGCGCGATTCCAGCCTGCGAATAAACTCGCCGATGATCGCATTATACAACTCATCACCCAGGCAGGCGTCTTCCACGCCGGAATCGATATTGGGATTATCATTGATCTCGACGACATACACGCCTGATTCGTTTTGCTTCAGGTCGACACCATACAGGCCGTTACCGATCAGATTGGCCGCTGCCAGTGCCGTACGTGTCACCTCAACAGGCGCATCCTCGATCGGCAGGGTCTTGTAACTGCCTTCCTGGATGCGTCCCGAATCGTCATGTTTGACCACCTGCCAGTGGGAGCGGGACATAAAGTACTGGCATGCATACAGTAACTTGCGGTTGATGATACCGATACGCCAGTCGAATGCGGTGTAGAGAAATTCCTGTGCGAGTATCAGATCGGACTCCTTGAAAAGCTTGTCCGTGATCTCCAGCGCCTGCTTCCTGTCCTGCGCCTTGAAGATGCCCCGCGAAAACGACCCGTCGGGTATTTTCAGCACCATCGGATATTCAATGATCCCTTCAACCGCATCGAAGTTACCTTTCTTCAGAATCACGGTCCTCGGTGTCGGGATATTATTGACCTTGAGTAACTCCGCCATATAGACCTTGTTGGTGCACTTCAATATGGAATCCGGATCATCGATGACCACCATCCCTTCGTTTTCGCTCTTTTTGGCAAAACGATATGTATAGTGATCGATCCTGGTGGTTTCGCGGATGAACAGCGCGTCGTATTCGGCAATCCTGGCATAATCCTTCCGTTCGATCAGCTCGACGTCCAGACCGACCTTCTTTCCTGCCCTGATGAATTTATGCAAGGCGGCCGGATTTGACGGCGGGAGCTTTTCAGCGGGATTGTGCAGGATCGCCACATCATAGCGCGACACGGCCTTTGCCCTGGGCTGCCGCCACGGCTTGCTGAGGTAGGTATTCAGGGCATCGCTGAAAAATTCGTATTTGTCCTTGTCCAGTGTGTTGAGGTATACGGGTTTTACCGAAGCTATATTCCATTTACCATGGAAACGGAATTCAACCTTGAACAGCGGGCAGCGGAAGATATCGAAGAACTGGCGCGCCAGATCCTGAAAATCCGGGAATTCACATTTTCCGAAAAAGATATTGATCTCGAAATTTTCAGTCGCTGTGTGCAGGGATTTCCTGGTAAACAGCTTGTTGACGATATCATCCAGATCCTCGACATTGAGACTGTATATCGCCCGGCTGCTGAGATCCGTGATGGTTCTCACCGTAGGCACAACCTTGTGCAGCCGCGCCTCCGCCAGCAGGGAACAATAATACCCGGTACTGAGATAGCGGTAACTGCGGCAGAGATTGATAACCCGGATGCCTTTATGTTTGTAATCTTCAGGGCGCGACAGGTAGTCGTTTGCCGTCACGACCACCACCTCGGGGAATTCGGTCGTCCAGTCCCTGTTGTTTTCGATCAGAATGATATGCGATGACATCGGCTATGATTGCTGTTGCTTAATGTGGAACCTTGCCTTTCCTGTGCTTGCGCGGCTTGAGTATCAGCACCGCCTTTTGACCCGCCTTGCCGTAACGCGCCATACGCTGGAAATCCGCGCTCAATATCGGCATATCGATGCAATCGGTCGAGGACTTGCCTGCGTCATAGTCGATAAACGGATCATGAACATAGATATAGCGATCGTCATACCCTGTTACCACCACCCAGTGAGGAAATTTTTCACGATAGATCCGGTAGGAACTGATCAGGACGATGGGTACCCCGCCATTGTCGAATTGATCGTACATCTCGTCCAGCCCGAGCGCACGATAATTGATCGTTATCGGCAGGTGCTTCAGCTCCTCGATAAAATCCTCCTGCACCAGACGCATGACCTCCTTTTTTTCTTCGCTGCGGACCGAATCGATGAACAGGGCCCGTTCATCATTCACATAGATTTCGACATCGAAGCCGCGATGATAGGCGGCAAGTGCCATGCCGTACGGTCCACAACCGCCATGGCCCGATGTCATATAGATAGTGGTCGATTCGCGCCAGATCCTCAGCTCGACCTTGCGGTTGAGCTCGACAGCGGGATCTATCGCCTTCATGGCCATCATCAGCGCCGCGGGTCCACAGGTAAAATCGAGCGTTTGCTCGTAATACGGTACCCGCTTCAGTTCCGGTTTCTGCTGCGGACCCAGCGATTTTTCATATTTCAATCCTTCCATGTGATCTTCATAATAATCCTCCAGTATGTCGAATTGCCTGTAACCGTGCTTTTCGAAAAAACTGATCGAGGCGTGGTTGTCCTTCCTGATCTCAAGCCGCAGCGTTATACAATCCCTTTCGATGGCCGATTTTTCGGCGGCGTTCAACAGGCCATGGCCGATACCCCTGCCCTGGTAATCGGGATCTATCGCCAGGGAATATAATCTCGCCAGTGATGTGCCGATATTGAACAACAACATGGCATATCCGCATATCCTGCCGTCGCGGTCATCCACCAGGGTGACCGCATTTGCCTTGGTCAGCAGATAACGGAAACTGCGCCGTGAAAAACGATCGATCGCAAAAGCGCGGTTCTCGATATCAACCAGTGCGCCCAGATCTTCGGGGTTGGCGGTTCTAATCACTATGGATATGCCGGTTAAATCTTATTGACAAATTGAAGGGTCAAGCCACCTAATAATGGATCTGTCAAAGGTGATTACTATACTGACAGGGCAGGGATTCTACTAGGAGATTTTATGCCGCAGATCAGGTTCGATATCTATTATAAATATGATGATCTCACCGCTATCCTCAAGCAACTTGCAAGCGGCCACAAGGATCTGATCAGTCTGTCATCGATCGGCAAGAGCCACGAAGGCCGGGATATCTGGGTAGTCACCATGACGCAGTTTGCAAGCGGTGCCGATCATGAAAAACCGGCACTGTGGGTCGACGGCAATATCCATGCAGCGGAGCTGGCCGGTTCCGGTGCCTGCCTTTATCTCATTCATACCCTTTTGAACGGTTACGGCCATCAGCCGGACATCACCCGCAGTCTCGACACGCGGGTGTTTTATATCTGCCCGCGTATCAATCCCGACGGTGCGGAACTCGCACTGTCGGTGCCACCGAAACTGATCCGTTCAAGCACACGGCCATACCCCTATGAAGAAGAACCGCTGGAAGGTCTGCGTGCCGAAGATGTCGACGATGACGGGCGTATATTGTCCATGCGGATCAGGGATCCCGACGGCCACTGGAAGGTCAGCCCCTCCGAACCGCGTCTGCTGGTACCCCGGGAACCTGCGGAAACCGGCGGAGAATACTACCGTCTGTTACCGGAGGGCATTATCAGGGACTATGATGGCGCAACGATCCCTTTGCAAAGGATAAAGGAAGGTCTTGACCTCAACCGGAACTTTCCAGCGAAGTGGCGGCCGGAACAGGAACAGCAGGGTGCTGGGCCATTCCCTGCCTCGGAACCCGAGGTCAGGGCCGTGGTTGAATTCATCGCAAACCACAGGAACATCTGCGGCGGTGTGGCCTTTCATACATACAGCGGTGTATTACTGCGGCCTTTCTCCTACAAGGCCGACGAGGAATTTGACAGCCACGATCTCGCCATCTTCAAAAAGATCGCTGACAACGGAACCAGGCTGACGGGTTATCCCGCCGTATCCGCCTACCACGGTTTTCGCTTCGATCCGCAGCAAGTGATTACCGGTGCGCTGGATGACTGGTTGTACGAAGATCTCGGCGTGTATGCCTGGACTGTCGAGATCTGGAGCCCGCAACGCCAGGCCGGCATCAGCGATTATCATTTCACCGAATGGTATCAGGAACATCCCTTTGAAGACGATCTCAAGCTGTTGAAATGGAGCGATACGGTCCTCGACGGCAAGGGTTATATCGACTGGTATGAATTCGATCATCCGCAACTGGGCAAGATAGAACTGGGAGGATGGGATCCGCTGTTCAGTTTCTGGAACCCGCCGCCTGCATTGCTGGAGAATGAACTGAAACGGTTCCCCGAATGGTTGATCTGGCATAACCTGATATCGCCCCGCATCGAGTTTCTCGAGACCGCCGCCATGCAGATCTCGGATGATACCTATCGCATCAGTGCGCTTGTCACCAACAGCGGCTGGCTGCCGACCTACATAACAAAGATGGGGCGGAACAAAAACCAGTCGCGCGGGATCACCTGCGAGATCGAGTTGACCCAGGGTGCACGTCTTGTCAGCGGCTCGACGCGGATTGAAATCGGTCAGCTTGAAGGACGCGCTCATAAATCCACATCCCCCTTCCACTGGGCGGGCATGACCAGGGAACCCACGGACAACAGAGCCAGAGCAGAATGGATCATCTCGGCAAAACCGGGAACCACGGTCGGGATCAAGGCATACCATGAAAAGGCAGGCACCACCCGCACGCAGACCAGGGTGGGATAGGATTGCGATCAGGATTCTATCTTCCTGAAAATCAGTCGGTACGCTGTTACAATGGCAACCAGAGAGATCCGGTCAATATCAGGCAATCGACCGCACATTACGTCTTTCACCGTCCGTTGGTTCATTCAGCCGCCGTTACGTCAAATGACGCTATGATACTGTTTTGATACAATGACTGGTTCATATCTCCGGATATATTCGATAGATGTCCAATAACATTTCCACAAACATCCGCACCCTGTTGACTTCAATTGCCGCGTTCGCGGTCCTGCAGGCGGCAAGCGCCGCGCCGCTGCCGGACGATTTCACCGTCACCTACGACTTCAGCAGAAACAGCCTCAATGTTGGCAAGGTGATCCGCCGGCTGCATAAAGCAGACGATGGGATGTATGTATTTGAATCCGTATCGGAGGCAACGGGATTTATTTCCCTGTTCGTCAGGGACGAGATCCTGGAGCGCAGTAAATGGATCTACGCCCATGACAGGCCGAAGCCGTTGCAATATATCTACAAACGTGAAGGCGGCAAAAAGGAACGTCATGTCAAGCTGAGCTTCGATTGGGAGGATGGCATCGTGACCAATACGATCAACAATGATCCATGGCAAATGGATATCCCGCCGGAGACCCAGGACAAGCTACTCTATCAGTTGACCCTGATGATCGACCTGCAGGCGGGAAAGAAAACCCTGCGTTACGATATTGCCGACGGCGGCATCCTCAAGGAATATGAATTCGCCGTGCTCGGAGAAGAAAGGATCGAGACCCCGGTGGGCAGGCTGGAAACTGTCAAGCTCAAACGCATCGGCGACGAGAGGCACACCACCATCTGGTGTGCCAGAAAACTGGATTATCTGCCGGTACGCATCGAACAGCAGGAAAAGGATGACTCCAGGCTGGCAATGCTGATACGCGAGGTGAAGGGTTTTTCTGCCGCTGCGACGAAGACCTCGGCATCCGACTCCAGCGTCCCGGAATAACTCATCCCAGGTCATAACTAACTTTATAAAATGACTGCGCGTAGCTGAGACAAGGTAAAAAACGAACGAAAAAGCACAGCAATGTTATTACGCCTTGGGCAGGGTCACACCCTTTTGCCCCTGATACTTCCCGCCCCTGTCCTTGTAGGATGTCGCACAGACCTCATCGGATTCGAAAAACAGCACCTGGGCAACGCCTTCATTGGCGTAGATCTTTGCCGGCAGGGGCGTAGTATTGGAGAACTCCAGTGTCACATGCCCTTCCCATTCCGGTTCCAGAGGCGTTACATTTACGATGATGCCGCACCTTGCATAAGTCGATTTCCCCAGACATATCGTCAGGACATTGCGCGGGATGCGGAAATATTCCACCGTCCGGGCCAATGCAAACGAGTTCGGCGGGATGATGCAGACATCGGATTTGACATCGACAAAACTGTTGGCGTCGAAATTTTTCGGATCGACGATCGCCGAATTGATATTGGTGAAGATCTTGAAATCATCGGAACAACGGATATCGTAACCGTAACTCGATGTGCCGTACGAGATGACGCGGTCGTTGTTGTATTCCCTGACCTGTTGATGCTCGAAAGGCTCGATCATACCGTGCCGTTCGGCCATGCGGCGGATCCAGTGATCAGATTTTATGGACATTCTCCTCCCTATCGTCATTACCGTCCGGCGGCATGACAGTTTATGTTAGTTCGCTGTTATGCAGGTTGCGATCAAGAATTCTGGATGACGATATTGGGAAATTTGGCGCTGTAATCCTTCGCCTGCAGTGACAAATGCGCACTGACCCGTCGTGCGATATCCCGATAGATATGCGCGACCCGCCCGTCGGGATCCGCGATCACACTGGGATGACCGCCGTCGGCGTTTTCCCTGATGCTGATATCCAGCGGCAGGGAACCCAGCAGATCCACACCGTACTGGCTGGCCATGCGCTGGCCGCCCCCTTCGCCGAATACATGTTCCTCATGCCCGCACTTGCTGCAGATATGCGTACTCATGTTTTCGATAATGCCCAGCACCTGCACGTCGACCTTTTCGAACATCTTGAGTGCCTTGCGTGCATCCAGCAAGGCGATATCCTGGGGTGTTGTGACGATTACCGCACCGCTCACGGGTATCTTCTGCGCCAGCGTAAGCTGGGTGTCACCCGTACCGGGTGGCAGATCGACCACCAGGTAATCGAGGTCACGCCAGTTGGTATCCCGCAACAACTGTTCCAGCGCCTGTGTGACCATCGGCCCGCGCCAGATCATGGGAGCCTCCTCATCGACCAGGTAACCGATCGACATCGACTGGATTCCGTGACTGATAACGGGCTCCATCGATTTGCCATCGACGGTCTGGGGTTTCTGGTGCGCCCCCAGCATGCGGGGCTGGCTGGGTCCGTAGATATCGGCGTCGAGGATACCGGCATTGGCACCCTCCGCCGACAGCGCCAGCGCCAGATTGACCGCCGTGGTGGATTTGCCGACACCGCCCTTGCCGGAGGCGATCGCAATGATGTTCTTGATGTTCGTGAATGCCTTGACGCCCTTCTGCACGCTGTGCGGGACGATCGCACTGTTGATAGCGACTTCCACCGCGCTGATGCCGCCGATGGCCTCGATCTGTCGCCGCAATTCGGATTCCAGTTGTCCGCGATAACCCTCCGCGGGGAATCCCAACTCCACGTCCACGGACACGCGCCCGTTGTCCACACTGATGTTCCTGACGGCCCCGGCCGTCACCAGATCCTTGCCCAGGTAAGGATCCCGGTAACGCTTCAAGGCCATCTCAACCTGTAACTGTGATATTTCTGGCACCCGATACTCCATCGCCGCCGGTGATCGCAGGATACGCAACCGGACGACGGCAGTCGCTGTATGATAAAAAGACGATTTTACACTAAATTATTCCGCCGGGGTGTTCAACATTCACATCGCGTCTGGGCTATAATCAACCACTTATGATCTACGGCCAATCATTACATGTCTGAGCAGGATAGACGCAGGATCCTTGTCACCAGCGCGCTTCCCTATGCCAACGGTTCGATTCACCTGGGACATCTGGTGGAATATATCCAGACGGATATCTGGGTACGTTTCCAGAAGATGCGCGGCCATGAGTGTTACTATGTCTGTGCGGATGACACTCACGGTACGCCTGTGATGCTGCGCGCCGAGCAGTCCGGGGTCACTCCCGAGACCCTGATCGAACGCATGCATGCCGAACACCTCGCCGATTTCAGTGATTTTCATATCGAGTTTGATAATTACTACTCGACCAATTCGGATGAAAACCGGGAATTATCCCGGCAGATTTACCTGCGATTGAAAGACGCCGGACTCATCGAGCGTCGCACGATCGAACAGTTTTACGATCCGGTCAAGGAGATGTTCCTGCCCGACCGTTTTATCAAGGGCGAATGTCCGCGATGTCATGCACAGGATCAATACGGCGATGCCTGCGAGGTATGCGGTGCCACTTACAGCCCGACCGAGGTCATCAATCCGATTTCGGCCGTCAGCGGCGCCACCCCAATCAAAAAGGAATCAGAGCACTTCTTTTTCAAACTGGGTCAGTGCGAGGCGTTCCTGAAGGACTGGATAGCTGGCCGCGACGCATCCCAGCAGGGACTCCCGCCCCTGCAACCGGAGGCACTGAACAAGATCGGTGAATGGTTTGAGGCGGGTCTCAGAGACTGGGATATTTCCCGCGATGCCCCCTACTTCGGTTTCGAGATCCCCGATGCACCCGGCAAATACCTGTATGTGTGGCTGGACGCACCCATTGGCTACATGGCCAGTTTCAAGAATCTGTGTGATCGCAAGGGGATGGATTTTGATGCCTTCTGGAATAAAGACAGCCAGTGTGATCTGGTGCATTTTATCGGCAAGGATATCCTCTATTTCCATGCGCTGTTCTGGCCGGCAACACTGCATTATTCCGGTTATCGCACACCGGACAGCATCCATGTACACGGCTTCCTGACGATCAACGGGCAGAAGATGTCCAAGTCACGCGGGACGTTTATCACCGCGCGCACCTATCTGAACCATCTCGATCCCGAATACCTGCGCTATTATTTCGCCGCGAAACTATCCGACCGCGTGGAGGACATCGACCTGAATATTGATGACTTCGTCGCCCGGGTTAACAGCAACCTGATCGGCAAATACATCAACATCGCCAGTCGCAGCGCGGGTTTTCTCAGCAAGCGCTTCCACGGCCGACTGGGTGAAACCCGCTCCGATGTCGACACGAAGTTGCTGAGACGTCTTCAGGAAAAGGCCGAGGCCATCGCCTATCTCTATGAGAAACGACAACTTGGTGAGGCCGTACGGGAGATCATGGCGCTTGCCGATATCGCCAATGAATACATCAACGAATTCAAGCCCTGGGACCTCGCCAGGGACCCCGCACAGACCGAGCGCCTGCATCAGGTATGCAGTACCGCCATGAATGCCTTCCGGCTGTTGACGCTCTATCTCAGGCCGATCATCCCGCGACTGGCCGAAAAGGTCGAATCATTTCTCAACATCCACCCGCTTGTATGGAGCGATGCCGAACACCTGCTGACTGACCACCCGATCAAACCCTACCGGCATCTTGCACAACGAATCGAGGAAACACAGGTAACCGCCATGATTGACGAAAGCAAACCCGATATCCACGAACCTCCGTCGCCCGAAGCCACAACCCATTCACCTGCACGTCACGCGGAGATGCAGCAACACGCCACCGAAGCGATTGCCGAGATGATCCCGTATGACGACTTCGCAAAGATCGACCTGCGTATTGCACGCATTGAAAAGGCCGAGCATGTCGAAGGCGCGGATAAACTGTTGCGTCTGACACTCGATATCGGCGGTGAAACCCGCAATGTTTTTGCGGGTATCAAATCAAGATACACCCCTGATGAACTGCAAGGCAGGCTCACCGTGATGGTGGCGAATCTTGCGCCGCGCAAGATGCGCTTTGGCACCTCGGAAGGTATGGTACTGGCCGCCGGTCCCGGCGGTAAGGACCTGTGGCTCATTCAGCCCGAGGCGGGCGCGCAACCGGGAATGCGGGTCAAATAGCCCATGACGTGTTGAAACATCCAAATAGCAGCCAAATATCAGATATATAGTCTGATTGATCCGTTTAGACCCTGATTTTAGTGGGTAAATGCCATTTATCGCCCACCCTCAAATCGGTCATATAGTGTGTATAATATATCATTACTTATGCAGTTTTCTGTCTAACCGCGAAGACCATATCTCGTTAACATGACTGAATATATCCTCATTCTTGTCAGCACCATACTGGTCAATAACTTCGTACTGACGAAATTCCTCGGACTGTGCCCGTTTATGGGTGTATCACGCAAGCTCGAGACCGCGACCGGTATGGCACTCGCCACGACCTTTGTACTGACCATGTCATCGATCTGCAGCTATCTGGCCAACACCTATCTGCTGGCGCCCCTGGGACTGGAATATCTGCGCACCATTACCTTTATTCTGGTCATCGCCTTTGTGGTGCAATTTACCGAAATGGTCATTCACAAGACGAGCCCGCTTTTATACAAGGTGTTGGGCATCTTCCTGCCGCTCATCACCACCAACTGTGCAGTACTGGGCGTCGCATTGCTCAATGTCCAGCAGGAATTTAACTTTCTTCAATCCGCCGTATACGGTTTCGGGGCCGCCGTCGGCTTTTCCATGGTACTGATCCTGTTTGCAGCGATGCGCGAACGCATCGCTGCAGCCGATGTGCCGATCGCATTCCGTGGCCCGGCTATCGCCCTGGTAACCGCCGGCCTGATGTCACTGGCATTCATGGGATTTTCCGGACTGGTCAGAGGATAACGTTCACATGATCACCGCCGTACTTGCATTGAGTATCCTTGGTATCGTCTTCGGCCTGTTGCTGGGCTTTGCGGCGATCCGTTTCAAGGTCGAGGGCAATCCCCTGGTCGATCAGATCGACTCCTTGCTGCCACAAACACAGTGCGGACAATGCACCTATCCCGGATGCCGTCCCTATGCACAGGCGATTGCCAACGGCGATGCCGATATCAATCAGTGTCCACCGGGTGGTGAAGCCACGATTCAGGCGCTGGCCGACCTTCTCGATCGTGATCCAAAGCCGCTGAATCCGGAAAACGGCATCATCAAACCCAAAACGCTTGCCGTCATCGATGAACCCACCTGTATCGGCTGCACCCTGTGCATCCAGGCCTGTCCCGTGGATGCCATACTCGGTGCCGCGAAACAAATGCACACCGTTATCGCCGAGGAATGTACCGGCTGCGAACTCTGTGTAGCACCCTGTCCCGTGGACTGCATCAAGATGGTCCCCGTAGAACAGGATCTGTCGACATGGACATGGCCGTATCCGGTTTATGAACTCACAGAGAAGCCGGCCTGATGGCACAAGTGTGGCGGTTTCATGGTGGTGTACACCCTGAACAACACAAGACGATATCGACCCGCGAGCCGGTTGCAAACGCCGATCTGCCGCAACGGCTGACGTTACCGCTGAACCAGCACATCGGCCAGTTCGCCGAACCTGTGGTCAAACCCGGAGACAGGGTACTCAAGGGTCAAATGATCGCGCGCGCAACCGGTTATGTCAGCGCACCCGTACACGCGCCGACATCGGGCACCATCGTCGAAGTCGACTCCAAACCGATCCCTCACCCTTCGGGCCTGAGCGCCCCGTCCATCGTAGTCGAATCCGACGGTGAGGATCGCTGGATCGAGCGCACACCTGTAGCGGATTTCACATCCCTTGATCCGAGCGCCTTGCGTAATATCGTGCGCGAGGCGGGTATCGTCGGGCTGGGCGGTGCAGGATTCCCGACCTATATCAAACTCAATCCGGGGAAACAGCCGGTCAGGACCCTGGTCCTCAACGGCGTGGAATGCGAACCCTTCATCACCTGCGATGACATGCTGATGCGTGAGAGGGCCGACGAGATTGTCTCCGGCATGCGCATTGTACGCCACGCGCTCAATGCCGGGGAATGCATCATTGCGATCGAGGACAATAAGCCGCAGGCCTATGAATCCATGGTGTATGCGACACGCAATGAAAAGAACGTGCACGTCAGGCAGGTCCCTACCATCTATCCCGAAGGCAGCGAAAAACAACTGGTCCAGGTTTTGACCGGTAAGGAAGTGCCGAGCAACGGCCTCGCCATTCACATCGGCGTTGTGTGTCAGAATGTCGCGACTGTTGCGGCTATTCATCGCATCATCCATCACGGTGAACCGCTGATTTCACGCCTGATAACCGTCACAGGCAACGGGGTCAAGCAACCGCGCAATCTCGATGTGTTATTCGGCACCCCGATGGGTGAGCTGATCGAGCAGTGCGGAGGTGACGTCGACATGATCGACCGGCTGATCATGGGAGGGCCGATGATGGGGTTCGCCCTGCATGATGTACGACTGCCGGTAATAAAGACCACCAATTGCATCATTGCCGCGGCGCGGGAGGATTTGCCGCAATCGCGACCGGTCATGCCGTGCATCCGCTGCGGCGCCTGCACCGATGTGTGTCCGGTCAATCTGCTGCCGCAACAACTATACTGGTATGCCAAACACAAGGAATTTGACAAGGTACAGGAATATAACCTGTTCGACTGCATCGAATGCGGATGTTGTTCGTATGTATGCCCGAGCAATATTCCCCTGGTACAGTATTACCGTTTCGCCAAGGGAGAGATCTGGACAACGGAACGTGAGAAGGAAAAAGCGGATATCGCCAGGCAACGCTTTGAGTTTCGCAACCAACGGTTGGAGACGGAAAAGGCCGATCGGGAAGCAAGGCGCAACAAGAAAAAGGCGGCTTTGCAGAACGATGATCCGGCCCGTTCGGATGATGCTGCGAAACAGGAGATCGAGGCCGCCAGGCAGCGGGTACACTCCAGAAAGAACGAAGCCAATACCCAAAGAGACACCGAAAACACAACTGAATAGCACAAGCATTCCAACACGGGAGTGATGGTAAAAATAATAAAGCGACTTATACCATCATGGATGTACAATAACGCGCTACATATTCCGATGTCGATCAAACAGTAAACGATAATGTCCCTCAGCACGCCTACATCGCCTCATACGCATAATCCTGAGTCGGTCACCAGGGTTATGTTACGGGTGATATATGCGATGATACCCGGGATCATCGCCTATGTCTGGTTCTTCGGCTGGGGTGTTGTAATCAATATTTGTCTCGCGGTGACAGTCGCGCTGATCAGCGAGACGATGATTCTCTGGTTGCGTAAATACCCGGTCAGAATCCATCTGACCGATTGCAGTGCCGTTGTCACGGCCGTATTGCTGGCAATGGCCATCCCTCCACTGGCGCCCTGGTGGGTAACATTGATCGGCGTCGCGTTCGCGATCATTGTTGCCAAGCATCTTTACGGCGGTCTTGGTTATAACCCGTTCAATCCCGCCATGATTGGTTATGTGATGTTACTGATATCGTTTCCGAAGGAAATGACCATCTGGCTGCCGCCGATCTCGACCAGCGAGGTACACCTCGGTTTCACCGATACCCTGACATATATCTTCACCCATCAATTACCCGCAGGGATCACTTTCGACGCATTGACGGAGGCAACACCGCTGGATTCTCTCAAGACCCATATCGACCTCGGTAATACGGTGGCGGAGATCAGGGAACAATTCGGCTTCAACTCACAGGTGACCGAGATTCTCAGTGTCAGCCCGATATTCGGCCGACTCGGCGGCCTCGGATGGGAATGGATTGGCGGCGCCTTTCTGTTCGGTGGCCTGTGGTTGATGTATAAAAAGGTGATCAACTGGCATATCCCCGGCGCCATGATTGCATCACTCACGGTAATGGCATTGTTATTCACCTTGATCAATCCCGATCTCTATGCAGGACCATTGTTTCATCTATTCAGCGGTGCGACGATGCTCGGCGCGTTTTTTATCGCGACCGATCCCGTAACGGCCTCGACTACACCGCAGGGAAGGCTCGTATACGGTGCAGGAATCGGTATACTGACCTATGTCATCCGTACCTGGGGAGGATATCCGGATGCGGTAGCGTTTGCCGTATTATTGATGAACATGACGGTACCCGTCATCGACTACTACTTCAAGCCCCGTGTCTTCGGGCATAAGGAGTAGCACACATGATCATCCGGCACATGATGGTTACGGCCGTTTTGCTGGGTATCTTCGCCATCATCGGTACCGGCATGGTTGCATACACCTATGACAGGACCGACGAACGCATCGCCGTCAACGAACGCGAGGCGTTGTTACGCAGTCTGCATACCATGGTGCCGCCGGCCATGTATGACAATGATCTGCCATCCGATACCATTACCGTGACCTCGAAGGAATTTCTCGGCACCAACAAACCGGTAACGGTCTATCGGGCGAGAAAGGACGGTAAGCCCGTTGCCGCGATCCTCACGCCCATCGCCCCCGATGGTTACAACGGCACCATCAAACTACTGGTGGCAATCGGATATCATGGCAACATCTTCGGTGTACGGGTGATATCCCATCATGAAACGCCCGGTCTCGGTGATGCCGTAGATGTCGACAAATCGGACTGGATCAAGGGTTTTCATGGACATTCGCTGGGCAGTCCCGACGAACTCGGCTGGCATGTGAAGCGCGATGGTGGCATTTTCGACCAGTTTACCGGCGCCACTATCACGCCCCGGGCAGTGGTCAAGGCGGTATATAATAGTTTACAATATTTCAAGAGTCACAGAGACGAGTTGTTCATAACCCACAAGGACTCTACGGATACCGCACATGACCCAGGTTAGCTACCCGACAATCATCCGCGACGGCCTCTGGAGCAACAATCCGGCACTGGTGCAGATCCTCGGCCTGTGTCCGTTGCTGGCCGTTACCAATACCGTCATCAACGGTCTGGGACTGGGACTTGCAACGATGTTGACACTGGTGCTTTCCAACGTGACGGTCTCCTTGATCCGCAATGCGGTCCGGCCCGAGATCCGTATACCTGTCTTCGTGCTTGTCATCGCCTCGTTCGTCACGGCGATCGAACTCGCCATGAATGCCTTCTTCCACGAACTGTATAACATCCTCGGTATCTTCATACCCCTGATCGTCACCAATTGTTCCATCATTGCGCGTGCCGAGGCATTCGCCTCGAAAAACGCGGTTGGTCCATCCTTTGTTGACGGCTTTACGATGGGTCTGGGCTTTACCGGCGTACTGGTCACATTGGGCGCGATGCGTGAACTGCTGGGACAGGGTACCTTGTTCGCCCACGCCAATCTGATGTTCGGTGAGGCAGGCCACTGGCTGACGATAACGGTGTTCGATAATTATGAAGGTTTTCTGCTTGCGGTCCTGCCACCAGGTGCCTTTCTGGGCCTCGGCTTACTGATCGCGATCAAGAATGTCATCGATGCACGCAGGAAACCCGAACCCGCAACCGTTCAGACGATGCCCGTCGACGCCGGTGCAACGGCATAGATCCGCATACTGACTGTCTTATTCTGTCGGGCGGTGCATCAAGGCGGTTGCCCATGAATCCGGAAAAACGCCGCCAGATATTCCAGCGCCTGAAGCAGGCAAATCCCCGACCCACGACGGAACTCCACTATTCGACACCGTTTGAACTGTTGATCGCCGTGATACTGTCCGCCCAGGCGACCGACAAGGGAGTCAACAAGGCCACAGAGGTCCTGTTCAAACAGAACAATACACCACGCGCCATTCTAAAGCTGGGTGAAGACGGCCTGAAACAATATATCAGGACGATCGGCCTTTATAACAGCAAGGCGGCGAATATTCTCAAGACCTGCAGGATCCTGGTGGATAAATATGGCGGCAAGGTTCCTGCCGACCGCGAGGCCCTGGAATCCCTGCCCGGCGTCGGCAGGAAGACTGCGAACGTCATCCTCAATACGGCATTCGGGCAACCGACCATCGCGGTGGACACCCATATCTTCCGCGTTGCGAATCGTACCGGTCTGGCACAGGGTAAGAACGTTCGGGAGGTGGAAGACAAATTGCTGAAGTTTACCCCGCAGGAATTCAGGCACGACGCCCATCACTGGCTGATCCTGCACGGCCGCTATATATGCACCGCCCGCAAGCCGCGTTGCGGTGCCTGTATCATTGAAGACCTGTGTGAATACAAGGCCAAAGTGATTGACTAGTTCCAGCGCACATTGCAACCAGGGATTGCGATATGTTTACGGGTCATGACCGCAATCAGCTGAGAAGGATGTTCTTCGAGGCATGGAGGAAACAGCAACAACATGTCCCGATGGAACCGCTCGAGAAGATGATTGCAGAGATCATCCGTCACCATCCCGAATACCATGAGGTGTTGAACGATCAGGACGCCTCGCTTGATCGTGATTACCTGCCTGAAGTCGGACAGACCAATCCCTTCCTGCACATGAGCATGCACATTGCGATTCATGAACAACTGGCAAGCCGTCGGCCTGAGGGTATCGTCGATATCTATACAACCCTTACGGGCCGCCTTGATGACGCACACGAAACCGAACACCGGATGATGGAATGTCTTGCCGAGATGATATGGCAGGCACAGCGCGACAACACCCTGCCGGATGAAAAGGTTTACATGGAAAACCTGCGTAAGCTGCTGTCCTGACACAACTGTATGGCATCAGGCGGAGAGGGGTAAAATTACTGTATAAATAGTAATTGTTTGTTACAATTGCCATCCGTCCACAGAAATAAAGCGGCGAATAATGAATGATGTGGCGTAAACCGGGTACACCTTCAATCTCCCTGATCAGTCTCGCACTGTTCTTCTGCCTCAGCTCTCCTATCAGTCTCGCCGCGGGTGTCAACTGGACATGGGTCAATCCCGTACCCCAGGGCAATAACCTTCAGCACGCAGTCTTCGGCAACGGCCTGTTCGTCACTGTCGGCGACAACGGCAGCATCCTGACGAGTGCCGACGGGATCAGCTGGACATCCCGTACCTCAGGCACCTCCAGCAACCTGTGGAGTATCGTCTGGAACGGGGCGCAATTCGTCGCCACGGGAGATGGCGGCAACATCCTCACCAGCAATAACGGCACCGCCTGGACCTCACGCAATTCGGGAACAGTAAAACCGCTTTACGGGATCGCATGGGATGGTACACAGTTTGTCGCGACCGGCGCAAACGGTTCCATCCTGACCAGCACCGATGCTATCACCTGGACCAGCCGGTCATCCGGAACCACCCAACCCCTCTATGGCCTGGTCTGGGACAACGGTCAATTCGTCGCAGCCGGTAAGAATGGCGTCATCCTGACCAGCCCGGACGGCATCACCTGGAGCAGCCAGACATCCGGCACTACCAACTGGCTCAGGGATATCGCTGCGGACGGCTCGCAATATATTGCGGTCGGAGAACAAGGCACCGTCCTCACCAGTCCGGATGCGGTCACCTGGACCAGCCGGACCTCGAACACACAGGACACGCTTCACGGTATTACCTGGGATAACACGACGTCGCAGTTTGTAATTACCGGATTCGCGGGTACGATTCTTTCCAGTCCCGACGGTGTCAACTGGACGGTACAAACGTCAGGTACCGCCAACATCCTTTATGCCATCACTGCGAATACAACCCGGTTTGTCGCGCTCGGTGAACGCGGGGAGATCCTGACAAGTCCCGATGCCGTTACCTGGACGGAGCAGAACGCTGGCATCCTGAAAAAATTCATCGATGTCGCATGGAACGGTTCGCTGTATGTCGCCATCGGCACCACCGGCATCATCATGACAAGCCCCGACGGCATGACATGGACACAACGCGAACCCGAAACACTCGAAAAGATCAATGATGTGATCTGGAATGGCACGCTGTTTGTCGCCGTCGGTTCTGATGGCATCGTGATGACCAGCGCCGACGGTACGAACTGGGCGGTACAAACCTCGAACACCCAGGAAAATCTGCGCCATGTTATCTGGAACGGTACACGCTTCGTTGCCGTGGGCGATGTCGGCACGATCATCGGCAGTACGGATGGGTTCACCTGGTCGCTGCAGACATCGGGCACAACTGAAACCTTGAACAGGATTGTCTGGAACGGCTCACAGTTTGCGATTGTCGGCTCTGGTGGAATTATCCTCACCAGTCCCGACGGCATCACCTGGACAAGCCGTACCTCCGGCACCACCGTAGTACTGTTGAATATTATCTGGGAACCCGGCAACGGTGAATATGTCGCGATCGGTGATCAGGCCCTGATCCTGACCAGTCCCGACGGCATCACCTGGACGATACAGGCTTCCGGCCTGACCGAACCGGTACAGCTCAATGACATCGTGTGGGACGGTGGCCAATACGTGATCGTCGGGGGTGTCGACAGGTCTGTTGCACCCAATGTCACTATCATCCTGACCAGTCCCGACGGCATCACCTGGACCCAGCAGACTTCGGGCACGCCACGACGCCTTATCGACAGTATCTGGAATGGCGCCCTTCACGTGGCCGTTGGTGATGCGGGCACAATCCTGACCAGTCCGGACGGCATCACCTGGACCGCACGAGTATCGGGCACGACATTCCGGTTGACGAGCGTTGACTGGAACGGCACCGAGTTCATTGTCATCGGTGCCGGCGGGATCATCCTGACCAGCCCGGACGGCATCACCTGGACCAGCCAAACATCCGGCACCACCCTGGCATTGAACAGTGTGGTGTGGAACGGCAGTCAGTATGTCATCGTCGGCGACAGGGAAACCGTTGTAACGAGTCCCGACGGGACGAACTGGAACCTGCCGCTACTGACCTCCAATACAGAGAATGAACTCCATGGTATTGTCTGGAATGGCAGTCAATTCGTAATCGTCGGCGAAGGGGGTGTGATCCTCACCAGTCCCGATGGTATCATCTGGACCGCACAGACATCGGGCGTTAACTACAACCTCAACGATCTTGTCTGGAACGGAACCCGGTTTGTCGTGGTGGGACAGAAATCGGCGACGATCGTTACCGATGATCCATCCACCACCGGCACTGTCGAAACCAGTACTACGCTGATCGGCGCGGTTCTGACCAGTCCGGACGGGATCACCTGGACGGATCAGGATACCGACCTCGACAGTGATCCCTCGATATTCGCACCGCCTAATCGCTTACATGCCGTAACGTGGGACGGTACTCAATTTATAGCCGTGGGCGCACCCCGAATTACCTGGGATGAGACACAGTTGCAGTTTGTCACCGAAGACAGCGGCTCGATCATCACCAGTTCCGACGGTGTCACATGGACGGCGCAGACCGCGGGCACCACCAATACCCTGAAAGGGATTACATGGGATGGCAGTCAGTTGATTACGGTTGGCCAGAATGGTGCGCTTCTCACCAGTACGGACGGTATCAACTGGTCGTCCATCATTTCCGGTTCGCGGATCAAACTGGAGGATGTCCTGTGGAACGGCTCGCTGTATGTGGCCGTCGGTGAACAGGGAACCGTCCTGACAAGCCTTAATGGGGCCGACTGGACCCAACAGACATCCAATACCTCCAACTGGTTACACGCCCTTGTCTGGGACGGTTCACAGTTCGT
>CAZSAK010000002.1:0-202569 GCA_964605155.1 uncultured Chromatiaceae bacterium | reverse complement strand
GTAAGTGTTCAATTCGGTTTCGTCCTTCACATATCGCTCTTGCTTGCCACGCTTGACCTTAAAAAGGGGTGGTTGCGCGATATACAGGTGACCGCGTTCGATCAGTTCTGGCATCTGGCGATAAAAGAAGGTTAACAATAGGGTCCGGATGTGCGAACCATCGACATCGGCATCGGTCATGATGATGACCCGATGATAGCGCAGCTTGTCCGGATTATATTCCTCCTTGCCCACCCCACAACCTAGAGCGGTGATCAATGTCCCGATCTCGACCGAAGATAACACCTTGTCAAATCTGGCTTTTTCTACATTCAGTATCTTGCCTTTGAGAGGTAAAATGGCCTGGAAGCGCCGATCCCTGCCCTGCTTGGCTGACCCGCCGGCCGAGTCCCCCTCGACCAGAAACAATTCCGATAACGCCGGATCCTTTTCCTGACAATCCGCCAGCTTACCCGGTAATCCGGCAATATCGAGGACACCCTTGCGACGGGTCATCTCACGGGCCTTTCTCGCTGCTTCACGGGCGCGTGCCGCGTCGATGATCTTGCCAGTAATCGCTTTGGCGGCGGGCGGATTTTCCAGTAGATATTCTTGCAGCTTTTCCGCCGTGATGGATTCGACCACCGACTTAACCTCCGACGACACGAGCTTGTCTTTGGTCTGGGAGGAGAATTTCGGGTCATGCACCTTGACAGACAGGACCGCGGTAAGACCCTCACGTGTGTCATCGCCGATGACACTGACCTTGGCAGTGCGGGCGCTGCCCTCGTTTTCAATATACTGATTGAGCGTTCGGGTCAGGGCACCGCGCAAACCTGCCAGATGTGTACCACCGTCACCCTGTGGTATGTTATTGGTAAAACAGAAGATATTTTCCTGATACGAATCATTCCACTGCAACGCGGCTTCCACACCAACGTTATCCTTTTCGGTCTTGAAATAGATCACATTCTCATGCAAGGGGGTCTTGTTCCGATTCAGGTGTTCGACAAAGGCCCGAATCCCTCCCTCATACTCAAAGGTATCGCTCTTTTCATAGCGATCATCGACCAGTTTTATACATACACCTGAATTGAGAAATGACAGCTCTCTCAAGCGCTTGGAAAGGATGTCATAGTGATATTCGGTATTGGTGAAGACTTCGGAACTGGGCTTGAACCTGATCTCGGTCCCGGTCTGGTCGCTGCTACCGACAACCTTCAGCGGGGCCGTAGGCACCCCCATTCGAAACTCCTGTTGATGTATCGAGCCGTCGCGATGGATGGTCATCCGCAGATACTCTGACAGCGCATTGACAACGGATACGCCAACACCATGCAGGCCACCGGACACCTTATATGAATTCTCGTCAAATTTACCGCCCGCGTGTAGCACGGTCATGATCACTTCAGCCGCGGATCGGCCTTCCTCCGAGTGTATGTCCACCGGGATGCCGCGACCGTTATCTGAGACCGTAATTGAATCATCACTGTGAATCGTCACGGAGATCTCGCTGCAATACCCTGCCAAGGCTTCATCGATTGCGTTATCGACGACCTCAAATACCAAATGATGCAGACCGCTGCCGTCATCGGTATCCCCGATATACATCCCGGGGCGTTTACGGACCGCATCCAGTCCTCGTAAGACCTTGATATGCGAGGAATCGTAACTTTGTTTAGTGCTCATTGGGCATCTCTTTCAAGCAAAATATCCATTATATCACTTCTTTTATCCATCCATGTTCCACGTGGAACATTTTTTGTACCGGACCTTCCCGATAGATCTCGCGGTCCCGCTCGGTCATGGTCACAAAGACCTGTACCCCCATCTCCTGAATCAGATTCATCAAGGATGACATCCGGGTTGCATCGAGTTCCGCACCGATGTCGTCTGCGAGGATTATACAGGGTCGGCCAGTTATTTCCTGAAAAAGGCTTGCCTGAGCAAGGTACAGGGTATAAACCAGCAGCTTTAGCTGGCCCCGAGAGACCAACTCCTGGGCGGGCCTTGCCCGGAGCATGATTCTCAGATCTGCTCGATGAGGGCCGGAGTGTGTATAGCCCAGCGCCCTGTCCCTGGCAAATGACTGCTTCAGGATGGTGGAAAGCCTCGCGCCATCCTGCCAACCCCGTCTGTAATGGATGGAAAACACGGTCTCATCGTTGAACAGGCGACTGAAATATGCCTGGCACAGATCGGTTAACCTTTGTACATAGTTTGACCTGAGCGTATCCAGCCTTTCGGCAGCATAGTCGAGTTCATCATCCCATGATCCGGTGGAGGCAGCGCGCCTTGAGTCCTGTAACAGCACATTACGTTGTCTCAAGGCGCGGTTATAGCGACGCCAGAGGGTCAAAAATGATGGTTCCACGTGGAACACGCCCCAATCCAGGAATCTGCGGCGAGACTTGGGACCCAGATTAAAAAATTGACTGTATTCTTGGTTTATGATGATCACCGGCAGATAGCCGGCCAGTTCCGAGGCTCTTTTAAGCGGGGCGCCCTCCGCCTTCATCCTGGATCTCCCTTCCGTATGCTCGATACCGAGCCGTGTCCTGTGACCTTCGTGCGTGGCTACGCACGAGGTTATCGTGAACATGTTGCTTTCGCGGTTGATAACGTGCGCAAGATGATGGGTACGAAATGACTTGCCCCTGGAAAGGACATAGATGGATTCCAGCAGACTGGTCTTGCCGCTGGCATTCGGGCCGTAAATAAGGTTTATATGTGGAGCGGGATTAATCTCGACCTTTTTGAGGTTTCTGACATTATTAACCTTGAGATCTAGTAACGACATTCTCGAAATTAGGGTAGCTGGAAGTCATCATCATGGGCGCCTGTTCTGGGATTTGACCTTGTCAAGCGGGGTTAGTTGCCTATAACCGCATCGGCATGACCACATATTTACAGTCTTTTTCGCTGGCACCCTGGATGAGACAACTGCTGTTTGGATCCGTCAGATGCAGTTCGACCTGCTCAGATGTACCTGCAGTGATGGCATCGAGCAGATAGTTTACATTGAATCCAATCTCGAGATTGTCACCGTCATAGTCAATCGCCACTTCCTCCTCTGCCTCTTCCTGCTCAGGGTTATGTGCGAAGATCCTCAGTAACCCCTTGGTAAATTGCAGGCGTATACCCCGGTATTTTTCATTGGACAGGATGGAGACACGGTTCAAGGCCTGCCGCAATACGGCCCGTGAACAGGTAATATGTTTGCTACCTCCGTCAGGCACGACATTCTGATAATCCGGAAACCGTCCATCGATCAGTTTCGAGGTAAAAGCGTTACCGTCCGTGGTAATCCTGATGTAATTCGCACCCAGCTGTACCTGTGCCGGTTCATCACCATCACTGAGGAGTCTCAGGAGTTCCTGCACACCCTTCCTTGGTATTATAATATTTTGATTTTCCTTTGTTTTTATCTTTATTCCTGTCTCACAGAGTGCCAGTCGATGACCGTCCGTGGCGACCATGCGAATCAGGTCATTGGTCGTTTCCAGGTACATGCCGTTGAGATAATAGCGAACATCCTGATGCGCCATGGCGAAATGGGTACGCTCGATGCTATGTCTTAACACGCCCTGTGGTATGGAAAATGACAGAACATCCTTGCTCGTCTCCATATTTGGGAACTCTGCTGCTGGCAAGGTTGACAGGACAAACCGGCTTTTCCCCGAACGGATGACCGCGCGGCTGTCATCAATATTCACCTCGATTTTGGAGTTCTCCGGCAATGCGCGGCATATATCCATGAATTTTCTTGCCGGAAGGGTTATCTCCCCCGGTTTTGCCTCTTTGACCGAGGCCTGTGCCTGCATTTCAACCTCGAGATCAGTAGCCAGCATGGAAAGCTGGTCAGAGGTTATCTTTACCAGTACGTTTGATAACACTGGCAAGGTCTGGCGGCGTTCGACGACACCGCTTACCGTCTGTAAGGGTTTGATGAGTGCTTCACGATCTATAGTAAATTTCATATTTATATATTTATGTTTATAGTTATTAGGCTTTGCGCAATCTGCCCCGGATTTCAAAAGTTTTTATATAAATCAGTTAATTAACGTAGTATAATCCTGTGCATAAAGACGGTAGACCGGGTTTTGTGAGTGTGGGTAAGCTGTGGTTATAGCCGGACTTATCCACAACGGTAAATCGATACACAGGATATCCCGATCATGTCGATAGGGATCTTAACAGGTTTGTATGATCCTCACTGACCCGCATGTCTGAATCACGTAACTCCTTGATCTTTCGACAGGCATGTAGGACCGTGGTGTGGTCACGTCCACCAAATGCATCACCGATCTCCGGCAGGCTGTGGGTCGTCAATTCCTTAGCAAGCGCCATGGCGAGCTGCCGTGGTCGGGCAACGGAACGTGAACGGCGCTTTGACAACAGGTCGGCGACCCGGATCTTGTAATAATCGGCCACCGTTTTCTGTATGTTGCTGATAGTCACCAGCTTATCTTGCAATGCCAACAGGTCCTTGAGTGCCTCCTTGGCGAGGTCCAGCGTGATCGGTAGTCCCGTGAAACGTGAATTGGCGATCACCCGTCGCAGGGTCCCTTCCAGCTCGCGGATATTGGAACGAATACGCTTGGCGATGAAGAACGCCACATCATTGGGGAGCTCGACATTCATCTGACTGGCCTTGGTTTTCAGGATTGCAACACAGGTTTCGAGCTCGGGCGGCTCGATGGCAACGGTCAGACCCCAGCCGAATCGTGATTTTAGCCGTTCTTCCAGTCCCCCGACCTCTTTCGGGTAACGGTCACAGGTCATGATGACCTGGCTTTGTCCCTCGAGCAGTGAATTGAAGGTATGAAAGAACTCCTCCTGTGATCGTTCTTTGCCGGCAAAGAATTGGATGTCATCGATTAACAAGGCATTGACGGAGCGGTAATATCGTTTGAAGTCATTGATAGCATTATGTTGCAGGGCCTTGACCATATCACCGACGAAGCGTTCCGAATGGATATAGATAACCTTGGATGACGGATTGCGCTGGACGATCAGGTTGCCGATGGCATGCATCAGGTGGGTCTTCCCGAGCCCGACGCCGCCGTAAATGAACAGGGGGTTGTAGGCGCCTCCGGGATTTTCACCCACCTGGATCGATGCGGCACGGGCCAGTTGGTTTGATTTGCCCTCGACAAAGTTGTCGAAGGTAAATTCCGATCTCAGGCAGGAGACATATGTAACCTCGGGGTAGTTATTGTTGCGTCTGAAATCCGATCCGCCCGCGTTATTTTTAGGGCCAGGTGCTGCAGTGTTTGTAATGTCTAACGGCGCGGCCTGTTTGCTGCCGATCTCGAGTGAGACCTGCGGACCCTGGCCGTTTCTAAGCTGTGCGATGTAGTCTGAAATCGTCCCCATAAAACGGTCATTGACCCAATCCAGTACAAAGCGGTTTGGTGCCAGCAATCGCAGGGTATCGCTTTCTTCTACGGCATGTAATGGTCTGATCCAGGTATTGAATTGTTGTGCGCTGAGCTCACCTTCGAGGTGATCCAGGCATCTTTTCCATAGAGAAATCCCCACTGTCGTCACTCCCTCAAACGATCTCTCATGATGACAAAGAACATGAAGTGTATACCTGATCAGTGAGGTAATCCACACCTGATATTTTATCTTTATAATTAACGAAATATTGACACGACCCCCAAAACACGAGTATTTTAACCGTCTTTTTGAACTGTACAGGCCGCACCGCAACATCGGAAATTATTAATGTGTTATGAAGAGACCGTTTCAACCAAGTAATTTAAAACGAAAGCGCGCGCATGGTTTCAGGGCGCGCATGCAAACGGCCGCGGGCCGTTCGATCATAAAGCGTCGCCGTGCAAAAGGGCGTGCTCGCCTTAGCGCATAATCAATGCTGTGATGTCGTATTGCGCGCCGCCAGTAAACGCCTGACCAAGCGTCGCCGACTTACCAAGCCACTCGATTATCAGCATGTCTTTAACGATGCAAGAAAATTTGCCGGTAATGGCGTGACCGCGCTGGTTCGGTCCAATGATTCGGATGCAGCGCGTCTCGGCCTGATCATCTCAAAGCGGTACTCGAAAAAAGCTGTCTCACGCAATCATTTCAAGCGTGTTGTACGGGAAAGCTTTCGCCTTAATCAGGCATCGCTCGGGGGTTATGACATCATCATTATCGGGCAACCCGGCATAGCAAAGAAGTCCGACGATCAGTTACGGGTGACATTGTCCAGGCTCTGGAGTGAAATAGGTCAATGCGACAAATCCTAATCGGTATAATCCGCGTCTATCGATATGTCCTGAGTCCAGTGCTGGGGCATAGTTGCAGGTTTTTCCCCACATGTTCATGTTATGCCCAGGAGGCACTCCGAAGATACGGAGTTATACACGGTGGTGCATTGGCCATCCGCAGGCTGCTGAAATGCCACCCGTGGCATCCGGGTGGCATTGATGAGGTACCAGATCATCCTGTGAAACAGCCACAAGTACCTCATGGATAATCAGCGGATCATCCTGTTTTTTGCGTTGTCATTTGTATTGCTGATGTTATGGCAGGCATGGCAAAGGGATTTCGGTGAACATGAGACGACTTCCCAACCGGCAACGGCG
Organism: uncultured Chromatiaceae bacterium; assembly: GCA_964605155.1. Lineage (GTDB taxonomy): Bacteria > Pseudomonadota > Gammaproteobacteria > SZUA-140 > SZUA-140 > CAZSAK01. The sequence continues at coordinate 195,994 of CAZSAK010000002.1, read as the reverse complement.
AACGAATCGCCGGCACCGGCTTCCTCCGATGTCCCCGTATCGCCACCGGATGAAATTCAAACAATGACGGAGCAAACGGCCTCCACCCCTGAGACGCCTGCCGGGCCTCCTGAGGCATTGAAATCCGCGCAACGCATACATGTTGTGACCGACCTGCTGGATGTAGAGATTGACACTCTCGGCGGCGATTTACGACAGGCGGATCTGATTGAATATCCGGTTTCAAGGGACTCACCCAACGTGCCGTTCCAGCTTATGCAGGACAAGGGGCAACATATCTTCATCGCCCAGAGCGGATTGTTATCACAACAGAGACAGCAGGCTCCGGACCATCATGCCCGTTATAGCGCCGAGCGCACTGAATACCGCCTGGCGAATGCTGCACAGCAGCTCACGGTACCGCTGAAGTGGACAGGTCCGTCGGGGATCAGTGTTATAAAGACTTTTACGTTTCACCGTAATAGCTATGTGATCGACGTTGCTCACGAGGTTCATAACGATTCCACCGCTGCATGGAAGGGTCATCAATATAACCAATTCCAGCGTAGCAAGCCCGGTGAAGATGAAAAGAGCAGGTTCATCTATACCTATACAGGTGGAGTGATCTACAGCGAAGAGGACAAATACCAGAAGATCAAGTTCGATGCCATGGAAGACAAGGACCTAAGTCGTGATATCAAAAACGGCTGGGCGGCCATGATCCAGCACTATTTTCTGAGTGCCTGGATTCCGAGCAGGGATCAGGAAGATCACTATTACTCCAAGGCGCCCGCTGACAGGCCCTATATACTGGGCCTGGTCTCACCCGAGGTTACGATCAACGCGGGGGATAGCGGTAATTTTCAAAGCCGGATCTATATCGGTCCCAAGGAACAACATCGTCTGGAAAAGGTTGCCCCCGGCTTGAAACTTACGGTGGACTACGGCGTGTTGACCGTGATCGCGCAGCCGTTGTTCTGGTTACTTGAAAAGATCCATGGCCTTATCGGCAACTGGGGTTGGTCGATCATCATTCTGACACTGATCATCAAACTGGCTTTTTACAAGCTTTCCGAGACCAGTTATAAGTCCATGGCTAACATGCGACGTATGCAACCCAAGATTCAGTCACTGCGAGAACGTTATGGCGATGACCGTCAGCGTATGAGTCAGGCGATGATGGAGATGTACAAAAAGGAAAAGATCAATCCGCTCGGCGGATGCCTGCCGATCCTGGTACAGATCCCGGTCTTTATCTCATTGTACTGGGTGTTGCTGGAAAGCGTGGAGTTGCGCCAGGCGCCCTTCATGTTCTGGATAAACGACCTGTCGGTGAAGGACCCCTACTACATCCTGCCGCTGTTGATGGGCGCCACCATGTTTTTACAACAACAATTGAATCCGGCGCCACCTGATCCGATCCAGGCCAAGGTCATGAAGATGTTGCCGATCATCTTTACCGCTTTCTTTGCCTTTTTTCCTTCCGGGCTGGTCCTGTACTGGGTTGCCAACAGCATGTTGTCGATACTGCAACAATGGTATATCACCCGCCGTATCGAAAAGGCGGCTGCAAAGCCCACGTAATTCCCGTCTTCATGTCCGCATGGTGGACATCATGAGTCGACCGCATTAGTAATCCCGCATGGAACTCGCAAACGATACCATCGCAGCTGTTGCTACGCCGCCCGGGCGCGGTGGTATCGGCATTATCAGGATCAGCGGGCCACTGGTGAAGGACATTGCCGTTGCTGTGCTGGGTCATGTGCCGTCACCGAGACGCGCGCAGTTGCATGACTTCAGTGATGAAGCCCAGCGGGTCATTGACAAGGGTGTCGCGCTCTACTTTCCCGCGCCGCACTCATTCAGCGGCGAGGATATCCTGGAACTGCACGGCCATGGCGGGCCGGTCGTGATGGATTTACTATTACGGCGCGTCATGGCGCTCGGTGCGCGACTCGCCCGGCCGGGGGAGTTTTCACTGCGCGCCTTTCTGAATAACAAGATCGATCTTGCCCAGGCCGAGGCGATTGCCGACCTGATTGACAGTGCCTCGGCACAGGCTGCGCAATCGGCCATCCACTCGCTGCAGGGTGAATTCTCGCGCCGGATACGGGAATTGGTGCAGCAACTGATTGAGTTGCGAATGTATATCGAATCGGCGATCGACTTTCCCGATGAGGAGATCGACTTTCTGGACGAAGGTCATATCGAGAATCGGCTGGTGAAAACTATGCAAACTTTAGAGCAGGTGTTGTCGACTGCGGAACAGGGACGTCTGATGTGCGAAGGCATGAACGTTGTGATCGCCGGCAGACCGAACGCGGGCAAGTCGAGTCTGTTGAATCGCCTGGCGCGGTATGATCGCGCGATTGTGACAGACCAGCCCGGCACCACTCGTGATGTGCTACGCGAACAGATCACTATAGACGGTATGCCGTTACACATCATCGATACGGCGGGACTGCATGACCATGCCGATGCCATCGAAAAGATTGGCATCGGTCGCGCGTGGGATGAGATCAAACGCGCCGATCGCGTGTTGCTGGTCGTCGATGACAACGAACCCGCGTCCGCTGCGTTTGTGCAACAATTCGAACAACAACTGCCTGACAGGCCCTATACCCTGGTACGCAACAAGATCGATCTGTCGGGCAGGCGCGCATCGCTCATCGATCACGATGTTAATGACATGCATCGCAGCGAGGTGATGATCTCGGCCAGGACCGGTGCGGGCATCGAACTGCTGTGCCGGCATCTCAAGGAATGCGCCGGCCTGCGGTCTGCTGGAGAAGGGAGTTTCATCGCCAGGCGCCGTCACCTGGACGCACTGAATCGTGCGCTGCATTTTCTCGAACAGGCGCAACAACGACTGGCGGAACACGCGGGCGATCTGCTGGCGGAGGATCTGCGCCAGGCGCAAAACGCCCTTAACGAGATCACGGGTGAGTTTACCCCGGATGACCTGCTGGGAAGGATATTCGCCAGTTTTTGTATCGGAAAATAGCCATGCGTATCTGACTTTAATCAGGGCCGGAAGGTGCGCACCCTGTTGCGCAGGCGACGCAGACGTTGGGGCGAGAAGTGAGTACCATAGCGCAGGTTGGTATAGAGCTTGCTGATGATCTGGATGTCCGAGGCAAGCTCGGGCCTGAGTGTAGATACGCGTGCAGCATAATCGAGCGGCCCTTCCGAGGGCGAACGGCGCATGCCGCGACGGCCAAGCTTGTTACAAAAGCGGTGGTATTCACTCTGCACGGGATCCTGCACTGTGCGCAGGTTCGTTAACAGCACAACGGCTGTAATGAAGATGATGATACCGAGACCTGCCGCCAGCCACAGCGTCATTCCCCGCCAAGATTTGATTCCGAGGTTTGACAGGAATTCGGATTGCAGGGACGACCCGTAACCCAGCACCCATTGGTTCCAGACGTTGTTGACCGTATCCCAGCTGTAGCGAAGTTGTTGCCACAGACCGGTGAGCACGTCATTATCAAGAACCCTGAATTTTTCACCGCTACGCTCGCTCGCCAGTGCACTGTCGATACCATGCTCCACCCGCTCGGGCGCAACGGCCGCCGTAGGATCGATACGGACCCAGCCGCTTCCTTCCAGCCAGACCTCGGTCCAGGCATGGGCATCCGCATCGCGTACAATCAGGTAATCGCCCAGGGGGTTGTATTCTCCACCCTGATAGCCGGTCACGACACGGGTCGGTATGCCGGCTGCGCGCATCAGCACGGTAAACCCTGCGGCAAAGTGTTCGCAAAAACCCTTGCGTGTCCCGAACAAAAACTGGTCCACGGGGTCGCCTTTTAACAAGGGCGGGTTCAGCGTATAGGTAAACGGTTGCTCGTTGAAATAATGCAGGGCGTGTCGCACGATTGCGGCCTTGGAACTGTTGGACGCCGCCCAGGATTCACCCAGTGCACGTGCGCGAGGATTGGCGTTTGCCGGCAACTGCAGGCCGCGCAGCCATTCATTCATGGTAATACTGTTGGCGCGGTAATTCGGATAAGACGTCATCTCATAACGCAACAGACTGACCACGGGCGCCCTCCTGTGTAACTGGTAATCGTGAGTCAGTTGAGCGCTGTCGGGAATAGTGGCGGGCAGGTCAAGCGCATAGAGCCAGTTTTCATTGTGTGGTTCAAGGGTAATGGTATAGGTTACAGGGGTGCCCAACCCTTCGTATTTCACGTCGGCCGGCAGCATGTCATGCGAATTCGCGGTGGCCGACGGACTCCATTTTTTACCATCGGTATACCACAACACCGGACCCCGCCAGTATCTCAATGGTGCGGGAGGGACATCGCCTGCAAATTTAACACGGAATGCGACCGCGTCGGACTTACCCAGCCTGCTGATGCTGCCGGGCGACATCGTATCGGACAGTCCTGTATGGCTGTTACCCGTATCTTCCGGAAACCCCCACAGGGGTCCCGGCATGCGCGGGAACAATACGAACATCAACAACGTCAGTGGTATTGCCTGAAGGAACAATTTACCCGCCAGGGGAATATAGAGGACGCCGCGTCGGGCCTGGTTGTATTGATTCAGGCCGATCAATGTGGCTGTAATGACCAGGGCGACCGTCAGCATATATATAGCGATCACGATCGACTGGCTGTAGATCACCGTGGTGATAGCCAGGAAATATCCCAGAAAGATCACCAGCATGGCATCGCGTGCAGACTGCATTTCGAGCAGCTTGAGTCCCAGCATGATTGCCAGCATGGCAAAACCGGAATCCCGGCCAAAGAGTGTGCCGAAACAGAGATAGAGCCCTCCGATTGCTGCGACGGTTAACACGATACGGGTCGTGTTGCCGGGCAAAGACCAGGCATAATGTGCAGCCATCAGTCGCCAGATACCAAACAGGATACAGAACACGCTGATGATGACAGGCAGGTGCATGACATGGGGCGCGAGCGCGAGCGCGAGCGCGAACATCAGCCAGGTAACGGTCTCCTTGCTGACAGGGCGATCGTCAATGGCCGGCGCACGTTTCATTCAGTTGCCTCAAGCAGGGCCAGTGCTTCAAGGCAGCGGTGTTTATGATCCGCTCCGAGACCGATGTCGATCCGGGTACCGGGTAACCTCAACCCATAACGACAGCCAGCGGCATCCGCATCGATAATCCAGCGACACAACTGACTGAGACGCTCCTCCGTTTCGAGACCCTGCACATCCTCCCAGTCGAACCATTGTTCCCGGGATTCGCTGTCGGAAAATAGTTTGGTCAGCAACTCCTGGCCGCGTGCAACGGCCTTCCAGTCGACATGACGTGGTGAATCACCGGGATGATAATTGCGAAAACCGAGAAAATCATCACTACCGGACTTGTGAGACGGCTTGTTATCCCCTTTGTCGGCGCTGGATGCTGGCAAGGTCATACTTGACATAGCCGGGCGTGGATATACCAGACACTTAGTCATAAGATTCAGATGCGACCAGGCTTGTACCAGACCGAGTGGATAACGTGTGGCAATGGTCACGGTGCTGATGGGCAGCCAGCCGCGGCGTGTCGCGGGTTGCGTCAGTTCAACGTTCACTGTGCTGTTCCCCATCACATCAATCATGACGGGCGCCTGCTGCGCGAGATGTAGCATGATTGCGTATCGATTCTGCTTGTGATGGTTATCGACCTGCAGCACATATCTGGCCTGTTGGCCGCAGAACACCCTCGGGGCCTTCCCCGCATGAACGGTGAGCCGGGCTAGATTTCGATACGCGTGCAGTATGGAAATCATTCCCAGACTTGCCAGCAGAAACGTCAGGAGAAACCCGAGGCTGTTGCTGTAATTGGTCGAGCCGACCAGCATGACAAACAGCAACAGTGCGAATATTACCCCGTAGCGAGTCGGCAGGATAAAGATCCGCTGCTGCGACAGAACAACGGGCCTTGTGCGCGTCGAAGAGACGCGCCGTTCACTACGCAGAAACTTGGGGATATAACGGTTTAGTGCTGATATTGACAAGCCCATGTCATGGTACAGGCACAGTCAACAGGTGTTCAGCAAGATTGGCGTTTGCCGGCAGGCCCTGATCGGCCGCGGGACGCAAGCGGTGATTAACGACACATGGCATGACATGCTGGATATCTTCCGGCACCACATGGCTGCGCCCGTTGAGCAGTGCCCATGCCTGGGCGCTGCGCAACAGGCCAAGCCCTGCACGTGGCGACAGGCCGTTGCGATACAGCGATGATTGGCGACTGAATTCCAGAATTGACTGGAGATAATCCACCAGGGCGGTTGAAACATGTATGTTCGCTGCGTGCGTCTGGATTGTAACGAGGCTCTCGGGTGACAGACAGGGTGACAGGTCCTTGAGCATCTCGCGCCGATCACGTCCCTTGAGCAAGGCACGTTCCGCCTGTTGGTCCGGATAACCGATTTCAAGGCACATGAGAAAGCGGTCCAGTTGGGATTCCGGCAGCGGGAAGGTGCCCACCTGGGAAGAGGGATTTTGTGTCGCGATCACGAAAAAAGGTTGCGGCAGGGTGTGGGTCTGGCCCTCGGTGGTGACCTGGTATTCCTCCATCGCCTCGAGCAGCGCACTCTGGGCTTTGGGTGTGGCACGATTGACCTCATCGGCCAGCACCAGTTGGGCAAAGATGGGACCAGGGTGAAACCGGAATCCCGAGCCATCCTGATCATAGACGGATACGCCGAGGATATCCGCAGGCAGCATATCACTGGTGAATTGGATGCGCTGGAATTGCAGGCCAAGCACCTTTGCCAGAACATGAGCAAGGGTTGTCTTGCCAACGCCCGGCAGGTCTTCGATCAGCAGATGACCGCGCGCAACGATACAGGTCAGCGCAAGACGGATGACAGATTCCTTGCCAAGGATGATCTCCCTGACGGTAGCAATCACCTTTTCCAGTGACGATTCCGGATCGTTTTTGATTGCAGAAGTGGCGACAAGTCTTTGCATGCTGATGGTCGTGGCCGGTGATTGATCTTGTTGGTTGCGACTAGTGTCCGTGTTGTTTTCCGGGTTATATATAAGTTATTGAAAAACACAGCGTGCAGCGGGTGTGCCCGACCCTATGGTTAACGGCAGGAAGGTAACGGACTTTATGTGTGGCCACGGCGTTATCCGTCGGCGAGAAGGCGTGATATAGTACATAAACCCTATGATTACAAAAGGTTTAGACGCATAACATGATCTATGAGGATCGCTTTGACGTAATTGTTATCGGTGGCGGCCATGCCGGTACCGAGGCGGCGCTGGCGGCAGCACGGATGGGCTCCAGGACACTGCTGTTGACCCATAGTATCGAAACAATCGGCCAGATGAGTTGTAACCCGGCCATCGGTGGCATCGGCAAAAGCCATCTGGTGAAAGAGATCGATGCACTAGGCGGGCTGATGGCACATGCCGCAGACCTCGCAGGAATCCAGTTTCGCGTACTCAATGCGAGTAAGGGTCCGGCAGTGCGCGCGACACGCGCCCAGGCCGACCGGCAGTTATACAAACAGGCGGTGCGCAGTGTACTCGAGAGGCAGGCGAATCTCGTATTCTTTCAGCAGGCCGTGGATGACCTGATCATAGAGGCTGGACGGGTATGCGGAGTGGTAACGCAAATGGGGCAAAGGTTCAGGGCGCAATGCGTGGTATTGACCGTAGGAACCTTTCTTGGCGGGCGAATTCATATCGGGGAGTCGAACTACCAGGGAGGGCGCGCCGGCGATCCGCCCGCCAACACACTGGCCACGCGTTTGCGTGACCTGCCGTTTCGCGTGGCGCGATTAAAGACCGGTACGCCGCCGCGCCTGGACGGTCGCAGCCTGGATTACAGCCGCATGACCGAACAGCGGGGAGATATCCCGGTGCCGGTATTTTCCTTTCTCGGTGATTCACACCAGCATCCCCCGCAGACCAGCTGTTATATCACCACGACCTGCAAAAGGACACATGACATCATCCGGGATGGTTTGTCACGTTCACCGATGTACAGTGGAGTCATCGAAGGTGTCGGCCCGCGATATTGCCCGTCGATAGAGGACAAGGTGGTGAGGTTTGCCGACAAGGGGGCGCATCAGATCTTTGTCGAGCCCGAGGGTCTGCATACCCAGGAGGTCTATCCCAATGGAATTTCTACCAGCCTGCCCTTCGATGTGCAGTATGAACTGGTGCGATCGATAGCGGGTTTCGAACATGCGCATATCACGCGTCCAGGTTACGCGATTGAATATGATTATTTCGACCCGCGCGATCTCAAGCCGTCGCTGGAGACAAAGCTTGTCGCCGGCCTGTTTTTTGCCGGCCAGATCAACGGCACCACCGGTTATGAAGAGGCGGCTGCACAGGGATTGATCGCCGGCATGAATGCCGCTTTGAACATACAGGATAAAGAGCCCTGGTGTCCGCGCCGGGACGAGGCCTATATCGGGGTGTTGATTGATGACCTGATCACCCGCGGCACCCGGGAGCCCTATCGTATGTTTACCAGCCGTGCCGAGTACCGGCTGTTGCTGCGCGAAGACAATGCCGATCTGCGCCTGACCCCCCAGGGCCATGAACGGGGCCTGGTGGATGATCATCGTTTCAGGCAGTTCGAAACAAAACGCCGCGCCATCGAACAGGAACAACAGCGCTTGAATTCGACGTGGCTGCGCCCCGCCGATCTGCACGACAAGCTGGCAAACGAGATCTTCGGCGCCGCGCTTAGCCGTGAATACAGGTTGATTGAGCTGTTGCGCCGACCGGGTGTCAGCTATGCAGCGCTGTCACGCATCCCCGGGGCAACGCCATCCACCATCGATGAGACGGTGGCGGCCCAGGTCGAGATACAGGCAAAGTATTCAGGCTATATTGATCGCCAGCAGGAGGAGATCGAGCGGCATCGCAAACAGGACCAACTGCCATTGCCTGTGGATCTTGATTATTCGGCGGTGCGCGGACTCTCTGCAGAAGTCCGGCAGAAGCTGGCCCATTTCAGGCCGGCCACGCTGGGACAGGCGGGTCGTATATCCGGCATCACGCCCGCAGCGATCTCGTTATTGCTGGTCCATCTCAAGAAACGCACTGGTGATTCGCGCAAGACCGCCTAGAACCGGGTGGATTCTGTCCTGTGTGATACGACACGTGAAAAATTGGTATTAAGGTCCCGTAACCGGCATAATCAGCCGATCTCTTTGCAGTGATCGCGACAAGCTCGATGGCAATGCATGTATTTCGTTGTCCACAGCGCAAATTCTCCGGTATTGGAGGCATGGCAGGGATATGGATGATCCCGGCGCTGGTCAGTTTGTTGCTATCCGGCTGTTATGCTGCCCAACCCTCCAACCTTTCAAATATCTGTGAAATCTTTTACGAGAAGCCAGACTGGTACAGGAGTGCCAAACGCTCTTTCGAGAAGTGGGGGGTGCCCATCCATGTACAAATGGCCATTATCCATCAGGAATCGCGTTACATGGCGAATGCCAAACCCCCGCGGGCCAAGCTGTTGGGGGTGATCCCGATGTTTCGCCCGTCATCGGCCTACGGCTATGCCCAGATAAAAGATGATACCTGGGACTGGTACAAGACCAAGACTGGAAATTCATGGGCTGATCGCGATGATTTCGATGATGTGGTGGATTTTATTGGCTGGTATGGCAAGCGCAGCCAGACTCAACTGGGGATCTCCAAGTGGAATGCGGAGCAGCAGTACCTTGCCTATCATGAAGGCCATGGCGGATATGCCAGGAAGACCTACGCAAACAAACCCTGGCTGCTGAAGGTGGCGCGCAAGGTTGGGGTCAACGCATCGCGCTATAGCCGGCAACTGGCCACCTGTCAGGCGGATCTGGACAAGAGAAGGGGCTGGTGGCCGTTTTAGACCGGTTGCCGGCCGACGGATAGCCGCAACCCCTTACTCGCGATGATTATCGCCAATCATGCTGCTATCATGTTTATAACAGTCGTTAACTTCATATTCGTTGATATTTATGACCCACCCAACCTGCATTGATCATCGACGGCATAAGATGCTGCTACAGTGACACGCGTGAATAGACACCTCGCTGATCTCCTCAATAAGGGGATCAACCAGATGGGGCTGTTGGTCAGTCCGGACGCCCAGGAGTTACTGCTGGACTATCTCGCCCTGTTGGGAAAGTGGAATAAAACCTATAGCTTGACGGCAATACAGGATCCGGGGCAGATGGTCATACGCCATCTGCTCGACAGCCTGTCATTGATCCCCTACATCAAGGGTCCACGCATGGTGGATGTCGGTTGCGGCGCCGGATTGCCGGGGATCCCTTTGGCGCTGGCGCTGCCGGACCTGGAGGTGGTGTTGCTGGACAGCCAGCTCAAAAAGGTACGCTTCGTAACGCAGGCCATCGCGGAATTAAAGATTAGGAATATTGCCGTTGCGCACGCCCGTGTTCAAGATTACCATCCGCAGCGAATGTTTGATACAGTGATTTCGCGGGCATTCGCCTCACTCATTGATTACACCGGCGCGACCGAGCACCTGTGCCGGAACAACGGGTGTATGCTGACCATGAAAGGCAAGTATCCGCAAAAAGAACTGGAAGTACTGCAGGCATCAGGGAGGAATGCCGAGGTTCTTGCAGTACATATTCCGGGTCTTGAAGCGCAACGACATATTATCCGCATGTCCTGCCGCAAGGCCTGCAGTTGACACAGGTTAAGATCGAATCATGGCTAAAATCCTGGCGATAACCAATCAAAAAGGCGGGGTCGGCAAAACGACCACGAGCGTCAATCTTGCTGCTTCATTGGTTGCGACTAAGCGTCGCGTGTTATTGATCGACCTTGATCCCCAGGGTAATGCCACCATGGGCAGCGGAGTTGACAAGAATTCCCTTGAGACCACCAGTTGTGATGTCTTGCTGGGTGATGTTTCTGTCGATGATGTCGCCATCCATATGGAGCAAGCCGGTTATACACTGGTTCCCTCCAATAGCGATCTGACAGCGGCGGAGGTCGCCCTGATGAATATAACCGACCGCGAGAAGCGTTTGCGCAATGCCCTGCAACCAGTGCGGGAACACTACGATTATATCATCATCGATTGCCCCCCGACGCTGAACATGTTGACCGTCAACGCGCTGGTCGCGGCCGATGGTGTCATCATTCCCATGCAATGCGAATATTACGCATTGGAAGGATTGACAGCGTTGCTGCAGACGATAGAAACCATACGCGACAGTCTGAATCCTGGTCTGCGTATCGAGGGATTGTTACGCACCATGTTCGATCCGCGCAACAATCTTGCCAACGATGTCTCGACACAACTGGTATCCCATTTCGGGGATAAGGTCTATCGCACGGTGGTGCCGCGAAACGTTCGGCTCGCCGAGGCCCCCAGTCATGGGCTGCCCGCGATGCTGTATGATAAGAGCTCCCGCGGTGCGCTGGCGTATCTGGCACTGGCCGGTGAGCTGTTGCGCAAGGAGACGAAAGAAAAGGCCGTGGCGGTCATGAACTGAGTCGTGTAAAAATAAAATGGATCTGTAGAATATGAGCACGAAAAAACGCGGGCTGGGAAGAGGTCTTGATGCACTGCTGGGCGCCGCTGCCGGTGTCAGGACAGTTTCCACCGATGCGGGGGAAGGGGATTTACGCCAGTTGCCCGTGGACATCATCCGCCGTGGCAAATATCAACCACGCACGGACATGCATCCCGAGAGCCTTGAAGAGTTGGCCGACTCCATCCGCGCCCAGGGTATTATTCAGCCTATCGTCGTACGCCCGGTATCAGACAAGGAATACGAGATCATTGCGGGGGAACGCCGCTGGCGGGCGGCGCAGCTGGCTGGACTGCACGAGATTCCGGCCGTTGTCAAGGATGTGCCGGACCAGACTGCCATCGCCATGGCCCTGATCGAGAATATCCAGCGCGAAAACCTCAACCCGATGGAACAGGCACGGGCTTTGTCGCGCCTGATCGATGAATTCAGTCTTACCCATCAAATGGCCGCGGATGCCGTTGGACGGTCGCGGGCTGCCGTATCCAATCTGTTGCGATTGTTTGATTTAAATGATGACGTGAAAGAAAAGCTGGAACGCGGTCAACTGGAGATGGGCCATGCCCGCGCTCTGCTGGGCCTGACAGGTGCCGCGCAGAGTGACGCCGCACGCAAGGTGGTTGCCAGGGGCATGTCGGTGCGTGAAACGGAGCAGTGGGTTCGGCGTTTGGCGGTCGCGGGCCCGAAGAGAAAATCAAATATCAGACCTCTTGACCCGGATATTCGCCACCTCCAGGATGATTTATCGGAAAGACTCGGTGCCGCGATCGTTTTTCAGCACGCGGCCAGTGGCAAGGGCAAGCTCATCATTCAATATAACAGCCTCGATGAGTTACAGGGGATATTGGCGCACATCAAATAACCCTGCACTGCATGCAAGCTTTGCCTGTAATCTCAAGTCGGTCCCTTGTGACTGCTACGTGCGCGCGCTATACTCACCCGCCTGTTTTTCAGGCCGTTATTCACTTGATGAGTGAGACAGGGGGAAGTCGCTGGCTGCTGGTGGGCGTTGGCACCATGCTGACCTCCATTATCGTTGCCGGGTTCATACTCGGTTACGGCGTGGATCGGTGGCTGGATAGCCAACCGGTATTCATGATATTATTTGGCGGCCTCGGGTTGATTGGGGGCATCCTGAAGGTGTATAAGCTTTTGAGCAGGTTAATTTAATTTGAATTCCTCTGCTCAGGATTTACATGTAAAGGCCCGCAAGGTCATCGGTTTGCAAGCCATAATCGGTGGACTCGTTGTCGCGGGTTTTTTTTTGGGTGAAGGCGCATCGGGGGCTCTGTCGGCGGGATACGGCAGTGCGATCAGTATCTTGCTGGCCTATTTACTGAGCCGGGAGGTCGTGCGGGCCGGAGATACCGTACAACACGACACCAGGAAAAGCTCCATGATGCTGTACATGGGGGCGGTACAGCGTTTTTTGCTGGTACTGGCATTGTTCGGTTTCGGACTTGCGTTTCTCAAACTTGAACCGATGGCCTCGGTGATCGGATTTGCGCTGCCGCAACTGGCCTTTATGATTCTGGCGCTGAGTTACGGGCGATAACGTAACGTAAATTCAGAAGCAACAGACAGTACATTATATAGAATACGAGATTGGAAGAGGGATCACATTGAGCGAACAGGCAGAACACGGCGGCGGCGGGACAGTTGAATATATCCAGCATCACCTGACGAATCTTTGCGCCGGCCAATGCGACCCGGTGACCCACAAGGCAACGGGTTTCTGGGCCTGGAATATCGATTCTCTGTTTTTCAGTTTTTTACTCGGCGCGCTTATCGTCTTTGTCAGCTGGCGGTTGGGGAAGCGCCTGACAGCTGGTACACCAGGAGGATTCCAGAACTTTGTCGAATCTATCATAGAGTTTGTCGGCGGGCAGGTTAAGGACAGTTTTCCAGGCCATAACCCGTTGATTGCCCCACTGGCGCTGACGATCTTTGTGTGGGTGTGGCTGATGAACTTCATGGATATGATCCCTGTCGACCTGCTACCGATGATCGCCCGCGCCTTGGGGATACAATATCTCAAGGTCGTACCGACAACCGACCTGAACACCACCCTGGGGATGTCTCTGACGGTGTTTGCCTTGATAATCTTTTATAACATCAAGGTCAAGGGCCTCGGGGGTTATCTCAAGATGTTTCTGTTCCATCCCTTTGGCAAATTCCTGGTGCCGGTCAATATCATCATGACCCTGATCGAAGAGCTGGCAAAACCGCTCAGCCTGGGATTGCGACTGTTTGGAAACCTGTTTGCCGGCGAACTGGTATTTATGTTGATTGCACTGATCGGCGGTACACTTGCCGTCGGTTTCGCAGCCCTGTTCTGGCTGCCCTTGCAAGTCGTACTGGATCTGGGATGGCTGATATTCCATCTGTTGGTTATTACCTTGCAGGCCTTTATCTTCATGGTATTGACGATCGTCTACCTGGGGATGGCACATGTGGAAGAGCATTAGGCTGCACCCTGCATGGCATCAATGGCATTGATTTATAAAGTTTGAGAGCCCGTATTTTTTAAAGAGGAGAGATAAAGAAATGACACCTGATATGATCGCACAAATTTACGCCTATACCGCCGTCGGGGTTGGCGTGATTCTCGCCGCGGCCGGCCTGGGTTCAGCCATTGGCTGGGGTCTGATCTGCGCGAAGACGCTGGAAGGGATTGCGCGTCAACCGGAGATGCGCCCGGCCCTGATGACCAATATGTTCATATTTGCCGGTCTGATGGAATCCTTCCCGTTCATCATTCTCGCCTTCGCCATGTGGTTCCTGTTTGCAAACCCCTTTGTGGGAGCGTTGAGTGCCGCCATCGGTGCGTTATAAACGGCAAATGAGATAACGACTGGAGGACCTCTAATATGAATATATCTGTTACCCTGTTCGGACAGGTCGCAGCGTTTATATTGCTGATATGGTTCGTGAACAAGGTATTGTGGGGCCCGCTGAATAATCTCTTGTCGGAGCGTCAAAAGAAGATTGCCGACGGACTGGCCGCGGCGGAAAAGGGCAAGCACGAGCTGGAACTTGCCGAGAAGCGCGCCAAGGAGGCCTTGCATGAGGCGCGTGAGCAAGCTGCAGAAGTGCTGTCCCAGGCTGAAAAACGCGCCAGCGAAATTGTTGAAGAGGCGAAGGATGATGCCCGCACAGAGAGTGATCGCATCATCGCCGCCGCCAACGCTGAGATCGAGCAGGAGGTCAACCGTGCCAAGCAGCACCTGAGAGAACAGGTTGCAGCGATCGCCGTGGCGGGGGCCGGCAAGATACTAAGCCGTGAAATAGACGCCAAAGCCCACAACGACCTGCTCAAGGACCTGGCGGCACAGATATAAGAGAGTATTGTCAGTATGGCCGAGATCAGCACTGTTGCCCGTCCCTATGCACAAGCCGTATTCGAGCTCGCCAAGGAGCAAGGCCAACTCGCACAGTGGTCGGAGATGCTCCAGCTTGCCGCCCTGGTGGTGACGGATGAGAATCTGTCAGGATTGATCGGAAATCCACGTATCGAAAAGGCAAGGTTGATGGACCTGATAACCGGTGTCTGCGGCGACAGACTCGATGACAGTGGAACGAACCTGCTGCGCGTTCTGGCGGAGAACGGACGCCTGAATGTGTTGCCGTACATAGCCGAACAATACGAGGCCTATCGGGCGGAGGAAGAAAAGGTCATTCAGGCGGAGCTGATCTCTGCCTTTGCGGTCAGCGAGGAACTGCGACAGCAAATTGCAACGTCGCTGAAGGCGCGGCTCGGCCGTGACGTCAGTTTGAATTGTAGAACAGACGAATCGATGATCGGTGGGGCAATCATCCGCGCCGGCGATCTGGTGATTGACGGGTCGGTAACTGGACATCTGGAGAGATTTGCGAACGCATTGTCCCGATAGCCAAAAGTCAAGAGGATACATACATGCAGTTGAATGCATCAGAAATTAGCGAGTTAATAAAACAACGAATTCAGAACTTCGAGGCGGTTACCGAAGCCAGAACCGAGGGCACGGTCGTCAGCGTGACGGACGGCATCGTGCGCATCCACGGACTGGCGGATGTGATGCAGGGTGAGATGCTTGAATTCCCGGGCAATACGTTTGGAATGGCACTGAATTTGGAACGTGATTCCGTCGGTGCAGTCGTGCTGGGGCGTTACGAACACATCAGCGAAGGAAACACAGTTAAATGTACCGGCAGGATCCTCGAGGTTCCCGTTGGCAATGCACTGCTGGGGCGTGTCGTTGATTCCCTGGGCAATGATATCGATGGTAAGGGGCCAATCAGTACCGACTCAACATCACCGATAGAAAAGGTGGCGCCGGGCGTGATCGCGCGCCAATCGGTCAGCCAGCCGGTGCAAACGGGGCTCAAATCGATCGATTCCATGGTGCCGATCGGTCGCGGCCAGCGTGAATTGATCATCGGCGACCGCCAGACCGGCAAGACCGCAGTTGCAATCGATACCATCATTAACCAAAAAGACACCGGTATTAAATGCATCTACGTAGCGGTCGGCCAAAAGGCGTCATCGATCGCCAACGTGGTGCGTAAGCTCGAAGAACACGGCGCCATGGATCACACTATTGTTGTGGCAGCAAGCGCGTCGGAACCGGCGTCGATGCAATTTATTGCACCCTATACGGGTTGCTCGATGGGCGAATATTTCCGTGATCGCGGTGAAGACGCACTGATTATCTACGATGACCTGACCAAACAGGCCTGGGCCTATCGCCAGGTGTCCCTGTTACTACGTCGCCCGCCTGGACGCGAGGCCTATCCTGGTGACGTGTTCTACCTGCACTCGCGCCTGCTTGAGCGTGCCGCCCGTATCAACGCCGATTATGTGGAGAAGATTACCGACGGCAAGGTCAAGGGCAAGACAGGTTCATTGACCGCACTGCCGATCATCGAGACCCAGGCAGGTGACGTGTCTGCCTTTGTACCGACCAACGTCATCTCGATTACCGATGGACAGATATATCTCGAATCGGACCTGTTCAATGCAGGTATCCGTCCGGCCATCAATGCCGGATTATCTGTCTCGCGTGTCGGAGGCGCCGCGCAAACCAAGATCATCAAGAAATTGGGGGGCGGTGTGCGCCTTGATCTCGCTCAGTACCGTGAACTCGCAGCGTTCGCACAATTTGCATCTGATCTTGATGAGACGACACGTAAACAGCTCGAGCGTGGTCAGCGCGTCACGGAACTGATGAAGCAAAAACAATATTCACCCCTGAGTGTTGCTGAACAGGCCGTGTCGCTGTTCGCTGCAAACCAGGGTTTCCTTGATGATATCGAACTCAACAAGATTGGTGATTTCGAGTCGGCACTGCATGCCCATATGAAGAGCAAGTATGCCGACCTGATATCAAAGATAAACAGCAGCGGTGATTACAACGAAGATATCGAAAAGGAACTGCGTTCCGCCATCGAAGACTTCAAAACCAATAACGTCTGGTAATCAAGGGAGCTGATGCATGGCAGTCGGTAAAGAGATACGCGTCAAGATCAACAGTATCAAGAGTACGAGAAAGATCACCCGTGCCATGGAGATGGTGGCCGCCAGCAAGATGCGCAAGGCACAGGAGCGCATGCAGGCATCACGTCCCTATACGGAAAAGATGCGCAATGTCGTTGCCCACCTTGCCCACGCACATCCGGAATACAAACACCCCTATTTGCTGGAGCGTGATGTCAGGCGCGTCGGTTTTATCATTATCTCCTCCGACCGTGGCCTGTGCGGCGGGCTGAACAATAACATGTTCAAGGTAGTGGTTGGCAAAATGAAGGAATGGCATGACAAGGGCGTTGAAATCGATCTGTGCACCATCGGCGCCAAGGCCAGCGCGTTTTTTACCCGGCTTAAGGGGAATATCATTGCAAAGACCTCGCATCTCGGGGATACACCGGAGATTGCGGAACTAATAGGCGTGGTCAAGGTCATGCTGGACGCTTACGATGAAGGAAAGCTCGACCGCCTGTTTGTTGTTTACAATGATTTCGTTAATACCATGACCCAGAGACCGGTCGTTGATCAGTTGCTGCCTGTACAGGCCGAGCAAAGCGAAGAACTCGCCCATCACTGGGATTACATGTATGAACCGGAGGCCAGGGATGTCCTGAATGCCTTGTTAACGCGTTACATCGAATCACTTGTCTACCAGGGTGTTGTCGAAAACCTGTCCTGTGAACAGGCGGCACGAATGGTGGCGATGAAGTCAGCCTCGGATAATGCGGGAGAGCTCATCGATGACCTGCAACTGGTCTATAACAAGGCGCGTCAGGCCGCGATCACCCAGGAAATTTCCGAGATTGTCGGCGGAGCGGCAGCGGTATAACACGCGAAAAGTTCAATGGGTTCTCGAAATCACAAGCAGGTTTATAGTTTAAAGAGGAATTGAGTCAATGAGTTCAGGAAAAATAGTACAGGTTATCAGCGCCGTGGTGGACGTGGAGTTCCCGCGCGAAGCAATGCCGCACATCTATGACGCATTGATCGTCGACGACGTCGACTTGACGCTGGAGGTACAGCAGCAACTGGGTGATGGCATCGTGCGCACCATCGCGATGGGCTCTACCGACGGCCTGCAACGTGGAAAAAACGTTCGTGCCACGGGAGCACCGATCTCAGTACCGGTCGGTACCAAGACGCTGGGACGTATCATGGATGTGCTGGGTAATCCCATCGACGAAAGAGGTCCCGTTGGTGAACAGGAACGTTGGCCGATACACCGCCAGGCGCCCACCTATGAAGATCAGTCAGGAGCAACCGAACTACTCGAGACCGGTATCAAGGTCATCGACCTCTTATGCCCCTTCGCCAAGGGCGGCAAGGTGGGATTGTTCGGCGGCGCCGGTGTCGGCAAGACAGTCAACATGATGGAACTCATCAACAACATCGCCACCCAACATGCCGGCCTGTCCGTTTTTGCCGGCGTCGGGGAGCGCACCCGCGAAGGCAATGACTTCTACCATGAGATGCAGGAGGCAGGAGTCGTGAATGTCGAGGATTTTTCCAAGTCAAAGGTATCCATGGTTTACGGGCAGATGAACGAGCCTCCGGGCAACCGTCTGCGCGTGGCCTTGACGGGCCTGACCATCGCCGAGAATTTTCGCGACGAAGGCCGTGACGTACTATTGTTTATCGACAATATCTATCGCTATACACTCGCCGGCACCGAGGTATCGGCACTGTTGGGCCGCATGCCATCCGCTGTCGGCTATCAGCCGACCCTGGCCGAGGAGATGGGGGCGCTGCAGGAACGCATTACCTCGACCAAGACGGGTTCGATCACCTCTATCCAGGCTGTGTACGTGCCCGCCGATGACCTGACCGATCCGTCACCGGCCACTACATTCGCCCACCTGGATGCGACGGTGGTGTTGTCGCGCCAGATTGCAGAACTGGGTATCTACCCCGCTGTCGATCCGCTAGATTCAACCAGCCGGCAGCTCGACCCGCTGGTGGTCGGGCAGGAACATTATGATGTTGCACGTACTGTCCAGGGGACACTGCAGCGATACAAGGAACTCAAGGACATCATCGCGATTCTCGGTATGGATGAACTCTCCGAAGAGGACAAGCTGACCGTGGCGCGGGCGCGCAAGATACAGCGATTCATGTCACAACCGTTCTATGTCGCAGAGGTATTTACCGGCACGCCGGGCAAATACGTCTCTCTTAAGGATACCATTGCCGGTTTCAAGGCCATCACCGCCGGTGAATATGATCATCTGCCGGAGCAGGCCTTCTATATGGTGGGCGGTATCGACGAGGCGGTGGAAAAGGCTAAGAAATACCAGTAGTCCATTGCCAACGGAACCCGAGTTATGACCATGACCATCCATGTGGATATTGTAAGCGCCGAGAGTGAAATCTTTTCAGGACCGGCTGAAATGGTCTTCGCCCCCGCAGTTATGGGTGAAGTCGGTATCATGCCGCGACATGCTCCCCTGCTGACACAGCTCAGGCCGGGTGAGGTCAGGATCAAATTGCCTGGCGGAGAGGAAGAGTTCTTCTATGTCTCGGGCGGCATGCTGGAGGTACAGCCCCACGTCGTAACGGTGCTGAGTGATACCGCCTTGCGGGCCAAGGATGTTGATGAGGCGGCTGCGCTCGAGGCCAAGCAGCGCGCCGAACAGGCGCTTACGGACAAAACTTCCGAATTCGAATACGCCAGGGCCCAGGCGGAACTTGCCGAGGCCGTTGCCCAGTTGCAGGCGATTCAGAAACTACGTGACAGAAAGGGGCGGTAGTCAGGAGGTTTTCCCCTACCAGTTCCCCTCTGCTGTAGCCACCATTATTGTTCCCCACCTTACTGACAAAACGATCTTTGGCGTTTGCAGCTATCACGGTTAATATAGACGGCGCTGATTTGATCAACGTGATTGGCAATGTCATATAGCATCTTAATATCATGAGTCTTAGCGTTATTATCCTCGCAGCGGGTGAAGGTACGCGCATGCGATCAACTCTTCCCAAGGTCCTGCATACACTGGGCGGTAAAAGCCTCATAGAGCATGTCATCGATACTGCCAGACAGCTTGAGGCACAACATGTATGCGTGGTCTATGGACATGGCGGTGAACAGGTCAGATCCGTGCTCAATCCACTGGACGTTGAGTGGATCGAACAGGCTGAGCAACTCGGTACCGGCCATGCCGTGGCGCAGGCGATGGGATCGGCTGCCAGGCATGATACCGCACTGGTCCTGTATGGTGATGTGCCGTTGATAACAGTGTCCACATTACAGCGGTTGATTGCAGCGGCCAGCAAGGATGGTCTCGGTCTGTTGACCTCTACAATCGAGGAGCCGGCGGGTTATGGCAGGATCATCCGGGATTCAGAAGGGCGGGTGACGCGCATCGTGGAAGAACAGGATGCTAACGATGCAGAACGCACTGTCAGGGAGATCAATACCGGCATCATGGCCGTAAAGGTCAGGCATCTGCAAGACTGGCTTGCAGCGCTCGACAACAACAATGCCCAGGGGGAATATTATTTAACGGATATCATCGCCATGGCGGTCAATGACGGCATCATGATCAATACCGTCGCACCGCAATCAGTTACCGAGACACTGGGGGTCAACAACAGGGCACAGCTGGCGCAACTTGAGCGTTACTATCAGCAACGCCAGGCCGAGCAGCTCATGTTGTCTGGAATCACACTACTTGATCCGAACCGCTTTGATCTGCGCGGCGAGCTAACGGCCGGTATCGATGTCACTGTTGACGTCAATAATGTCTTTGAAGGTAAGGTTAGTCTGGGTGATCGGGTTCGTATAGGTCCCAATAATATTATCCGTAATGTTACCATCAATGATGATGTCGTTATTCTCAGTCACTGTGTTATCGAGGATGCCGTGATAGGTGCACATTGCAGGATCGGTCCGTATGCCCGTATACGTCCTGAAACAACGCTCGGTAATGACGTGCACATCGGTAATTTCGTCGAGATCAAGAAATCCGGGGTCGGGGACGGATCAAAGATCAATCACTTGAGTTATGTCGGGGATACAACAGTGGGATGTAATGTCAATATCGGTGCGGGAACCATCACCTGTAATTACGACGGTGCCAACAAGCACCATACCATGATAGGCGACGATGTCTTCATCGGATCTGATACCCAGCTGATCGCACCCGTAACCATCGGCAATGGCGCCACCATAGGTGCCGGTTCCACCATTACACGTGATGTGCCGCCCGATGAATTGACATTGAGCCGGGTGCCGCAGCAGTCACGTTCCGGATGGAAACGGCCGATAAAGAAGCAATCCAGTAACTGAATTCAATAAATCATGATGCAATTATTCAGGGTGTAATGCCGTGTGTGGAATTGTCGGAGCTGTAGCGGAACGTGATGTTGTTCCGATCCTTCTGGAAGGATTAAAACGCCTTGAATACCGCGGGTATGACTCGTCAGGGATCGTGGTTCTTGATCAGCATAATACCCTTGCCCGCTTACGCGCACCGGGAAAGATAAAGGACCTCGAGGCCAGACTCACCGTTACACCTCTTAGTGGCCTATCGGGTATCGCCCATACACGCTGGGCGACACACGGCAGACCGAGCGAAGCCAACGCCCATCCACATATCTGTCGCAAGACCGTAGCTATTGTCCACAATGGCATCATAGAAAACTATGAGACCTTGAAAAAGGCACAGCTGGCGCAGGGCTATGAATTTACCTCTGACACAGATACGGAAGTGATCGTCCATCAGATCTATCATCATAGGGAGCATGGTAAAAACCTGCTTACAGCAGTGCGTGATACCGTCAATGAGATGGATGGCGCCTACGCACTTGGAGTGATCAGCAGCCGGGATGATGGCCATATGGTGGCCGCACGGCGCGGCAGTCCGCTGGTGATAGGCATCGGTATCGGAGAATACTTTATCGCCTCGGACATCACGGCGTTAATCCCGGTTACCCAGCGATTCATCTTCATGGAAGACGGTGACATAGCGGATATCACCAAGGATGAACTGAAAATCTATAATGAAGCCGGCGAGGCGGTTGAACGTCCTGTATACATTAGTGAACAGACATTGAATGCGGTGGAACGCGGCAAGTATCGCCATTTCATGCTCAAGGAAATCTTCGAACAACCCCGCGCAGTATCGGAGACTCTCGAAGCTCGAATCAGTAATTACCGTGTGCTTGAGGCATCCTTCGGTCCCGATGCCGCGAGGATTTTTGACAATATTAACAGGGTGCACATACTCGCCTGTGGTACCAGCTTTCACGCCGGCATGGTGGCGCGCTACTGGTTCGAGTCCATTGCCGGTATTCCCTGTAACGTCGAGGTTGCCAGCGAGTTCCGCTATCGTCGACCGGTAGTGCGCGAAAACTGTCTGATTGTCACCATCTCGCAATCGGGCGAGACTGCCGATACCCTGGCGGCATTGCGTGAGGCTAAACGGCGTGGATTCAGTTATTCGCTGGCGATTTGCAACGTCCCCGAAAGTTCATTGGTACGCGAATCCGATCTGTTACTGATGACACGCGCCGGACCTGAGATCGGCGTCGCCTCGACCAAGGCATTTACCACCCAGCTGGTCGCGCTGATGTTGCTGGTTGTCGTGCTGGGCCGTCGTCACGGGATGCATCAGGACCTGGAACAGTCGATCGTAAAACAACTGCTTTCCGTGCCGTCCAAGATGGAAAGCATCCTGGGACTCAACGATGAGATAAAAAAACTATCCGAGCAGTTCGCAGACAAACACCATGCCCTGTTTCTGGGCCGTGGCGCACAGTACCCGGTGGCTATGGAGGGCGCGCTCAAGCTGAAAGAGATATCCTACATCCATGCCGAGGCCTATCCGGCGGGGGAGTTGAAGCACGGACCGCTTGCACTGGTGGATGCCGAGATGCCGGTTATCGCCGTGGCGCCCAATAATGAACTTCTGGAGAAGCTGAAATCAAACCTGCAGGAGGTCAGCGCACGCGGCGGAAAACTGATCGTGTTCGCGGATGCCGACGTGAAGGTGAATCCTGCGCCAGAACTCCAGGTCATCACCATGATACCGGTGGACGATACGATCGCGCCGATCGTCTACACCATACCACTGCAGTTGCTCGCCTATCACGTTGCGGTGCTGAAAGGTACCGACGTCGACCAGCCGCGCAATCTGGCCAAGTCCGTTACGGTGGAATAGTACGCTGTCGGTCAATATATAACAGGCCGATCTAGAACCATCCCTTGCGTTTGAAGTATAACAACAAACCCACGGCTACGACGATCATCACCAGCCAGACGACGGGATAGCCGTAATACCAGCTCAGTTCCGGCATCGACCAGGGGCTTTTGCCGGTGTTGAAATTCATGCCGTAGACACCGGCAATAAATGTCAGGGGTATGAAAACGGTCGCGATCACGGTCAGGACCCGCATGGTCTCGTTCATGCGGTTGCTGGCGCTGGAGAGGTAGACATCCAGCATACCGGTGGTCATGTCGCGGTATGACTCCAGCAGTTCCATGATCTGTATGGTGTGGTCGTAACAATCACGTAGATATAGAATGGTATCTTCGTGAACCAGATGGTGGTCACTGCGCATGATGGTATTCAATACATCACGTTGAGGCCACAGCATGCGTCGCAGCAGTAATAATTCCCTTTTATAGTGATGCAGGCGTTTCAGGGTTCTGGTAGTCGGGGTCTCGAGCAGTTCGTCTTCCAGGTTCTCTATCAATTCGCCGAAGTATTCAAGAACGGGGAAGCCTGTATCTATCACCACGTCGAGCAATGTATATAAAAGAAAGTCCGCCCCGCGTTTCCTGATTCCACTGCCGGCGACACGCAGGCGTTTTTTGACCTCTTCGAACGGATCAACCTCTCCCTGGTGGAAACTGATCACGAAGTTGTCACCGTGAAACAGGCTGACCTGTTCGACGGAGATATCATCTGTGTGTATGACTGGCAGGCTCATGATAACGAATAACTGATCGTCGTACGCTTCCGCCTTGGGACGTTGACCGACGTTCATCACGTCTTCCAGAGCCAGGGGATGCAGGCCGAAAAGCGTGCCCAGATCCCGTAAGGTATCGGGCACCGCATACCCTTCAATATGGATCCAGGTGACGCTGGGCTTGGACAGGAAATCCTTGCATTGTTTCGTGGTGGCGAGTTCGACCTCCCGCAAGTCACTTTCTGTGTAATCAATCAGGGTAATCCTGAACCCGGACCCTTCCTCTTCAGCAGTTGGCATTAACGTGCCTGGCGCGGTACCAGGGGCATGATAGCGTTTTGTAAAATAGTCCATGAAATCGTTCTATACCGGCGCCATGAATGCCTATTGTTGATTACACCTACTAGTGTAGTGTATATGGGTTACAGAACAAAATGCTTGTCACGGATCCAGGAGAACGACGACTGCTTTATGCTTATGCAAGCAGTGTAACCGTGTATAACGTGGGGGATGCCCCGAGCATGGACCGTATTTTGATTTCAGCGACAGTATTGTCGAGTATACGGCCGCTTACCAGTATTTTTCGACCGTTATCTGTCCAGGTTCCCTGCGCCTGTTTATCTTCATGCCGCGATGCTCGAGTATCCGGCGGGTGTCGCGCACCATATCCGGATTACCGCAGATCATCACCTGCGATGACTCGGGTGTCAGAGGCAAACTGGCGTGTGTTTCCAGACGTCCATCCTCGATTGCATTCGGGATCCGACCCTTGATGGCGAAATCAGTCTCTTCGCGGCTGACAAACGGAATCATCTGAAATTGATCGGCATGCTCCTCGTCCAGGGACTTGATTTCATCACCGTAAGTCAGTTCGTCAACGGCGCGTACCGCATGCACCAGGATAATTTTTTTAAAGCGTTTCCATGGTTCCTGTGTTCGCAGTATGGACAGGAATACCCCCAGAGCGGTACCCGTAGCCAGTAACCACAGATTATCCGCATCAGGGATTTCACTCAGGGTAAAAAACCCCGAAGCCCGTGGTGTAATCCAGACCTTGTCACCGATTTCGAGGCGACTGAGCCGCTTCGAGAGTGGACCGTCGGGCAAGGTGATGTAATAAAATTCGAGTGGTTGCTGATGAGGTGGATTGACAAAGGAATAGGGCCTGCTGATCTTCTCGTTGTCAATCTCGAGCGCCAGCTTGGTAAACTGTCCGGCAGTGAAGGGCTGTATCTCGGCGTTGACTTGCAGAGAATACAGATCATCGGTCCAGTGTCGTACGCCAACCACTTCTGCCTGAATCCAGTCGTTCATCTAAAAGGTAATTAGGGTAGACAGGGACAATTTCAACCTGCGCATACACCCGATGCAAACGGGTTTATACGAATATATTGTGTTCCTGTTCACATGACTGTGCATCCAACGGCTATTCTATAATTACAGATATCGAATTATAGATATAGAGCCGTTATATGCACGTCCTCATGGAGCCGCCGATGCGGCACGCGAGGCATGTTATAATGAATCCATTAAAATTTAATATTTCTTATGAATCAAAAAGTTAAAGAATCCCCCCATGATGGGCGCCCGCTTTTGTATGGTGAAGTGTTGTTTGATCAGTTCCCTGATGGTGCATCCGTGCTGGGTGGGGCACCCTTCAATGTTGCCTGGCACCTGCAAGGATTCGGTTTGCAGCCTTTGTTAATCAGCGCTGTTGGGCAGGATGCGCAGGGAGAAAAGGTATTACAGACCATGAGTGATTGGGGCATGGATTGTCAGGGTATTCAAATTGATTCCGCCCATCAGACCGGAGTCGTCAACATCACTCTCAACAACGGACAACCCACATTTAACATCGTTGCGGAACAGGCCTATGATTTTATCTTGCCTGAGGCAGTCAAGGATATAATCTCTCGTGAATCGATATCACTCCTCTATCACGGCTCACTGATCTCCCGCAGCCAGGGATCCCGTGACACGCTGTCGTTATTACAGCAACGTATAAACAAGCCGGTGTTTATCGACGTCAATCTGAGGGAGCCGTGGTGGGAGAACAGCATTGTTGACGGGCTGCTGAAACACGCCAGCTGGCTCAAGATCAACGACGCAGAACTGGTCAAGTTGACGGCAGATGACAATGCCTTGCAACCGTTGCAGCATGCCGCCCGGAATATGTTCGACCGCTACCAGCTGGACCTTTTGATAGTCACGTGCGGAGCAAAAGGCGCATTCGTGGTCAGCAAGGATGGTATGATCGATGGGAAGCCTGTCATGGCCAAACAGGTGGCCGATACGGTTGGCGCCGGAGATGCCTTCAGTGCCGTAACCTTGTTGGGCCTGATCAAGGGCTGGGCATACACCGACATCATGCAGCGCGCCTTGCAGTTCGCCTCCCTGTTATGCACTGTACGCGGCGCGACCCTGCAGGATATGTCAATATATAAGGATCTGTTGCAGCAATGGCAATAGCGACGTGACCTCACAGAAAAAATTCTACATCGTCATGATCAATGTCCATGGTCTGGTGCGGGGGCATGATCTAGAACTCGGTCGGGATGCTGATACCGGCGGTCAGATCAAGTACGCCATGGAACTCGCGCGCGCCCTGATTACACATCCACGGGTCGAGAGGGTGGATTTGCTCACCCGCATGATCATCGATTCAAAGGTCAGCGAGGATTACTCCAAACCGGTGGAAGAGCTTGAGCCAGGCGCGCATATCGTACGATTGATTTGCGGACCGCGCCGGTATTTGCGTAAGGAAGTCTTGTGGCCCTACCTGGACAGTTTTGCCGACCAGGCATTGAAACATATACGACGTATCGGCCGCGTGCCGGATATCATCCATAGCCATTATGCCGACGGTGGATATGTCGGCGCACGTCTGTCAGGCCTGTTGGAAGTGCCTTTGGTGCATACAGGGCATTCACTGGGGCGGGTCAAGCGCATGCGTTTGATTGATCAGGGTATCAAACATGATGTTATCGAAAAACAGTACCATATGAGTCAGCGGATCGAGGCTGAGGAGGTGGCACTGGATAACGCCGCGATGGTAATCGCCAGTACCCAGCAGGAAATCGGACAGCAGTACAGCATATATGATAATTACCAGCCGCGCAGTATGGTCGTAATCCCGCCGGGGATCGACCTGGAACGTTTTAATCCTCCAAAACGCAGATATAACAAGCCGCCTATCTATGACGACCTGATACGGTTTTTGAATGATCCTGGCAAACCGATCATATTGGCATTATCTCGACCCGATGTACGAAAGAATATCAGTACACTGATACGTGCATACGGGGAAAACAAAAAATTACGCGAAAAGGCCAATCTGGTGATTATCGCAGGCAGCCGCACGGATATTCAAGCCATGGAAAAAGGGCCGCGCAGCGTGATGACTGAATTGCTGATCTTGATAGATCGCTATGATCTTTACGGCAGTGTTGCCTATCCCAAGCAACACAGTGCCGAAGATGTTCCAGATCTGTATCGCCTGGCAGCAGACAGTCAAGGCATCTTTGTGAATCCGGCCTTGACTGAACCCTTCGGTCTGACCTTGCTTGAGGCCGCAGCGAGCGGTTTGCCGTTAGTAGCTACAGAAGACGGCGGACCTCTGGATATCGTGGATCATTGCAGGAACGGAGTTCTGATAGACCCTCTCGATGTCGACCGGCTGGGCGAGGTGTTGCTGGAGGCGTTAAGCAACCGTGAACAATGGAAGCGCTGGTCACAGAACGGTATCAAGGGTGTCAAGGAACATTTTTCATGGCAAAGTCACGTTGCCAAATACCTGCGAGAAGTCGACAAGATCTATAAACAAAACACCACCACCAGGAAAACTGCAAGTCCGGTGATAAAAAGCCGCCTGCCGGTTGCCGATAGGCTGGTGGTATGCGATATCGATAATACCCTTATAGGTGATAAGGCTGGATTGATGGAATTGATCAAGCGTCTACAGGATTGCGACGGCCATGTCGGCTTCGGTGTTGCCACCGGACGCCGGATCGAAAGCGCCAGGAAGGTTCTGAATGAATGGCAAGTACCCATGCCTGACTTTTATATCAGTTCCGTCGGCAGTGAAATCCATTATGGCCCCAGGATTGTTCAAGACAGTGGCTGGAAACGGCATATCGAATACCGCTGGAAACCTGATGCCATTCGTGAGGCGATGCAGGATATGCCGGGTATTCGTATGCAACCGAAAGAAGACCAACGCGAATTCAAGATCAGTTATTTTATCGATCCGGCCAAGGCACCCAAGATGCGGGAGATCACCCGCCATCTGCGCAAACTCGATCTGCATGTAAAGGTTATCTACTCGCATCAGGCCTTTCTCGATCTCCTGCCGGTACGGGCATCGAAGGGTGCAGCATTGAGATATCTTGCCGATAAGTGGGATATACCGATCGATCGGGTTCTTGTGGCCGGTGATTCGGGTAATGACGAGGAAATGTTAAACGGCGACACATTGGGTGTCGTGGTCTGCAATCACAGTCCCGAACTCGAGAAATTGCGAGACAGGGACAGGATCTATTTCGCCGAAGGCCAATACGCCTGGGGCGTCATACAGGGAATAGAGCATTACGACTTCCTGAACAACATTTGTATTTCGTAATCACAGCTGGGTGAAACGTGACGGCACCGCTCGAAGAGTATATACAAGATAACCGTGAAGCCTGTTATATGCTGCTGCGACGTTATCTCGCACTGGGTAAGTCCTTCCTGTTGAAATCCGAGTTGTGGGATGAGCTGCAGGCCTTCTGTGAAGAGCATCCCGATATGAATCTGGCGGAATCCCCGCTGTTCAGGATGGTGGCTTCGGCACAAGAGGCTGCCGTTGAGTCTCCGTGGATCTATCTGGCGGTGCGGTCTTATGTTGCGCGCTGGAAATATCTGCGTATCCATATTGAATCCATCCAGCTGGAACCGGTAACCGTATCAGAATTTCTCGCTTTCAAGGAACGGCTGGTAACAGGGTCTTCCCAGGATAACGGCTGGACACTTGAGTTCGACATCGGGCCTTTCAGCAGGGAATTTCCCAAGCTGAAGGAATCCCGCTCCATCGGCCGCGGCGTTGAATTTCTCAATCGCCGTTTGTCGAGCCAATTGTTCCAGGAGCTGGGCAAGGGTGACCAAAGACTGCTGGAATTTTTACGCGTTCATCAATGCCAGGGCGTGCAACTCATGGTGAATGACCGCATCAGTAATGTGGCGGAGCTGCGTCACAGCCTGCGACATGTGGATGACTATCTTGCGGAGCAGAGTGTTGATGCAGTATGGGATGATGTATGCCATACCTTGCAGAGCCTCGGCTTCGAGCCGGGATGGGGCAGAACAGTGGCACGCATGCGGGACACGTTTTCACTGCTCACCGATATCCTCGAGGCACCCGATCCTGGTGCCCTGGAGCGGTTTCTCGGCCGTATCCCGATGATCTTCAACCTTGCAATCATCACGCCCCATGGGTATTTCGGTCAGGCCAACGTGCTGGGCATGCCCGATACCGGTGGTCAGGTTGTCTATATACTCGACCAGGTACGTGCGCTTGAGAAGGAAATGCGACGTCGTGTGACGGAGCAGGGTCTGGATATCGAGCCACAGATACTGGTGGTCACGCGACTGATTCCGGAGGCTGGTAATACAACCTGCAACCAGCGTATTGAACCGATCATCGGTACGGAAAATGCGCGTATCCTGCGTGTACCTTTTCGCAGCCTGGACGGCGAGGTCATTCCTCACTGGATTTCGCGTTTCAAGGTATGGCCCTACCTGGAACGCTTTACCAAGGATGTCGAGAGGGAGATGCTGGCGGAACTGTCAGGTCGTCCTGATCTGATCATCGGCAATTATTCCGATGGCAATCTGGTCGCAACCCTGTTGGCACGTGATCTGGAGGTCACGCAGTGTAATATTGCACACGCCCTGGAGAAGACCAAATATCTGATGTCGGATCTATATTGGCAGGATAATGATGAACAATATCACTTTGCCTGCCAGTTTACGGCAGATTTGATCTCTATGAATGCGGCCGATTTTATCATTACCAGCAGTTACCTGGAAATCGCGGGACGCAGCGACAGCGTTGGCCAGTATGAGAGTTACAACGCCTTTACATTACCGGGATTGTACCGGGTAGTGAATGGTGTCGAGATGTTCGATCCCAAATTCAACATCGTATCGCCCGGGGCCGATGCCGAGGTCTATTTTCCCTATAAGGAGCAATCACGGCGTTTGTCCGGGCTGCACAGCGAGATCGAGTCGATGATCTACGGCAATGACCCACGTCCGGACGCACGCGGCTGTCTGGAGCAGCATGACAAATCGTTAATATTCTCCATGGCGCGCCTGGACCGTATCAAGAACATAACTGGTCTGGTGGAATGGTTTGGGCAAAATCAGGAATTACGTGAACAAGCCAATTTGCTGGTTATCGCAGGTCATGTCGACGCTTCACAATCCCAGGACCGGGAGGAAACTGCACAGATCCATCGCATGCACGAGCTCATTGAACACTACAAGCTTGATAATCAGATACGCTGGCTGGGTGTGCAACTTGACAAGAACATGGCGGGCGAAATATACCGTTATGTTGCCGATCGTCAGGGTGTATTTGTGCAACCCGCACTTTTCGAGGCCTTCGGTCTGACCGTCGTCGAGGCCATGAGTTCGGGTCTGCCGACCTTCGCTACGCGTTACGGAGGCCCACTTGAAATCATCGAGAATGGTGTATCAGGATTTCATATTGATCCCAATCACGGTGAGGTCTCTTCACAGTCGATAGTGGAATTTTTCAAGCGTGCACAGTTAGAACCCGGTTACTGGCAAACCATTTCCGATGCGGCGCTTGAACGGATTCGTTCCCGCTATACCTGGGATCTGTACGCGGAGCGGATGATGACACTATCACGTATATATGGCTTCTGGAATTATGTTACCAACCTGGAACGAGGTGAAACCCGGCGATATCTGGAGATGTTCTACGGACTGCAATACCGGCAACTTGCGGCAAAGGTTCCCTATTAATCCGGAATGTCCTTGTTGTCTTGCTGTTGCTTCTTTCCCCAGAGCAGTTGCTTGGCGTTACTGGTGATATCGCTGGCCTGATCCTTAAAACGTTTTAATAACCGCCGTGCCCATACAAATTCGGTGGCCAGAATCGCCAGACCGATGGGTATCACGACCACTGCAGGCCCGGGCAGGACCAGCATGGCGATACCGACCAGCAGGACCGTGGTGCCGGTGACCAGGATCACGATCTGTCTCGCCCCCTTTATGGAAAGCTTGACCAGTCGTTCAACCTCATCCGCCAGCGGTGAGGAAAACGCCTCTGTGTCCCGAGCGCCACCGATGATCGAAGCCAGCACGCCGATGCCCAGAATCCCTATGATGACGGCGAGTGAAACAGTCGTGGGGATCATATAGTGATGGGCCAACAACATCTTGATACCCACAAATCCAAGCAGGCACACCAGGCTGGTTTTCAGATAACGCAGCTTGTCCATCACACTTGCCAGGGAGAAATAGAGTGACCGCAGGCCCAATATGGCGAAGATGTTCGACGTGAATACCAGGAACGGATCACGTGTGATGGCGATGATGGCGGGAATCGAATCAACTGCAAAGATTATATCCGCGGTCTCGATCATCAGCATTGCCAGCAGCAGGGGGGTAGCGGCGCGTTGGCCGTCTATTCGCGTAAAAAATCTTTCACCATCATAGTGATCGCTTACCGGATAGAGGCGTTTGATCTGTTTGATTAACGGATTCCTGTCCGGTTGCAGATTATCGTGGCTTTGTATCAGCATTTTGACGGCCGTGAAGATCAGGAAGGTACCGAAGATATAGGTTATCCAGGCAAAAGTGTTGATCAGGGCCAGGCCAGAGACGATCATTATGCCGCGCATAACGACGGCACCGAATATCCCCCAGAACAGCACCCTGTGTTGATATTGCAACGGCACATGAAAATAGGTGAATATCATGGCTATGACGAAGATATTGTCGATGCTGAGTGATTTTTCGATCAGGTAACCGGTGAAGAACTGCAATGCCGCCTGGTTGCCATCCAGTGCATTTCCTTCCATAAGCCCCATCCCCAGCCAATGGTATTCGTATATGAAATACACGGCGACATTGAACGACAATGCGAGTGATACCCATAATACAGTCCATGCCAGCGCCTCATACAGGCTGATTACACGGGTTTTGCGATTCAGGACTCCGAGATCGAGGATGAGGACAAGGACGATAAATGCGATGAAGCCGACCCAGAGCCAGATTGACATGAAATTGACCTATATCAGGGGAAAGGATAAATTTTCATCCACATAAGACAACTACAGCAAGCAATAGTTTGTAAATTACTGCATTATATGGCTTATACCCTCAGTCGATGCGAACAGTATTCCTTCATCCGTGATTTATGTAATCATCCAGTTGAGTTGTATTATCTGGTTGCTTGTAAGCAGCGATGTCCGGCAATTTAATACAGCACATCTGACCGTTGTTACTA
The DNA here is from genome assembly GCA_964605155.1 of uncultured Chromatiaceae bacterium. Lineage (GTDB taxonomy): Bacteria > Pseudomonadota > Gammaproteobacteria > SZUA-140 > SZUA-140 > CAZSAK01. The sequence goes on along the minus strand of CAZSAK010000002.1, from coordinate 163,596 downwards.
TCGCTGTCATGATCGGCATATGGGCGGTAATTTCCATGCGCCCGGGGAATATCAACATCGTGCCTGCCCTGAAAAACAATCACCGCTTGGTTACGTCGGGCATTTATCGTTATATCCGCCATCCAATGTATGCTTCTGTGATATTATTTTGTGCGGTATTGCTGGTGACCAACACGGGATGGATCAACGGTCTGGTATTCGGGATTCTTTTGGTGGATCTATGGTTGAAACTCAGGCATGAGGAACGATTGTTATGTGAGCATTATCCTGAGTACAGGAATTATCAGCAAAGGACCAAATTATTGGTTCCCTTTATATACTGATCAGCAAACATTATAAAGAACAGAAGGTATCATCACCGCGAGAAATGCAGCTTGGCCGGTGGAGGCCGACGCAGAACAGGACGGCACGAGTCGTTGGAATGAAAAGTTGACAATGCGCCCGTAGCTCAGTTGGATAGAGCGTTGGCCTCCGGAGCCAAAGGTCGGACGTTCGAATCGTCTCGGGCGCGCCAAATAAAAAGACCCACATTCGTGGGTCTTTTTATTTGGGTGTATGATGCAGAATGAGAGGCTGGACTATATCAGGGATGCATGTTACAGAATCACTGAACAATCAGTAATATATTTGCATATTTTTAAATTATTATCCAACAGCTTGCTAAAGCTGAAAAAAACCCCCCTTTTATGGGGGGTGATCGTAGCAGTCTCCCGATCGAAAATCGTAATGCCAGCATTTGATGTATCGACGCCCCTCCCAAGGCAACGAGAACCCTGGCCATTACGAGAGTGACTGTAATCTAGCATATCGGGACCGCTGTAAATATGCGTAGAAGTACTTAATATAGTTGCTAATTGATAATAAATCGTGACCGTGTTTGAATGTAGTATGATCTATAGGTAGATAAGGAATTATCATCTTTTCAAGCAGCTGAACGGTTCTTTCGAGAAATTTGCCGGCTATGCCGAACACATACATCGAGAACTCAGAAAAGCTCCTCGGGTATTCCGATACAGTATTTCGCGGCATATTTGAACAGTCCCCGCTAAGCATACAAATCTCCTCCCCCACAGGCTGGATACTTCATGCCAACAAGGCGTGTGAACAATTATTCGGCGCATCAACGGAAATGTTCAAGGGATACAATATATTGCATGACAGGCAATTATGTGCAAGCGGATTGATACACCAATTTGAAAAGGGCTTTGCAGGTGAGACGGCTGCTATCCCGGCTTTCAAATACAACGTGGGTTCGGAAGTCACAGGCACGCAAGACATGCGCTGGCTACGCGCAATCGTTTATCCGGTTATGGATCAGGGCGTCGTCTCCGAAATAATAATCATACATGAAGATATCACGTCTCAGGTAGAAGCCGAAATCATCCAGCGAGAACGTAAAAATAGGTTACGCAAGATTACAGACAGCATGCCGGCGCTCATTGCTGTGGTAGGAAAAGATTATCGCTATCGTTTTTGCAACCATACCTATGAGGTATGGTTCGGGATGCCGGTCGAAAAAATTGTCGGTATGACCATTGGTGACCTAATCGGTACTGCCGGTTTTCACAGGATCAAGGAAAAATTTGATGCGGTGATTACTACAGGGAGCACTGAAAATTACGAAGGATATATTATTTACAGCGACGGATCCGCGCGATACATCAGTGCGACGATGTTGCCTAATGTGAACGAGGACAATCAAATTGATGAATTGTTTTTATTGGTTAATGACCGCACCACTCAGAAAGAGGCAGAAGAGGAGGCTCAACATCACCAAACTGAACTGGCACATCTAGCCCGGATGAGTTCTATCAGTGAGCTGGCCACTGGTCTTGCTCATGAATTGAATCAACCGCTTACCACCATCAAGCTCCTGTCACGCATCGGGTTGCTGCAATTGGAAGCGGAGATTACCGATCACGATAAATTGTATGAGGCTCTTGAGAATATTGGCGCGGAGGCTATACGTGCCGGCGAAATAATTCGCCATCTGCGTAGACTGGTTGCCAAAAAGAATCCAAAAAGGGAGCAGATCAATTTGAACACGTTGATAACAGAAACTGTCTCATTTGTCGGCACCGAGACAAAGGATGCCTCAGTAATTGTTGAACTTGACCTGGAAGAGAATCTGCCCGAGGTCTTTGTGGACGGAATCCAGATACAACAGGTATTGATCAATTTGCTTCTCAACAGTATTGATGCAATAAGAAAGGCCAATACCGGCAAGAGAAAGATAATCATTACATCTCGTCATGAAGATCGAAAACAGGCGAGGGTAACAATTACCGATACGGGCTGCGGCATGGATAATGACACACTGGATCTTATATTCAATTCTTTCTTCACAACCAAAGGCGAAAAAGGGATAGGTATAGGTTTGTCTATCTGCAGGTCATTGATTGAAAGACATGATGGTGAGATCCATGCGGAGTCGACCCTTGGGAAGGGGACCACTTTGACATTTACGTTACCTTATGCTCATTGAGGTGTTACCAATGGCCACGGACCCATCTGAACTTGTATATGTAGTAGATGACGATGATGGACTCCGGTCGGCGCTGGGCATTTTGCTGCAGGAATCCGGCCTCAGCGTGAGACTTTGCGCGTCGGCCGATGAGTTCCTGGATGTCTATGAACCACGTGCTCGCAACTGCCTGCTGCTTGACCTGCACATGCCGAGGATCAGTGGAGTTGAACTGCAAAGAATAATGAAAGAAAAAGGTATTGACATCCCCACCATAATCCTCACAGGACATGGTGACGTACCTCTGGCTGTTCAGACTATCAAGGCCGGCGCAAGTGATTTCATAGAAAAGCCATTCGACGAGCAAATTCTGCTTGATACTGTGAGCAGGGTGTTGTCGGATGATGCACATAAATCAGCGGATGGCATTAATACCGGATTTATGTCGAAACTGACTAAACGTGAACATGAAATTGCGTTTCTTGTATATGAGGGAAAGAGGAATAAAGAGATAGCATATTCGTTAGGTATCAGCATCAGGACAGTCGAGAATCACAGGGCCAAGATCATGAAAAAACTACAGATACGTTCTGCTTCACAGCTGGTTCGCCTGTTCTCGACAAGCAACAGGCTCAATTAAGCAAAAAACTCATCAACACCTCCATGCAACATGATCGATAATATATTACCGCACTTCAGGTGATAGTCGTTGTCTAGTTAAAGGATCCCTTCGTCTCAGTTGATTGTAATGCCGAAGGTCAGACTTGTTATGTTAGATATTTTTGTATAGTGACTACACATGCAACGTTCTATAAAGGGCGCATTACTGTCAGGCCTGGTTTGTCCCGGCGCCGGTCAACTCGCGTTAAAGCGTTACAGGCGTGGGTTTGCATTGATGATGACAGTCTTTATTGCATTGTTCTATATCATCAAGCATGTAGTGGATGAGGCATACGCGATTCTTGACCAGCTGCAAGCGCACAGCGGAAATATCGACATTAATGCCATAGCATCAAGTATGACCGATCAGGCGACGGCAAACTCCGATAGTCTGTCATATAGTATTGCAGCAATATTGATCATGGCCTGCTGGGTCTTCGGCATTGTCGATGCATACATCATCGGCAAGGGCATGGATAGCAAAAAATCACCGGTGTGAGGAACCGATATTACAATTTCACGTCTGTCGGTACATCGATATCAACCGCGATGGGTAAATGATCGGACACCGCGTGACTGAGTACCCGCATATCCCTGATTTGAATCGTCTGTGTAACCAGGACATGATCGATATTGCGTATCGGTTTCCAACTGGGGAAGGTATGCATTTTATCGACGGGTTCCGATAAATTGGTTTTATTCAGCAATGTGTCTATTTCATAACTTTTAGACCGGCAGTTAAAATCACCCATCACTATGACATGCTCGTAGGCGTTCACAAGTTCGCTGATAAAGTCCAGTTGACGCAGGCGGGCACGTCTGCCCAGAGCCAGATGAACCTGAAGCATGATCAGCGGCGGCGACTCACCGTTACCGAAACGAGCCTCCATTACACCACGTCCGGGGATAAACCCGGGTAATTTATGTTCGGTGATCAACTGTGGCGACAGTTTGCTGAGCAAGCCCATGCTGTGTTGAGCAAACCGCCCGAGATTACGATTAGTCTGATGGCACCAGAACGGAAAACGGCCTTTCGTTGCAAGATATTCCACCTGGTTGACAAAATAACTGCGAAAACTTCCCGCATCGGTTTCCTGCAGTGCCACGATGTCAAATTCGCTGACAATCTGTGCAATGCGGTCAAGATTCTCGAATGATTCGGGATGCGGAAGGACATGCCGCCAACTATGGGTCAGGTAATGGCGAAACCGGCGCGAGGAAATTCCTATTTGAATATTGAAACTCAGCAGACGTAAACACCGGTTGTCGGCGTGATCGACAGACACTGCCTTGTGAGTGCGCAACAGAGTCGAGTGACTGGGTTGCTCTATCTCGATGCCTATATCGGACAAACCATTTCCCCCAATTTTGCCGTTAACTTCATGTTTTCTCCATAATCGACGGGACAATCGATTATACTCACCGTATTATCGACTAGTGCTGTCTTTAATGCAGGTAAAAGGTCGGCTGTTTTATTGATGCGATAACCTTTGGCGCCGAATGATTCGGCATATTTCACAAAATCCGGGTTGTTAAAATGGACATTACACGTTTTGCCGTACACATGCAGTTGTTTCCATTCGATCATGCCATAACCGCAATCATTCCAGATTAATATGACAAATGGTGTATTGATTCGCATGGCGGTTTCGATTTCCTGAGAATTCATCAAAAAACCGGCATCGCCGGTTACTGCAACCACAGCACGATCGGGGTTGGCCAGCTTGGCGGCGATCGCACCGGGTACTGCAATGCCCATACTGGCAAAGCCGTTGGAGATAATACAGGTATTCGGATATTCACAGCGAAACATCCGTGCCATCCACAACTTGTGAGCACCGACATCACATACCACGATATCCTCTAGTCCCATCGCGGTGCGCAGGTCCCAGATAATCTTTTGCGGTTTGACCGGGTGGTGCTGATCATCATGGTGTTGATTCATCTCGCTAATCAACGCTTCTCTCAAGGGACGCATGCGATGCCCATGATGAGGTTTTGCAAGCCCGCAGATACGATTCAGGCTGTGTTTGATATCCCCTACCACGCCGACATCCACGATATAACTCGCGTCCACCTCGGCGGGTGACATATCGATATGGACAATCTTGCGGTCACGTGTCGGATGCCAGAGATTGGGGTGATATTCAACAAGGTCATATCCTACGCATATGATGACGTCGGCATTCTGGAATCCGCAATTGACATAGTCATTGGCCTGCAGCCCCACGGTCCCCAGGGCCATGGGATGTTTGAAGGGAATGACCCCCTTGGCCATGAAGGTATTGGCCACGGGAATATTCAGTTTTTCCGCAAATACGGCGAGTTCTTCCCATGCACGTGCGCGTATGACACCGTTGCCGGCGAGTATGATCGGCAGACGGGCGTTGGTGATCGTCTCCGCCGCAAGCTGGATGCGACTGTCGGCTGGCTCTGGGGGGGTAGGGGCTTGTGCCAGCAGCGGAATGTCTTCCACATCCATTGATGCGATGTTTTCGGGGACCTCGATGAAGCATGCACCGGTCTTTTCCATCTGTGCCTGCTTGAATGCCTTCCTGACCACTTCCGTAATAATGTTTGTCGTCAACAGGCGTGAGGTATATTTTGTGATGGGTTTGAATATATTTTGCAGGTCTAGTACCTGGTGTGATTCCTTGTGCAGACGATTGGTGCTGGCCTGTCCGGCAATAGCCACCAGCGGGGCATGATCCATATTGGCATCGGCGACCGCGGTGATCAGGTTAGTGGCTCCCGGCCCCAGGGTCGAAAGGCACACACCCGCACGACCGGTCAGGCGGCCATAAACATCGGCCATGAAAGCCGCACCCTGTTCATGGCGAGTGGTGATAAATAAGATGGGTGAATCCGACAGTGCATTCATGACTGCCAGGTTTTCCTCACCTGGTATCCCGAATATAAATTCGACTCCCTCGTTTTCGAGGCATTTTACAAACAGTTCGGCAGCTTTCATGTGACAGACCGGATATTCACTTAGTACATGAGTACGCTATGTATCGCGACAAATGCTTTTTGGCAAGCTTTTGATAACGAAAGGTATCCCTTATACGGGGCTGGATATCATCTCGATAATCTACTACCGTAGTGGTAATCAGCCCTTATTGTTATGTTCCTTTTCCACGAGGAAGTTGATGATCCTGAGCATGATCCCGTAATCATTCTGCGCCATACCAGGATCTACCAGGTATTTACCGTTTACTACAACACTTGGGGTGCCGTGGATGTGATAGCGATCGGTCATAAGGTCTGCTCGCCTGACCTTGCTGTTGATTGCGAATGAATGGAAGGTGTTGGTGAAATCTTCGTTACTGACGCCATAGTCGGCGAAAAATTTCATCAAGTTTTCTTCCTCATCCAGTTCCTTGGCCCGTCTTTGCCTGTGTATGGCATCAAACAGCGGTTCGTGAATCTTGTCGAGTACGCCAAGCGCCTCGGCAGTGTAATAGGCGGCAGCATAGTAGGACCAGTCAGGACGCAGGATTGCCGGCAGGCGGACATAGACGACGTAATCGGGCTTGGATTTCAACCAGCGTTCTATATAGGGCTGGAAGCGAAAACAATGCGGGCACCGGTACCAGAATACCTCGGTTACCTCGACCTTGTCGGGATCGGCAGTCGGTTGTGGCGGCTCGATGAGCTGATAATTGACTCCCTCGATAAAGTTGTCCTGCGCGAATGACACCGATGTGACCAGCGGTACCAGGAACAAGGAAAGAATCATCGTCTGTAATAGTTTCATGAATTACGTGCCCTCTGAGATGCTGTGCCAATAACTGACTGTTTAGATTACCGGTTAAGATCCAAGCTTACCAGATCAATATTAACCTATTCTGAACGCCGCGTGTGCCCGCGGTACATCTTGCGACGCATTGATCCTGAATGTACGCGTATAACACCCGTGTCATGCTCTGGAACGGAGTCCGCTTGATGAGTTGTAACAAAATATGGTGTGTATGCAATAAACACATTATGCTATTGAAATTTTCATGAACAGGGAATGGCCCGATGAATACTGAAAAGAACGACCTGACGCGCTTGTTGAACCAGCAGTATCTGTGTGAATCCTTGACCATGAAGGAAGTCCAGACACTGGTTGATTATACCGAATTTGTCACATACAAGAAAAACGAGGTGATTTCCGACATTGGTGAGGTCGGGGATGCCCTCTACTTTATTATCAAGGGTGAGGCGGCATTGCTGCACGAAGAGGATGGCCGCGAGATCGAGATCGGTCGTATGACCGAGGGTGAATTGATGGGAGAGATGTCGTTTTTTGACCGCCTTCCACGTCTGTTACGCATGCGCTCAACGAGTGCCGACACCCAGCTGTTGAAGCTGTCGCGAATCATGTATGAGCGCCTGCGCGTTGAACACCCGTATATTGCGGTTAATCTCCTGGAGCACGCGATTATCAGTCTTGATCATCTGGTACGGCGGTTGAGTTCGGATGAGATATCCATGTCACGTTATATGTATGGTAAGGCAAAGCGTTAATCGCGCAACAACAGTTTCCGATGTCTCATGCATATCAACGTGCTTCCTTTATGCTGGGAGTGGCCAGGCTGTCCCAACTACCACCTGACAGTGGTTATGAGGTTGCCATAGCGGGCCGTTCCAACGCCGGTAAATCCAGCGCCATCAACGTCATTACCGGTATCGGTTCACTTGCGCGCACCAGCAAGATTCCGGGACGAACCCGCCAGATCAATCTTTTTAGTCTTGACCAGCACAGGCGCCTTGTAGACTTGCCGGGTTATGGATATGCCAGGGTCCCGCAGGGCGTCCAGCAGGCCTGGCAGCAACTTGTCGAGAAATATCTGGAAACACGCAAATCATTGCGCGGCATGGTGATCGTCATGGATATACGCCATCCCCTGACGGCTATCGATTTGCATTTGATACATTGGTGCTATATTTCCGGCATGCCCGTCCATGTCCTGTTGACCAAAGCGGATAAATTGAGCCGTGGCGCAGCAACCACCGTCTTGCACAAGGTCCGTCAGGGATTGCAGCGGGAATACACCCGGGTGATACAACGGGAGGTGGAGCAAGAGGCGCCCTTCACGGCGCAGTTATTCTCGGCTCTGAAAAAGACCGGCGTCGATGAAACACGCGCCAGATTGGATGAATGGCTGAATTTGACATAAAAAAACCCCGGTTATTTAGAGAGAGGGAGGGATAACCGGGGTCAAAGTTTTACCCGGCTTGGGGAGGCCGGGCTATTAGGGGTCCCGCTCAGGGAGGAGAGCGGGTAAGCGCTAAGTAGATTAGTCGCTCTAAGTAGTAAGATGTGAAAGAAATGAAAAAGTTCAGTTGCTAATGAAAAAAGTAAAATTTTTCATCAAAATTTCATGTGTCCCGCTTTTCGGATCCGGCTCATAAAATAAAATCTTTTTGAAGTCATGCGGTTAAAAAAAGCCCCGATCAATTAATGGTCAATGCGCCTCGTCCCAGTTGGCACCGATCCCGATGTCAATGATCAGGGGTACCGTCAATGAAACGACATTTGTCATACAGTTTCTGATCTGTTCGGTCGTTGCCTCGATCTCGTCGGCCGCGACCTCGAATACCAGTTCATCATGTACCTGCATGATCATGCGGGTAGTTTTGCCTTTATGATTCAACCAGTTGTCTGTGGCCAGCATTGCCAGTTTAATGATGTCCGCGGCCGTGCCTTGCATGGGTGCATTGATGGCGGCGCGTTCCGCATATTGACGACGTTGTGCATTACGTGAGTTGATCTCGGGCAGATACAGACGGCGACCGTACAGCGTCTCAACATACCCCTGTTCACGAGCCTGTTCCCGCATCTGATCCATAAATCCTTTGACCTTTGGGTATCGGGAGAAATACAGGTCCATATAGGACTGCGCCTCGTTACGCCCGATACCGAGTTGCCGTGCAAGACCGAACGCCGACATACCGTAGATGAGTCCAAAGTTGATGGCCTTGGCGTTACGACGTTGCAGTGGGGTAACGGATTGTGGCGGAATGGAAAAGATTTCCGCTGCGGTTGCACGGTGAATGTCCGCGCCCTCGTTAAAGGCCTGTTTCAGACCCTGGTCATCAGAGAGGTGCGCCAGTATCCGCAGCTCGATCTGCGAATAGTCTGCGGCAAGGATTTGGTAACCCTCGGGGGCGATAAACGCCTGGCGTATACGCCTGCCTTCCTCGCTACGTACAGGGATATTCTGCAGATTGGGATCGCTCGAGGACAAGCGACCTGTACTTGCGATGGCCTGGTGGTAAGAGGTATGGACACGGCCGGTACGCGTATTGATCTGCCCAGGCAGCTTGTCCGTATAGGTGGATTTCAGTTTGCTCAATCCGCGGTGATCCAGAATAAGTTTGGGTAAGGGATAATCCATGGCGAGTTCCTGCAAGGTGGACTCCGCGGTCGAGGGTTGCCCCTTGGGCGTCTTGCGCAGCACCGGCAGGCCAAGTTTGTTATAAAGTATCTCCTGGATCTGTTTCGGTGATCCCAGATTGAATGATTCGCCTGCCATTTCATATGCCTGCTGTTCGAGTTCAGCGATACGCCCGGCCAGTTCACCGCTTTGTCTGTCTAACAGTTCGGCATCGACCAGAACACCGTTGCGTTCTATGCGTGACAATACGGGTACCAGGGGCATCTCGATGTCTTCGAATAATTGCCTGAGGGCCTTGTGGTCACCGAGTTGAGGCCACAAGGTATTGTGCAGCCTGAGTGTGATATCGGCATCTTCTGCGGCATAGGGCGCCGCCTGCTCGATCGCAATCTCGTTAAAGCTTTGCACGCGGGCACCCTGTTTTGCGATATCCTTATAGGCAATGGTGCGGTATCCCAGATACTTTAGTGCCAGCGAATCCATATCGTGTCGGGTTGCGGTACTGTTGAGCACATAGGATTCGAGCATGGTATCAAAGCGTATCCCCTGCAGATGGATACCATGACTGAACAGTACGCTCATATCGTATTTAAGGTTCTGACCCAGTTTCGCCTTGTCGGGATCTTCCAGTAGCGGGCGCAGGGTTTCGAGTACCTGTTCGCGTGATAGTTGTTGTGGCGCGTCGGGGTAATCGTGCGCGAGTGGGACATAGGCCGCCTCGCCTTCCTTAACGGCGAAAGAAACCCCTACCACCTCTGCGTTCATGTAATCAAGGCTGGTGGTTTCTGTATCGAAGGCAAACAACTCGGCCTGTTGCAGCCTTTTCAGCCATCTTTGCAAGTTCTTATCCGATAGGATGGTTTCATAGCGCTTATCTACTGCAGATGGCTTGCGGACCTGGGCAGCATCCGCCGGTACGTCGGCTTGTGAATCATCGATCGTGTCCGCACTGCCAGGTGTGGTCAGTTCTGCCAGCCAGCGTTTGAATTCCAGTTGTTGAAACAAGGTGCGCATTTTCTCGACATCCGGCTCATGCTGTTGCAGGTTACCAGGCTCGACATCGAGCGAGACATCACATTTGATGGTGGCAAGTTGTCTGGACAAGGGTAACTGAACCAGATTGCTGCGCAGTTTTTCCCCGACCTTGCCTTTGATCTCGTCAGCATGGGCGACGATGTTATCAAGGCTGTCATATTCGTTCAGCCACTTGGCGGCCGTCTTGGGACCGACACCGGGGATACCGGGAATGTTGTCGGATGTATCGCCGATGAGAGCCAGGTAGTCGATAATCTGGTTGGGAGCTACGCCGAATTTTTCACGTACACCCGCCGTGTCAAGTTCGGTGCCAGTCATGGTATTGATCAACGTGATATGTTTATCAACCAGCTGCGCCATGTCCTTATCACCTGTCGAGATCGTAGTATCGATACCCGCACCGCGGGCTCGGGTCGCCAGGGTACCGATAACGTCATCGGCCTCCACACCGTCTACAATCAGACATGGCAGACCCATGGCTCGGACGATGGCATGCAGGGGTTCTATCTGCCCGATCAGGTCTTCCGGCATCGGCGGCCTGTGCGCCTTGTATTGTTCAAAGAGTTCATCGCGGAAGGTCTTGCCCTTGGCGTCGAATACCACGGCGATATAGTCGGGATCATAGTCCTTGAGCAGCTTACGCAGCATATTGGTGACACCATAGACGGCACCGGTCGGTTCGCCCTTGGAGTTCGTGAGCGGCGGCAGGGCATGGAAGGCACGAAACAGATAAGACGAACCGTCAACAAGGATCAAGTGCTTAAGAGTGGATTTTCGGGACATGCAAATACTTTATGGATTTTTCATGTTAATCGGTCTTACAGGTTAACGCAGTACCCGGGTGGCGGGGTGTATAATGTATTTTTTGTGGCAAGTTTTGTGAAACAATCAATATATTTGATACAAAATCGTTTTGGCCGTTATAGATACAAGAGTAGATAAGGTAGTCAAAAACGCTATGGACGAGCAACATAAATCAGAACATCCGAGTTTGAGCCTGCTAAACGATACGCTCCTGACCCGTGAATCCTGGAAGATATTCCAGATTATGGCCGAGTTTGTTGAAGGCTTTGAACGCCTGGCACGGATCAAACCGTCAGTCAGCATTTTCGGCTCTGCACGCATGTCCCCCGATCACCCTTATTATAAACTGGCAGAAAAGATCGCCCGCGCCCTCTCGGATGCCGGGTTCAGTGTCGTCAGCGGTGGTGGGCCGGGTATCATGGAGGCGGCGAACAAGGGCGCATTTGCAGGCAAATCTCCCAGTGTGGGATTGAATATTCTCTTGCCGCAAGAGCAGATGTCGAATTCATATCAGGATATCTCTTTGAGATTCAGGCACTTTTTCTCGCGCAAGGTGATGTTTGTAAAATATGCCTCGGCCTATGTGGTATTACCCGGTGGATTTGGTACCCTAGACGAACTGGCTGAGATCCTGACACTGGTACAGACTGAAAGGACGCGGCGCATACCCATTATCCTTGTGCATAAGGTCTTCTGGACCGGTTTGATCGAGTGGTTTCGCAACACCATGGTTCCTGAAGGGGTCATCAGCCCGGAGGACCTTGAGCTGTTTGAAATACTGGATGAGCCACAGGAAGTTGTTGATGTCATATTTCAACATTATGAGCAGCGCGGTTTTGAACCTTCCGCGAAGGAACAGGAGATCCTGCTCGAACTTTAACCCGGCAACATGCGATATTTCCCCATAATCTGTTTGTTTGCAGGTCACGCTGCAGTGGCCATGGCTGCCGAACCGCCCGCCGCCGCTGCAGGCCAGAACGAACTTGAGCCCGAGGTTACCATCCGACAGGGCGAGAATGAGATGATCGAGGAATACCGCGTGAATAACCAGCTGTATATGATCAAGGTGATACCCCGCAAGGGTTTTGCCTACTATCTGGTCGATACGGATGGAGACGGTCGTCTGGATACACGCAAAAATGAGCTGGCAGAAGATGTCCTGATCCCGCAATGGACCCTTATGCGTTGGAAATAGAATGCGCCGGAAATAAAAGGCCGGGGAGATAGAATTAATCCGGAGTGCCTTTTAATCAATATGAATGTCGATTATAGTCAACGGTAACTATAATCAATTCGCATACACTCTATACATGTCCGTCTTTACACGTGTCGAACGTGATCAACTGGAGACCTTTCTCACATCATATACACAGGGATCGCTGGTCGATTTTGAGGGCATCAACGCCGGCATCGAGAACACAAATTATTTTGTCACCACGACCCGGAATCAATTTGTCCTGACACTGTTCGAGACCCTCAAGGCCGACGAACTGCCCTATTTCCTGAACCTGATGGCATTCCTCGCCGAGCACGACGTTCCGAGCGCCCATCCGATTGCGGATGATCAGGGATCGTATATCCGCATACTCAACAACAAACCAGCCGCGCTCGTAAGGCGCCTGCAAGGGAAGAGCATCGAACGGCCCACCCCAGACCATTGCCGTGCCGTCGGTTCCGCTTTGGGTGAGTTGCATAAGATCGGGAAATCATTTCCGGAACACCGCAGCAATGACCGGGGCCCTGTCTGGTGGAATGAAACAGAACAGCGGTTGCTGCCATTTCTGGATAATGAGGATGCCGACCTGTTACATGCGGAAATCCGTTACCAGACATCCAAACGCTTGCTTGACCTGCCACGTGGAGTGATACACGGCGACCTGTTCCGCGATAACGTCCTGTTTGTTGATCATCGACTGACAGGCATTATTGATTTTTATTACGCCTGTAACGATGTGTTGCTATATGACGTTGCCATCTCGGCAAATGATTGGTGCAGCATGGAGGACGGTTCTATGGATGACTCACTCTTGAAGGCATTTTTGTCTGCATACCGGCAACAGCGCCCACCAGCAGCGGATGAGCATGAGGCGTGGTCCGTGATGTTGCGCGCAGCAGCCCTGCGGTTCTGGCTTTCAAGGCTCCACGATCAGTATTTCCCCCGCCAGGGTGAAATTACCCATATCAAGGATCCACAGGTCTTCAAACGCATCCTGTTGAACAGGATCCGGCATCAGGATATGCTGCGCGATGCTTGGATCCACAGCTGCGGGAAATGACGATGAAATCCTGCCATGGCCTAAGTCCTTGTCATTATTTATCATTGCCCCTTATCCACATATTTTGTGGATAACAATGTGGATAATATGGGTTAAACTCGTTTGATGGCCCAAGATTACTGACGGCCAGTTAGATTGCGTAAAAAATATACAGAATATTATATCCATATAATCAGGTAGTTAACTAAGAGACCGATAAATCCACGGCCGATATGGCCACAGATTGCGCATTCGTGCCCGGCAACGGGATCGCTGTCATCGGTGTGTATAACATGGCTGGTTCAGGATAGAACAGCCCCATGAGCAGACTTATCTCAGGTTTGTTAAAGGGATAGATATGAAAGGGAGATTGTCTGGAGGGTTCAAACATCCGCGATCAATCCCCTTGCTCAACCATACTGCGGAGGTCGTTAAAGCCAGGAATCAATGAGTTCGATACGCTATCCATTTGTTGACGCTCTGCGTGGCGTGGCAATCGTGCTGATGATGGCGTACCACTTCACCTTCGATCTCGATTACTTCAATGTCATCGCTATCGATTTCAACAATAATGTCTTCTGGTTGTCTGCTAGATCCTTGATAGTCAGCATGTTTCTTGGTCTGGTCGGCATCAGCCTGTATCTGGCCAGTGTCAACGGTCTGGATTTACGGCGCTACTGGCGACGAATCGGCGTATTAGTGGCCTGTGCCCTCGCAGTGAGTCTGGCAAGCTATCTGATGTTTCCCAAGTCAATGATATTTTTTGGTATTTTGCATTTTATAGTGATCGCAAGCCTGCTGGGCGTGTTGTTCATACGGTTTTACTGGATCAATCTGGTGCTCGGCTGCGGTATCATTGCCGCCGGATTGTGGTTTCACCATCCCCAGTTTGACCAATCCGCGTTACAATGGATAGGTTTGATGACACACAAGCCGGTGACCGAGGATTACGTCCCGTTATTCCCATGGTTCGGTGTCGTGCTGATCGGCCTTTTCCTGGGACGTTATATATATAGTGGCCCGGTTCCTCCATTTGCCCGCTGGCAAGGCGATACAGCGATCGGTCAGGTGCTGACACTGGGCGGCCGTCACAGCCTGATAATCTATATGCTGCACCAACCCTTGTTCATTGGTATCCTGTATCTATTTTTGAGCGGATAAACATCCATGTTATCAATGATAAAGAATTGGTTTTGAGATGAATGAATGAAATTGGCCGATGTTATGAAAAATCCGTTGCTCCTGATCTCTCAGGAGACCTTTTTGAGGCGTGCCACCACGGTCGTTAATCTGGTGCTGTTGTGTCTGCTCACCTATACCGTCGCTGAACTGACATGGAGATTTATCCCCGCACCGGTTTCATTGCCGCCTCCAAAGCCGCCCGCTCAGGCGGAGTCAGTGCAGAGCCCGTCACTGAAGACATGGAATATCGCCCGGTGGAATCTGTTCGGCGTGAAACAGGAGATCAGGGAGCCTGTCAAGCCCGCGGTGGCCGAGATCCCGGAGACCAAGCTCAAGTTGATCCTGCGTGGTATATTCGCCTCCGATGATCCGACCCAGGGCGGTGCCATCATTGCCGATCCGAGGAACCAGGAAAATTTTTATACGGTCGGTTCCCAGGTACCCGGTAATGCGGTATTAAAAGAGATCTATCCGGACCGGGTGGTCCTGATGCGGAACAATCAGTTTGAAACCCTGCGGCTGCCCAAGGAATCCGTGGAACTTCAGGATGGCGGAAGATCTGCATCCCCTCCTTCAGCAATCCCTCGTTCCAGCCGGGACAGCACATCGAAGATCAACGGCGCCGGACTGCGGGAGTATCGCGACGCATTGGTCAATAATCCGCAGCAAATCGTTAATCTGGTACAGATTTCACCGAAGAATGAGGGGGGTCGGTTTCTTGGCTACGAGGTGCAGCCCGGCAGGGATAAATCCTTCCTGTCACGCTTCGGTCTGCAACCGGGGGATATTGTCACCTCGGTCAACGGAATTGAACTGGATACACCTGCGAAGGGTCTGAACCTGCTGCGCAGTCTGCCGGATACCAACGAATACAGAATAGAACTGATGCGTAACGGGCAAAGGCAATCGTATGTCGTCAATCTCGAATAGTGATCTGACCGGTCAGGTGATAGTGATGTTTGCTTCCGGTCCCGTGTATGGATAAGCGCTGATGCCATTGCCGATGTTTGTCACTGATAATACATCACAGGTAATCATAATAGGTATAATGTCTTGATGTGTTTATACGACGACAGCCCGCGAGTAATGAGATCACGGTTGCAAGGCCCTGGCCTCCTTATCCGTATAATGGCAGCGGCGCTGACGTTGTCGCTGCTCTTGTTCGCTGCCGAATCACAGGCAAAGCCGATCACCCTGAACCTCAAGGATGCCGATATCAGTGCGGTGATCAACACAGTGTCGGAGGTTACCGGTAAAAATTTTATAGTCGACCCGCGCGTCAAGGGCAAGGTAACCATAATCTCATCGCATCCGATGGAGGAGGAGGAGGTCTACCAGGTGTTTTTGTCGATCCTGGAGGTGCACGGTTTTTCCGCCGTACCGGTCGGTGATGTAATCAAGATCATTCCGGATGCCAATGCCAAACAGAGCCCGATCCCGATGTCGACCGACAGGGTACCCGGGGAGGGTGATGAGATGGTGACGCGGGTAGTGGAACTCGAAAACGTCTCCGCCTCTCAACTGGTCCCGATCCTGCGCCCGTTGATCCCGCAACAGGGGCATCTGGCGGCCTATGTACCGGGCAACATCCTCATAATCGCGGACCGTGCCTCCAACATCGACAGGATGCTCAAGATCATAAAACGGATTGATATACCCAGCAGTGACGAGATCGAGATCATTACCCTGCAGCATGCATCCGCCGCCGAGGTAGTGCGTATCCTGACCTCGCTTGAACAACAGGCGCGCGGCAAGGCGGGAGGTGGTCCTGCTGGTGCTGAGGACTCACCGATATTGATCGCCGACGAACGTACCAACAGCATCCTCATCGGTGGCGGCAAGTCGGGCCGCTTGCGCATACGGGCGATCATCTCCCATCTAGATACGCCGCTCGAAAATGAAGGTAATACACGCGTTATCTATCTACGCTATGCCCAGGCCAAGGATCTGGTGCCGGTATTGACGGGGGTGAGCTCCAGCGTGGAACAACAGGCCAAGGCGGCAGGCGGCGGTGCGCCGACCTCGCGCAGCTTCCCGATCAACATCCAGGCCGATGAGAATACCAACTCCCTGGTAATCACCGCACCCCCCGATTTGATCCGTTCGCTGGAGATGGTGATCCAGCAGCTGGATGTGAGACGTGCCCAGGTACAGGTCGAGACGATCATTGCCGAAGTCTCGCAAAATCTATCAGCGGCGCTGGGAGTACAGTGGATTGCAGACGGGACGCCCGGTGGTGATGGTCCCGTGGGTGTCAGTAATTTCTCCGGCACGGGTGCCAGTATTTCATCGATCGCAGCAGCGGCCGCGACCGGTAGTGTTCCTGCGGCGATATCGGATGGGTTGACCCTGGGTATCGGCCGCTTTAACGATGACAACACCAACTTCGCAGCCATCATTAGCGCCTTGCAGGGGGATGGCACGACCAATATCCTGTCAACGCCGACACTGATAACGATGGATAATGAAGAGGCCGAGATCGTGGTCGGGCAGGAGGTGCCCTTTATCACCGGCTCGTTTACATCAACGGGGACAACAAGTACGCCGACCAATCCGTTCCAGACGATTCAGCGCCAAAACGTGGGCATCACGCTGAAGATCAAACCTCAGATCAATGAAGGCAACGCCGTCAGACTGGATATCGATCAGGCTGTCGACAGTATCGCTGCAAGTTCGGTTGGTGCCGCCGATCTCATTACCAATAAACGATCCGTCAAGACCAGTGTCATTGTTGATGATGGTGAGACTATCATACTCGGCGGCCTGATTGACGACCAGGTAAAGGAATCCGTACAGAAGGTACCCCTGCTGGGTGATATCCCGTTACTGGGCCTGTTGTTCAAATCCAAGAACACCACCAAGGACAAGACAAATCTGATGGTGTTCATGCGACCGACCATTATACGGGATGCGGCGGTCACAGCGGAGGTGACGAGCAGCAAGTATAACTATATCCGAACCCAGCAGATAAATGCGCGGCAAAGAGGCCTGTTATTGATGCCCAGCCAGGAGTCCCCCGTACTACCCGCGCTGGATGAATTTCTGGTCGAGCCGCCGCCCTTCAAGGAGGTACCACTCGATGACACGCCGTCCAATAATGCGCAACAACCAGACAAGGATAGGGGTACTAACGATAAGGAGATGGACAATTCCGACAGTGAAAGCGAAGACACTGAAATGATCAATCAGCTGGAGTTTCAGGACACCATCCCGCCGCAACTACCTTTACCTGAAGAGGTTGCGAGAAAATCAGCGAACCTTTAATGGACATACAACCCGGTAATCAGACAATGCTGACGGGTGAGGTTGTTGCGACCGACTCCCCGCTGACGTCTGACCAGGCGATTAAACGGCCGCCATTTATCTATGCCAAACGCAACGGCGTGCTGGTGACCGAGGTGGA
Source organism: uncultured Chromatiaceae bacterium (assembly GCA_964605155.1). Classification (GTDB taxonomy): domain Bacteria; phylum Pseudomonadota; class Gammaproteobacteria; order SZUA-140; family SZUA-140; genus CAZSAK01. The sequence continues at coordinate 145,407 of CAZSAK010000002.1, read as the reverse complement.
TAATGGTCATGCAAAGGCCGTTTGCAGGCCCAACGTTAATACACCGGCATTGTCAGAAGTACGGCGATTCATGGGTATGCCTCTGGATCTCGAGATCATCGCTCCGGACAAGTTCGATGCCATGTTGCAGCGTTCATACGAGTACGGTTCATCCCAGACCATGCAGATGATGGGTGATATGGGTGAGGAAATGGATCTCTCGAGCATCGCGCAACAGCTGCAGGAACCCGAGGATCTGCTCGAGAGTGAAGACGACGCGCCCATAATTCGCCTGATTAATGCCATACTCACCGAGGCGGTGAAGGAAAATGCCTCGGATATCCATATCGAACCCTATGAAAACCGCATGGTGGTGAGATTCCGAATCGACGGCGTATTGCGCGAGGTACTGGAACCGGTGAGGGTCTTGGCGCCGATCCTTGTCTCACGCGTCAAGGTCATGGCAAAGCTGGATATCGCCGAAAAGCGTCTCCCACAGGATGGCCGTATTTCGCTGCGTATTGCCGGCCGGGCCGTGGACGTACGTGTATCGACCCTGCCGTCAGGACACGGGGAACGTGTGGTGCTGCGGCTGCTGGACAAAAAGGCCGGTCGACTCGACCTCAAGCACCTGGGCATGGATCCGGACTCATTAAAGGTTATGGATAATCTGATCCACAAACCGCACGGCATAATTCTGGTGACCGGTCCGACAGGTTCGGGCAAGACCACCACTCTCTATGCGGTTTTGACCCAGCTCAATGACAAGAGCAGTAACATTATGACCGTCGAGGATCCCATCGAATATTATCTCGACGGGATCAGTCAGACACAGGTTCAAACCAAGGTCAACATGAGCTTTGCACGGGGGTTGCGCGCCATCCTGCGCCAGGACCCGGACGTGGTAATGGTGGGCGAGATCCGGGACCTGGAGACTGCGGAGATCGCGGTACAGGCCAGTCTGACCGGTCATATGGTGTTGTCAACGCTGCATACCAACACCGCTATCGGTGCGGTGACCCGTCTGCGTGACATGGGTGTGGAACCTTTTCTGGTTGCGTCGAGTCTGATCGGTGTATTGGCGCAACGGCTGGTGCGCCTGTTATGCCAAGAATGCAAAAGCCCGTACGAGGCCAGTCAGGCGGATTGCAGCAACCACGGCTTGCCTACTGATCCGCCGCCGACCTTGTACAGGGGGGAAGGCTGCAAGCAATGTAGCTATACCGGTTACCGGGGACGCACCGCCATATTCGAGCTGGTCGAGATCGACGACAGGATGCGCACCATGATCCATGATGGTACCTCGGAGCAGCAACTGGAAAACTATGCGCGTTCACGCAGCCCAAGCATCTACCAGGACGGTATGCGCCGGATTCTGGCGGGTGATACCTCGCTGGAAGAAGTATTGCGTGTCACCCACGAGGATTGATCGCCATGTTTGTGTTTGGCAGTAGTGCCTTGTTATCGTATCCGGGTTGACCATTGGGCGCATTTGAATTTACAGCATTGGATACCGGCGGGCGGGAACGCAAGGGCGTACTTGAAGGCGATGCCCCGCGCCAGATCAGGCAACAGTTGCGCGACCGTGGCTGGGCGCCGATCTCCGTACACGAGATAGCGCAGCAAGAGGGGCAAGGCGGCAGGCGGTCGCTGTTGTTTCAACGCGGTATCAGTGCAGCGGACCTGGCATTGATCACCCGCCAGTTCGCCACGCTGGTCCGCTCCGGTCTGCCCATTGAAGAGGCACTGCAGGCGGTATCACAACAGACCGAGAAACCGCGGATCAAGAGCATGCTGGTCGGGGTGCGCGCCCGCGTTATGGAAGGCCAGTCCCTGGCCGCGGCACTCGATGATTTCCCACGCGCGTTTTCTGACCTTTACCGCGCCACCGTGGCGGCAGGTGAGCAATCGGGACACCTCGATGTTGTGCTGGACCGCCTGGCTGATTATACCGATGGCCGCCAGGCATTGAGACAGAAAGTATTCCTGGCCTTGATCTATCCGGTACTGGTGATCGTTGTTGCCATCAGCGTGGTAATACTGTTACTCGCCTACGTGGTCCCGCAGGTGGTACAGGTATTCGAGAACATTGGACAGGAATTGCCATTGCTTACCCGCGGCCTGATCGCGGCGAGTGATTTCATCCGTGGCAACGGCATTACACTGTTGTTGATCATCATCGGTCTGGTGGTCGCATCCAGGTTGTTGCTGCGACGGCCCGGGCCGCGGCGCAAATTCCATCGCCTGCAACTGGCGCTGCCATTGCTGTCACGTTTGGTACGCGGCTTGAATGCGGCGCGTTTTGCCCGCACATTGAGTATACTGACCGAGAGTGGTGTACCGGTACTCGAGGCGCTGCGTATCTCTTCCCAGGTGGTTTCCAACCTGCCGATGCGCGCCTCGGTGGAAGAGACCGCCAGGCTCGTCCGTGAAGGCTCAAGCCTTAACAAAGCCCTTGAACGCAGTGGATATTTCCCCCCTATGACCATACATTTGATCGCCAGTGGCGAAACCAGTGGTCGCCTGGAGGTCATGCTGGATCGGGCCGCGAGCAGCCAGGAACGTGAACTGGAGTCGGTCATGCAAACCATGGTGGGGCTGTTCGGGCCGTTTATGATATTGATTATGGGTGGAATCGTGCTGGTTATCGTGTTAGCGATCCTGTTGCCGATATTTAACCTGAATCAACTGGTGATATGATGATCAACCAATGGAATTAGCTATGAACAAGAGACTGCAGCAAACAAAGAACCGGCCTGTGCGTCAGAGTGGTTTCACTCTGATCGAGGTGCTGGTGGTAGTGGTCATACTCGGGATACTGGCGGCGATCGTGGTACCCAATATCATGGACAAACCCGGACAGGCGAAGATCACCAAGGCCAAGGCGGATATCCGTGCAATAGAGAGTGCATTCAACATGTACCGTCTCGATCATCATGTCTATCCGACGACCGATGAAGGCGTCGAGGCGCTGGTGCCCGATTATCTGCCGCGCATGCCCAAGGATCCCTGGGATCATACCTATCAGTACCTGAATCCGGGCGTACAGGGCAAGATCGATATCTTTACCCTGGGTCGCGACGGTGCGCAGGGCGGCGAAGGTGAGGATGCCGATATTGGCAACTGGAATCTCGACGAATAGCAGGCCGTAGTATCAGGTTTCCACTCCGACATACCGCACTGTCATATATTCCGGAGGTGCGGCGGCAAGTTTGCCGCCGGGACGTGATGTATCATGAGCGTACCGCAAGCAATGGTTTTACGCTGCTGGAGATCGTGGTCGTGGTAGCCATCATCGGTATCATCATGAGTCTGGCGGTCATTTCGCTAAATCCCGACAGGGAAGACGAGCTCAAGACCGAGGCGGACCGTTTTGTCGCACTGGCATCGCTGGCTGCGCAGGAATCGGTTATGTTATCAAGGGAGTACGCCCTGGAACTGTCTCATGACGGCTATGATTTTCTGGTCTTCGAGGATCAGCAGTGGTCTCCGGTGGAGGACAAGATCTTCCGTTCCCGCAGTCTGCCGCAAGATATACATATGGATGTATTCTTCGAGGGTGAGCAATATGACTTTTTCAGTGATGAGAACAAAGACGAAGAAGAACAAAAGCCGCGCATCTTCATGTTGTCGAGCGGGGAGATGACCCCTTTTGAGATTATTATGCAAAGCGAGGACATCGCCCGCAGTTATCATATCAGCGGTGACATCAGCGGCAAACTGACCATGGATGAAGAGGATTAACGGATAGCAGGTATACGCGGTTTATGCGATATATTCCAGGCTTATCCTGCATCATCTAACCGATCAAATAACGATTGAACGGCCGGTTGCTAACAATGGTGAATCGTAATCTCAGAAAACTTCGCGGCTTTACACTGCTCGAGATCCTGGTTGCCCTGGCGATTGTCTCAATCGCCCTCAGCGCGATCGTCAACGAAGTCAGCAATAATATCAACAACGCGGCCCACCTGCGCGACAAGACACTGGCGCATTGGGTGGCCATGAACAAGGTGGTCGAATTACGTACCGCCGAGGACTGGCCGTCACCCGGTGAAACCCATGGAGATGCCCTGATGGCCGAGCAGGAATGGCACTGGTCGGTCAAGGTGTCGACGACCGAGGACGAAGATGTCAGGCGTATGGATGTAGAGGTGCGCGCGGATGAAGACGACGAGAATGCCGCCGCAACCCTGATCGCTTACGTGGAAAGACGATGAGATGAACCCGCTGACGAAACCCGCAAATCTTTGCTCGCCGCCGCAATCTGCAATAGCGCTGACCAGTCTATGCCCATAAGATACCCCTTCAAGCCGTATAGTGGGCAGGGATTCACACTGCTGGAGTTACTGGTCGCGCTACTGATCTTTGCGGTATTGGCGGTGATGGCATACGGAGGCCTGCAGGTGGTGCTGGATGCTCAGGACCGTACCGAACAACAATCTGCACGGCTGGCGGAGTTACAGACGTGTTTCGCGATACTGGGCAGGGATATCGAACAGATTATCGATCGCGACATCCGTGACAATTACGGTGAGGTCAAGGGCGCCCTGCTGGGTGACGGCTTCACGCTTGAATTTACCCGAATCGGCTGGCGCAATCCGGGCGGGTTTAGACGCAGTCATCTGCAACGCGTCGCCTATGTTGTCGACGAAGGTCGTCTGATGAGGCAAAGGTGGCAGGTGCTCGATCGGGCACAGAACAGTACACCGGTGGACAACGACCTGCTCGATAACGTGCACGCACTGGAGGTTCGCTTTCTCGATCAGCAACAGAACTGGCAATCACAATGGCCGCCCCAGACCATTGGCACGAACGCCGTGACTGGCCTGCCGCGCGCAGTCGAGGTCGTTGTGGATGTAGAGGGCTGGGGCAGGATCAGGCGCCTGTTCAGTGTCGTGGCGGGGTTTCCGATCCCGGTCACTGCAACAACAACCGAGCCCGGTTGATGATCACTATGAGTAACAAGCGTCGTCAAACAGGGGTTGCGCTGATCACCGCGTTATTGATCACGGCGATAGCAACCATCGCCGCGGTGGCGATGGCTGCCCGTCAACAGCTTGATATCCGGCGAGCCGGTAATGTCATCGATATCGACCGTGCCTATATGTTCGCGCTGGGGGCCGAAGACTGGGGCAAGCAGATATTAAGAAATGACCGCAGGGACAATCAGACGGATAATCTGGAGGAAGACTGGGCCACGGTGTTGCCTCCGCTGGAGGTCGAGGGCGGCGTCGTGGCAGGCAAGATCGAGGATATGCAAGGCCGGTTCAATCTCAATAACCTGGTGAATAACGGTGCTGCGAGCGCGCCAGACCGGCAAATTTTTGAGCGATTACTGCAAAATGCGGGTCTGAATGTTGATATCATAGACGCAGTGATCGACTGGATGGATCAGGATGACAGACAGACATTTCCCGACGGCGCGGAAGACATCGAATACCTGCAACTGGATGTACCCTATCGTACGCCAAATGCGCCCATGGCGAGTCCGAGCGAACTGGCGCTGGTCATGGGTATGAGCTATGAGGACTATACGACCATCGCCCCTTATGTCACCGCCCTGCCGGAACGCACCACCGTCAATGTCAATACCGCGCCGGCTCAGGTCCTGATGGCGGTGGTGGATGGTTTGACAGAGTCGGAGGCGGAACAGATCATCGAGGACAGGACGGATACCCCTTTCGAGGATATCAACAGCTTTATGTCCCATACCCTGGTACAGGATAAAACCGTCAATCAGGGCAGCATCGGGGTCGCGAGCAACTATTTTATGATCAATGCCGTCACCAAGTTTGATCAGGGCCGGACCAATCTGTACAGCCTGGTCTTGCGCACTCCCAACGCCGCGGTGCAGGTTATCATGCGGGCACAGGACGTCTACTGATGCGTGACCGGCTGTTCATACGGCTTGACCATGACACCTCCGTTGAGGCTGCCTGGCTGCGTGTCAGTGAAGGCGCTGAGAATGCCAGCGGGGGAATCCAGGAAACTGCACAGGGATCCCTTGAACAGGCGGCGCTGGAGGCCGTGAGTTGTCGTGTCATCGTACTGGTACCGGGAGTCGATGTTCTGTTTACGAGTGCCATCGTACCGAGTCGCAACCGTCAACGCATCATGAGCGCCATTCCGTACATGCTTGAAGAACAGCTGGCCAATGATGTCGACGAGCTGCATTTTGCCATCGGGCGGCGGGATGCGGAAGGCCGGGTCAGTACGGCGGTCGTGGATCGTGGCCGCATGGATGACTGGTTGAACCGACTGCACGAGGTCGGCATCGAACCTGACATGGTCGTGGCCGAGTCGCTGCTTTTACCACTGGAGCCGGAGGGGTGGACGCTGCTGAAGGATCATGCCGTGACGCTGATGCGAACCGGCAGGCAAAGTGCAATTTCGCTGGATACCGCCAACCTTGGAACGCTGTTGCCCATGGTAGTGGCGGAACACCAGGACCATATACCCGTGAGCATAAGATGGATAGAATGTAATACTGACACAACCACAACTCCTGTAGATATCTCGCAGTTCGGCGTTGCAGTCAACGCCGAGGCCTACGAGAAGACCGCGCTGGAATTTTTTGCGGAACACTTCAGCGAGGCCGATATGATCAATCTCCTGCAGGGTGCCTACAGCCGGCGCGAACAGCTTGGCAAACTCTGGCGTCCATGGCGTCCGGCGGCGGCGATGCTTGGAATGCTGATACTGCTGCACGGCGGGCTCACCATCGGTGATTACCTCAGCCTGCGCAAGGAGCGACAGATGCTGGCCACCCATATCGAAAAGATTTACCTGGATACATTTCCCGATGCACGCAGAGTCGTGGATGCGCGCGCGCAGATGGAGGATCGTCTGCAGTCGCTGCGCGGAGGTACGACTCGTGTAGCTGGGGGGTTTCTCGACCTGCTGGCCGGCAGCGGACCTGCGCTCGGACAGACCGATGGCCTGGAACTGCAACGCGTCAGTTACCGTGACGGTCAGCTCGATCTGGCGATCGTGATCCGCGACCTGCAGAGCCTGGACCGGCTCAAGCAGCGTCTCTCGGAGCAGTCGGGTTATAACGTCGAGATTCAATCCGCGACGGCACGCGGTAACAGCGTGGAAGCACGCTTACAGTTAAAGAGCAACGCGTCATGAAAAACCCTCTGGAAGGACTGGATCCGCAGCAACGGACATGGGTGATCGCCGGAACTACCCTGCTCGGTATAGTTTTTTTTGCGTTGATATGGGGTTCATTTATCAAGGATGTTAACCGGCTCGAGACGATCGTCAGCGAACAACGCGACCTGGAACAGTGGATGCAGCGGTCCTCCAGGGAAGCGTTGCGGTTACGGGGTGTTGCCGCGGGCACAACGGGTGTTGCAGGAAACAGATCATTGCTCGCGCTGGTGGATGAAACAGCGAAACAGTCAGGGCTCGGACTGGCCATGCAGCGTGTCGAGCCCGAAGGGCAGGACAAGGTGCGCATCCAGCTGGATAACGCCCTGTTTAACGATATGTCACAATGGCTGGAGAAGTTGGAGCTGACATATAACATCCATGTAGATCGCATATCCATCGACAAACAGGATCGCTCCGGGTTCGTTAACGCTCGCGTGACACTTGCAGGTGCCGCAGAATGAAGGCATCGGTTCGTTACATAATCCTGATATTAATACTATATACAGTGTTTATGCTGGTATTGCTGCCAGCCGATCGAGTCTACGCCGTACTGAAGGAAAGGATACCTCTGCCGGTGAGCCTGTATCAGGTCGACGGCAGTGTCTGGGACGGCACCGCCGCCGTTGCCATTGTGGGGACCCAGCGCTTTGAGTCGATTGGCTGGCGTTTCAGGCCGTTGTCGTTACTCCTCGGACGTCTCGAGGTCGCACTGGACTTTGACAGGAATGGCAGGGGTCTAAGCGTCGTGGCGGGTCGTTCCGTAACGGGTGATTATTTCATGCGTGACCTGAACGCCGATCTTCCAGCTGCCGAACTCGAGTCCCTGTATACTCCCGTCAAGCTGGGATTGTCGGGTGATGTCATTGCGGATATCGGTCGCATTGTGGTCGATGGAAATCATTTGGCTACGATCAAGGGCACAATATTGTGGAAAAATGCCGGTCTAACGATGTCGTCGGGAAATCCCGTCGGCAATTTCGAGATCGAATTTGAAACTACCAACGAGGGTGTCAAGGGTTTGGTAAAAGATACCGGCGGCCCGTTACAGGTGGACGGTTTATTATTGCTCAAGCCCGATGGCACTTACCAGTTTACCGGCTCGTTCAACCTGCGTGATGCCGGGCGTAATGATATCAGGCAGGCCTTGAGAATATTTGGCAATCCCGATGCCACCGGCAAGGTTACTGTGTCGCAATCCGGCAACATACAGCTGGAAAAATATATTCCGTTTATCAAGCATTCTTGAACGGCGGAATGTATAAATAACAATGTCAATTCCATTACCCGGGAACATGCACCGGGCTGAGTAAGTTTGCGTCATGATTCCTAAATGAAGAACATATTCGGAGTATGTGTTCGCTTGGCCGACTTTATCGAAGTGCTCAGCGAGTGGAGCGGGCGCGTGACGGCGTGGCTGGTGCTGGGGATGATGTTGTTGATCAGTTACGACGTCACCATGCGCTATGTCTTTCACAGCGGTTCGGTGGCCCTGCAGGAACTGGAATGGCATCTGTTCGCGATCGTATTCCTGATCGGTGCTGCCTACACCCTGAAACACGATGATCACGTCCGAGTAGACGTGTTGTACCAGGGTAGCTGGATGAATGATCGCCGTCGTGCGTGGGTCAATCTGCTGGGCGGCCTGCTGTTTTTATTGCCGTTTTGTCTACTGGTTATTATCAGCTCCATTCCTTTTGTACATAACGCATATCAGATCGGTGAAACTTCGCCGGATCCCGGCGGGCTCGGTCACCGTTACCTGATAAAGGCTGCCATTCCTCTCGGTTTTTTGCTGCTGATGCTGCAAGGTCTGGCCGCGATGATTCGCAGCGCCCGGGTTATCTTCTGTCCCCGCCGGCAGGTTGGTGGTGATTCCATCAAGCAAGAACAGGCCTGAATTCGATGGCGATGGAATACTGGGCATTGATCATGTTCGGTGTCGCCGTGGTCTTGTTGTTGCTGGGTTATCCAGTGGCACTGACGCTGGGCGCAACAGCCATGATCTTCGGTACCGGATTTCTTGGGCTGGATTTCTTCGACCTGTTACCCCTACGCATCTGGGGTGTAATGACCAACTTTACCCTGCTCGCCGTGCCGCTGTTTGTCTTGATGGGGGTAATCCTGGAAAAGTCCGGACTTGCCGAGGACCTGCTGGAGACCATGGGGATGTTGTTCGGCCGTGTCAGGGGCGGGCTCGCGGTTTCCATCATCGTTGTCGGCGCATTACTCGCCGCCACAACGGGTGTGGTGGGCGCCACGGTAGTGACGATGGGTATCATCGCTCTCCCCGCACTGTTGAAACACGGTTATCGGCCCGAGCTTGCGACAGGGACCATTGCAGCCTCCGGCACACTGGGCCAGTTGATCCCGCCGAGCATCGTACTTATCCTGCTGGGTGATGTGATCGGCGTGCCGGTGGGCAGCCTGTTCGTCGGCGCTGTAACTCCCGGACTGCTGCTGATCGGTTTGTTCATCCTGTTTGTATTGTTGCTTGCCTGGTGGCGGCCGCATATTGCTCCGGCGGTTGATGTAACGTTAATACAGGGCGATGAGGATCACGGACTGGGCAGGCGGGTGATAATCAACCTGGTACCGCCACTGTTGTTGGTAACGGCTGTACTGGGATCGATATTCTTCGGTATCGCATCACCCACGGAATCCGCGGCGGTGGGTGCGCTGGGTGCAATGATCCTGGCGTTTATCCATCGTCGTCTCGATCTCGCCAAGCTGCAGGATGCCTTGCGTCAAACGACACGACTGACCAGCATGGTGTTTCTGGTGCTGATCGGTGCCACGGCGTTTGGCCTCGTGTTCCGCGGTATGGGAGGCGACATCCTGGTAGAAGATATCATGACCGGCCTGCCCGGCGGTGAGTGGGGATTTCTCGCAGTCAGTATGTTGCTGATATTTGTCCTGGGATTTTTTCTGGATTTTCTGGAGATCTGCTTTATTGTTGTCCCGATACTCGCACCGATTGCAGAGACCATGGGTATCGACCTGTTATGGTTCGGGGTGATGATTGCGATGAACCTGCAGACCTCGTTCCTGACACCACCGTTCGGTTTCTCATTGTTCTATCTCAAGGCGGTCGCGCCGTCGGACATCAATATCATGCATATATACCGCGGTATCATCCCATTCGTCATATTGCAGCTTATTACGCTGGGGCTCATGATAGCCTATCCCCAGATCGCGTTGTGGTTGCCCGAGACAATGGACAGGCTGCAGGGATTATGAGAGGAGGATTGAAGTTACAGCTTGAGTGCCCTGGCATAGGCTGCCTCGGAGATGGCGTTCCAGGCATCGTTGTTCTTGCTGAACGTTGTATAGGCGGTATATACCTTTTTAAATGTTTCGTCCTTTGCCGCCTCCTCTTCGAGGGTTTCGATGGTGAATTTGTGCAATTCCTTGAGCACATCCGCCGGAAATTCATGCACCTTCACATTGTGTTCATTCGTAAGGGTATGCAGTGCATCGAGATTGTTCGCTTCGAATTCTGATAGCATCTGCAGATTGCTCGCTTGGGCGGCGTTTTGAACCATGAGCTGTAATTCCCGCGGCAGTTCATCCCAGGCGTTTTGGTTGATGATCAGTTCCAGCGCCGGCCCCGGTTCCTGCCAGCCGGGGTAATAATAGTATTTCGCCGCCCGGTACAGTCCGAGACGCAGGTCGTGATAAGGTCCCACCCATTCCGTGGCATCGATGGTGCCACGGTCGAGAGCCGTATAGATCTCCCCGCCGGCCATCAGCACCGGATTGACGCCAGCCTTGGCCATGACCTTGCCCCCCAGTCCCGGGATGCGCATCTTCAGTCCCTTTAGATCCTTGAGCGAATTGATCGGCTTGCGAAACCAGCCACCCATCTGGACACCGGTGTTGCCCATCGGAAACGGGACGAGCTTGTGCGGTGCATAGGTTTCATGCCACAGGTCGAGCCCATCGCCGCCGTAAAACCAGGCGTTCATGCCCTGGGCGTTCATGCCGAAGGGCACTGCAGTAAAAAATTGCGCAGCGGGAATCTTTCCCGCCCAGTAATAGGCGGCGCCGTGACCCATCTCGACCGTTCCCTGGGAAACAGCCTCGAAGGTCTGCAGGGCCGGTATCAACTCACCACCTGCAAATACCTGGATGTTGAGTTGATTGTTGCTCATGCGTTTTACATCCCTGGCGAAGCGCTTGACACCATCCTGAAAGATGGGGAAGTTCGGTGGCCAAGTGGTGACAAGTTTCCAGTTGTAGCGTTTTGCGGCACGCACCGGGACGGTGTGTGCGGCCAGCCCTCCGGCAAGCAATGAACCGGCACCCATATTTCTTACAAATTCACGGCGTTTCACGTCTCTGTCCTTATCCTTGTTTTAAGCTAGAGGGTTTGAAGATTGGCATAGGCCACCACCAGCCATTTACTGCCGGCGTTTTTGAAATTCACCTGCACGCGTGCATGACCGCCCTGACCTTCATAATTCAATATAACGCCTTCACCGAACTTGGCGTGTGACACCTGCTGGCCGAGACTCAGGCCCGACGGGGCGTCATCCATGGGTCTGGCGACGTGTCTGGGCATTGCTCTGGGCGTTGGTACGGCTGTGACACTGCGTGTTGCAGGACGAACCTCCTGGATCAGTTCTGCAGGAATCTCACGGATAAAACGGGATGGTGGCTGGTAGCTGTCGGAACCGTAGAGGCGCCGGCACTCGGCATAGGACAGATAAAGCTGTTGTCTGGCGCGCGTGATACCGACGTAACACAGGCGGCGTTCCTCTTCAAGGCGGCCGGGCTCCTCGATCGACAACTGATGCGGGAACAATCCTTCTTCCATGCCGCACAAAAACACCAGGGGAAATTCAAGCCCCTTGGCCGAATGCAGGGTCATGAGTTGTACGCATTCCTGTTCCATGTCGCCCTGTCCTTCGCCCGCCTCCAGCGCCGCATGGCTGAGAAATGCAGACATGGCATCCATCTCGAGTTCCTCGGCATTGTATTCGAACTGGCGCGCGGCACTGACCAGTTCCTCGAGGTTTTCGATCCTGGCGCGGCCCTTTTCGCCCTTTTCCTTTTTGTAATGATCGATCAGACCACTGCTGTTGACGACATGCTCGGTCTGTTCCTCCAGTTCAAGATCCTGCGTATCCTGATCGAGTTGCTCGATCAGATGAAAAAATCCACCGAGCGCCATGACGCCGCGCGCATTGGATTGCTGTGTCTCACACAATGCCGTTCCCGCCTGCCATAACGAGGCACCCGTTTGCCGGGCATGATCACGGACCAGTTCCAGTGTACGATTGCCGATGCCGCGCACCGGGGTATTGACCACGCGTTCAAACGAGGCATCGTCATTGCGGTTCCTGACAAGGCGCAGGTAGGCCAGCGCATCCTTGATCTCGGCACGTTCAAAAAAGCGCAATCCACCATAAACCCGATAAGGTATGCCGGCCATGATCAGCGCCTCTTCGATGACGCGCGACTGGGCGTTGGAACGATAGAGGACGGCGCACTCACTGCGTCGTTGGCCTTCCTCCAGCCGGTGTTTGATGCGTCCGACGATAAAATTCGCCTCGTCTGTCTCGTTGAATGCGGCATACAACTGGATGGGGTCACCCTGCACGCCATCGGTCCAGAGTTTTTTACCCAGACGCCCGTTGTTGTAGGCAATCAATGCATTGGCCGCGGACAGGATGGTCGCCGTGGAGCGGTAATTCTGTTCGAGGCGCAAAACCTGCGTACCGGGAAAATCATTGCTGAAGCGCTGGATATTTTCGATACGGGCACCACGCCATCCATAGATGGACTGGTCATCATCGCCCACCACGAACAGTTTGTTCTGTTGTCCGACTAGCAGACGCAGCCAGGCATATTGAATGGCGTTGGTGTCCTGGAACTCATCGACCAGCACATGGCCGAAGCGTTGCTGGTAATGACGGAGAATCTCGGGTCGATTGCGCCACAATTCGTGGGCGCGCAGCAGGAGTTCGGCAAAATCGACCAGGCCGGCCCGCTGACAGGTTTCCTCGTAGGTCTGATAGATGCGGAGCATCTGTGCGAGATAGGGGTCTCCGCGGTTGTCGATATGCTGTGGTCGCAGTCCCTCGTCCTTGCGCCCGTTGATGAACCACTGTACCTGTTTGGGTTGCCATTTGTCTTCATCGAGCGCCATGGCCTTGAGGATTCTGCGGATGACACGGTATTGGTCGTCGCTGTCTATGATCTGAAAGGTCTGCGGCAGATTGGCGTCCTTCCAGTGGGCGCGCAGCAGGCGATGCGCAAGGCCGTGAAAGGTGCCTACCCACATACCGCCGGCCGGCATGCCCAGTAGCTCCTCGATCCGCCCGCGCATTTCGGCAGCGGCCTTGTTGGTAAATGTTACCGCCAGTATCCCGTAGGGTGATGCCCCTTCCGCCTGTATCAACCAGGCGATACGGTGGACCAGGACCCGGGTTTTGCCGCTGCCCGCGCCGGCCAGGACCAGGGCGTTTGTTGCCGGTGCGGTGACCGCCTCGCGCTGGGCGTCGTTCAGGGGATCCAGGATATAGGTAACGTCCATCAGATGATTTTAACAGATTTGGGGCGCCAGCATTTTACATGATGTCGACAGCCGATATATCAAGGCAAGAACCGCAGATACTTGTGTCACAGACTATTTCTTGTCGTTTCGTGCATGCAGCTTGACCACTTCGAGCTCCCCGTTGTCCAGGTTTGCGGTCGCAAGGGTTGTCAACGGAATATAGGTACCGTCAACGATCGTCGCCGTCATGTTGGCACCTGTCAGGTTGACGCCATCCAGATTGGCACCGGACAGATCGCAATTTGAAAGATTGGAAAATGACAGATCAGCGCCACTCAGATTCGCGAGACGCAAATCGGCGTTGGCCAGGTTGGCATTGCTCAGATCGGCATTGCTCAGATCGACCTGGATCAGATTCGCCTCAGCGAGGTTGGTATTCGAGAGATCCGCTCCGGTGAGCGTATACCCGTCCAGTGAATAGAGTTTTACGAAACCCTTTTTGTCGTAGATATGTATCATCGAACAGATGGAATCATAAATATAGTCGTATTGAATGGCTGTCAGGGCGGTCTGTTCAACGGACGCATGACCGACAGTGGCATCGACATGACGCTGATGAAATCGAGCGACAGCCAGATAAGAACAAGGTAGAGAATCGGCATATAACTCTCCCTGTAAAAGGCGATGGTCACAAACGACACCACGGCCCATGTATATATAAAGTAGGCGAACGCCAGCAGCCAGGGTTGTGCGCACAGTCGAGCGCCGCAGGAATTACAATATATCACCTGCCACAGACTGGCTCGGTACTTGTCCTTGAAGCTGATCCCGTTCTGCTTACACTTGGGACAGGTAAATCTCTTCATAGAAAGGATGTTTTTTGATTGCTCTCCCCAGTTTGTATCATAACCAGTGACCCGGGCACATACCAGAGTCGCTGATTCCATGACCGTGATCGTCAATAATTCTATCTTATATTCAATAAGTTAACATGGATTTGTGCCCGGACATCGCTGTCCCCTGGGTTGAGTCCCGTGTGTACTGTTGTCGGTAGGGCCCGCGGTGACCTGGTAGTTTTTGCTAGAATGTCAGATTGAGACTGAATTGATACAGGGAATCGATACAGGATGAATATGCCGCTGAAATATATTGTCTGTTATCTGCTGGCCGCTGTGCTGATCACTGGTTGTGACGGCAACACCCCGCTGATGAAAAAGGTCCTCAAGGAAGACGTGCAGGGGACACAGGAACTGTTGTCACAAGGGGCGGATATCAACGCCAGAAATAATTACGGCTGGACAGCCTTGATGCATGCGGCGCGGCTAGGCAACCCCGAACTGACACGAATTCTGCTGGAGCACGGCGCTGCTGTCAATGCGCAGAACGAGGACGGCTGGACGGCATTGATGCGGGCGGCACTAAAAGGCAACACCGAGACAGTCAAGGTCCTGATAAATCACGGTGCCGATGTCAACATACTGGAAAGTTCCGATTCCAATGCCCTGTTCTGGGCGGCACTGCGTGGGCATCCCGAGGTCGTGAAGATTCTGCTGGAAGCAGGTGCGGATTATACGCATATCAATTCCAGCGGCTGGACACCGATGATGGCGGCCTCTTCCGGTGGACATAACGATATCGTGCAGATTTTGCACCAGGCGGGTGCCCGTCAGTGAGTGGGCTGCGAGGCTCTAAAGGTAGGATGAGGTCGGTCGATAATGCTGTCAGGGGAACAGCGCGCTGCAAGGGAGACCGCTGTCATCACGGGCCAGACGGGAAATTTGTATGCGTACCAGAGTTGCAAAACGCAAATTCGCTCAAAAGCATCAGGAACGCCGCAAGAGTGAACGTCGTGGAATGGCCGAACGTCGTGAAATGGTCCGTTGGGAACCTGACAAGCCAGAACGCCGCAAAAAACGGGATCGTCGTAAATCAGCCACCGCATCGTGGGATGATGCCTATACCCGGCGGCGCTAGAATTCCCGCTGTATTTCCGTAGCATAACGATCGATTGTAATATTCCATATTCTTTCCTTGAAGCTGCATTCGGCTCTTGAGGACATTCCTGCAGGCATGCCGCACAGTTACTGTGAACGATCGTAAACCAATGTTGAAAACGCGTCCATTGCATT
This sequence comes from uncultured Chromatiaceae bacterium, assembly GCA_964605155.1. Lineage (GTDB taxonomy): Bacteria > Pseudomonadota > Gammaproteobacteria > SZUA-140 > SZUA-140 > CAZSAK01. The sequence goes on along the minus strand of CAZSAK010000002.1, from coordinate 129,642 downwards.
CATGGAATGTCAGCAACGAGGAGGCCAGAGCCATCCAGCAACGGTTATCCGCAAGGGTTGACACAGAGGACCGGCTAGGTGAGGTGGACTATGTGGCGGGGGTTGATGTCGGATTTGAGCAAGCTAACACCGTGACCCGTGCGGCCGTTACCGTGTTGGGTTTTCCCGGACTTGAACCTGTAGATCAGGCATTGGCCAGACGGCCCACCAGGTTCCCCTATATCCCTGGGCTGTTATCATTCCGCGAGATACCCGCGGTGCTTGACGCCATTGCCAAACTGCAGACGGAGCCTGATCTCATTTTATGTGATGGCCAGGGTATTGCACATCCAAGACGTTTTGGTATTGCCTGTCACCTCGGTGTATGGCTGGATATTCCTGCCATCGGGGTGGCGAAGAGCAGACTGATCGGCACACACGATGAGGTACCGAACCGCAGGGGAGGTTATACCCAGCTGTATGACAGGGGAGAATGTATCGGGGCGGTGCTGCGCACACGCGTCAATGTGAGGCCCCTGTACATCTCCACAGGCCATCGTGTCAGTCTCGAGACCGCTGTTGAATACGTGATGGGCTGCACGACCCGCTACCGGCTTCCCGAAACCACCCGTTCTGCGCACAGGCTGGCCTCCGACCACACCTGATTCATTCAGGGTGTAATATGAATTATGAGTTTTCTGTGTCCCTCGCCGTGGCGGTGTTCCCAGAGAAATATTCCTTGCCAGATACCCAGAGCGAGTTTGCCATTGATGACCGGTACGGTAACTGATGCGGATGTGAGCATGGACTTGATATGCGAAGGCATGTCATCAGGTCCTTCGTTGACGTGGGTGTACATCGGGTCATCCACCTTTACCAGGCGATTCATCCACTTTTCCAGATCATGACGTGCTGCATGATCGGCATTTTCCTGGACCAGCAGACTTGCGGATGTATGCTGTATAAATATCGTGCAGATCCCGTTGTCTGCTCGCGCATCCTTGACCACGCCCTGGATCTGTTGCGTGATCTCGTGTAATCCCTGATCTGGTGTTGTGATTGTGAGTTGTTTAATCATGCTATGATGCATTGTCTATGATCGAACGATATATCGATTATGCAGGTGATCATTTTAACTGCCAGGACATGATGACTGCCAGCCAAATATTCCAGAGCCAACACAGATGAGGCAAAATTGCATACTGATAGTGATTACCCTTATGGCGGGATTGATCCCTGTTCTGTCATATGGAACGGAACAACCGGTCGTTGGTAATGCCACGGTAATTGATCTGTTCAACGAAGATGAAATGGTAATGATCCCCGCAGGCACCTTTGTGATGGGCAGTGATGAAGTCGATACCAGCGGCAAGTCAGAGGAATTCGGATTTAACAAGCCCCTCTATGAGGATGAGCATCCGCGCAGAATAGAAAATCTCGATGCCTATATGATCGATAAGTATGAGGTTACCAACCAACAGTACAAGGATTTCGTCATCGACCGGAACTACTGGATACCCGAACAATGGAAACAAAACGGATATCTTCTTACCCATGATATTTTAGGCATCGCAGATCTTGCAACCTTGCGGCGCCTGGCAAGCGATACCTTCCGGCTCGATATGGATACGAGGGTGATGACGCAACAACAGTTGCTCGATGCGATCGACAGAAAAAATCAGTCACTCGATAAGCTGCCGGTTACGGGTGTAAGCTGGCATGATGCTCAGGCCTATTGCGCATGGCGCGGGAAACGGCTGCCGACCGAGGCTGAATGGGAAAAGGCCGCGAGAGGCCGTTCGGGCTTTGAATATCCATGGGGTAACGAGTGGCATGAGGGATGGTCCAACTCCGGGGGTGACAGCGACTGGGAATACGGGGTCGCACCGGTTGGGTCGTATCCGCAAGGGCGGTCTCCCTATGGCGTGTACGACATGGCGGGTAACGTGATGGAATGGGTCAGTGATTGGTATCAGGCGTATCCCGGCAACACGATTACATCCGACGATTACGGTGAAAAATACAAGGTTATCAGGGGCGGTGGCTGGGGCGGAGTCGGGCACTACACAATCAGCCACTTCTCACGCTCGCCCTACAGGTTTTATATGAAACCGGAATCGAGATTCAATGATCTCGGTTTTCGCTGTGCGGCAGATGTAATGGATTAACGATAACCGCTATCCGGATGACATGCGCATCACCGGCCTGTGCCGGCGTCACCTCTCTCGGTGGGCAGAGAATGCATGCGCCAGGCTTTCATGTCACCCTGCAGATGCAGCACCCTGCTAAATCCCGCCCGTGCCAGGATATCCTGTGCGATGGCGGCGCGCCGCCCGCTCTCACAATAAACCACGATCTCCTGATCATGATCAGCATGCAATTCATCCAGGCGATTTTCCAGTTCGATGTGCGGAATATTGGCGGCGGTTGGAACATGGCCGACAGCGTATTCATCCGGCCTGCGAACATCGAGAATCAGCGGTGTATTGTTGCTGTCGAGGCGTTGCAGCAATTGCTGCGCGCTGATGTCGGCAGCGATGACACGGCTGCATAACAGCAACGGTAGCAGTATTGCACATGTATACATGAAAGACCTTGTAACACTGCTATGAGACGAGTGCATAGGTAATCCTTCTCCTGTAGTTACGTAGGTCCGGTTCAGGGCTTGCGGGAGTCGCTGCCCGGAGTATAGACAGGTGTGGGAAATGCGGCGATATTGTTGCCTTTTTCAGCCAGTGACGTGATCTTTGCAACACCCTCATTTTCGACCTCATCGATCCTGACGATAGTGTGCATCGGTATGTAGGTGCGGCAGACGCCATCAAACTCGGCCTTCAAGCGCTCCTCGGATGGGTCGACCACGACCGATGACTTTTCACCGAACAGTAACTGCTCGACCTCGACGAAGCCGTAGAGGTTGCCCTGAAATACCTCCTGGGCATAGATCTCAAACAGCTTGCCCTCGCTATAGAAAATGACCTTGTAGATTCGTTTCTTTTTGCTCATGGATTTTTGTCCGGATTGCTCCTAGCATAACATAATGTGGCTTGAGCGGCGTATTTCAATGGCGTGTAGATGCGTTTCCCCCGGACACCGAAAGACAGTGATAACGGTTTTTCATCCGGGGAGGTAATCCAGCGGCCCGGCGGGGCCCAGTTCAGCCCCTGTCAACATCCATCCGATCAACAGTATCGTCCAGAGGGCGGCGAATGTCAGCGTATACGGCAACATGATCGAAACCAGGCTGCCGATACCCGTATTGCGGGCATATTTTTGCATCATTGCCAGTACGATTACGATATAGGGATTGAGTGGTGCGATGACATTGCTCGCCGAATCACCGATGCGGTAGGCAGCCTGGGTCAGCTCCGGACTGATGCCGACCTGCATGAACATCGGTACGAACACGGGTGCGAAGAAGGCATACTTAGCGGATGCCGAGCCGATAAAGAGATTCCCGATGAGGACGACGATAATAAACGCCGTGATCAACAGCGAAGGGGCAAGGGATGCCTGCGCCAGGGCCTGGCCGCCGACGATCGCGATCATCACTCCCAGATTAGAATGGTTAAAATATTCAATAAACTGTGCGGCAAAGAACGCCAGCACGATATACGGCCCCAGACTCGAGATGGTATCGCCAAGCATGCGGGCAACGTCCCTGTTGTCCTTGATGCTGCCCGCCACCAGCCCATAGACTAGACCAGGAACAAAGAAGATTACAAACAGCAGGGGTACAGAGGCTTCAATCCAGCGTGAAAAATGATCACCCCGGCCGTTAAGGGGCGCACCCGGATACAAGATCAGGCCGAGAACGATAACGAGAATGAAGGTGAAAGCGAGACCGGCAACGACAAGACCGCGACGTTCATCCGCCTCACCTGATACGGAGGTCTTCCTGCTATCTGTGTCATGTTCGTGCTCGTCTACATTGTGTTCGGCCCATGCATATCGCAGTCGCGGTTCGACCAGCCAGGCGCTGACCATCCATCCGCTGATGGTAATCAATAGGGTGGATGCGATCATAAACCACCAGTTGCAGGTTACCGCTACACGGTAGCCTGGATCCAGAACGGTCGCACCCGCCTGGGTCAGCCCCGACAACAACGGATCAACCGCAGTGATAAACAGGTTGGCGCTGAATCCAGCCGAGACACCGGCGAACACGGCGGCGATACCGGCGAGTGGCGGACGGCCCGCCGCAAAATAGATGGCTGCTGCCAGCGGCGGCAGTACTATATAACCGGCGTCCAGTGCCAGTGATGACATCACACCGACAAAGATCATCGTCGGCGTCAGCATCCTGTCAGGCATCAGCGTCATTCCGCGCGACAACAGCGCGGACAACAGGCCGCTACGTTCCGCGATGCCAATACCCAGCATACCGACGAGTACCAGACCCAGCGGGGGAAAGTTGATGAAATTCTCGACCATGTGGCTGACAGCCCACCACAGGCCGTCTGATGTCAGTAAGCCGATCGCATTGACCTCGACAGTATTGATGACGGAGCCTGTGACGGATGACGGGGCGATGGGTTTGTCGACTGACCAGTCGGCCAGATAGGCAATCTGCGACAGCACCATAATCAGAGCAGTGCCGAACATAAACAACACGGCCGGTTGCGGCAGGCGATTTCCGATCCGTTCTATCCGGTCCAGCACGGGTGAAAAACGTTCTCCTTGTTGATATCTAGCACCCATGGGGTTGCATCCGCCTGTAGTTAAGGTTGCTGTCAGTGGTTGCGGCCACCGGCATGATGTTGAGTGTCCGGTTTCCGGCAGACGTTTCAGTGATGCCGACATCTGTGTCACAAGAACCCAGTGATCGATACGGCATGGTGGGCATGAACACACGCGTGATGATACTAATCACCTGTAGGCGTTATATAAAATTCGATGGCACGGTCCATGGTATTGAGGGATTCGGCGAGTCTTTTGAAATCTACCGGATTCTGGGCCCTGATCGTCATCTGGTAGACGAAGGTCTTGCCCTCGTTTTCCAGGCTGTAACTGATTCCGGCACTGTCCATGCCGTGATCCCTGATTAATTGTTGCAATTCTTCTTCCGGCATATAGTCATGTCTGATGAAGCGTACGGTGAGCCGGGCGTTCAGCAACGAGGGAATGATACCCTCAATCCATCTGAACACGATCAGGATACCAAGGGCGAGTACGATTGCCAGAGAGGCTGCGAAATACAAGCCCATTCCGATGACGATGCCGATCGAGGCCGTCAACCACAGCGAGGCGGCCGTGGTTAGACCGCGTATCTTCAGACGTTCCTTCATGATGACGCCTGCACCTAGAAACCCGATACCCGTCATGATGCCCTGTGCCATGCGGGTCGGATCAACCCTGACGGTGTCCATGGGGGCGCCAGCAATAAGCTGCCATTGAAATATGGAGAGCAGCATCAACAGGCTGGAAGCCGTACATACCAGGGTATGGGTACGGAATCCCGCGGGTCTGCCGTGGTAGGTCCTTTCCAGTCCAATCAGGGCGCCTGCCGCGACGGCCAGCAGCAGGCGTAAGACCGTGGTGAGATATTCATGTTCCATATCGGATCCATTCTATATTTTTTATTGTAATATTTTTAGCTATTTATAGAACCACCGGAGGTGGTCGTATGTCGAGTCCAGATCGTATCTTGTTGATAATACGCAGCCATGTAGCTGTTTCCATGATATGAGATAGGTTGAACTCGACGCCTGGTTGATTAATCGGCATGGAACGACGCCATGCAGCGATTCAATGCAATCCTGTCTGTGGCTATATACGATGATGTGGGATTCCGTCTACGGCTCGCATGGCCTGCTGGATGCATTGCAACAAGGGTCATCCGCCCTCTAGCAGTGCGATGAACCTCACACTGCGGCAATCCTCTCGTTCAGGCAATCTTGGAAAGTCGATGGACGGCATGCGTGACGCCGGTAACGGGCGTTATACCTTGACGGCTTCCAGCTCCGTATCGATGACGGTATCCGTGTTCAGAAAATTCAGGATCTCGTCTTTTGATGCCATCGCATCCTTGTAACCCAGCGTTATCAAGTCGCGGCAATAGGGTTTTTCGAAAATCAGATAACTCAACAACGTCGAACCGTGATCACCCACGGCGCCGATACCGCGCAGCAGGAAACGCAGGGTACGTGGCATCAGGCGTGCGTGGCGCTGAGCAATCTCGCCGATGTCTTCGCTGGGCGAGATGGTCAATACATTGATGTGTCTCAGCGTAACGCCGCCCTGTTCAAGGCGGCGATTGGGTATCAGGCTGATGGTCCTGTTGATTCGCTCCAGGCGTTCCAGATCCGGATCAAGGTTATCAAGAAAGATGCTGTTTAGTACATGACTGGCAATTTCGGCTATCGATGGATATGAAACCACCTTGTCATGCTGGGTAATATGATTGCCGGCCTTGCGTATGCCCACGACGAACAGGCGGTCTGCGCCCAGATGCAGAGCGGGACTAAGAGGTGAAATCTGACGCATCGAACCGTCGCCGAAGTAGTGATTATTTATCCGCGTGGCGGAAAACACCATCGGTATCGCCGACGATCCCAGTAGGTGATCGATGGTAATCGCGCTGCGAAAACCAGTGCGATTACCCTTGTCCCAGGGTTCAATGGAATCATTACCTTGAAAGAATACGACCGATTGTCCCGTGGTGTAGTTCGACGCGCTGATCCCGAGGGCGTGCAGGACACCGGCATCGATTGATTTCTGGATCTCCTCGAAGGCCAGGGAATGCTGCAGCAGCCGCCGCAGCGGTGCGCGATCCAGCAGCGAGGATGGATTGTATCTCCCCAGCCCGCCGAGCATCATGGTTGCCATCCAGTGTGCACCGGTACGGGCGATACCGAGGGGATCGGTACGGAATACATGATCGGAATGAAAATTCTTCCACACCCGGCTGATGCGAAACACGCCCTTGCGGAAATTCTGTGCATGGATCGCGAGCGCCGTGGCATTGATCGATCCCGCCGAGGTCCCTGTAATCACCTTGAACGGACTCGGCGCATTTTTCGGCAGCAATCTTGCGATCGCCCTTAATACCCCTACCTGATAGGCTGCGCGTGCGCCACCACCGGGCAACACCAGACCGATCTTGGGTTTTGGTTGTTCAGTTCCGAATAACCATTTCATAGCGAGCTGTTCTGTTTTTCAAGAGAGTGCAACGGCGGTACAACAATGAATTCCGTGCTATACCCGGTTATCGGCATGTGCCGGTATCAAAATGAATTTTTCATCAGATCCATGCAGGATCAGTGCCATACATGATAGCGGGTCTTATGTTGGAATTAATCGAAGATCCCCAAATCCTGCCACAGGGTATCGATACGCGCCTTGACCTCCGTGCTCATCCGGATCGGCCTGCCCCACTGGCGCTGCGTCTCACCCGGCCATTTGTGGGTGGCATCAAAACCGATCTTTGAACCGAGGCCTGACATCGGCGAGGCGAAATCCAGATAGTCGATGGGTGTTTGCTCAATAATGGTGGTATCCCGGGCGGGGTCCATTCGGGTAGTCATAGCCCACACCACATCCTTCCAGTCCCGGATATTGACGTCGTCATCGGTGACGATGACAAACTTGGTATACATAAATTGACGCAAGAAGGACCAGATTCCCAACATTACCCGTTTGGCATGGCCGGGATACTGCTTTTTCATGCTGACACAGGCCATACGGTAGGAACATCCCTCGGGCGGGAGATAAAAGTCGGTGATTTCAGGAAACTGTTTTTGCAGGATCGGTACGAATACCTCGTTCAGCGCTACACCCAGTACTGCCGGTTCATCCGGTGGCCTCCCGGTATAGGTACTGTGATAGATGGGATTGTCTCTATGGGTGATACATTCAATGGTAAAGACCGGAAAGGTTTCCACCTCATTGTAATAACCGGTGTGATCACCGAATGGACCTTCGGGCGCCTCCTCGCCGGGCGTTATCGTGCCCTCCAGTACGAACTCGGCGCTGGCGGGTACCTGCAGGTCATTGGTCCTGCAGGTGACGACTTCGGTCTTGGCTCCACGCAGCAGGCCGGCGAAGGCATATTCCGATAAGGTATCCGGGACAGGCGTCACTGCGCCGAGGATGGTTGCCGGATCAGCGCCAAGCGCGACTGCGACCGGAAAGGGTTCACCGGGATGCGCTGTTTGCCAGTCGCGGTAATCGAGGGCGCCCCCGCGGTGTGCCAGCCAGCGCATGATGACCTTGTTCTTGCCCAGCACCTGTTGGCGATAGATGCCGAGATTCTGCCGCTCCTTGTTTGGACCTTTGGTTACGACCAGCGCCCAGGTGATCAGTGGCGCGGCATCCTCAGGCCAGCAGGTCTGGATCGGGAGTCTGGCCAGATCAACGTCGGCGGCTTCGACGACATGTTCCTGGCAGGGTGCTCGTCCGATGACCCGGGGTGCCATATTCATGACCTGTTTATAGACGGGGAGTTTATCCCATGCGTCTTTCAGACCCTTAGGCGGGTCGGGCTCCTTGAGAAAGGCGAGCAACTTGCCGATCTCATGCAACGCCTCGACGGATTCTTCTCCCATCCCTAACGCGACACGCCTTGGCGTGCCGAACAGATTCGCCAGTACCGGTATTTCATGACCTTTGGGACGTTCAAATATCAGCGCCGGACCTTCCGCGCGCAGTGTCCGGTCACAGATTTCGGTGATCTCGAGGTATGGATCGACTTCAAGGGCGATACGCTTCAGTTCGCCCTGGCGCTCGAGCATGGAAATAAAGTCGCGTAGATCTTTATATTTCACGGGGCAGTATCTACAAAACCATTTTCAATATTATTCAAGCCCGTCATCTGAACTCCGCGATCACCGGCGCATGGTCAGATGGACGTTCCCAGCGACGTGGTTCCTTGTCGATGGTGCACGAGACACATGCCTTACTCAGTGTTTCGCTTGCCAGGATATGATCGATACGCAAGCCGCGGTTGCGCCGGAAGGCCATCATACGGTAATCCCACCATGTGTATTGCTTGTCCTCCTGATTGAACAGTCGGAAGGTATCACTCAGACCGGTGTCCAGTAGTGTCCTGAACGCGGTCCGCTCGGGTACACTGAACAGCACCTGTCCTTCCAATAGCTCAGGATCATAGACATCTCGCGGTTCCGGGGCGATATTGAAATCACCGAGCACGACCAGACGATCATGGGCCACGAGTTGTTGTCTAATGTACCCGGTCAATTTCTTCAGCCATGTCAGTTTGTATTGATATTTATCAGATTCGACGTTTTCGCCGTTGGGGACATACACGTTCAACACTCGCAGCCTGTCACAGGTTGCGAACAATACGCGACGCTGGTCATCATCCAGACCGTCGATATCCCTGATGATGTCTGTTGCCGCTGATCGGCTGAGCAATGCCACCCCGTTATAGGCCTTTTGCCCGGCGTAAGCGACCTGATATCCGGCAGCCTCTATCTCGCCTTGCGGAAAGTTTTCATCCAGCAGCTTGGTCTCCTGCAGGGCGAGGATATCTGGCTGGTTGGTACCCAGCCAGTCGAGAACCTGGGGCAGACGTACACGTAGTGAATTTACGTTCCATGTAGCGATCTTGGTCATAATACGTGGATGGACATGTTTTTAGAGAAACCGTATTTATATAAAGGTCCTGGTTTTTATCATAACCGGAACAAGTCGTTCCGACGGTGCTCGGTTTAACTTGTAACTTATTGTTTATTGGGTTTTTACAACTTCAGATCATATTCTTGCGGCCGATATATTTTTTTGACTCTCCCGTTGCCGGATCGCCTGTTGAGATTTCCGGCACGACATTTCAACTGCCACGGAGGCTCAACGGATACGTGTATGAATTGTGAGCGTAAAACATTGGTTAGGCAACACTATATTAGATATGCTGGCAATGCTGAATAATAGTGACCTGAGAAGCACGTTTATATACGCCATCGGCAAAGGGATGTGACATGGCCTGTTTAGTGTGGATCGTGATATTCATAGCGGCCGGTTGGACGGCGGCCTATTTACGCCTTTCATTGATCGCAACAACTGCCCTGTACCTTGTGCTGCTGATTGGCTGGATGGAGCTGGGCGAGCCATCGACACCCGCAATGGTGTTTGCCTGGGCGATTTTTCTGGCCGTCTTCGTGCCGTTCAATGTGACGCCTGTCAGACGCATCTTGATCAGTGACCGGGTACTGCTGCGGTTCCGTAAGGTGCTGCCAGCTATGTCACAGACCGAACGCGATGCACTGGAGGCCGGTACCGTCTGGTGGGATGGGGAGCTTTTTGGCGGCCGCCCCGACTGGAATAAGCTGCTGGCCTATCCTGCCCCCGCCTTGACTGCAGAAGAGCAGGCGTTTCTCGACGGACCGGTCGAGGAACTATGCCGTATGTTGAATGACTGGGATATTACCGAGAAACACCATGATCTCCCCCCCGAGGTCTGGCAGTTCATCAAGGACAACGGTTTTTTCGGGATGATCATCCCCCGGCGTTACGGCGGCCTGGAGTTTTCCGCCCTCGCGCATTCCAGCGTGGTCATGAAGTTGGCCAGCCGCAGCATAACCGCGGCCGTAACGGTGATGGTACCGAATTCGCTGGGGCCGGCGGAGCTGCTGTTGCACTATGGTACCCAGCAACAGAAGGATCACTATCTGCCACGTCTAGCCACAGGCCAGGACGTTCCCTGTTTTGCATTGACCGGCCCCGAGGCCGGCAGCGATGCCAGCAGCATTCCCGATCGAGGAGTGGTATGCCGGGACCTGTTTGAAGGCAGGGAAATCGTCGGTATCCGCCTCAACTGGGAAAAGCGCTACATCACCCTGGGGCCGGTGGCCACGGTGCTGGGTCTGGCATTCAGACTATATGATCCCGATCACCTGTTGGGTCATCAGGAGGAGATCGGCATCACCCTCGCATTGATTCCCACCGATACGCCGGGCATTTCCATCGGCAACCGTCATATGCCGCTCAATATCGTGTTTCAGAACGGACCCAACTGGGGCAAGGATGTGTTTATCCCTCTCGACTGGATCATCGGCGGGGCCGATCGCGTCGGCCAGGGCTGGCGCATGTTGATGGAATGCCTTGCGGCCGGGCGCTCGATCTCGCTTCCCGCCCTGAGTACCGGTGCCGGCAAACTGGCTAGCCGTGCAACCGGGGCCTATGCCCGCATACGCAAACAATTCAAGCTGCCCATCGGGCGTTTCGAAGGTGTCGAGGAAGTCCTTGCAAGTATCGCCGGCACCACCTATATGATGGATGCCGTTCGCACCATGACGGCGGGAGCTGTCGATAGCGGTGAAAAGCCCGCCGTTGTCTCGGCGATCGCAAAATATAACCTGACCGAACGCATGCGCGAGGTTATCAATCATGCCATGGATGTGCAGGGTGGTACCGGGATCTGTCTCGGGCCGCGGAATCTGCTCGGCCGTGTCTATCAGGCGATCCCCATCAGCATCACCGTCGAGGGTGCCAACATACTGACCCGTTCCCTGATCACCTTCGGTCAGGGTGCGGTTCGTTGTCATCCTTACATTTTGAAGGAGATACGCGCAGTCGCCGGCAACGACCCGGTGCAGGCGTCGAGAGACTTCGACGAGGCATTGTTTGGCCACATCGGTTTTACGCTCAGCAATGCATTGCGCACCCTGTGGCTCGGCCTGACGGGTGCACGATTGACACGGGTACCGGGCGGCAAGCATACACGCCGTTTTTATCAACAGCTCACGCGTATGAGTGCCGCATTCGCCTTTGTATCGGACGTAGCCATGCTGCTGCTGGGTGGTACCCTAAAGCGCAAGGAAAGACTGTCAGGACGGCTGGCGGATATCATCAGTCATCTATATCTGGCATCAGCCTGTCTGAAACGCTTCGAAGATCAGGGCTGCCCCGTCGATGACCAGTTTCTGCTGCGCTGGTGTTGTGAGGAATCACTACATACGATTCAGTTACGGCTGCTGGATCTGTTCAGGAATTTCCCCAACCGCTTTATCGGCAGATGTTTAAACGTCATCGTGTTCCCCGGCGGCCATCCCTACGGGATACCCGATGATCAGCTTGGCCACAAGGTGGCGGGCCTGATCCTCGAGCCGTCGGTTGCACGGGATCGTCTTACGACGGGAATTTTCATCAGCGCTGGTCAGGATGAAGCCATCAGTCGCATCGATCACGCATTGGAACTGGTGTCGGACGCAGAACCGGTCGAAAAGAAACTGAACGCGGCACTGCGTTCCGGTGTCCTGCAAAAGGGAGATACGGAACGACAACTTGAACAGGCGGTCAACAAGGAAATCATCGATGGCGGCGAGGCAGCGTTATACAGGAAGGCAGCAGCGGCACGCCGGGAGGTTATTACCGTTGACGATTTCCCGCAGGATAATTGGCATAAGGAGTGATCGCAATGGCGCAGCGTAAAACCAGTAAAGGCAGGCCCGTCTATATCATCGACGGTAGCCGTACACCGCAGTTGAAGGCTCAGGGGAAACCTGGTCCTTTCACTGCCTCCGATCTTGCCGTGGGTGTCGGCCGTGTCCTGCTTGCACGCCAGCCCTTTGAACCCTCCGACCTGGATGAAGTTATACTGGGTTGCGTCATGCCCGGACCGGACGAGGCCAACATCGCGCGCGTCGTCGCCCTGCGTCTGGGTTGTGATAAACGGGTGACCGGGTGGACCGTGCAACGTAACTGTGCATCGGGCATGCAGGCGCTCGATTGCGCCTTGACCAATATTGCCACCGGACGTTCCGATCTGATCCTCGCCGGCGGGACAGAGGCCATGAGCCATGCCTCGGTATTGTTGAATAACCAGATGGTGGCCTGGCTGGGAGAGTGGAGCCGGGCGAAACGCATGACGGATAAACTCCGGGCGCTGGGCAAGCTGCGGGGAGCACACTTCAAACCCATTATCGGCTTGCTGCGCGGACTGACCGATCCGGTGGTCGGTCTGTCTATGGGTCAGACCGCCGAAAATCTGGCCTACCGGTTCGACATCAGTCGGGAACAGATGGATGCCTTCGCGCTGGTCAGCCACCAGCGTCTTGCCATGGCGCAGGACAAGGGTTGTCTCGGTGAGGTCGAGACGATCTACGATACACATGGCCGTTATTACGACAAGGACGACGGATTGCGGCGAGATACGGATATGGCGCGACTGGCAAAACTCAAGCCGGTGTTCGATCGTGATTTCGGCAATGTCACGGCGGGCAATAGTGCCCAGGTCACCGACGGCGCCGCATTATTGATCCTTGCCAGCGAAAAGGCGGTGAAGAAACACAACCTGCCCGTACTCGGCCGCATTATCGACAGTGAATGGGCGGGTGTCGATCCAGCGCAGATGGGATTAGGGCCGGCACATGCGATGGTGCCGTTACTCAAACGTCATGGATTGAAGATCATGGATGTTGATTACTGGGAGATCAATGAGGCCTTTGCCGCCCAGGTATTGGCCTGTCTCGAGGCGTGGAAGGACACACATTATTGCCGCACCGAACTGGGTATGCGTTCGGCATTGGGAGAGATCGATCAGGCGCGACTCAACGTTGACGGTGGCGGGATCAGCCTCGGCCATCCCGTCGGCGCCAGTGGCGCGCGCATCGTGCTGCATCTTGTCAATGTTTTACAACGCAACCGTGCGCAACGCGGCATAGCCAGTCTGTGTATCGGCGGCGGACAGGGCGGTGCGATGCTAATCGAAACCGAAAAGGAAACCGGACATGGCGAATAATACTGACAGCAGGCACTGGCGCGCCGAGCGTGATAACGAGGATATCGTCTGGTTACATCTTGACCGGGCGGATGCCAGCGTCAACGCGCTATCAGTCGAGGTGATCGCTGAACTGGATGCTGAGCTGGTCGCATTGTCGGAGAATTTCCCGCGTGGCCTCGTGATCCTGTCAGACAAACAGAACGGCTTTATAGCGGGTGCCGATATCAAGGGATTTGTAGCGCTGCGCGATCAGGAGGAAGCCACAGAGTTCATGCGCGGTTGCCATACCGTATTGGACCGTCTTGAATCTTTCACCTTTCCGACCGTAAGCCTGATCCACGGATTTTGTCTTGGCGGCGGCATGGAGCTGGCACTGGCAACGCGTTACCGGATTGCCGAGGATGAACCGCGTACCCGTCTCGGTCTGCCGGAAGTAATGCTGGGCATACATCCGGGCTTTGGCGGTACCATGCGTCTGCCGCGGCTTATCGGTGCCCCGACCGCACTCGATATGATGCTGACCGGGCGCAGTATCGGCGCCAGGGCCGCCCGCAAACTGGGTCTTGTCGATTATGCGGTGCCGCATCGCCAGATGTACCGCGCTGCGCGACAGATCATTCACAATCCACCCAGACCACAACGGCCCGGTAAGCTGAAAAGACTCATCGAACATCGCTTCGCGAGGCCACTGGTAGCCAAGTTTCTGCGTCACCGGGTTGCGAAACGGGTTTCATCAAAGCACTACCCCGCACCGTATGCGTTGATCGACCTGTGGTTGCGGTATGCGGATGAACCAAAAAAGATGCTGGCCGAAGAGGCGCGTTCGGTTGCGCGACTGGTGATCGGCGATACCGCGCAGAATCTTATAAGGGTCTTTTTCCTGCAGGAACAGCTCAAGTCCCAGGGACGCGGCAGTGACTTCAAGGCGCAGAGCGTACACGTCGTCGGCGCCGGTGTGATGGGAGGTGATATTGCAGCGTGGTGCACCTTGCAGGGATTACATGTCACTCTCCAGGATCAGTCACCGGAACGCATTGCACCGGCGATCAAACGCGCACATGAGCTGTTCAGGAAACGCCTTAAACATCCACGCCTGGTGCAGGCCGCCATGGACAGGTTGATGCCGGATGTGAAGGGTTTGGGCGTGACACGCGCGGATGTGATCATCGAGGCAATCTTCGAAAATGCGGATGCCAAGCAGAAACTGTTTCACGCGATCGAACCGCACATGAAACCGGATGCGCTGCTCGCGACTAATACCTCCAGTATCCCTCTTGAAACGTTATGTGAAACCCTCGCAGAACCTGCCCGCCTCGTCGGCCTGCATTTCTTTAACCCCGTGGCCAAGATGCAACTGGTCGAGATTGTGAGGAGCATTCAAACCGATGCAAATGTCACTCACAAGGCGGCAGCCTTTGCATGTCAGATAGGCAGACTGCCACTACCGGTCAAGAGCAGTGCGGGTTTTCTGGTGAATCGTATATTGATGCCTTATCTGCTCGAGGCAGTGGTACTGGAAAGCGAGGGTGTCCGGCCCGAGGTGATCGATAAGACCGCGGTCGAGTTCGGTATGCCGATGGGACCCATCGAACTGGCCGATACTGTCGGGCTGGATATCTGCCTGTCAGTTGCGCAAATCCTCGCCGAGGGCACCACAGCAACGATACCGGATCGTCTGCACAAACTTGTCGAGGCGAATCACCTGGGACGCAAAACAGGGCAGGGTTTCTATAGATATAAAAAGGGTAAACCCGTCAAGGGGAAACTGGATAAAAATATCTTCAGCCCGGCTGATCTGACCGATCGACTTATATTGATTCTGCTTAACGAGGCGGTAGCCTGTGTACGTGAAGGCGTGGTGGAGAATGATGATCTACTCGATGCAGGTATCGTCTTTGGAACCGGATTTGCCCCGTTCCGTGGTGGGCCGATGCGCTATATCCAGGATATCGGTGCCGGCGTTCTGAAGGATCGACTCGAGGCGCTGGCAAAACGACATGGAGATCGCTTTGAACCGGATGCGGGCTGGCAACGGCTATAGCGACAGATTTTTCCTGCGAGACAGGCCATGAAACCTGGAATGCAGGATACCATTACGCCCGACTGTGCGAAGTCGCTGGCAGACCTGTTTCACGAACGCGTAAGACGCACACCCAAATCCATTGCTTATCGTTATTTTGATCTGCAACGACATGCATGGTGTGACATATCGTGGGCTGGGATGGCTGGACATATTGGTCGCTGGCAGGCTGCAATGGAACGGGAGTCATTGCATGCCGGCGATCGCGTCGCCGTGATGTTGCAGAACTGCTGTCAGTGGGTGATGTTTGATCAGGCTGCACTGGGCATGGGACTGGTTGTTGTGCCGTTGTATGTCAATGACCGTGCCGATAATATCGCCTATATACTTGAGCAGACGTCTGCACGGATACTGTTGATCGCCGGCCGTGAACACTGGCGGGTGATACAACCGGTCGTGGAAGGACTGGACAGTTTGCAGCGTATCATAACGCTGGATACACTGCCGGACACAGGCAGTGAAGGGCGAGTCAGGTCAGTGGCAGAATGGTTGCCGGAGCAGAATGAGGCCATGCGGCATGTCGACATCAGTCCGGCTGCAGTGGCCACCATCGTCTATACCTCGGGTACCACTGGAAGACCCAAGGGCGTCATGCTCAGTCATCAGAATATCATCTGGAATGCCTATAGTTCGCAAAGGCGTATCGATGTTTATTGTGGTGACCTGTTCCTGTCATTTTTGCCGCTGTCACATACCCTGGAACGCACCATCGGTTATTACCTGCCGGTCATGACGGGTGCAACGGTTGCCTATGCACGCTCCATCCCGCAATTGGCGGAGGACCTTGTTACTCTCAAACCAACGATATTCATCTCGGTACCACGGATCTATGAACGGATCAATGCCAGGCTGATGGATCAGCTGGAGGATAAATCCGCACTTGCCCGGGGCCTGTTCGAACGTGCGGTTGATATCGGTTGGAAGAGATTTGAATACAGGCAAAGACTGTCTGCCTGGCATCCATCCTTGCTGCTGTGGCCAATCATGAAGTTCCTGGTGGCCGACAAGGTCATGTCGCGTCTGGGCGGACGCATCAGGATCGCCATCGCAGGCGGCGCACCCTTGTCTCCAGCAGTCGCGAAGGTATTTATCGGG
Organism: uncultured Chromatiaceae bacterium; assembly: GCA_964605155.1. Classification (GTDB taxonomy): domain Bacteria; phylum Pseudomonadota; class Gammaproteobacteria; order SZUA-140; family SZUA-140; genus CAZSAK01. The sequence continues at coordinate 112,807 of CAZSAK010000002.1, read as the reverse complement.
CTGGGTCTGCCCTTGCTGCAGGGCTATGGGCTGACGGAGACCAGTCCGGTTATAAGCGTTAATCGGCCGGCGAGGAATCGACCATCGAGTGTCGGTCCACCGCTGGATGATGTGCAGATACGGATCAATGATGATGGGGAATTACTGGTGAAGAGCCCGGGTGTTATGCTGGGCTACTGGAACAATCCCGAGGCAACCGCCGAGATGATCGATCCGGACAACTGGCTGCACACCGGTGACAAGGCGCGCCTTGAAGATGGTTATCTCTATATTACGGGCAGGGTGAAGGAGATCATTGTAATGTCAAACGGTGAAAAGATTCCCCCTGCCGATATGGAAATGGCTATCACCATGGATCCACTGATCGAGCACGTTATGATCGTGGGAGAGGGACGTTCCTTCCTTGCCGCTTTGGTGGTACTCCATCCCGACCAATGGTATAAGGCAGCGCGCCGGCTGGGGTTGCAGGCTGATGATCCAGCTGCATTAAACTGCGAACGCGCGCAACGCGAAGTGCTTGAAAGAATCGCAGGACACTTGCATGATTTCCCCGGTTATGCACAGGTACGTGCTGTATCGATCAGTCTCGAGCCCTGGGAAGTGAGCAATGGCTTGCATACCCCGACGCTGAAATTACGCCGCGACAGGATATTGCAACATTTCAGTGAACAGATTGAAGCGTTATACCAAGGACATTAGTCATGAATCAGGAAAACAGCCAGGATAGCCTGCCGGACGACCGCCAGCCGACAACGCGGGTGATGGCAAGACCCGGCGATACCAACGGGGCGGGTGACATATTCGGCGGCTGGATCATGTCACAGGTCGATATTGCCGCCAGTATCGCAGCCTACCGCAGGGCCAAGGGACGGGTGGTGACTGTCGCGGTAAACGAATTCCAGTTTCATAAACCGGTCTTCGTCGGTGACCTGATCAGTTGCTATGCACAAATTACCAATGTGGGCCGTACCTCGATTACAATTTTCGTGGAGGTCTATGCCGAACGCAACCGTGAAGGTCGCGAGGAATGTATCAAGGTTACCAAGGCGACTTTAACTTTCGTTGCGGTCGACGAGGACAGGAATCCACGGGTGGTGCCGCCAGCCTAGTGGTTGCCAGCGGAAACTTCATATCCTGCGTTAACAGATCGATCGCCAGGATACCGCTGGTGAAACACAAATCAATAATAATATCAAAGAGTCAGTATGATACGCTGAACGGTCCAAAGACAGCTATGGAAATCTACTGGATTCAATAACGCCGGATCGTCATGTGGAGGCGTTATGTTTTCTACAGGGATCTATCCTCAGCAATATAGTCATCATCGATATTGTATGGTTCGCGTTTAGCCGCTTCCCAGGCGATCAAGGCATGCTTACGCTCCGTACCCCACCTGTATCCACCCAGATCACCGTTACTTCGCAACACCCTGTGGCATGGAATCAGGTATCCAACCGGGTTTGCCGCAATGGCAGACGCAACGGCCCTGAACGCACGCGGGGCACCGAGTTGTGCGGCGATCTCCTGATAAGAACTGATATGCCCTGGTGGTATATTCAACAAGGCCTTCCAGACATTGACCTGGAAATTTGTACCACGCACAGTCAGGTATATCCTGCCAGTTTGCCTGTATGGAGAAGTGAATATCCTGCCGGCCGTCTCCGCGGTACGGGCTGATTCCTCGCTTATTCGCGCATCGGGCCATTGTCTGTGGAGTGCATCAATCTCGTGTTCCAGGGACTGGTCGTCGAGAATAAATGACAGAGTACAAATGCCTCGCTGCGTTTGTGCCAACAGCATGCTGCCAAAGGGACAGGAATGGATCCCATAATATATTTCGATACCTGCACCACGGGCCTTGAATTCACCAGGGGTTATCGCTTCTATGGAGATGAAGTGATCATGTAGTCTCGACGGGCTCGTCAGTCCCAGTGTGTGGCTGGTATCCATGACTGTCAGGGATTCTCCCAGCAGCTTCTTGGCATGGTCCACGGTCAGATATTCCAAAAACCTTTTCGGACTGACTCCAGCCCAGCGGCTGAATAATCGCTGGAAATGAAAGGGGCTTAATCCTACATGTGAGGCGATCTCACCGAGGCCCGGCTGAGTGCTTACATTGGAACGTATGTAACGGATCGCCTTTTCGATGCGCGTATATTCGCGGTTCATAACACCATGATCAACGTTATTGGGATCAAACAGATTATGCCCCGGATGAATGACATCCGTACACCCGGATCTTGCTATTGAAGATACCGGATCAAAACCGCCTTACGAGTTGAAACTCATGCTGCAATGCCGCTGTGCCGCAGAAGGGCATCGATCTGTGGTTCACGACCACGGAATTCGACAAACAGTTCCATCGGTTCGCGTGAACCACCCTGTTCCAGAATTGCGGCAAGAAATCTCATCCCTGTTATCCTGTCGAAGATACCGTTTTCCTCGAACATGGAGAAGGCATCGCTCGACAGTACTTCCGCCCATTTGTAACTGTAATAACCGGCGGCATATCCCCCTGCAAAGATATGGGAAAAACTGTGCGGGAAACGGTTGAAGGAAGGCGTTCTGATGACAGCGACCTGTGTTCTCACTTCATCGAGCAGCTCATAAATGCGAGCCCCTTGTTGCGGGTTGTATTCCATGTGAAGTCTGAAGTCGAATAACGCGAATTCCAGCTGACGCACCATTTGCATGCCGGACTGGAAATTTTTCGCCGCCAGCATTTTAGTAAACATGTCTTCGGGCAGGGGTTCACCCGTCTTGTAATGACCCGAGATCAGTGTCAATGACTCGCGTTCCCAGCACCAGTTCTCCATAAACTGGCTTGGCAGCTCCACCGCATCCCATGCCACCCCGCCGATTCCCGCAACACTCGGATAGTCTATGGTGGTCAGCATGTGATGCAGGCCGTGACCGAATTCGTGAAACAGGGTCAACACCTCTTCATGGGTGAACAAGGCCGGGTCTTCGCCGATCGGAGCTGAAAAATTACAGGTCAGGTAGGCAACCGGAATCTGGATGCCGTCGGGAACTCTCTTGCGGGTAATGCATTCATCCATCCACGCACCACCTCGTTTACCGGGTCGTGCATAAAGATCGAGATAGAACATGCCACGATAGCGATCATCCCGGTCGATAATCTGATAAAAACGGACATCCTTGTGCCATGTATTCACGCCGGTGATCTCGCGGATGCATACACCATAGAGTCGCTCGACGACATCAAACATACCAGCCAATACACGGTCCTCGGGAAAGTAGGGTTTGAGTTCTTCCTGGGATATGGCGAATTTATGCTGGCGCAGTTTTTCCGTGTAGTAAGCGATATCCCATGCCTCGAGATCGTTGACGCCGTAGTCAGCTCTGGCAAAATCCTGCAACGCCTCAAACTCCTGTCGTGCTATCGGCAGTGACCGGTCTGCGAGATCGGTAAGAAAATCCATCACCTGGCTAGTCGATGCCGCCATCTTGGTCACCAATGAACGTTCGGCATAGTTATCAAAACCCAGCAGACGGGCCTCTTCATGCCGCAGTTCGAGTATCTTTTCCATCAGCGGGGTATTGTCCCACCGGCAGGCTTGCGGGCCCTCATCCGAGGCGCGCGTCACATAGGCCTGATAGATTTCGTGCCGCAGCTCGCGATTATCGGCGTACGACATGACGGCAATGTAGGATGGAAACTCGAGAGTGAATAACCAGCCGCTCATATTTTCACGTTTTGCGGTTTGTGCTGCCATGGCCCTGGCAGAATCAGGCAGACCGCCCAGTTCGCTTTCGTCGGCGACATGCCTGTTCCAGGCACGTGTCGCATCCAGCAGGTTTTCTTCAAACCTGGACATCAGGCTCGAGAGTTCCTGCATGATGGACTTGTAGCGCGCCTTGTCCTGTGCATTCAACTCAATGCCTGAAAGACGAAAATCGCGCAACGCATTGTTGATCACCTTTTGCTGTGCTTTATCAAGGTCATTGAAACCCGGGCTGTTGGCGATGTGTTTGTATGCGTTATAGAGACGTTCATTCTGGCCAACCTCGGTGGCATAGTCGCTCAGTTTGGGCAGACAGGCATTATAAGACGCGCGCCGTTCCTTGGTATTGACCACAGCATTCATGTGGACGACCGGTGACCAGACACGGTTCAGCCTTTCATTCAACTCCTCCATAGGGTAAGCAAGGTTATCCCAGTTATAGTCGTCTGTGGCGTCGAGCAGTTCGCTGATACGCTTGCGGTTTTCCGTCAATACCTGATCGATCGCCGGTTCGACGTGTTCCGGCTGGATCTCGCTGAAGCGCGGCAGACTGCTGGTGTCTAGTAATGGATTCATTGGATATTTTCCGGTTCGTTCACATCATTTGGTAAATAACAGATATTGAGGCACCACATCCCTGAATTAAATCATAAGGTACAGAGGAAAGGTACGAGCCGGCAATACCTCCTGTATTGCCTCATATCCCGGTTAATGTAACATGAGACAATCATCCGACAAAGCAGGAGCCATGAATGGGTAAACGCTACGACTTGATCGCCATCGGCGGTGGCAGTGGAGGGATTGCCGTCGCCAACCGTGCAGCCAGATACGGGGGCAAATGTGCGGTGGTAGAAGCGGGCAGGTTGGGAGGCACCTGTGTAAACCGGGGTTGTGTGCCGAAAAAGATCATTTGGCACGCTGCAGACATTGCACACACGCTGCATGATGCTCCTGATTACGGTTTCGAGACGGTGCTTTCAGCCATTGACTGGCTGCAATTGAAGACGTCCCGTGACAACTACCTGGCAAGATTGAATGCGATATATCGTACCAATCTGGATGATTCCAACGTCGATGTCATAGAAGGCATGGCGCACTTTGTCGATGAAAATACCGTGGCAGTAGCCGGTGATGAATACACGGCTGAATATATCGTGATCGCGACCGGTGGCAAGCCCGTTGTTCCTGCCCTGCCAGGTGCGGAGCTGGGCATTACATCCGATGGATTTTTCGAGCTGGAAAAACAGCCTGAACGGATCGCCATCATAGGGTCGGGCTATATCGCCGTTGAACTTGCCGGCATGTTGAATTCCCTCGGCAGTGAAGTGACCATGCTGCTGCGTCGCCAGCATTTTCTGGGCAGGTTCGACGTTATGATACGCGAATCACTGATGGAGGCCATGCAGGATGACGGTGTTAATATCATGACCAGTATCCGCGTCGAAGGTGTTGAACGCACGGGTGACGGAACGCTGACCCTCAATGCGAGTCATGAACATCGCCTGGCGGGTTTCGATTGCCTGATCTGGGCCACGGGACGCGAGGCAAACATCTCGACCCTTAATCTTGCCATGGCCGGTGTCGAGCTGGACGCCGATGGCTACGTAATCACCGATGAGTTTCAGAATACCAATGTCGCGGGTATCTATGCGCTGGGAGACGTATCGGGCCGCGCTGCATTGACCCCTGTAGCCATCGCAGCGGGCAGGCAACTGGCCGAACGGTTGTTCAATAACAAGCCAGAAAGCCGTCTGGATTATGAGAATATCCCCACCGTGGTATTCAGCCATCCTGTGGTAGGCAGCGTCGGATTAACGGAAGACGAGGCCTATGATCTTCACGGTGATGCGGTCAATGTTTACCATTCACGTTTTACACCCTTGTATCATGCCGTGACGGCACGCAAGGTTCGCAGTAACATGAAGTTGATTACCGTGGGGGCCGAGGAGAGGATCGTGGGTTGCCATATCGTCGGCATGGGAGCCGATGAGATGCTGCAGGGTTTCGCGGTCGCCATCAAGATGGGCGCCAGGAAGGCGGATTTAGACAACACGGTGGCGATTCATCCGACCAGCGCAGAGGAACTCGTGACAATGCGTTAGTAATGGTTATATCAGTATGGTCCTAATCAATCCAACATATGTAGGCCTTGACTAGTAATTATGGCGATACGCAGTTATCAGAACATCCAGCCGCGACTCGGCAATAATGTCTATATTGACGAGGCTGCCGTAGTCATCGGCGATGTGTTCATCGGAGATGATGCCTCGCTATGGCCGATGGCTGTCGCGCGCGGTGATGTGCACAGGATCTCGATCGGTGCACGTACCAACATCCAGGATGGTTCTATATTGCATGTCACATCGGATAATGAATTTACACCCGGTGGCTTTGCCTTGCAGATCGGGAATGATGTCACGATAGGGCATGGTGTGATTCTGCACGCCTGTTCCATAGAGGATCTGGTGCTGGTCGGGATGGGGTCGACGGTGCTGGATGGGGCATTTATACCTGCTCGTGTAATGATCGGTGCAGGCAGCCTGGTATCGCCCGGCAAGGAACTTGAAAGCGGGTATCTGTATCTGGGCAGCCCGGCCAAAAAGATCCGTCCCTTAAAGGACAAGGAACTGGCATATCTTGAATTTTCGGCACAGCATTACGTCGACCTGAAAAATAGATACCTGTAGATTCACAATGCCGCTATCGTGTGATCACGCAATTATATATCCATTATACCTGCGCGCGCGTATTGCTTCGCGTCGGCGGACAACGTCATTATAATGTTCAGCCGGTGACGGCAAAGTTCTCATTCGCCGTATATTTGCTTATAAACGCATCTAGGCTGTCGATATACTGCTGTCCTGTGGTGAGAAAGCCGTCGTAGTGATTCCCCTCGATCTCCAGAAATTCCTTGGGCTCCCTGGCGGCATCAAACAGTTTGATGGCGTGATGTATGGGAGTAATATTATCTTCCCTGCTGCAGACAACAAGCACCGGACATTCTACGTTTTCGATATTTTCAAGGGTATTATAGTGATATCGCGTCAGCAGCCGGGCGGGCATGTGGGGGAAGTGTTCGGCGGCGATATCGGCCGCACTCGTGAAGGTAGATTCGATGATGAAGGCCTTCGGCGTATACTGGCTGACGAGCCACGAAGCGACGGCACCCCCAAGTGAGCGTCCGTGTACAATAATATGGTCGGGTGGGATATCGAGCGTATTGACCAGATACTGCCACGCTGCTTCGGCATCATGATAGGTTCCTTGTTCCGTTATCCTTCCTATGCTGTTGCCGTATCCACGGTAATCGAAAATAAATATACCCAGCCCGAGACGGTGATACATTTCTATGGTTTCCATGCAATGTGAGATATTGCCGGTATTGCCATGAAAGAAAAGTACGACTCTTTGTGCGCCGTATTCGGGTACCGGCTGTTGGGGTATAAACCACCCGTTGAGTGTGATGTTGTCCGATGTCTTGAACATGATAGAGTCATATTCAAAACCGAGTCGATCCGGGGTTGTTTCGATCTCATGGGTGGGCTTGTACAGATGTTTGGACTGTCGCAGGTAAAGCAGCAGCATAAGGGCGAAATATATGCCAACGATGGAACCCAGGATAGCGATTGCTATATTCACGATTAACCAATACCCAATCCATTGAGATGCTCTATATGATACACGATTTCAGTAATCTCCCATGACTGCACTTATTGAGATACACGGACTTAGCAAACAATACCACGAGGGGGATAGCGAACGGCTTATTTTCCGGGATCTCGACATGCGAATTCATAGGGGGGAAGTGATCGCGATCCTCGGCAAGAGTGGTTCAGGCAAATCAACCCTGCTGAATCTTATCAGTGGTCTTGATGTTCCGACCAGCGGCAATATTGTCATAGATGGTGTCGATATCACCCGTTATACGGAACATGAGCGGACACTCTACCGGCGCAGGCATATCGGTTTTATCTTCCAGTTCTTTAACCTGATACCGACCCTGACAGTTGAGGAGAATATACTTTTACCGCTTGAATTGAACGCCAGCCTGGATGATGAGCAGATACACGGCGCGCACAGTCTGCTGGAACAGGTTGGCTTGAGCAATCGTCTTTACAGCTTTCCCGATCGTCTTTCAGGCGGTGAACAACAACGCGTAGCTATCATACGAGCCCTGGTCAGCAGGCCGCTTGTGCTGCTGGCGGACGAACCCACGGGTAATCTGGACGCAGAAACGGGCGGACAGGTACTGGAACTGCTTGAGACTCTGGTGCGGCAGAATCGCATGACCATGATACTGGTGACCCACAGCATGGAGGCCGCGGCACTTGCCGACCGTATCCTGGAGGTGCAACACGGCCATATGTTGGAACATCCGCAACGAACGGTACCGTAATCCTGTGCTGCTGAACCGCGCCAGCGTACGCTATCTATACCGGCATCCGCTGCAGTTCGGGTTAGCCGTGCTCGGCGTGGCCGTCGGGGTGGCGATGGTGGTATCCATCGACCTTGCCAATGAAAGTGCGCGTCGAGCCTTTATCTCGTCCGCCCAGACACTGTCCGGTACCGCCACCCATCAGATCGTCGGCGGCTCAACGGGACTACCCGAAGGGCTGTATCGCAAGCTGCGTGTAGATCTGGGGATCAGTCAGACAACACCCTTCGTAGAAGGTTATGTGGACGTGCCGGCTGTAAAACGCACGTTTCAGTTGATTGGTATCGACCCGTTAAGTGAGGTAAGTTTCGGTCGTTATATGCCGGGCGCGGATACCAACGGGGATACGGGGCGCTTGATTGCCGAACCAGGTACCGTGCTGATGACGGCCGGGAATGCAGATGCGATGGGGATCACGACCGGAGAAACGTTCTCCGTGGTCTTTGGCGGCAGACAACACTCATTGATCCTGGTCGGTCTGATCGAGGCACGGGATGGATTCAACCAGCAGGCTTTGGCCACGATTTTATTCACGGATATCGCAACCGCACAGGAACTCGTCGGTACCACCGGTCGTCTGACACGAATCAACCTTGTGATAAGCCCTGGTGCTCAGGGTGAGGCATTACTAGCTCGTATCCGTGCGCAGCTGCCCGCAGGCGCAGCCATTATCGGTGCGGATACACGCACTCGAACCCTGCAGCAAATGACCCATGCCTTTCAGACCAACCTGACGGGTCTGAGCCTGCTGGCGCTGGTTGTCGGCCTGTTTCTTATCTACAACACGATGACGTTCTCAGTCATTCAGAGACGCGTCTATATCGGTACGTTGCGTACACTGGGGGTAGTGCGCAAGGAGATATTCACGATGGTCGTGCGAGAGGTGTTGATCATTGCATGTCTAGGGACGCTGGCCGGTCTGGTACTGGGCGTTGTCCTGGCCCATGGTCTGCTACATCTGGTGACGAGGACTATCAATGACCTGTATTTCCCTCTCGACGTGTCCGAAGTGACGATATCAGTATGGTCAATCCTCAAGGCGATCATTCTGGGAATAGGCGTTACCCTGATAACCGCCCTGATGCCGGCTATTGCGGCAACCAGGACACCGTCCTCCACCGTCATGCAGCGCTCCATGTTCGAGTCCCGGCGGCGACGCAGGATCATGCTGCCCATGGTCCTTGCGGGTGTAGCCATCATGGCGCTGGGGGCCGCGCTGTTGTGGATGCCGATACGCACATTGGTGTTGAGCTACGGCGGCATGTTCCTGCTGATTATCGGATTCATATGCATCACGCCATTGGCCGTGGTCGTCCTGTTGCGGCTGATGCAGATCCCGCTCGGCGTAGTGACGGGTCTGTTGGGACGGTTGGCCACCCGCGAACTGATTGCGTCACTGAGCCGCACCACCGTCGCAGTCGGCGCGCTCGCGGTGGCAGTTGCCGTTACCATAGGCGTAGGCATCATGATTGTCAGTTTTCGCGATGCGGTGCAAGGGTGGCTCGAACAATACCTGCGTGCGGATATCTATATCACGGTACCGGGTGCAAATCATACGATGAATACTCCGGTTATCGATCCTTCACTGATCAAACGCCTGTCGAGACTCAAAGGCGTGTCATCGATAGCAACGGGACGGCGCATCGATATCACAAGCCCTGCCGGTATTACCGAACTCCACGTCATCGACATGAGTCGGGATGCATTCAGGGCATACCGATTCAAGCAGGGTAACGGAGACATGATCTGGCCGCGTTTCCATAATGACAGCGTCATCATCTCCGAGCCGTATGCCTTTCATAACCACCTCAAGGCAGGGGACAGCGTGACCTTGCGCACTGATCATGGCCGCCATGCGTTTCCAATCGCCGGTGTATTTTATGATTACGGGTCAGACCAGGGTATGGTCACCATCCAGCGCGGGGTCTATGAGCGTTATTGGAATGACAGGCATGTCACCTCGCTGGGTATATCTCTGGTAACGGGCGCCGAACCGCAGGCGGTGATCGATGGCATCAATGATACTGTGTCAAACAGGCAGACCATCATGGTGCGTTCAAACAGGGACCTGCGCATTGCTTCACTCGAAATATTCGATCGAACCTTCGCCATCACAACAGTGTTACGCATGCTCGCTATCGTGGTCGCTTTCATAGGAATCCTGAGTGCGTTGATGGCCCTGCAACTCGAGAAGGTATATACATACGCCGTATTGCGCGCCAACGGCCTGACGCCGCGTCAGGTCTGGGGCATGACATCAATACAGACCGGATTGATGGGTTTCAGCGCAGGGGTTCTTGCCATACCGCTGGGCATCATACTGGCGGTTGTGCTTGTATACGTTATCAACCAGCGCTCGTTCGGCTGGAGCATGCAGATATTATTGGAGCCTGCGATGTTATTACAGGCGGTGATACTTGCAGTAATTGCGGCGTTGATTGCGGGTGTCTATCCCGCCTATCGTTTGTCACACATGATGCCGCAGCGTATTCTCAGTGAAGAATAGCCAGGTGGTCGATGACTGAATCCCGCCAACAAGGTATTACTCCCCTGCTTGTCGCGATTGCAGTGATATTTCTGACTGTATTCACACTTTTTATCTATCCGTTTTGGTTCGATGGGGTACAACACACGGCAACACGCGGTATTACAGTCAGCGATGTGTTGGCTGGGGGTGATACGACGGGATACGCGCGAGCATATTCGCCAAGGGCGTTTACATTTCCTGAGGATCACGGCCCGCACACCGATTATCGTCACGAATGGTGGTATTACACAGGCAATCTTGCAACGGCCACAGGCCGTCATTTCGGTTATCAATTGACGTTTTTCCGCTTTGCTCTCAGGCCGACGCTGCCGAAACGCGACTCGGCGTGGGCGACCCGGCAGATAATGATGGCTCATTTTGCCATCAGTGATGTCGGCGATGACAGATTTTATCATGCTGAAAAGACCAGTCGCGTTGCCCTCGGCCTGGCAGGCGCGACGGTACGACCCTTCGTTGTCTGGATCGACGACTGGTCCGCACAAGGGACATCTGACGGCCTGTGGCCATTACATCTGCATGCCGTGCATGATGATATGGCGATCGACCTGACTGTCACGCCGGGCAAGCCCGTCGTGTTGCAGGGTGAAAAAGGCCTGAGCCGTAAAAGCAGTGAACCGGGTAACGCCAGTTACTATTATTCCTTTACGCATCTCGAAACGCACGGCACGATACAGGCGGGGAATCATCGTTATCAGGTAACTGGTCTCAGCTGGCTGGATCGTGAATGGGGTACATCGTCACTTGCCGCCGACCAGACCGGTTGGAACTGGTATGCCCTGCAATTATCGGACGGCAGTGACATCATGGCCTATCAATTGCGCCGCAAGGACGGAAGTGTCGATCCATTCAGTTCCGGCAAGATAATCGATCCCGATGGTACAGATCGTTCGCTTGCAGCGCGGGATTTTGATATCCGCACACTGTCGCACTGGCGCAGCCCTCATACAAGCATCCTTTACCCGTCTCGCTGGTGGTTATCGATACCGCGTGAATCACTCGAGCTGGAGATCGAACCGTTGCTCGCTGACCAGGAACTCCATGCCTCCGTGGACTACTGGGAGGGCGCTGTTATGTTTAAAGGCATACATAATGACCGTCGTGTCAAGGGTTTCGGTTATGTCGAACTTACCGGCTACGGCGAGTCCGGGACATTGCCGGGCGTGAGCAAGTAGTTAAACATAGGTGAAAACCTCACGTCTTGAATAGCGCCATGAATCGATGTCTAATACATTCTTTCATTTTATCCCGGTTAACCGGGATATCAGATTTCACCGGAACCGCCAACGATAAATAATGACCATCGATATACACTCGAAGTTTCAGGGAACCATGCTGGGAAGCGCGCTGGGTGATGCCATTGGTGAACTGGCGTTTCGCTTCAGTGAGCGGGAGCGATTACTGTCTGAAGTCGACGGCAGTGCAAAGCTGGTATACACAGATGATACCGCAATGTCGATTGCACTGGCCGAGTCGTTGGTCGAGGTCGGTGATATTGATCAACATCATCTCGGTGATTCATTTTATCAGCATTATCTGAAAGAACCATGGCGGGGTTATGGTGCAGGGCCGCCGCAGGTATTCAATATGGTGGAAGAGGAAGAGATCGAGTATCAAGAGGCAGCGCACCGCCTCTATGACGGCAAGGGCTCGATGGGAAACGGTGCAGCAATGCGTGTCGCCCCGCTGGGGATGTACTATTACACATCGGAAGCACTCTATGAAAAGGCGCAGGATTCCGCCCTGGTGACACATACACATCCGATCGGGATTGACGGTGCGGCGTTGCAGGCCGCAGCGATCGCCCAGACCATCAGATTGAATAATCAACGCCCGTTCTCTCCGCAGACGTTCATTGAATCTCTGATCGTATTTGCGAGGACGACCGAATTCAAGGGTAGTCTTGCCCGCATCCCCCAGCTGATCGAACAGGATGTCAACGCCAGTGAGGCGGCGGCATCTCTGGGAGGCGGTATCGCGGCACATCAGTCTGTGCCGTTCGCGCTGTACAGTTTTCTAAAACATCCTCACTCGTTTCTGGAAACTATCCTGTGTGCTGTGCTAAACGGTGGAGACCGGGATACCATGGGCGCAATGGCTGGTGCACTGTGCGGCGGTTACCTGGGAGTCGAGGCGATCCCTCCTGACTGGCGCCAGAAGCTGGAGAATAATCAGCACATCGAGACACTCGCAAGGGAACTGGCGGCAAGAGCGGGCTAGGATTTTCTGAGCGACGCGATGACCGGCGCGCTGTCAGGCCGTACCTTGCGCCAGAGGTAAAACGATTCGGCGGCCTGTTCTACCAGCATCCCCAGCCCGTCACTGCATGACGCTGCGCCGTGATCAATGGCCCAGCGCATGAATATCGTCGGCTTGTCACCGTACATCATGTCATAACACCAGCTCCGTATGGAGAGGACGGATGACGGTACGGGTGGCAATTCATCATTCAGGCTTGCGGAGGTGCCGTTGATGATCAGGTCGAACGGTTTTTCGTCGAGGTCAGCATAGCCACCAGCAGTGACGGGGATGGAGGCGGTAAATTCCTCAGCTAGCGCCACGGCCTTGTCGACTGTGCGGTTTGCAATGACGATTTCAAGCGGATGCTGTTCGAGGATCGGGCCGAGTACGCCGCGGACCGCACCGCCCGCTCCCAGTATCAGTACCCGTTGTCCGGCAATCTGGCCGCCATGGTTGTCAACGATGTCACGCACCAGCCCGATACCGTCGGTGTTGTCACCATAACGGCTGCCATCATGTTTGAATACGATGGTGTTCACGGCTCCCGCCCGTTCCGCCGCAGCACTGCGTTCATCCATCATTTCCCAGGCTTCATGTTTGAACGGTATGGTAATATTGAGCCCCTTGCCGCCATTGGCCTGAAAATTTCCGACGGCCTGTTCAAGCCCGCCTTCATCAACCTGGATTGCCTCGTAAGTCATTCTTTGCCGTGTCTGGCGGGCAAAATCCGCGTGTATCAGCGGCGATTTGCTGTGTGCAACAGGATTTCCCATGACCGCATAGCGGTCTGGTGGAGCATCAAAGTCGAATAGCGATGACATGTATCAATAATATAAAATATTCCTCAGTCGAATATCCCTTTTAAAGTAAAAAAGAAGATGATCGCAAGGATGGCTCCAGCGGGCAATGTGATGATCCATGACATGAAGATGGTACGGATTACGCGCATGTTCAGGGCAGCGATTCCCCGTGCCATACCAACACCCAGAACCGCGCCTACCAGGGTATGGGTCGTTGATATGGGTAATCCCGTACCCGATGCGAAGACAACTGTAGCGGCCGCTGCCAACGTTGCAGCGAATCCTCTGCTCGGCGTTAATTCGGTGATACTGGTGCCGACGGTCGCTATGACCCTATGGCCATATGTAAGCAGCCCGATCACGATACCGCTACCTCCCAGTAACAGGATCCAGGCCGGCAGTGACGATTTTTGTGCCACTGTCCCGCTTGCAACGATGCTGCTGATGGCTGCGATGGGTCCGACTGCGTTGGCAACATCATTGGAGCCGTGAGCAAAGGCCATGGCGCATGCCGTGACAATCATCAAGACACCAAACACCTTTTCGACGTTGGCAAAATGAAAATACTGATCGGCCCCCGGGTCCAGCCTGATATTCCTGATGACAATAATACTGCCGATCATGATGACCAGTCCGATGCATAAGGCGATGAGATAACATTGACCTGATGTGAGGACCAGTCCGATATGATTCAGACCTTTGAGTAACGTTACCAGCGTGATAATGAACCCGACCAGGAATATATAGACCGGCACGTAGCGTTTGGCATTTCTTAATGGATCATCCGTATTGATGATGAGTTTCTGGACACTTATGAACAGGGCATATGAAATTATGCCGGCGGTCAGCGGCGAGATAATCCAACTCAACACGATAGAGACTATCTTGTCCCAGTGTACAGCTCCTGCGCCGATACCGATGGCCGCAAATCCGACGATGGCACCGACGATGGAATGTGTGGTTGAGACTGGCCAGCCGAAATACGAGGCGATCAGCAGCCAGACACCGGCCGCCAGCAGTGAGGCCAGCATACCGTAGACGAGTAATTCAGGGGTGTGCGCGAACAGGCTTGTATCCAGCATTCCCTTACGGATAGTCTGAGTGACCTGGCCACCGGCGAGAAAGGCCCCGCTGAATTCAAAAACCCCCGCAATGACGACCGCCTGTTTGATAGTCACGGCCCGCGATCCCACCGAGGTCCCCATTGCGTTGGCAACGTCGTTGGCACCGATCCCCCATGCCATAAACAGGCCGAAACCACAGGCCAGTACTATGAATGTCAATTCATGTTCCACGCGTTGTTATTTGGCAAGCATCAGTTGCAGGCGGCTTCCTACCCGTTGCGCCAGATCCGCTATATCACCTATCCACTGGATGATCTGATACGTGAACATCACGTCGATAGGTGGCATATCACGTTCGATGACATACAGCTCGCGGCGGACTTCCACCTGAATGACGTCAGTATCGTTCTCGATGGAATTCAATGTCTTGATCAGCTTGTTGACCAGTTTGACTTCATTGCCGCGAAATCCGGTTTCTATAAGTTCATCGAGTTCATTGATCGCTTTCTGTGCCTGCGCGGAGGCATCTACACTGCGTTTGATAAATTCGATAAATCTGGAACCCAACGTTTCCGGCAAAGACATATTGCGCCCGAGCATCAGGCCGGCTATATCCTTGGCCTTGTTGGCAAGGTTATCCTGCATGGTCAACATATCGAGCAGGTCATGTCTGGACACTGGTAAAAACATCCCTTTCGGCAGATGCAGACGCAGGTCCTTCTTGAGGATATCGGCCTCGTTTTCGAGCTCGACGATTTTTTCCTGTATAGCTTCCATACGGTCCAGGTCACGATCGATAACCGCCTCGAAAAACGGTACCAGTTCCGCAACACAGGCATGCACCTTGGCCATGTGTTGTTGCAGTGGTCGTACCGGGGATGAACCGAACATACGATAGATGTAATTAGACATGATATGTTCCCCCGAAATGATCAGAACTGGGATCGGGCGCCACCTTACACGGCATATGACGAGCGATCCCAGGTTGCTGTGTGTTGTCTGTCAAGCCGATGCGGACCGAAATCGATGCCGCAAGGCGCGCATCATCAATCGCTTGGTGTCTGAATGATTATCCTTCCTGCAACCATTCACCAACATGCTTGGCGAAGTATGTCAGGATACCATCGGCGCCAGCGCGTTTCATCGCGGTCAGTGACTCAAGAACGATGGCACGTTCATCCAGCCAGCCTTTTTCACAGGCGGCCTTGACCATCGAATATTCACCGCTGACCTGGTAGACGAAGATGGGAAACCCGTAACGGTCCTTGACACGGCGGACGATATCGAGGTAGGGCATTCCCGGTTTGATCATCACCATGTCCGCGCCTTCCTCGATATCGAGGCCGACCTCCCAGAGGGCCTCGTCGCTGTTGGAAGGATCCATCTGGTAGGTATATTTATTGCCGCTGCCGAGGCCGGCGGCGGAACCGACCGCATCACGAAACGGACCATAGAAACTCGAGGCATACTTGGCAGAATAGGCGAGGATACGCGTATGGATATGGCCGGCGTCTTCCAGGGCTGCACGGATTGCACCGATACGCCCGTCCATCATGTCCGAGGGTGCGACGACGTCGGCGCCTGCAACAGCATGGGACAGTGCCTGTTTGACCAGTACATCGACGGTCTCGTCGTTGAGTACATAGCCGCTGTCATCAATCAGCCCGTCCTGGCCATGTGTGGTGAACGGGTCCAGTGCCACATCGGTAATAACACCAAGATCGGGATATTCGCTTTTCACGGCACTGACCGCACGCTGGATCAGGCCGTCCGGATTGCAGGCCTCCCGGGCATCTTCGCTTTTCTTGTTCTCCGGCGTGACGGGAAACAGTGCAATGGCCGGGATTCCGAGTTCCGACAACTGACCGGCCTCTGTAAGCAGGCCGTCGATACTGACACGTTCGATCCCCGGCATGGATGAAACGGCATCACGTTGGTTGTTGCCTTCGAGTATGAACATGGGATAGATAAGATCATCCACGCCCAATTTTGCCTCACGCATGAGGCGTCGGCTAAAGTCATCACGTCGCATGCGTCTCATGCGCCGGCGTGGGAAAGTGCCGTTATGTTTCGGGCTGCGTGTCATGGTTGTTCATCCATCAAATATATATGCAAGCCGGTCATGTGTGGCTGAATTGAATATGTTGACCTCCTGACGCCGCTCACAGACACACGCTTGTGCCGCAACCGATTATTTTTTTCTGCTTGGCCGCAAAGTGGATTTTTTGGTGGCCCTCTTTTTGGTGGCCTTTTTACGGGTGACCTTTTTCTTTACGGCAGGCTTCTTCTTTTTAACAGTTTTCTTTTTGACAGGTTTCTTTCGTGCTGATTTCTTTTTTGTTGTGGACTTTTTCTTGGTTACGGCTTTCTTGGCAGTCTTTTTCTTCTGTGCTGACTTTTTCCCGGCCGCGGGCTTTTTCGCTGTCACTTTCTGTTTAGCGCTAGCCGCCTTTTTCTTTACCGTTGCAGGCCTTGCCTCCGCGTCAGCTTCAACGGCTGCGCCGGTCTTGGCCGCCTGTACGGTCCTGTCCGGCAGGTTGCTGACGATCTTGACGATGGCCTTGTGGATATCCGTTATATCACCGCTGCCCTGCACCGTTCTTAGTATCCCCTGATCGCGATAGTAGTCGATCAGGGGTGCGGTCTGTCCTTCGTAGACCCGCAGGCGGTTGCCGATGGTTTCTTCATTGTCATCGGCGCGGTGACGCAGGTTTCCGCCACATTTATCACAACGGTCGTCGAGCTTCGATGGCGTAGTATAGATGTTATACATCTGGCCGCAGGACTCACAGGTACGCCGGCCGGTCATGCGTTGTATCAGGGTATCGAGATCCACCTCGATCAGTACCGCAGCCTGTAATGGTTGCTTTAACTTTACCAGCAGGTTGTCGAGGGCCTCGGCCTGGGCCAGATTGCGTGGGAAACCGTCGAGGATAAATCCTTTCTGGGCATCCGCCTGTGACAGGCGTTCCTTGATCATGCCGAGTACGATCTCATCGGAAACCAGCCGTCCTGCATCCATGGCGGCCTTGGCCTGCAGACCGAGCAGTGTGCCGGCCTTGACAGCTGCGCGCAGCAGATCGCCGGTCGAGATCTGTGGAACATGGTATTTATCGGTCAGCTTCTTGGCCTGTGTGCCCTTGCCCGAACCCGGGGCTCCCAGTAATACAATCCTCATTGCCAATGTCTACTCCGTATGTTCTTTAGATGAATACTCACTCTTGTTATAATTTCAGTTAAAACAAAAGCATAAATCCAGATTTCGCATTTCTACAGCTTGCTGGATATCTCCTCCCGGTAGGCGGGGCTGAAGCCTACGCCGACTGTTATACATGAGTCAATACGGTTATCATGGAAGCCCCAAAATTCTGTCGTATGCTTATAACGTTTTTTCTGGTTATTGAAAAGAGTATTTTCAATAAGATACAAAATCCGGCCATGCAGGTTTTTTGCCCGCCTATCAGAGGGAGGTCCAGATGACAAAAAAAAATGCCTTTTATGCCCAGTCAGGTGGCGTTACTGCGGTAATTAATGCCTCAGCCTGTGGTGTGATTGAAACGGCACGCAAGCACAAGAAACACATCGATAAGGTTTACGCCGGCAGGAACGGCATCATCGGTGCACTGACCGAGGATCTGATTGATACCAGCAAGGAGACCACGAGGGATATCGCCGCCTTGCGATACACCCCTTCCGGTGCTTTCGGCTCTTGCCGGTACAAGTTAAAGGGCCTGGAGGAAAACCGGCGCGAATACGAGCGCCTGATTGAGGTCTTTGAGGCACATAATATCGGATATTTTTTCTACAACGGCGGCGGTGACTCGGCGGATACCTGTCTCAAGGTCTCGCAACTCTCGGAGACCATGGGTTATCCGATCCAGGCGATCCATATCCCCAAGACCGTCGACAATGATCTGCCGATCACGGATAACTGTCCGGGATTCGGCTCGGTCGCAAAATACATCGCGGTCTCGACACTCGAGGCCACCTTCGATGTCGCCTCGATGGCCAAAACCTCGACCAAGGTCTTTGTGCTGGAGGTGATGGGCCGTCATGCAGGCTGGATCGCCGCGGCGGGAGGCCTTGCATCGACCGAAGATTGCCCGCTCCCGGTAGTCATCCTGTTTCCCGAGGTACCCTTCGATCGGGATAAATTCCTTACAAAGGTCGACGAGCTGGTGAAGAAACACGGCTATTGTTCCGTCGTGGTCTCGGAGGGTGTCAAGGGACCGGATGGTAAATTCCTGTCCGATCAGGGTCTGCGGGACGCCTTCGGTCACGCCCAGTTGGGCGGCGTGGCGCCGGTGGTGGCCAACATTGTCAAGGACGGGCTGGGCCTTAAGTATCACTGGGGCGTGGCGGATTATTTACAGCGCGCGGCGCGTCACATCGCCTCCAGGACCGATGCCGAACAGGCCTACGCGATGGGCAAGGCCGCGGTTACGCTGGCGGTGAAGGGACACAACTCCATTATGCCAACCATCGACCGCACCTCCAATAACCCCTATCGCTGGAAGGTCGGCAAGGCGTCCCTTGACAAGGTTGCCAATGTCGAAAAGATGATGCCGGAGAATTTCATCAGCAAGGACGGCTTCGGCATCACCAAGAAATGCCGTACCTATCTCGAACCATTGATCAAGGGTGAGGATTATCCCCCCTATAAAAAAGGCCTGCCGAAATACGTGCGTCTTAAGAACAAGGCAGTCAGAAAGCGCCTCAAGACGGACTTCGAGCTGAAGTAATCAGCTCGTTCGCGTATTCCAGCAAAAAGGTGCCCCGATGAGCCCCTTTTTGCTGGTGTGAATCCGGTGGTCAGTGCAGCAGGGGCGCGATCACCAGGCTGACAATGGCGAGGACATTGATCAGGATGTTCATCGAGGGACCGGAGGTGTCCTTGAAGGGGTCACCGACCGTATCGCCGACGACTGCGGCCTTGTGCACATCAGAACCTTTACCGCCCAGGTTGCCCTTTTCGATATATTTTTTGGCATTATCCCAGGCGCCACCGGCATTGGACATCATCAATGCCAGTAGTACACCGCCGAGCAAGGCGCCGCCCAGCATGCCACCCAAAGCTTGCGCACTGATACCAAAGCCGACTATCACCGGGGCACTGACCGCCAATACACCCGGCAGGATCATTTTTTTCAGCGCGGCCTTGGTCGCGATATCAACGCAGCGCGCGTTATCGGGCTTGGCATTACCCTCGAGGAGTCCGGGAATTTCGCGGAATTGCCGGCGTATCTCCTGGATCATATCGAAGGCCGCATCACCGACCGCCGTCATGGTGATCGATGACACCAGGAACGGGAACAATATACCGATAAACATGCCTACCAGGACAGTAGGATTACCCAACTCCAGGTTAAAATCGGGCACGTGCTTCGTCACATCCTGCACGAAGGCGGTGATGATGGCCAGCGCGGCCAGTGCCGCGGCGCCGATGGCAAAGCCCTTACCGATGGCCGCAGTGGTATTACCCAATTCATCGAGCGAGTCGGTGATCTTGCGGGTGTCCTCGCCGAGTTCGCCCATTTCTGCTATCCCGCCTGCATTATCAGCAACAGGCCCGTAGGCATCGATCGCCATGGTGATACCAACCGTCGCCAGCATGCCGACAGCTGCAATACCTACACCGTACAAGCCGCACAACTGAGTGGCGACATAGATTATGGCTGCGATGGTCAAGACAGGTATCACAACAGAGCGCATACCGGTCGCAAGACCAGTGATCATCACGGTAGCCGGACCGGTTTCACCTGACTTGGCCAGATGCCTGACCGGTGCCCCTCCGGTGTAATACTCGGTCACCAGACCGATGATGATACCGCCGATGGCACCCGCTATGACAGCGCCCCAGACGCTGATGCTGATGCCGGCCAGCCAGATGACGACCAGGGCTGCGATACCAAACATGATCGATGCGCCGATGGTACCTATCCGCAGGGCAACCTCCGGGGATCTGGTTGAATACTTCCGCACCAGCAAGATACCCAACACCGAACAGATGAGGCCGGTGGATGCCAGCCCTAGCGGCAGGAACATCATGCTGGAACGCAGGCCCAGTTGTGAAATGACCTCCAGCTTGGCGGTGGAGGCCATCGCGATGGTCGCGATCATGGCGCCGCAATAGGATTCAAAGATATCGGAACCCATACCTGCAACGTCACCGACGTTATCGCCGACATTATCGGCGATGACTCCGGGGTTGCGCGGATCATCCTCCGGGATGCCGGCTTCGACCTTACCGACCAGATCGGCGCCGACGTCCGCGCTCTTGGTGAAGATTCCGCCACCGACACGTGAGAACAATGCCACACTTGATGCCCCCATTCCGAAGCCGTGTATGGCCTGCGAGGTTTCCGGGTCACCTCCAAAAATCAGGTAAAGGACTCCGAGGCCCAGTAATCCCATCGATGCTACGGTCAGGCCCATGATCGAGCCGCCGAAAAAGGCCACGGTCAGCGCCTCGGGTGCGCCCTTGTCATGGGCGGCGACGGTAGTGCGTACATTGGCATGGGTTGCAGTATACATACCGATATAACCCGCGATGGCGGAGCTTAACGCCCCCACCACGAAGGCAAATGTGGTGCCGGCGCCGAGAGAGACGGCCAGCAGGATCGCTACAACTACTACGAAGATGCTCAGCATGGAATATTCGCGTTTGATGAATACCATCGCCCCGAGATGGATGGCCTCGGCGATCTCGGCGATCTTGCCTTCACCGCCCGGATATTGTTTGACAAGCTTATAGATATAAAAGGCCGCATACAGGCCCACACCACCCAGAATCGGCGGTATCAGATGAGTGATACTCATGGTTCCCCCTACCTTATTAAAATATTCGAGTTACGGTACCACCGTACACACAGGATCCATGTTACGGAGTTATGACGGGCATGGATGGTGTACTCACCGGCGAGGTGCCAGCATATTTGAAAAGTCTTTACGGTGCAATGGTATATATAGTAAGACGCGGCACGTCCGGTGGTCCGCTGGCCGCAAGAAAAAGAGGTTTGCTGTATAATTCCGCCAGTTATCCCGTAAAAGGAGTAAGGCCATGAATCTGGACAGGGTCGATCCCGGTGCCAATATACCTGATGAGATCAATGTCATCATCGAAATCCCCTCTCACAGCGACCCGGTGAAATACGAGGTGGACAAGGATACCGGCGCCATGTTTGTCGACCGCTTTATGTCAACCGCGATGTTCTATCCCTGTAATTATGGTTACGTGCCACACAGCCTGTCAGAGGACGGTGACCCGGTCGATGTGCTGGTACCGACCCCCGTTCCGCTGATCAGCGGTTCGGTGATTCGCTGCCGTCCCGTCGGGGTGCTCAAAATGACCGACGAGGCCGGCAACGATGCCAAGGTGATCGCCGTTCCGCTCAACAAGCTCAGTAATGAATATAAAGAGGTCGACACACCGGACGATCTGCCGGGAAGCCTGCTGGCGCAGATCTCGCATTTTTTTCAACACTACAAGGACCTTGAGCCGAGCAAATGGGTCAAGGTGGAAGGCTGGAGCGGTCCTGACGATGCCAAGGCCGAGATTATGGCCAGTGTGGATCGTTTTAACAAATCTCCCAAAAAACCATATTTTTAACCGTTTGGTTTACGATGGTATACCTTCAAAGGGTGGGTGTCCCTTCATGGGCGTAGTTTGTCTCGTGTTGTGACTGGCATCGCGTGCAGCGTGCGGCAGACGGTATGTTTTGTAATCGTTCGATATCGATCGTGTTCCCGCAATCGACACAGACGCCATATGTGCCGTCGGCCATTCTCATCAGGGCGGCCTCGATCTGCCTGATTTCGTTGACTTGTCTGTCGATGGTCGCGATGTTCAGATCGGTAAGCAAATCGGCGACCGACTCCTCACCGGCATCGTGCACACGACCCGCGAGATCGATATAGCGCTCCTCGTCAGAGCGCAGTAACTCCTCACGTATCTCATCGCGCAATTTCCCCTCACGGTCATTGAGACATTTCCTGAAGTCATTGAGTTGCGTCTTGGTAAAGTTTGTCATGCGTGAATACTCCGTAACTAAATAAACCTTGTTCGAGTAGATCTACTGGACGAATCATCGACCGTTGTGAGTACGTCTATACCATCCGGGTATATATCCTTTAATATGACTTTCATGAACGCAAGTCAACACGGCCAGCACAAGCACACACGTCCCTCTGGTAACAGCCTGCTGTGGAGTCTGGCCGTCACCGTAGGATTTGCAATCATAGAGGCGATTGGCGGCTGGATATCCTCTTCACTTGCCTTGTTGGGGGATGCCGGACATATGCTGACAGACTCCACGGCGCTTGGTCTGGCGGCATTTGCCGCGTGGGTGGCTAAACAACCTGCTTCCTCACGCCATTCATACGGGCTGGTACGTGCCGAGATCATTGCTGCTCTGGTCAACGGGCTGTTTATGATCGCGATCGTGCTTGGCATCGGCTATTTCGCGATCGAAAGATTGCGCGATCCGCCGCCGGTAATGGGTGGCACAGTCATGGTGATCGCAACCATCGGGCTGGTGATCAATGTCATCATAGCCATGATCCTGCATCGCGGTGAGAAGACGCTGAACACCCGCGCTGCCCTGCTGCATGTGATGGGTGACCTGCTGGGTTCCGTAGCGGCACTGGTCGCAGGCGTGGTCATCTATTTTACCGGATGGATGCCTATCGACCCCATCCTGTCGCTGCTGATCTGCTTACTGATACTGTCCGCCAGCATCAATCTGTTGCGGGAAGTTATCCATGTGATCATGGAAGGTGTCCCTCGCTACATCGATTTGCCAGAAGTCGGGCATGCGATGGCGACGGTAAATGGCGTCAAATCCATCCATGACCTGCACATCTGGACCCTGTCATCAGGTATGGTGGCGCTCTCGGCGCATGTCGTCGTGACCGACATGGCACGATGGGAGGATATCCTCGACGCACAGCGTGACCTGCTGCATGAACGCTATGCCATCGACCATGTCACACTGCAGCCTGAGACAGACTACCAGGTTGTTCAACCCGTTGAGTTGAAACTGGAATGATTATCAGGCGAAATGTGGCCAAGGTTTGTTCGCCTGCATGTCTTTAGGCTGTCTCCGGATTTGGATTATGATAGTGAACCGTTTATACCTTTGACCCGGAAATGTTACTGAACTTCACCAAAATGCAGGGCCTCGGCAATGACTTTATAGTCATCGACGCTGTCTCTCATCCCGTGAAAATTACCGCCGGGCAGATCCGGTTTCTGTCGGATCGCCACTTCGGGGTCGGCTGCGATCAGGTGCTGATTATCGAGCCGGCGCATGACAGCAGCATGGATTTTTTTTACCGTATCTTTAATGCCGACGGCGGTGAGGTTGAGCAGTGTGGTAACGGC
The DNA here is from genome assembly GCA_964605155.1 of uncultured Chromatiaceae bacterium. Classification (GTDB taxonomy): domain Bacteria; phylum Pseudomonadota; class Gammaproteobacteria; order SZUA-140; family SZUA-140; genus CAZSAK01. The sequence continues at coordinate 88,594 of CAZSAK010000002.1, read as the reverse complement.
GCCCGTTGCTTTGTACGCTATGTGCACGATAAAGGGTTGACATGCAAAACCGATATCACCGTGGGGACCATCAGCGGCAATATCCATCCGCGTATCGAAGCCGACGGCCAGATCAGTGTCGATATGGGTGTGCCGCGTTTCATTCCGCAGGAAATACCATTTGTTGCGGAAAAAGAATCAAGCAGTTATTCACTGGAAGTCGCTGGAGAGAAATTTGATGTCGGTGTGGTTTCTGTTGGAAATCCGCATGTTGTCTTACAGGTGGAAGATATAGAGCATGTACCGGTAGCAAGTTTGGGGCCGGTCATTGAAAGTCATGCTCGCTTTCCGCGCCGGGTCAATGTAGGATTTATGCAGGTCGTTGACAGGAGTCATATCCGGCTGCGCGTGTACGAACGTGGAGTGGGTGAAACTCTGGCATGCGGTTCCGGTGCATGCGCTGCAACTGTCATCGGACGTCGTCAGGGCCTGCTGGATGACAGTGTATCGGTAGAGTTACCGGGAGGGAGCCTCCTGGTTCAATGGTCGGGTGGTGAGGAAACGGTGCGGATGACCGGTCCCGCTTTCCATGTTTTTGAGGGGAAGATCGAACTATGACTGTTCAGCAGCATCAGGATATTCATGCCGGAAACATCGATGAAAAGGCGGTCGCTGACTATCTACGCCGTAATCCTGATTTTTTTGTCACCAATACCAATCTGCTCGCGGAGTTGTCATTACCGCATATAACGGGCGCCGCCATATCATTGATCGAGCGCCAGGTGGACGTATTACGCGACCAAAACCGGCGCTACCGCAGCCAACTTCAGGAACTGGTCCAGAATGCGCGCAATAATGACGGGTTGATCGAGCAATTGCAGCGTTTGACCTTGAGTCTGATGGATGTCGATGACCTGAATGCGACATTTGAAATATTGTGTAACAGCCTGAAAAAGGACTTTCACGCCGATGCCGTGACAGTTCAGTTGTTCGCCAATCCCATGCGCCTCTCGCTGGACACTGTCCAGACGGAATTTCTCGACGTGGAATTTGTCGCCCCTGACGACAATCACATTTCCATCTTCAGGCACGTGATCGATAATTCGCAACCGGTGTGTGGCAGGTTCAAGAAGGACCAGCTCGATTATCTGTTCGGCAACAAGGCGGATGACATTGCTTCAGCGGCGTTGTTGCCGCTTGCGGCGCAGGGGCCGTCCAATACAACCGGTTTGCCGTTGGGCATGATTGCCATCGGGAGTTATGAGGCGGACCGGTTTCAGGCTGAGATGGGTACGGTGTTTCTGAAATATCTGGCGGAACTCATAGACCGCAAGTTCAGACAGCATTTCAAGCCGCTCAGGCTGTATTAATGGTGATGGATCAAGGGATAGAACGATTCCTTGATTACCTGCGCTATGAACGTCGCCTCGCACCGTTGACCCTCGAAAATTATCGCCGCGATCTCGACAAGTTCAGCCAATACTGCACGCAACGGCAATTTGATGACTGGCGTTTGATCAACGCGCACTGCATTCGCAACTTTGTCGCCGAGCAGCACCGCAATGGTCTGGGTGGGCGGAGCATCCAGCGTGCTTTGTCGGCGCTGCGCACCCTGTTCAATTTTCTAATCCGTGAAGCCGTCGTTACCAACAATCCGGTCAACGGTGTACGCTCACCGAAATCGGCGCGCAAACTTCCGGATGTCCTCGACGTCGATCAGATGGGGCGCCTGCTGGATATCACCGACAGCGATGAACTTGCCAGGCGTGATCTCGCCATGATGGAACTGACCTATTCATCGGGCTTGCGGCTGGCCGAACTCATCAATCTCGATGTCAAAGACATCGACCACGATGAAGCAATGGTGCGTATCACCGGCAAGGGGGGCAAGACTCGTGTTGTACCCGTTGGCCGTTACGCATTGGAAGCGATCAAGCAATGGTTGTCGTGCAGGAGCGCGTGGGTAGACGCGAATGAACCGGCAATGTTCGTTTCCCGCAGCGGCAGGCGTTTGACGCCCCGCGCCGTCCAATTACGGATGAGGCAATGGTCCATTAAACAGGGCACTCCGGGCAGGGTGCATCCTCATTTGCTGCGACATTCCTTTGCCAGCCACCTGCTCGAATCGAGCGGCGATCTGAGGGCGGTCCAGGAACTGCTTGGTCATGCCGATATTTCCACGACCCAGATCTATACGCACTTGGATTTCCAGCAGCTTGCCAGGGCTTATGATCGGGCACATCCTCGTGCGAAAAAGCGCAACGAACAACCATAAGGTTGATTATCGATCACATATAATCATGAACATATTTCTTGATGTCGGTTCGCATGACGGCCAAACACTGACTGAAGTGATTCATCCCCGTTACCGCTTCGATGTTATCCATTGCTTTGAACCGATGCCGGTTCAATACACGCACCTGACGCAAAGATTCAATGAACATTCTGCAAACAAACAGATCGAGTTCCATCATTACGGCCTGCTTGACAGGTCGGCGTCGCTGGCAATGTACGGGACAAACCAGGATATGGGATCGTCGATCTTTGCTCACAAGCAACGCATGCAAGGGCGCGAACAGGTTACCCACTGTGAATTCAGACGTGCATCGGATTTTTTTGCAGAGGCTATATCCGGCGATGATCTTGTGGTTATGAAGATAAACGTCGAGGGCAGTGAATGTATCATCATGAATGATTTGCTCGACAGCGGGGAGTGTCACAAGCTCGCCAACGTGATGATCGACTTTGATATCAGGAAGGTGCCGGATAAACGTAACGAAGAAAGCTTGTTGCTCGAACGTTTTGAAAGGGAGGGATTCAGGAATTTTTGTGTCTGTGATGACGTAATGATCGGTGCAAATCATCAACAACGCATCCGGTACTGGCTGAGCTCGCTGGAGTTTGCGGAAACATTCATGGATCCCGGCAGGGTTTATAAGTTAAAGGGATTGCTCGGAAAAATCAGGCCCCGCTTGCCGCGTCGCAGCGGTCACCGAACCGGACCTGCTTGAAGTCCGGATAATCAACCACATATCTTAAATAACCTCTGAAGCCACCCCTTTCGTGGAGGAGTTCCGTAAGTCAGGGATCCCTAATACAATGAATTTACGAAGATTTGCTGGTATAGTGTACAATTTTCGCCCCAGCTCACAGGAAAACTAACATTGCAACATCTGCATGCAACCACCATCCTCTCGGTTCGCCGGGGTGATACCGTCGTCGTTGGCGGTGACGGCCAGGTGTCCATGGGCAATACCGTCATGAAGGGTAATGCCCGCAAGGTACGCCACCTCTATCACGACCAGGTACTGGCAGGATTTGCCGGTGGTACCGCTGACGCCTTCACCCTGTTTGAGCGTTTCGAGGCCAAACTGGAAAAACACTCGGGCAACCTGATGCGTTCCGCTGTCGAACTGGCCAAGGACTGGCGCACCGACAGGATATTAAGACGTCTGGAGGCCTTGCTGATTGTCGCTGATAAATCGGCAACCCTGATGATCTCGGGTAATGGCGACGTGATTGAGCCGGAACACGATCTGATGGCTATCGGATCCGGAGGCGCATATGCTCAGGCAGCGGCGCGCGCCTTACTGGAAAACACAGAGCTGGATGCACGCAGTATCGTTGAAAAGGCATTAATGATCGCCGCGGATATCTGTGTGTATACCAATCAGAATCTGACCATCGAGGAATTGAGCACCAGGTAAAGATACATTATGTCTGAAATGACCCCACGAGAGATCGTACAGGAACTCGACAAGCATATAATCGGACAGGCTGCGGCAAAACGCGCTGTTGCGATCGCGCTGCGTAATCGCTGGCGCCGTGCCCATGTCAGTGAGGAATTGCGCAACGAGATAACACCCAAGAATATCCTTATGATCGGTCCGACGGGTGTCGGCAAAACCGAGATAGCACGACGCCTGGCAAAGCTTGCCAATGCGCCGTTCATCAAGGTGGAAGCGACCAAGTTTACCGAGGTTGGCTACGTCGGACGTGATGTCGAATCCATCGTGCGTGACCTGGTCGACATGTCGATCAAGATGACCCGCGAACGTGAGATGAGCAAGGTCAGGTACCGTGCCGAGGAGGCGGCGGAAGAGCGTATTCTCGATATATTGTTGCCGCGTGCGCGCGTGACGGCGGGTGACGAGCACAAGGAGGATATGGCCGAAACGCGGCAGAAATTCCGCAAGAAGCTCCGCGAGGGCAAGCTGGATGACAATGAGATTACCGTTGAACTCAACATGCCGTCTGTCGGTGTGGAGATCATGGCGCCGCCTGGCATGGAGGAGATGAGCAGTCAACTGCAGAGCATGTTTCAGAATATGGCGGGGCAGCGGACCAAGACCCGCAAATTGCGCATCAAGGAGGCCTTCAAACTGCTTACCGATGAGGAGGCAAGTAAGCTCATCAACGAGGAAGATATCAAGAGCCGGGCAGTAATGAACGCAGAACAGAACGGTATTGTGTTTCTCGATGAACTCGACAAGATCACCAAACGTTCCGAACAGAGTGGTCCCGATGTCTCTCGCGAAGGTGTGCAGCGAGACCTGTTACCGCTGGTGGAAGGTACCACCGTGACAACCAAATACGGTATCGTCAAGACGGATCATATCCTGTTCATCGCCTCTGGTGCTTTTCATCTGGCAAAGCCTTCAGACCTGATCCCGGAACTGCAGGGCCGCTTGCCCATTCGTGTCGAACTTGATGCATTGTCCATTGATGACTTTGTCCGCATCCTTACCGAGCCGGACGCCTCGTTGACGGAACAATATTCGGCATTGCTGGCGACCGAGGGCGTCACGGTCGAGTTCGCTGCTGACGGCATCGCACGCCTGGCGGAAATCGGCTGGCAGGTTAACGAACGCACCGAGAATATCGGTGCGCGCAGGCTGCATACCATTATGGAACGGCTGCTGGAATCGCTTTCATTCGAGGCATCGGACAAGACCGGTGAAACCATCACCGTCAATGCCTCCTACGTCAACGATCACCTCAACAAACTCGTGGAGAATGAGGACCTGAGCAGGTATATACTCTAGCACCCGTCACGTCGTCTACAACTGTTTTGAGTCGCTATGCAAACACACAGACCCACGGATATAAGGCTACTGCAGAAATCGCGGATTCTGGAGATCGACTTTGAGGACGGTTCGCGTTTCAGATTGCCATGCGAGTATTTGCGGGTCTATTCCCCGTCCGCCGAAGTCCGCGGGCACGGACCCGGACAGGAGGTGCTGCAAACGGGCAAGGAGCAGGTCAATATAACCGCCATTGAACCGGTAGGAAATTACGCCGTTCGACTGCTGTTCGATGATAATCATAACACCGGGCTTTATTCCTGGGACCTGCTTTACAAACTCGGTGTCAACCAGGAAACTTTATGGGATGAATACCTTGACCGTCTTGAAAAGGCCGGCTATCAGCGCAGACCACAGCCATGAATGAACACTTATGACCGAACCGGATACAACTGACAACACCACCCACTTCGGTTATGAAAATGTTTCCGTCCGGGACAAGGCCCGCAGGGTTGCAGGTGTATTCGATTCCGTCGCATCCCGTTATGACATCATGAACGATGTCATGTCGTTCGGTATCCATCGTCTGTGGAAACGACTCACCATAGAACTGAGCGCAGTGCGCGCCGGACAGAGCGTGCTGGACCTTGCCGCAGGCACCGGCGATCTGACGATGCGCCTTGCGGAGCGGGTGGGCGAACAGGGCCGGGTGGTCATGTCTGACATCAATGCCTCGATGTTGCAGCGCGGTCGTGACCGTCTGGTGGACAACGGGTTCGTCGCAAACATCGACTATGTGAGGGCAGACGCCGAATCCCTGCCGTTTCCTGATAACTCATTTGATTGTGCGACGATGGCTTTTGGCCTGAGAAACGTGACCAACAAGGATGCAGCGCTCGAATCATTGTACCACGTGCTCAAACCAGGCGGACGGTTGCTGGTGCTGGAATTCTCGAAACCGACGTTGCCCGTGATCAAGCCCTTGTATGATGCCTATTCTTTCAGGATATTGCCGTTGATGGGCAAATTGATTGCAGGTGATACAGACAGCTATCGTTACCTGGCCGAGTCCATCCGTATGCATCCCGACCAGGGCGCCCTGAAGAAGATGATGCAGCAAGCGGGTTTCGAACGTTGTGACTATCTGAATCTTAGCTGTGGCATCGTTGCATTGCACCGGGGATATAAACTCTAGTCGGCGGTACGCGATTCACCAGGGCCGCAGAAGTGAGGAAATGACGATGCCAATAAATTTAAAAACATCCGCACTGGCAGGGCTCGAGAAGGCGATCAATAGCTATCTGAAACTTGATCCAGCCACGCTGGAACAGATGGCAACACTGTCGGGTAAAGTGATCGGGATAGAACTGCGTGGCCTGAATATCGAGTTTTACCTGATGCCCGGCAAGGCGGGTATAGCGGTGCGCGGCACGGCGGGTACAACGCCCGACACAACGTTGCGTGGCACACCTTTGTCCCTGGTGCGCCTGGGATTTACAAAGGGTCAGCAAACCCTGCTGTTTTCGGGTGACGTGGAGATATTCGGCGACACCGAGACCGGACGGCATTTCAAGGAAATCCTCGATACCATGGAGATCGACTGGGAAGAGCAGCTGTCCAGGATAGTCAGCGATGTGGTCGCACACAAGGTCGGCAACGTAGTACGGGGAATCCAGGACTGGTCTGTTCAAACCATCGATACACTTAATGCCGACATTACCGAGTACATGCAGGAAGAAAGCCGCATGTTGCCGCGCCGGGAGGAAGTGGATGAATATTTGTCTGCGGTCGATGCCCTGCGCGGCGATGTCGACCGCCTGGAAAAACGCGTAGCGCGCCTGCAGGTAAGCATTGATGGTGACACCGGGTGATCAACCCCGGCCAGGCGATACGCCTTTTATACATTAATCGCATACTTGCCAAACATGGTCTGGACGAAATCATCTTCGCCACCCATCTGTTCCGGCCCTACCGTTTCCTGCTCTACCTGCTTCCCTGGCATTGGGGGCGTCAGCGTCGACGTCCCCTCGGCGTCAGGATCAGGCAGGCGCTCGAAGACCTTGGCCCAATTTTCGTAAAGTTCGGGCAGTTACTCTCGACTCGCCGCGATTTGCTGCCGGAGGATATTGCCGATGAACTGGCTGGCCTGCAGGATAGTGTCAACCCGTTTCCTGGCACGCTAGCCCGTTCGATCATCGAACGCGCCTATAGTATGTCGGTCACCGAGGTCTTTGCAGAATTCAGTGAACAACCGCTGGCCTCGGCATCTATTGCACAAGTACATGCCGCCACCCTCAAGGATGGCCGCCGTGTGATAGTCAAGGTGGTGCGCCCAGGTATCGAAAAGGTCATCCGTCGAGACGTCGGTCTGCTCTACGAGCTCGCCGGTCTGGCTGAACGCTACTGGTCGGAAGCCAGACGCTTGAGGCCGGTGGAGGTGGTCGCTGAATATGAAAAGACCATTTTTGACGAGCTGGACCTGATCCGCGAGGCGGCAAATGCCTCACAATTGCGTCGTAATTTTTTCGATTCGGAATTGCTCTATGTACCCGAGATCCACTGGCCCCTGACCCGGCGCAACGTCATGGTCATGGAGCAGATTTCCGGCATTCCTGTCAGTGATGTTGCAACCATCAGGGCGCAGGGTATCGATATCAAGAAATTGTCAGAACGAGGGGTGGAAATATTCTTCACCCAGGTGTTCAAACACAATTTTTTCCACGCGGACATGCATCCCGGCAACATATTCGTTTCGCCCCAGGGACGTTATATTGCCATCGACTTCGGTATCATGGGCACATTGAGCCCTGGGGATCAGCATTACATCGCGGAAAACATGCTGGCGTTCTTCAATCGCGACTATCGCCGGGTTGCCGAACTGCATATCCAGTCGGAATGGGTACCGAGGGAAACGCGGGTGGATGAATTCGAATCCGCCATTCGCAGTGCCTGTGAACCGATCTTCGAGCGCCCCATCAAGGAGATCTCCTTTGGACGCTTTTTGTTAAGGCTGTTCCAGACCGCACGGCGTTTCAATATGGAGGTCCAGCCCCAGCTTGTTCTGCTACAAAAGACCTTGCTGAATATTGAAGGCATAGGGAGACAACTCTATCCTGACCTGGATCTGTGGAAGACGGCGAAACCGTTTCTTGAACGCTGGATGAGTGAACAGATCGGTGTCCGCGCCTTTGTCAATTCCATCAAGGAGAATACACCGAGATGGCTGGAGACACTGCCGCAGATCCCGGGTCTGTTGCATGATGTGTTGCAGCAGGCACAGGACGGCAAGCTTCAGGTGGAATGGAAATCACGTGAGTTGAAAAATATCCGCAGATCTATCGTCCGTGCAAATCGGCGCACCTATGCCGCCATCGCCGGTGCGACCTTCATCATCAGTGCCGCTGTGATCAAGGGGCTCGACGGAACCTTTCCCGTGATGCTGGGCCATGCGCCACTGTTGAGTTGGATACTCGGGGGTATGGGGATATATATTCTCATCCTCGCATGGCCTACCGATGACGACTAAAAATTACTATATAGTAATGTGACCGCGTCGCGATTTGTCTTGAAATGACAGCGCCCAACAGCATCTACCCGGGATGTTAACGCTGCAGTCCCGCCTCGACATCGTTACGCACGTCTTTACCCGCGAGGTTTTCAATCAGATCGAGCGCGAAATCCATGGCGGTGCCGGGTCCCCGCGAGGTGATGACCTTGCCGTCCTGAACCACGGCATCGTGTACCAGGGTGACATCCGACAGCTCCATCTTATCCAGAACGCCGGGGAAACCGGTTGCCCGTCTGCCCGAGAGTATTCCTGCGTGAGCGAGCACCTTGGGGGCTGCACAGATGGCCGCGGTGAATTTCTCGCTGTTGGCCATCTTTTTCAGTAGTTCGTGAATACGCGGATCATTGTCGAGATTCTGGGCCCCGGGACCTCCGCCCGGTAATACCACCATGTCATAGTCCTGCCTGAGCGCCTCATCGAGAGTGGTATCGGGTACCAGGACGGTGCCGCGGCTCGCGGTGACCGGCTGGCTGTCAAGGCCTGCAGTGACAACCGTGATCTTCGCGCGTCGTAACAGATCAATGATGGTGACGGCTTCCAGTTCCTCACATCCCTGGGCCAGGGGTATCAGTACGCTTGACATGAGTTGATCCTTCGTTGTCGGGTTGGAATGTACTAATACCGACAGTTCAGCGCTAAACGCCTTACTGCGGTGTAGTGGTGTTAATTGTATCAGATGTCGCGGGGCTGCCAGCAACCATCTGCTCGGTAGAGTTTGAAGCATTGATCGAGGTCGTGCGCTTGATCAGTGCAGAGACGGATATCAGCTCGACACCGGATTTTTTCAGATGGCTTAGACGTTGTTGCAGGAATGAGAGAGTTTGCGGATAGGGATGGCCGATGGCGAGCGCGGCTCCCTTGCTTTGTGCCAGTGCAATCAGCTCATCGAACTGTGCGCGAATGGCCGATGGATCCTTGTCGTCATCGAGGAAAATGTCGCGTCGCAGGTTGGGAATATGATTTTCCATGGCGACGTGTTGCGCCACACTGCCGGTGATGGTGCGGCTGTCGACGAAAAACAGGTTGCCATGTTGGTTGATCTCCTGCATCAGCCACATCATGTGTTTGTGTTCCTGGGTGAGCAGGCTTCCCATGTGATTGTTCAGGCCGGCGACATAGGGTATCGACGCCAGTGCATCCTCGATGGCTTTGATAAATTCCTGCTGATGCATTTCCTTGGTCAGGCCACCCTTGCCCAGGCGATGAGGTTCGATTGCCTCCATGGGCATGTGCAGCATGATTTCCTTGTCGATCTCATGAGCACGCGCGGCCAGGGTGGTGGCATAAGGTGTGTATGGCAGGAATGCCAGTGTCACCTGGCCCGGCAGGTCGACCGCCTTCATGCCGTTTTCAAGTTGTTCGCCCAGGTCATCGATGACGATGCTGATAGCGGGTTGAGAGGGAAACTTCAGGGGGAGGGGCGGTTTATCCTCGTCTGCGAGTGCTGCGTTTGCAACGAAGAGCGTGAGGTATATATATAATAATATTCGCTCAGCCATGGATATCCAATTTTGGTCGAAACAATAACCGAAAAACATAATGACTGCAATACCTGGACAAAATTAAAAATGTAATGCATCAACGACGCATAGTGGGTTACATGTGTAATGTCGACTATCAACGTAAAAGGCCCCGCGTTTGCGGGGCCTCGCAATTGGTATTAATGAATGATGGAAAAAAATCAGATCTGTGATTGTTTCAGGATATAGAGCCCCTTGAGAAGATTGAGGGCTTCATATAACTGGTAATCCTGTTTTGCCAGCTTGGCCATGGTCTGGTCTTCTTCTTCCGCTTCGGCTGCTTCGGTATCGGATTCTTTTTTACTTTCCTTGTCCGATTTTTCAGTGCCGTTTTCTAGATGGCGTGACAGATCAGCCTCCTTGACCGGTGCGAATTCAGGCTCTTCAACAGATGCCACCTTGACGTTTTCCAGCTTGATATCCGGAACGATACCCTCTGCCTGAATGGAACGGCCTGATGGTGTGTAGTAACGGGCGGTAGTCAGTTTTAGAGCAGTGTCGTCCTTCATCGGTATGATGGTTTGTACCGAGCCTTTACCGAAACTTTTGGTGCCCATGATGACCGCGCGCTTGTGATCCTGCAATGCACCGGCCACGATCTCGGAAGCCGATGCAGAGCCGCCATTTATCAGCACGACCAGTGGCGCGCCCTTGAGGATGTCAGTCGGTGTAGCCTTGAACTTGAGCTCGGAATCGTCGACGCGGCCTTCGGTATAGACAATCAGGCCCTTTTCGAGGAAGGCGTCGGAGACACCGACAGCGGCATTCAAAACACCGCCCGGATTGTTGCGCAGGTCAAGAACCAGACCGTTGAGTGATCCGTCATTTTCTTCCTTGAGTTTGTCGATCGCCTCGATCAGGTTATCGGTGGTATTCGATTGAAACTGAGTGATGCGCAAATAGGCAAAACCATGGTCGAAATTCTTGCTTTTGACGCTCTTGACCTTGATGATTGCACGCTCGATGGTGATCTTGAGGGGCTTGTCCTGTCCCTCCCTCACCACGGTCAGTACGATCTTCGAGCCGGGTTCGCCGCGCATGATATCGACCGCCTCCTTCAGGGTCAGTCCCTTGACGGGCGTCTCATTGAGCCTGATGATCAGGTCGCCGGCCTCGATACCTGCCTTTTGTGCCGGTGTATCATCGATAGGGGATATGACCTTGACGAAGCCGTCTTCCATACCGACCTCGATCCCCAGTCCACCGAATTCACCGGTGGTGCCCACCTGCAATTCTTCGAAGGCGTCCTTGTCGAGATATGATGAATGCGGATCAAGGCCGGCGAGCATGCCGCGTATGGCGTTATCCAGCAGGGTCCTGTCATCGACAGGCTCGACATAATTGTTTTTGATGTTGGCGAACACCTCGGTAAAGGTGGTGAGCTCGTCCAGCGGCAGGGGTGACGGATTATCCCTCTCGGCGAACACGGCATGTCCAATAGTCAGGGACACGCCAAGGACCAGGCCAATTGATAAAATAAATGCGTTACGGGTGTTTGATTTCATTTAGATTACTCCAATGACCAGCATATCGGTCATATACACATTTCCATTAGGTTTGAGGCTACTTTACCAGAAAACAATAAAAATCACTGGAAAAATAACCAAGCTTGTTGTTTTATAATCATGTTTTTCCTTTTTTACACCATGATGACGGATTTTCCGGCGTACCGTTATGACGGATTTCAAAATACAGACCAGCTGACAAACGACCGCCGCTGTTACCGACGGTGGCGATTGTCTCACCGGCTTCCACCCAGTCGCCGACGGATTTATAAAGGCTTTGATTGCCACCGTAAAGGCTCATATATCCGTTACCGTGATCAATGATCAACAACAGGCCATAGCCTCGCAGCCAATCGGCGAAAGCGACTCGCCCATGATAAATGGCCTTGACCTCCGTACCTTCGGAGCCGGCAATCATTACACCTTGCCATTTCAGTTGTCCGACCTTGCGCGGCGCGCCAAAGTGAGTGGTGATACTGCCGGCGGACGGCCAGGATAGACTGCCCTTGAGGGTATCAAAGGGCTGAAAATCGCGGTTGTCGGGCGGTATGTTGGTCAGAGCGTTACGGATCCCTTCCAGCAGTTTTGCCAGCGACTGTTCATCCTGTACCAGCTGTTTCAAGCGTTGTTCTTTGTTGTCGATATCGGCGTCGAGTTTGACGATGATCTGCCGGCGTGAGCGGAGATTTTTTTCCAGCAACTCTTTCTTGCGTGCCTGTTCATCACGCAATTGTTCAAGCTGCGTGCTTTCATCGGTGATCGTATTTTCAAGATCGTCGATTTCATGCAAGGTCGAATTGAGGGTATTAATTCGCTCGGACCTGGCCTTGTTGAAGTAATCATAATAGGTCAGTGCCCGCCCGATCTCTGCGGGGTCCTGCTGGTTCAGCAGGATCTTCAGATAACCCTGTTTCCCCATTACAAAAGTAGCCCGGATCTGTTCAACGAGGGAGTCGCGTTGCTCACCCAGGTTATGCTGTTGCTGTGACTTGCGCGCATGTAGTTCATCGAGTTTGTTTGACCTAGTATTGAGCTGTGTTTCGAGATCATTGATAGTGCGATTCAGTTTTCCGATCTCCAGTTCTGTCTGGCGAAGTTGCTGTTGCAGTGTTCCCTTTTTTGTACGCGCCGACTCCAGTGACTCGCGCAATGCCTGGATCTGCTTGCGCAACTCGACAAGTTTTGCTTCCTTGGCATCACTGGGTGGAGTCTCTGTTGCGGCGATGGCGGCCGCTCCGGCAAAAAGGCTTATAACCAGGATTAACAGCAGGGAATAATACGGCCCGGCGCGTTGCGTACGGCCTGATTCCAGAAGTGGGTAATAAGTAATCACGACCCTTATGGCAGTGCGCCCGTCTTCTGCTCAGACAATAATTCGAGCAGGGAAGTTCCGGTCATCTCCGTCGGAATCTCCAGTCCCATCAGATACAGCATGGTCGGAGCGACATCGCACAAGGCGCCGGTGTCCGCGGGACTTGCGGCACGGCCTATGTAGATGAACGGTACCAGATTGGAGGTATGCGCAGTGTGCGGCTGATCGGTGTAGGGGTCACGCATCTGTTCGGCGTTGCCGTGATCGGCCGTAATCAGCAATTCACCGCCCACCGAGTGCAACGCCTCGACCACCCTGCCGAGACAGGCGTCGATGGTTTCGATCGCCTTGACCGCGGCGGTAAATATCCCGGTGTGACCGACCATATCGGGATTGGCGTAGTTGCAGATGATGGCATCATAATTCCCGCTTTCGATGGCGGCGGTCAGTTTGTCGGTCAGTTCCGGTGCGCTCATCTCCGGCTGCAGGTCATAGGTGGCTACCCTGGGAGATGGTACCAGGATACGGTCTTCGCCTGGAAATGGTTGCTCGCGGCCGCCATTGAAGAAGAAGGTGACGTGGGCATATTTCTCGGTTTCGGCGATTCTCAGCTGGCGCAGGCCGAGCCTGGATATATACTCACCGAAGCTGTTTTCCGGGTGCTCGGGTGGATAGGCAACCGGAATATCGAATTCCTTTTTATATTCGGTGAGACTTGCAAATGTGCCGAGGTCGACGGTTCTCTCACGGCTGAAATCCTTAAAGTCTTTTTCAATAAATGCGCGGGTGAGCTGGCGTGCCCTGTCGGCACGAAAATTCATGAAGATTATCACATCACCGTCCTCGACTCGAACGGCTTGCCCATCATCGGGAACAACGGTGGTGGGCTTTACGAATTCATCCGTTTCACCCCGCGCATAAGCCATCTCGAGACCGGACACGGCATCGCCGGCCTGATAATCGCCTTGCCCCAGTGCCAGTAAATCATAGGCCTTTTGGGTTCGTTCCCAGCGATTGTCACGATCCATGGCATAGTAACGGCCGATGATCGAGGCGGTACGCCCCGTACCCAGCTCCTTGAACAGTTTATTCATGGCGGTGAGCGATGCTGCCGCGCTCTTGGGTGGTGTATCCCGCCCGTCAAGAAACGCATGCATATAGACCTGTGACGCGCCGCGTTCCACTGCAACCTTGATCATTGCGTGGATCTGGTCTTCGTGACTGTGCACACCACCCGGTGACAGCAGTCCAAGGATATGCACGGCCTTACCCGATTTGACCGCGATGTCCACGGCGTCGGTCAGGACGGTATTACGGCCGAATGTTCCCTCGGTGATCTCATGGTCGATACGTGTCAGTTCCTGATAGACGGTACGGCCGGCACCCAGGTTGAGATGACCAACCTCTGAGTTGCCCATCTGCTCGGGGGGCAGGCCTACGTGGGTTCCCGAACCGTTGATCAGGGTGTGTGGATAGTCGCGCCATAGGCGGTCCCACACGGGGGTGTTCGCGGCAGCGATGGCGTTATTGTCGGTCTCTTCACTATAGCCCCAGCCGTCGAGGACGATCAGGACCATGGGACGATGTTTTATGATGGGCTTATCTGTTTTCATTTTGGCTTTATGTGAATAGGTTAGCGAAGATGTCGATTTTCAAATATTTTACGTATATTTATCATAGCGGTAACGCTGACAAAATATAATGGTATTAGAATATATTTTATAATAAAATATTCTTGTTGATCTGGGGGTTAAGGCAAGTGACGTTAAATTATCCCTATAATTATAACGATTACTTGCAGATGGGGTAGGTTATGAATGGGGACCTTGAATTTTCCGCCGAGGTTCAGGACGACGATATCGAACGTGCCTGTCGATCGCTCAAGGCCCTTGCGCATCCCATCAGACTGAAAATCCTCTGCATTCTGGGTCAGGATGAGGTCAGCGTCCAGGAAATCGTCGTGCGGATCGGGACATCGCAAAGCAACATCTCCCAGCATCTCGCCATCCTCCGCGACAAGGGGATACTGGCGACACGCAAAGACGCCAACCGGGTGTTGTATCGTATTGGCGACATCCGCACGTTGCAACTTTTCATGCAGATGCGCGAGCTTTTCTGCAGATAGTTCTTCACCGGGTTTAATTCCAGTACCTTGTCATCATGCCATCATGACAGGGTACATATAATGCTAATGGGCCAAAAGAATACATTATGGAGCAATTCGGCATCTTTATTCTTAACCACTGGATCCTGTTCCTGGCCCTGGTCCTCATACTGGCGTTCCTGGCCATGAATCTTCTCAAGTCCCGGTTTCTCGGGTTCAAGGAGATCAAGCCGGGCCAGGCCGTGGAACTGATGAATCACAACAGTGCCATCGTTCTCGACGTGCGTGATGACAAGGAATTCTCCCAGGGCCATATCCTCAACGCGATCAATATACCATTGGGCGTCATCGAATCACGGGTTAACGAACTGGAACAATACCGGTCAACGCCGGTTATTGTCTCCTGCCGTACTGGGCAACAGTCGGCGCGAGCTGGTATGATGATGCAAAGACAGGGGTTTACGGATCTTTATAAACTGTCCGGGGGGATGATGGCGTGGCAGAGTGCCAACATGCCGGTGGTTAAAGACCAGCTATCGGAATAAACCACAAGGAATAGCGGATGTCGGATAACGAAAACTCGGAAAGCAAAAAACCGGAGAAGGAAAATCAGGGCACTCCCAAAGAGGATGAAAGACGCTTTTTAATCCAGAAGATCTACGTCAAGGATATATCGTTCGAGACGCCGAATTCACCGATGATATTCACCGAGGCCTGGAAGCCCGACGTAAACATGCAGATGGGCAACACCGCGAAGGTTCTGAGTGAAGGCGTACACGAAGTCACCCTGTCACTTACGGTCACGGTGAAGCTGGGTGAAAAGACGGCCTATCTGGCCGAGGCGCAGCAGGCCGGGATATTCAATATATCGGGTTACGACAAGAAGGCGTTATCGGCAATGTTGGGCAGTTATTGCCCGAATATCCTGTTTCCATTCGCGCGCGAGGCGTTGTGCGATCTCGTTACCAGGGGTGGATTTCCGCAACTGTTGTTGTCGCCGGTCAACTTCGATGCTTTATATATGGAATATTTGCAGCGGTCTGCAAAGCAGGCGGAGGATACCGAGTCCAAACATTGATCATCCCGGGATGTGTGTATGCCGGCCTCATCTCTTGATAAGGCCGGTGGATGGGGAGACAATGCGGGACAATGTTGCCTTGGACTGAATTCATAGAACCCTGATGGCCCAACCCGCCAGCGAGATATCGCATATCCGGTCCCCGATAGCCGTTATCGGCGCCGGTTCCTGGGGCACGGCCCTCGCGATCCTGTTGTCCGGCAACGGTTATCCTGTCTGGTTGTGGGGCAGGGACCCGGCGCACATCGATCTGCTTGCAAGCGAACGCTGCAACAAACGCTTTCTACCCGGGTCCCGGTTTCCCGATCTCGTTTCCCCGAGCCACGATCTTCCCGATATACTGGAGCAGGTCGACGACATCCTGATCGCCGTACCGAGTGCCGGATTCCGTGCAATCCTGGAATCGATCAAGCCGTTTCTGAAAAATACTTCGCGGATTATCTGGGCGACCAAGGGTATGGATCCTGGTACCGGCAAGCTGTTGCATGAAGTGATCATCGAGACACTTGGCGACGGGGTCGATTATGCCATCATATCCGGACCGACCTTTGCCCATGAAGTCGCCGCGGGCCTGCCGACGGCGATCACGGTGGCATCGAACAATCCTGGATTTGCAACCGGCATCGCCAACCGCCTGCATAACGTCCGGTTTCGTGCCTATACCTCGGAAGATGTTATCGGCGTGGAGATCGGCGGATCGGTGAAGAATGTACTGGCGATCGCGGCCGGTTGCTCCGACGGCCTCGGCTTCGGTGCCAATTCCCGTGCCGCCCTAGTGACACGTGGGCTGGCGGAATTGATGCGCTTTGGTGTTGCCCTGGGCGGCCGGCGCGAAACCTTCATGGGTCTTGCTGGCCTGGGGGATCTGATCCTGACGTGCACCGATGATCATTCCCGTAACCGACGCCTGGGACTGGCATTGGCCAAAGACAAGTCGTTGGACGATGCCCTCAGGGAGATCGGCCAGGTGGTCGAAGGTGCGCAGACGGTCCGTGAAGTTGTGCAACTTGCACGGCAGCACAACATCGAGATGCCGATCACCGAACAGGTTCATCGGGTTCTGTATGAGGGGCTGTCACCACGCGATGCGGTCAATGAGTTGTTTGCCAGGGAACTGAAACCCGAGGTTGGCTGATTCCTTACCCGATGGAATTTACGCCGGTTGGTGTGGATCTCCCGTCGTGCAATTCGATCCCGATCCGATATTTTACCTTTTACAGTATTAATCAGACCGGTTCGTCCTGAATTGACGCAGCAAAAGTGGGCGGGCAAACACGGCTATAAGGACAAGAATTCCGAGGAAGAGGATTGCCGGCAGAAGGCGGATGACTAACGCAATAGCGGCTGCCGCCCCCGCCAGGGTACCGAATCCCGTTATGATACGCATCCCTGCGCGTTGCAGGAAGGCAAGCCCGCATACAAAACAGAATGTGAATAACGGTCCGAGTCAGCCATTGATCCGGCCAGCGCGGGAAATATTATCACATGGTAGCCATGCAGAAGGCCGAGAGCCGGTGAAGCTGGGCAAAGGCCATGTTATTTACTGTCGTCTCCAACTTCCTCATCGCCTTGCTGCTCGGCCTCTTGTACGCGTTGCTGTTTTGCAATCTCACGTGCGTGTTGCTTGTCTCCCGAATAACCACGTTCTCGTTGATCCAGTTCAGACAGTGTGGAAGTCCTGCCGTAGATCGTGACGTTGTCCCCTGCATTGAATACTGTCTCACCGCTCGGTGCACCGATGAATTGGCCGTTCGATCGTTCGATCCCCAGTACAAGTAGCCCTTCCGCCTTGAGGCCTAGCTCTTCGATGGAATTTTCGGCCAGCCAGTCACCGGGTTCGACATGCAGTTCCACCACACGGTATTCGCCGGCCAGGTGCAACAGGCTGCTGTAGTCCTTGATATCCAGTTGAGTATAGCGATTCAGGGCCCGTTCGATGATATGGGACAGGCGCCTGTCCACCCACTTGCTGGAGGATACACCCCACAACAGCGCAATGCCTGTAATCAATATCACCAACTTGGTGGTCACCGAGAACGAACTGTGTTCATCGCCGACAAATGTCAGGATCAGCGAAGAGACCACTGTCACGA
The DNA here is from genome assembly GCA_964605155.1 of uncultured Chromatiaceae bacterium. Classification (GTDB taxonomy): domain Bacteria; phylum Pseudomonadota; class Gammaproteobacteria; order SZUA-140; family SZUA-140; genus CAZSAK01. Next base: position 70,411 of record CAZSAK010000002.1, on the reverse strand, counting down.
TACCCACGTTGCCCAGCAGCATGAGGACCATCACGATACGGCGTCGTATCGGGTGGTTGACGACCATCTCAGCTTCAGAGGTGGTAAATCCGGTCCCGGTAAAGGCGGAGCGTGCCTGGAAACGGGCGCTTTGTCTGGATAAACCGGTATGCATCAGCGCAATCGTCGCGATGCGTGTCACCAGTATCGAGATGATCAATACCAGCAGCAGGGTGAAAATCGCGATCATAGGTGTTTAACAGTAATCGCCTGAAGGGTAATCCGTATTCATACGGCTATTATAACGAACGTATGATCATGCATAAGTGTAATTGTAACTGTGACGACGTCATCTTGAATGATGGGAAGGGATCATTGAGGTACCAATATAATATGCTTGCGTTTCGCAAAATCCATATGATAGCGTACCGTATTGCTCGTATGTACAAGCAGTATATATCAAAATAGCCGTTCCTTGCATCGACACACAAATGAATAGATTGCAACGCAAGTTAACCAAACGCCTCTACATACTCTCGTTTGCAATTGGCTTGCTATTGTGCGAAACGGGATTATTGGTGCATGAGGTAGAACACCATCTCTCTCAAGCCCAAGAGACGGCCTGTTTTCTGTGTGATGCTGCTCATCAATTCGGAAATGCCGTACTGGCGCATTCTCCAGTATTTATTCCTTCCGTTGCCGATGATGTCTATGTTTCTAGAAGTACCAATAGAAATAGTCAACAGCCAGGCATTGCCTATAATCCACGCGCTCCCCCTTTCAATCTCTCCGTTTAATAACTGTTTAATCGAATAACACTGCATCACATGATGCATACGTCATTGCGTGCGCTCATTGGTGAGTGTGTTGTGATTAAACGGGTTTGTAGTTCCGGTTTTTTAATATTACGGAGGATTTACCTATGGTTCGTCGAATATCAATCGTAGCGATTACAACTGCTCTCGCTGCTACGCCGATGGGCGCCTATGCCACTGATGATGCCGATCAACGCCTGCAGGACATCGAACAACGGCTTGATCGCCTTGAAACCACGCCCACCATAGCGCCATCGGAGTCAATGAGCAGTTTCAATCCCGCGGTATCGCTGATACTTGAAGGTATCTATACCAATCTTTCACAGGATCCCGAAGGATTTGAGATCAGCGGTTTTCCAGTACCGGAAGATTCAGAAGTTGGTCCTGGCAAACGCGGATTCAGCCTGGCCGAAAGCGAATTCGGCATTTACGCGAATATCGATCCATATTTTTATGGCGGTATGAATCTGGCGCTGACCCCAGAGAACGAGGCGGAAGTGGAGGAGGCCTTCATTCAGACCATTGCACTGCCCAAAGGGTTTGCCATCAAGGCTGGACGGTTTTTTTCTGCCATCGGCTATCTCAATGCCCAGCATTCCCATGTGTGGGACTTCGTTGATGCGCCACTCGTCTATCAGGCGATGTTCGGATCACAGTATGACGATGATGGTGTACAGCTCAAATGGCTGGCTCCAACGGACTCATTTCTGGAAATTGGCGGTGAGCTTGGTCGTGGCGCGGCTTTCCCCGGCAGTGATCGGGATAAAAACGGGGCAGGAGCAGGTACTTTGTTTGCGCACGTCGGCGGTGATATCGGTTTCAGCAATAGCTGGCGCGCTGGATTATCGTTCATCAAGACCTCGCCGCAGGATCGTGAATTCACCATCGTCGACCTTGCCGACAATGAAGCGGTTAATAGCTTCAGCGGTCACAGCCGGTTATACATTATCGACGGTGTTTGGAAATACGCCCCCAACGGCAATCCTTACTACACGAATTTAAAACTGCAGATGGAATACCTGCGACGGCACGAGGACGGAGACGTGACCTACGATTCCGACGGTGCATTGGGTCTCACCAACACTGCATCATACGATGCCAAACAATCCGGCTGGTATCTGCAGGGCGTGTATCAATTTATGCCGTACTGGCGCATAGGTCTGCGCACAGAGAGATTGAATCACGGCACGGTGGACTATGGTGCAAATAACGCCAATCTGCCGATCTCTGATTACAACCCAAAACGCAACAGTGTGATGGTTGACTATTCGCCCAGCGAGTTCAGCCGTATCCGTCTGCAATTCGCACGTGACAAGGCACGTGAGAGCGCGACCGACAAAGAGATCTTCGTCCAGTACCTGATGAGTCTCGGCGCTCACGGCGCTCATCAATATTAATTTTATGGAGGATACAACATGAAACGACTGTTTATTACATTATCCGTGATGGTAACACTGGCTTTCTCCGTACCCGCATCCGCGCTCAACATATTTGCCTGTGAACCGGAATGGGGTGCACTGTCCCAGGAACTTGGCGGCGATCGCGTTTCGGTCTATACAGCTACCAACGCATTCCAGGACCCGCATCATATTCAGGCCCGACCCAGTCTGCTAGCCAGGGCGCGACGCGCTGACTTGGTGGTATGTACAGGATCTGAACTGGAGATCGGTTGGTTACCGGTAGTATTGCGGCAATCAGGTAACGATAGGATTCAACCGGGCAAGCCCGGTTACTTCGAGGCGGCGACATATGTAAAAAAACTGGAAGTCCCGGCGCGTCTCGATCGATCCGAGGGAGATATTCATCCAGGCGGTAATCCCCATATCCAGACAGATCCGCGTAATATTTCACATGTTGCCGAGGCCCTGGTTCAGCGAATGGCCGAAATCGAGCCGCAAAATGCGTCTATTTTTCAGACTCGTTATCAGGATTTTTCACAACATTGGGAAGCGGCCATCAAGCACTGGGAAATGGAGGCCTCTCCACTCAAGGGGGTTGCTGTTGTTTCCCATCACAAAAACTGGATCTACCTTTATACCTGGCTGGGAATGCATGAAGTCACTGAACTCGAACCCAAACCAGGCGTTGAGCCAACCGCAGCCCATCTCGAAGAGGTGCTGACACAACTGAAACTAGAACCGGCACGTATGATCATCAGGGCAGCGTATCAGAATGATCGTGCATCGAAATGGCTCGCCGACCGGGTAAAGATTCCGGTGGCTACGCTGCCGTTTACCGTGGGCGGGACGGACAAGGCAAAAGACTTGTTCGGTTTGTATGACGATACTATACAGCGGTTACTGGAGGCACTGAGATGAGTATCGATGCACTGGACATAACCATCCTCGGACCCGCGTTCTGCGCGGGTCTGCTTGTACTAGCCACTCATGTACCGATGGGCCAGCAAGTGCTGGCCCGCGGCATCGTGTTTATTGACCTTGCTATCGCCCAGATCGCCGGTCTCGGCGTGATTGCAGCGGATGCAATGGGTTGGGAACCCCAAGGATATGCCGTGCAGATTGCTGCGGTTAGCGCGGCACTTTTGGGTGCCTTGCTTCTAACCTTTACCGAACGAAAGTGGCCAGACATTCAAGAGGCACTAATCGGTGTGTTGTTCGTATTGGCCGCCTGTGCCGGTTTGTTATTGCTGGCTAACAATCCGCACGGTGGTGAACATCTCAAGGACTTGTTGGTGGGCCAGATTCTGTGGGTTAGTTTTTCCCAGCTTATCCCAGTTACAATTCTGACCGTGATTATCCTTACGCTGTGGTTCAGCGCACGCACCAGACTGGGTGCCGTTGGGTTTTATGTAATGTTCGCTATCGTTGTGACGGCGTCAGTGCAACTGGTGGGCGTTTACCTCGTTTTTGCAAGCCTAATCATCCCCGCGCTTGCCAGCCGTTTTTTTCCTGCCAAACGGCGATTGGTCATTGGTTATACCATTGGCTTGTTTGGTTATGCTCTTGGTTTAGTGTTATCAGCCCTAATTGACCTGCCATCGGGGGCGGTAGTCGTATGGTCCTTGGCGCTTTTCGGAATCGGCTTCACATATCTAGCCAAATACTCACGTTCTAACGCGTCGGTAACGCTTATGCAAAACAGATTGGACACGGGCAGCAACACACAATGATACAGTGGTTACATATCAGCGTAATGGTATTACTTGTAACCGTAACGAAAAGTAGTCATATGTTTTCACGAGGCACACCTGTAAAACAGTTCATGCACGCAGATCTATAGACTAATGATCACTTCGATAGATATTAACTGTGCAGCAACGGTTGCAGTATGCTCAGGCGGTTGCCCTCGGGATCGTCTAAAGAAACGCACGGTCTCACGCCGGGTATTTTCATCGGTTCACCGAGTACCTGCCACCTGTGTCGGTAGTCTTGTTTATCGATGCCAGTATGTCATCATCTGCAATCACGACAGATGGATATTGTATCGGTATGTCATGACTGGTGGGACGGTCTTCCATTTCGGCACTGCCAGTTTAGTGGATGGTCATACAGTGGTAGCTAGCCAGGCATGCTGACACCAGAACCACCCATCTCCCTGGGGAGGTCCCTGAGTTTCAGCACCCCGTCCTGCATACGATGGACCGATTCACCGTAATGGACATGCACTCCGGGCCTGAACGGATAATCCGGAATCGTGGCGGCATAGATATCAACGAGATTCCACAACGGGTGTTCGGTGAACAGGTGACCCCCACAGTTTGCGCACCACTTGCGTGCACTTCGTTCGGTCTTGTTGTATGTGCATATATTGTCCGCACCGCGGGTCACCTTGACTGCATCGGGAGTCCACAGCGTGAAGGCGTTGATCGGTCCGGCCGACCAGTGGCGGCAGTCACTGCAGTGGCAATAACCCATAGCGACCGGATCACCCGTCACGATGAACTCAACGGCCCCGCAAAAGCAATTTCCACTATAGGTATCTTCAGTATTCATAGGTCACCTCCATTGGATGAGAATAGTCGAGGTGGTTGATGTGATTGGAATGGCCAATCCGTTGAACCAGCTGGTTTATAAGTAATGTACTTAATTAACCAGGGTATCTTAGGGTACGCTTATGCAAACCGGTTTTCTCTAACCATTTAGTCATATAGTGTTACCAACCGGGCCTCATTGGGCGGTTGGCTTTTGCAGGTTCAACGTATACGCGATCCGGTTACCGAAGAATGCATGCTCCCGAAACCCGGTCTTGATGGCCAGCCGGGTAACCAAGGCACGACTTTGGAAATGGGGATCGAAGATGACCTCGGTCACCGACAGGATGCCTCCCGGCTTGAGGGCATCAAAGATCTCTGCCAGTGCGGCTTTACGATCGGGTATCTCGCCCAGGACAGAGACCAGCAATGCACGGTCAAATCGATCATGGTCCAGTTTGCCTTCACCGGCTGCTGACTGAACGAACTCGATATTTGACATTCCGGCTGCCTGTCCTTTCTGTTTCGCCCGGGCAAGCATTCCTTCCTGGATGTCGACGGCGACCACCTTGCCGGCATCGCCCACAAGTCTTGCAACCGGCACCGTAACCCGACCTGGACCACAGCCGAAATCGAGCACGATCATACCGGGTTCAAGATCGAGGTGTTCGGCGATGACGGCGGCGCGGCTGATCCTCGTGAACGGATTATCCATCTCGACAAGCCAGCGTAACCACACGGGACATGGTATAGAATGGCGACGCGAAGCAAGACGCCAGCCGACGGTGACAACAACAATGAGTGCAATGACGCTGATAGCAATATACACGGTACTATATTTATGCAGTCATCAATTTAGGCATTAGCGCAGTTGGAGCTGAAGGGCGGAACATGGAAAGTAATTGATAATTTACAATGGATGCTATCCCTGCCCCTCTATTGCCAATACCAGCTGACATCCACCCCATAGAAATCCTTTTCTGCGATGGGAACGATCATGCCTTCTTTTGCATAGGGACTGGTAAAATAAAAACTGCTCAGTGTACCAATCAGTGCGCCGGCAACGACGTCGTCAATGAAATGCTTGTCAGCCTCAAGCCGGCTGTATCCGACGTATGTAGCGCCGATATAAGCAGGGATCGCATATGTCCAACCGTAACGTTCCTGGATGAATGCCGCTCCCATAAATGCGGCCGATGTATGTCCTGAAGGAAAGGATTTGCAGCAACTTCCGTTCGGGCGGCTTTTTTGAATCGTTTCCTTGAGGGCTTCGGTAACCAGACCAGTCGTGATAAATGATTTGGAGAATTGTATCGTTCCCTCATGTCCCTGTTCATAAATTATCGTGCTGGCCAGTCCTACTGCAGGAATGATGACCTGTAATACGTCTCCATTTTTCTCGATATAACCCTTGGCATATGCCAGGTGTGCATACATGGTCAGGAACAAAACTACCGGCAGCCATCGCATCGTATTGCAATCTTCAGGAAACGTCGGACACCATTGGGTTGGCGGGATCAGCGGCCCATTCCTGGAGTGAGGCCGTGTAGACGGCGACATTGGTAAAGCCGAGCCGGGTCATGACGAAGGCATTGGCGGATGCGGCGATCCCGCCACCGCAATATGTGATATTGCGGGCATTGTGGTCACCGTGATGCATTTTGGCGAGCTCGTTGAGCGGCCGGTAATGACCCGTCTCGTCAAACAGGCTTAAGATGGGAATGTTGATTGCTCCAGGGATATGCCCTGGACGACCGTATACAGTTTGCTCGCCCCGATAGAGGTATTCCGGTAATGCATCGATGAGGTGGACATTGTTGTCGTCGATGGCGGCGCATACCTCGTCCCTGTCGGCGACAAGCTCAGGTCTCGGAGCAGGGGTGAGCGTTCTGGCAGACCGGTTGAATGGCTCGGTCGACAGCGGCCGTCCTTCATCCACCCAGTCCTTCAATCCACCGTCGAGCAAGGCCGCACGTTCGAATCCGACCCAGCGTAACATCCACCATACCCGGGCGGCCCAGGCAGACATGTCCGCATCATACAAGACTACCCGCGTATCGTCGTCGACACCCAGTGCGCCCATCGCGGCGCAGAACTGTTCGGGTGTGGGTACGGCAAATTCAATCGGATTGTTACTGTCACAGAGATCGCCCTTGAGGTCGGCAAACCCCGCCGACGGGATATGGCCGGCCTCAAAGTTGGCACGCCCACTGATATTATGAAAGCCGCCGCCTTCGTCATGTTGCGTAACGACTGTACAGTCGAGCACAATAAGGTCAGGGTCGTCGAGGTGTTGGCTGAGCCATTCGGTCGTAACGAGCGTTTCCATGACAATAATGACGGTAGCACATAAACGGAATCAGCACACAATAATATCAATAGTTTTTTCCGGTTACCGGGTGAATATAGTGATAAACCATTTCGGTTTTATGCGTCCGAAGTCAGTTCGTTTGTTACTCTTAAGAGCCTTCTTCGGATCCAGGATAAATTCCTCGTTATTTTCGCGCACGAACACGACCCAGTGCCAGAAGGGCGTGCCTTGTTCAAGATGCCATTTTGTAGCCAGCAGCGCCAGGTCAGGCAGTTTGTTCCACGAAACAAACCTGCATTCCTTGTTTGATGGCGTAATACCGAATGCTGCCAGCAATTTCCGGACGCATGCGGTGTCGGACCACAGTCTTGGATCATCGGCATGGATACCGAGCCGGTTCGCCTCGGCCCTCGCTCTCTTGTAACTGACCCCGGCGAGTGCCGCAACACTCGCGATGCCGCAGCCGGTAGGTTCCTCCTGGATGACCGGATTCATTCAGTCTATATATAAAAGACAGACACCGGGATCACTCAATCAGCAGTTGACAAGGTCGGTGTGACCGAAACCTTTGGAGTAGTCGAGCACAGAGATGACTTTGGGAATTACATGGAATATGCGGATGTCATCAGGTGTTGGCATCTCTATCGGAACGGTTTGTGGTTCGGGATACTTTTGCGGCAACATACACAACACTTTTTCCGCCTGGGCGCGGTCTTCGACGGGTTTGGCATAAGCCGCCATCGACAATCCGGTAATCGCCATCATATCCGGTGTATCGTGATCGATGGTCAACGATACCCGGTCATCGTGTGCGATGTTCGCCGCCTTCTGACTGTCCAGACCGCAGAGGAAATAGAGATCGAGCTCCTCATTCACGTAACCTACGGTGGTCGCCTGTGGCCAGCCATCCGGTCTCAGCGTGGCGATCGTCATGATTCGGTGCTGGTCCAGCAGCGTCAGAATCTTCTTTTTAATCTCTGCGTCCATTGGGAATTCTCCATCGTTGCGGACAGGTTCGAATTTACATTGTTAAGGCAAACATTGTCTTCGGCACCCGCTGATGATTCTATATATACAAATCGATGATCAGCACTCGATTCCGGATGTTTAAATAAGCTTATTGACGTTGGCCTAACAGGCGGTCCACGGCCCAGATACCCCCACCGGCAGCGGCGAGATAGAGAAATATAAAGCAGTATAGTACAGCCGGTTCGCCGTGGTTGAGCACCGGCCAGAAACCTTGAGGCGCATGGGCCATGAAATAGGCGAACGCCATCTCACCTGACAGGATGAATGCGACCGGCCGGGTGAACAGACCGATGAGGATCAGAAAACCTCCGACCAGTTCGAGCGTGCCCGCCAGGCCCATCAGAGAGAACAGCGAAACATCCATCGGTTTGGGAAATCCCAGCAGTTTCATACTGCCGTGTTGCATAAAGCAGAAAGCGGTAATGATACGGAGTACGCTCAGCAGGTGTGGCGCCCAACTGGCACTCCAGGCAGCCATTTTGGACATATTTCCTACTCCTTGGGAACATGAACTTGAAGAAGATCCAATCTTAACACATGATCAAGATCTCGTAATTGGTGAATATTGCCTAATAAGGCATATATAGATTACGACAATTAATTAAAGACCTAGATCCATTTTCTGACCCTGTGCTTGTAGGAACTCCATGCGGCGCCGAACTGTTCCCCGAGCATCCCCTCTTCCGAGCTTATAAATATCCGTTCCAACATGACGCCGAAGACGGGGATGACCATCAGGGGCGACACAGATCCCATCAGGATAGCCAGCCCTAGCAGGATGAGGATCATGCCCAGGTACATCGGATGGCGGCTTATTGGATAGACACCCGTTGTTATCAACGCTGTCGATTTTTGAAACGGCTTGACGGTCGTGTGTTTATTCTTGAGTGCAGCATTGGCAAACAGGTTGAGTACAGTCCCGGCTGTGAGAGGGATCAATCCGAGTAAATTCCATGGATATGAAGCAAATATAAGAATTGGTACAAACCAGTGAAGTAATACCATTAGGGCAATGGTAGTAAACAAATAGGTTGGAGGCAAGATGCGCTTGTTTTTCATATATCACAGAAGACATCACTTTTTTGTAGATGAAATATTCATAAATGGAATCTCATGTCAATCGAGTGGATTTGTTTTTATAAATAATAAAAAAATTTCATCATATTACTTGTTATACTATATCCATAACTGATCAACGCGCATTTTTTTAAACAGGAATAAAAACTTGAAACGGATTGCGCTCATCATCGGCCCCGCTCTGGGTATCCTGTTACCCCTGCTGGTGGAAATTCCGGAATACCCGAATGCATCCACCATGATGGGGATCGTGGCGTGGATGGCCATCTGGTGGATCAGTGAATGTGTTCCCTTGCCGGTCACGGCGTTGATCCCGCTGATCGCTTATCCGTTGACGGGTATAGCAACCGCCAAGGAAGTATCCCCCCGTTATATGGCCAGCATCATGTTCCTCTTCGTCGGCGGTTTTCTGATCGCCCAGGCCATGGAACGGACAGGTCTTCACAGGCGGATTGCCTTGCGCATACTATCACGCTCGCATGCCAGTCCTCTGCAGATATTAGCAGGCTTTGCCTGTGTCACGGCCTTCCTGTCGATGTGGATCTCAAACACTGCAACAACCATGTTGATGGCGACGATCGGGATCGCCGTGCTCAAACGCCTGGACCAGGATCTTGATTCATCCAGGCTGGTGATATTCGCACCGATTCTTTTATTGATCATTGCCTACTCGGCAAACATCGGTGGCATGGGAACCCCGGTGGGCACTGTTCCGAATCTCGTATTACTTGAAAACATGACGGTTATCGACCCGCAGCTGAAGCCAAGTTTTCTGCAATGGATGATGGTCGGGGTCCCGATCGTCATTATCGGAATCGGTATATTAATCGCCACCTTCGCCTGGAAGGTGCGCAGCCTCACATGGAATCACACGGCAGGCGACAGTCTCAGACAGGAACATCAGGCCCTTGGCAATATGGGTCGTGACGAAAAGCTCGTTGGCTGGGTGTTGGGCCTGACCGCATTGGCCTGGATGACACGTACCGGGATCAAAACCGATACATTTACCATCCCCGGCTGGTCATCATTATTGCCCCATGGTGGTGTGGATGACGGCACGGTCGCGATCGCCGGTGCCATTACACTGTTTTTGTTGCCAGGCAAGGATAACAAGCCGATCCTGGGCTACGAGGCCTTCAGCAAATTGCCGTGGGGTATCCTGATCCTGCTCGGAGGAGGATTTGCCCTGGCAATGGGCATGCAGGAATCCGAACTTTCCCAGTGGATCGGACAGCAACTGGAGTTTCTTGCCAATGTGCCATTGATCATGATGTTGATCGGTATTGCGTTGATGATGACATTCCTCACAGAAATTACCAGCAACACGGCCATTACCCAAGTGATGTTACCGGTACTGGCAGCCGTTGCGCTCTCGAGTCAGCATGATGTGACGATGTTGTTATTTACTGCCACGCTCACCGCATCCTGCGCCTTCATGCTGCCGACGGCGACACCACCGAATGCAATCGTATTCGGTACCGAACGCATCCCAATGACCACAATGGTTAAAACAGGGTTGAAGCTGAATTTTATTCTACCATTGATTATCGTTATGGTTGTTTTTCTGTTGAGGTCATTATTACCAACGTAGTTAACTCAAATACTTTGAGCAGAATTGCTTCTGGTATGATATACAGCTTTCAGCATTCAGTCAGACTGACAGCAAGACCTCCCAATGCCGTTTCCTTGTATTTATGTGACATTTCAATGCCGGTCTGCTTCATCGCTTCGATACAATTGTCCAGCGGCATGAAGTGTTCGCCACTGCCTCGGAGTGCAAGCGCGGCGGCTGTATAGGCCTTGATCGCACCGAAGCCGTTACGCTCGATGCACGGTACCTGGACAAGGCCCTTGACGGGATCGCATGTCATACCGAGGTGATGTTCAAGCGCTATCTCTGCGGCATTTTCCACCTGTTGGGGCGTACCGCCACGAACCTCGCACAAACCGGCCGCAGCCATCGCTGCCGCTGCACCGACTTCACCCTGGCAACCCACTTCGGCGCCGGATATTGAACTGCGATGCTTGATCAAACCACCTATTGCGCTCGCGGTGAGGAGAAAGTTCCGTATCTGTTCTGGTGTACCCAGCTCATGGGTCATGAAATAATAGAGGACAGCCGGTATGACACCGGCAGCGCCATTGGTCGGCGCGGTTACGACCAGATGGCCGGCCGCATTTTCTTCATTGACGGCCATGGCATAGGTGCATAACCAGTCATTGATATTTGCATTATCGGGGTTGTTTTGTATGCCCTGATACAGATTCCTGGCGCGTCGTGGAATGTCCAGGCCGCCCGGTAATGTACCTTCGGCCTGCAATCCCTTTTTGATGCAGGTTTGCATGCCTTGCCAGATCTTATCCATACCATCAGACAGGGTGTCTTTGGACATGAATTGTAGTTCGTTGATCTGTTTCATCTGTGCGATGGAAAGGTCAGCCTCCTTGGCCATCTGTAACATGGAGGCGGCTGAATCAAATGGATATTTGCACGATTCGGATGATTCCATTTTGAGTGGCGCCTGCAGTTGATTGATTTCCACCATGGTATTGATAAAACCGCCCCCGATGGAGAAATAGGTTTCTGAATACAATCGCACATCGTCATTGCCGACGAGCTCAAAGATCATCCCATTCGGATGCTCGGGTAAAGGTTCTCCTTTATCAAAGACAATGTGATTCTCTGGATCGAATAAAATGCTGATGTTATTATTGAGATTGATACGATCACGTCCCCAGATCTCCTTCACCAAAATCTCGACATCTTTATTCACCAGGCCGGCTGGTTGATGACCATGCAGACCCAAAGCAACAGCCCTGTCGGTCGCATGGCCCTTGCCTGTATAGGCCAGCGAGCCCTTGAGAGTACATCTGATAAACGTATCTTTCAGTCTCGGAGCATCGAATTTCTGATTTGTAATACGTCCGATAAAATCATTAGCGGCAACCATGGGGCCGAGTGTATGTGAACTCGACGGGCCGATACCTATTTTAAATAGTTCCAGGACACTTATGAACATGGTGACCTTATATTAAGCATTCCATAAGTTATTTTCACTGGAAATTAGAGGAAGCCGAACCCCGGCCCTCCTTTTTTAGGAGAGTTTATTAATAAGTTCTTGCGCACCATTAACCTCAATCACTACGCGGGTATAGTCAAAGTCTTTAAGATCGAATACGATGCATTCTTTGCAGGAATGGGTATTCCAGAATTCTTTCCGACCTGCACCACGGTAAGTGCCTGCAACTATCATTTTCGGTATATACGTTCCAGTTGATTTTAGCCACGGTGGTTTCATATCCTTTGGGCAAAGGTATACTTTATCGATTGAATTGCGAGGAATTTCGATTTTACTTTTGAATGACCAAAGTTTATCCAAACCATGTACTTCGATATCTACCGATTTGTCTGTAATAATAACTGCATTCATTTATTTATTCCTTTCCTGATGATGACAATAGGCTAAGCCGCGAAGTGATTTCGAAAATGACAATGGAGCTGACATACTTGTATATAGACAATAGCAGATAGCCATTTGCTCATCACATTGCGCAATTTTTTGGTCGATGTGTTTTGGGTATAAAAAGAGAGGGTTAAGCGCTAAACAGACTGATTTTTTAAGTGAATCGTTTTATTATATCGATCGTTTGCCTGAGTCAGACCCGGTATTGGCGCGTTTTTTAAAACGCTTTTTTCATAATCCGGATACGTATCTGTTTTTCGATTTCAATGATAAAAAACAATGTTATTCCAATAGCGACAATCAAAAGCCCATCAAAGAATCGCACCCCCTCGGTTTCAAAGATATTCTGGAACCATGGTAGATAGGTGATCGCGAATTGTCCAATGACGACACTGACAATTGATGTCCAGATAGCGCGAGTTCCACGGATTTTCTTCCAGGTCAATGAAGTGCCATATATATTCCGTATGAAGAAGAGATGAAATATCTCCAGTACTACCAGTGTATTCATGGCAATCGTGCGTGCGAGGTTCTCCGAATAGCCGCGTGTAACGGCATATTCATAGATACCGAATATACCCGCCATGAACAGGCTGGTTACCAGTACAATATGCCACACAAGGGCACCACTCAGGAGTGGATCTTTACGAGGTCGAGGTGGACGCAGCATGGTATTGTTTTCAGTCGGCTCGAACGCCAGTGCTATGCCCAGAGTGACCGCAGTGATCATGTTTACCCACAGGATCTGGATCGGTGTGATGGGCAGGCTTAGACCGAGCATGAGGGCCACGATAATCGTCATGGCCTCACCGGCATTGGTCGGCAGGGTCCAACTGATCACCTTTTTGATATTGTCGTATACAGTCCGGCCTTCACGTACCGCAGCGACGATCGATGCAAAATTGTCATCGGCCAACACGATTTCCGATGCTTCTTTCGCTGCCTCGCTGCCGGCTTTCCCCATGGCGATACCGACACCTGCACGCTTGAGTGCTGGTGCATCATTCACACCATCACCCGTCATTGCAACGGTCATCCCGCATGCCTGTAATGCCATCACCAGACGTAATTTATGCTCCGGGCTTGTACGTGCGAATATACCGGTATGACGAACAACGGATTCGAGGGCGGCATCATCCAGCTTGTCAAGCTCAGCACCGGTTAAGATGGTTGCGCTTTTATGCAGTCCCAACTGCTTGCCGATAGCGACCGCCGTGACAGCGTGATCGCCGGTGATCATTTTCACATCAATTCCGGCACGATGGCACTCGGCAATGGCCTCAATCACTTCAGGCCTCGGTGGATCCAACAAGCCAGCCAAGCCCAGAAATATCAGTGATCCCTGTATATCAGCATGTTCAAGCACAGTATGTTCAGGAGGAACAGGTCTGGTCGCGAATGCCAGGACGCGTTGACCCTGTGCCGCGATTGCATTTGCCTGCTGGTGCCAATAATCGATATCCAGTGGTTTTGTTTTATTACCGCCGTTACTTTGCACATCGCACATGGCCAGCACCTGTTCCGGCGCCCCCTTAACGAAAACAGAGGCATTGTTTTCATGGTCATGATTCAGGGTTGCCATGTATTTATGTTTGGTATCGAAAGGAATCACGTCGGTGCGCGTCCATAGGTTTCTTGCCTCGACACTATCTATACCGGATCTATCGGCAAACGCCAGTAACGCGGCCTCCATCGGGTCACCTTGTCCAACCCAGACATTTTCCTTTCGTATCAGATCCGAGTCATTGCATAGCACGGCCGCCCGTCCCAGCTCCTGCAATACAGGATGATCAGAAACCGAAACAGTACGGCCATTTATCCGCACCTTACCCGATGGTTCGTAGCCATTTCCGCTGATCTCGTAGTGTTCCTCTTCGGTAATTAGTGAAACGACATTCATCTCATTACGGGTCAGCGTACCCGTCTTGTCAGAACAAATCACGGAGACAGACCCCAGCGTCTCAATCGCGGGCAGGCGACGAACAATGGCGTTACGTCTTGCCATGGCCTGTACGCCCACAGCCAACGTGATTGTCAATACGGCAGGTAAACCCTCTGGAATGGCCGCAACGGAAAGCCCCACGACGGCCATGAATATCGTGGCGAAATCCTGGTGCAGGACTGCATAGCCATAGATCAAGATAAGCGATGCGACGACAAGGATGAACAATGTAAGCCATTTGGCAAAGATCGCCATCTGGGAAACGAGCGGTGTTTGCAGTGTCTCAACTTGCGAGAGCATACCACTGATGTGGCCGATCTCTGTCTTAGGCCCTGTGGCAACCACCACACCCATACCCTGTCCGCTGGTAACCGTTGTACCGCTGAAACCCATGCAGAAACGATCGCCGAGTGGCGCTTCAATATCGACCTGCTCGGTATGCTTTTCAACTGCCATAGACTCGCCCGTGAGCACTGCTTCCTGGATCTGTAAACCATGGGTCTTTAACAGGCGTATATCCGCTGGCACCTTGTCGCCGGCTTCCACTAACACAATGTCACCGGGGACCAGTTTATGGCCCATCACGGTTTGACGCTTACCCTCCCGAATGACCGAAGCGCGCAAGGCAAGCATATGGCGTATGGCATCCATTGCCTTCTCCGCCTTGCCCTCCTGCAGGAAACCGATAACCGCATTGACAATGACCACCGCCACGATGACAGTCGTATCGACAACATGGCTTAGCAGTGCCGTAATGGCAGCAGCGCCGAGGAGTACATAGATAAGGATATTGTTGAAATGAGAAAAAAAGCGCAGCAACACATTCCTGCGCGGAGGTGCCGGTAGTTGGTTGGGCCCATTGTCTGCCAGTCTCCGGGTTACATCGGCTTCACTCAGTCCCCCGGTCGTTGTCTTCAGTGCCGATAATGCCTGTTCAGGACTTTTGTGGTGCCAGTCATGAATAGAAGTCATAAATTCCTTGTTTAATCCTGAAAATGCGTCCTAAAACTGTATTGCCTGGGCCAGGCCCTGATCCGGACGGCGAATTGGGAATGAGATCCGTGTCGTTGCTCAATTCACCCGGAAGATGCCTCTGACGAGCCGGACCTGGCCCTCTTCAAGACTGCGCCGCGCATTACCGGCCTTTTGTGCGAGGTTGTCGACGAATACTGCCAGGCCCAGTTGTCCCGGTACAGCGGGCGTGGTATTTGCAATAGACCGTTTCAAATGAATCTCGCTGGTATCCTCGAACAATTCAACGATCAATCCACATTCGCCGAGAATCGAGCACATCTCTTCGGCGGAGACAAGGAAACTGTCGGCTGGGTCGGTGGCCCACGGAAGGGGAAAGTAGGACGTCGCGACTTTACCGGCGACCATCTCCTGGAAGGCAAACCGGCCACCCGGTTTGAGGACCCGGGAGATTTCTCCGTAGAGTTTCCGCTTGTCCGCGATGTTCATGCCGACGTTTTGCATCCAGATGACATCAAACGAATCGTCGGGAAAGGGCAGGTCGAGTGCGCTTCCTAGGTACACCTTGACTCGGTCATCGAGGCCGGTCAGACGGTTCAGTAGTACGGCACCGGCGCAGTAATCGGGGGACATCTCGATACAGTCGACACTACAACCTATTGCAGATGCGAGCATCCGGGCGGAACCAGCCAGCCCGGCTCCGATATCAAGAACGCGATCCCCGGTCCGAATCTGCGCCGCCTCCAGCAGCTCGTGAGTAGCGTGAAGTCCACCCGTATGGAAATGATCGAGTGATGCCAGTTCCTCGGGCGCCAGACGTTGCTCGGGATTCAAACCGGCTGTGCGGATGCCCTCCAGGATCCGTTCCTTGATGTCACGGGATGAATAGTGTGTTTCCAGGGTAGACATAAACTATCCTCCTCAAGATTCGACATGCCCGGCAAGCGTCGATGACTCGCTGCCTGGCCTACTATAGATAAGCAATTGTTTACCCAGTAATCGGTCCCCGTTCGGGATAAAGAGGGTAAAGCATCTCATAGACTTCCCTGCATACTTCTTTTGCCTCATAAGCAGATGGAATGGTTTTTGCCAACTCTGTCTGTCGAAAATTCGCGAGTGCCTGTTGATCCTCAAAGAAATATATCCCGCACACATCACCGGTCGAATCGTCGCGTGCGTATATTTTCTGAATCAGCCCCGTGACTTCTTTAAAACGAGGCCGACGTTCAATTACTCGACGTTCCAGCTCCTCTGGGTCGAGATCTGATTTAACACGCACATATAATATTGCTGCCACATTGCTCTCCTCTAATAAACAGTCGGGGTCAGATAATACCTAGTACAAAATCAGAGAATACCCTGAATTGTTTTTGCTTGGAGCAGTCATGAATCTCCGTGTTGAGTGATCGGCATGGTGTAACAGACCGCATTACCGTCCAGTACCACTGTCCCATCATCAAGAAGAACTCGGGTCTCGAGTTCTGTTACAGGTTTGTCCGTCCTGACGTTGGTGATCTTCACCTCGCCCGTGATCGTGTCACCAGGCCGAACGGGTGCCTTGAAACTCCAATTGACCTGCAGGAAAACTGTCCCCGGTCCGGGTAACTCTTCGGCGACGACCGCATTCAGGATTGCAGTTGTCACGCCACCTTGCACCACGATACCACCAAAACGTGTCGCAGCAGCGGCTTCCTCGTCATAGTGCAATGGATTGCGGTCACCGCTTATATCAGTAAACAGTTCGATATCACGGCTTGTCACCTTTCGGGATCGCCGTGCAGTTTGCCCAACTTCCGGGATCTTATTGGGCCATGCCTTGTTAATTGCATTCATGATTAATCTTGAGGGATAAGCAAGTTTTATCCTCAGCTATACAGTAAGTTATAATAGAGGAAGCCACGATCCGGCCCCACTGTTTAATGTGAGTATGGCTTAATCGATGGTTTTTGGGTACAAAAAGGGTGGCTTAGGCGCAAAAAAAACCGCTTATATGAGCGTATTCTTTTATATATCGGTAGGTTGTTTGGGTCCGACCCCCAGACCTGTTGGCAGTCTTAGTTCGATATGCTGGGGAGTTTCTGATTGATTACCATATTTTTGGGTCACATAAAGAGGCAACACAGTTTATTGTTACAGGTACCTTTTTTGTGGGGCATTCGTTGAGAACGACGGCTTGCCACCCAAAAGGATATTGAAGGTTGTAGGGAATTGTGTATTTACGCGCAGCGTCAGCGTTGAAACCAAACCTTCCGTAATACTTAGGGTCTCCATAAACAAAGACGATATTTACACCCATTGCTGACAACTGTTCTATGCCGTATTCAATTAGCGCCGAGCCAATACGACGTTTTTGGTAATCAGAATTGACTGCTAATGGCGCCAAAATATAAGCCTGACAATTATCATTGTCATCAATCACAACAGGACTGAAAGCCAAGTGACCCACAATTGAATCATCAGCTTCAGCAACCAGGGAGATTGTTTGTGGCGTTGTATTTTCTGAAAGCAGATCAATGGCAAGCTTTGAGACAATCTCTTCCTCGCCTTTGGGAAAGGCAGACAAATAGACTCTTCTGATATCGTCACGATCCTGATTTGTGGCAATTCGGATTTTCATGATTTCTCTGCGAACGTCTGGCTTTTAAGGGGACGCCACCCTTTGTTATTTTATTATTTTTATGAGCCTGCTTAATCGATTGGTTTTGAATACAAAATGGGTGATTTAAGCGCAAATTAAAGACAGCTTTCATGAGTAAATTATTTTATAAATCTATGGTTTACTTAGGTCGGATCTGGCACTTTAGTCTTCCAAAGACTTATTCGTGTTCCGCTTTTACCAAAAGTGAAAGGGTCAAGCCTGAATCTTAGCTTCATAGTCTTTTATTTACGCCTAACGATTTAGCTAAGGGGCCGCGCCGTAGCGCGATCCCGTGCGAAGCACGCACTTAAGCGCCTTGTTAGGTACCCCATGTTTTACCCAGATGAAGCGCTAGTAAAGCAACCAATATATTCAATGAAGTGCCTATTAAAAACCTCATTAACACCCACGAACCCCAAGCTACCCTAGTTTTAAGAAAACTTGCCTCGTTATCACCAAGGGTCGTTGGTATTTGAACAATGTTTTTCCAGACTTCCCATTTTGCAGCTACTTTGAAAGCTAGCCAGCCCACAATAACTTCAGGATGATCTAGTGTTACAAGAAATAGTAATCTTTCAAAAATTCCTAACCAAGTTGATGCGCTAGCTTTATACCAGCAATCGGACTTACCTCTTTTATAAATCTCTTGCCACTCTTTGCATTCCATGCCTTCCGGAGGTTGGGGTTCTAAACTCTTTGTGCCGTATTTTAAAAACTGACTAATTACTGGTGCTGTAAAGACACAGATAATTATTGATATAAGGATTGGGCTCATGAGTTGTGCTCTATCATTTGCGCCTAACTATAAAATGGGCGACATTGTCATAACCAAGCAGTATCACCTGAGCAGGTCAGATGTATCAAACCAGCTATAAACTCCTATAAAAATCCAGTAACATACTGAAATAATTATAATGGTACTCCTGATAATGCTAAATTTCACACCATGAAAGCCATGATCCTGGCCGCCGGTCGCGGTGAGCGGATGCGGCCGCTGACCGACACGACTCCCAAGGCCTTGTTAAAGGCCGGTGGAAACAGTCTAATTGAGTATCATATCCATGCGTTGGTAAAGGCAGGTATTAAAGATATTGTGATCAACCATGCGCACCTCGGTGAGCAGATCGAAGCGGCATTGGGTGATGGATCAAGATATGGCGCGGTGATTACCTATTCTCCTGAAGGCGACACGGGTCTCGAGACCGGTGGCGGCATCTACCATGCCCTGCCATTGCTCGGTACTGATCCATTTTTCGTGGTGAATGCGGACATCTGGACCGATTATCCTTTTGGGCTTCTGCCATACCGGCCTGCGGGTATGGCGTACCTGGTGCTGGTGGATAATCCATCCTTTAAAAGGCAGGGCGATTTCGCGTTGCAGGGTGATCGTATCGTCAATGAGGGAGAGTTGATGTATACCTTTAGCGGGATCGGTGTCTATACGCCCGAGCTGTTCCATGACTGTTCACCGGTCACGTTCCCGCTGGCGCCTCTGTTACGCAAGGCCGCGAACGCCGGGCAATTATCCGGCGAGCATTATAAAGGTGTCTGGTATGACATCGGCACGCCGGAACGCCTGCACATGCTCGAGTGCGAATTGACCAAAAGTAAATCATGAGACTGACGGACTGACGTATGGGCAGCGAGATCCCGAGCCACCATTTCCACAAGAGTGACTTCAGGGCATTCGAGCGGCGCCTGCGTGCCGAGACCGATGAACTCCAGCAGTGGTTCGCCGACAATGAATTTCTTGAGGGCAGGACCAAGGGCGGCTATGAACTCGAGGCCTGGATCATGGACAGGGATTGCCGGCCTGTTTCAGTAAACGATGAAATCATCAAGCGCAGCAACGACGTACACGTGGTGCCGGAACTCGCGAAGTTCAACCTGGAACTTAACAGCGAGCCCTATGTGCTGGAAGGCGATGCCTTGCGCTCGATGCACGACGAGTTTTCCAGGCACTGGCAATACTGTAACGATGTTGCCGGATCCATCGATACGCAACTGCTGATGATCGGTATCCTGCCGACGGTAAGCGAGCAGGACCTGACGGTTGAGAATATGTCGAACTGGCAACGATACCGTGCACTCAATGAACAGGTGTTACGTCTGCGTGAGGGACGGCCGCTGAAACTCGATATCCAAGGCCGCGAGCACCTGCAGCTCAGCCAGTATGACGTGATGCTGGAATCCGCTGCAACCTCGTTCCAGATCCACCTCAAGGTCAACACGGACAACATCGCCCGGGTGTACAACGCGGCGCGTGTTATCTCCGCTCCCATGGTCGCGCTCAGCGCCAATTCCCCTTATTTCTTCGGCAAGGACCTGTGGGACGAGACACGCATCCCGCTGTTCGAGCAGTCCGTGGCATTGCGCGGCTATGACGACAGCCCGTGCGGACCCGTGCGACGCGTTGGTTTCGGTGTTGCCTATGTCAGGGAATCCATGTTCGAATGTTTCAAGGAAAACCTCGAGTGTTACCCTGTACTGTTGCCGGTGAGCCTGGAGGATGAAGCAGAGCCACTTGCCCATCTGCGCCTGCATAACGGTACCATCTGGCGCTGGAACCGCCCCCTGATCGGATTCAACGAACGCGGCGAAGCGCACCTGCGCCTGGAACACCGCGTGGTGCCCGCCGGTCCGACCATCGTCGACGGCATCGCCAATGCCGCGTTCTTCTACGGGCTGGTATTAACCTTGAGTCGGCAGTCACCGCCGCCGGAACAACTGTTGAGCTTCGACCGGGCGCGCGCGAACTTTTACGAGGCGGCACGGCACGGTCTGTCATCATGCATCACCTGGCTCGACGGCAAGGAGGTCTCGACCAGGGACCTCTTGTTGCAGGAATTGTTGCCGCTGTCACGCCGCGGTCTGGAAGCGCTGGGGATCGATCAGGATGACATCGAGCATTACCTCGGCATCATCGAGGGCCGGCTCGAGACTTCGCAGAACGGCGCCGCATGGCAGCGTGCCTATGTCGCGAAGCACGGCCATGATATGTATGCATTAACCATGGCCTACCAGGAAAATCATCAAAAAGGTAGGCCGGTACATGAATGGCCAATATGAGATACGTTATTAAAAGATTCCACAGTCGCAATACACCTTCGGAATGACTACTACTAGAGTAATTATATGTTAACCACCCTTCACGAAGTGCCGGAAGAACTGCTCAGCGTCGAGGCAACGGAGCTGTACAAGGTCCTGTCCGGTCCGACGCTGATCCACCTGGAGGGCAGGCGTGAACAGCCGCTATTTGTCTCGACGTTGCAGCACGGTAATGAAGACACCGGCCTGCGTGCCGTGCAGGCCCTGTTGCGTGATTACCGCGGGCAGGAATTGCCGCGCGCGATGTCGATCTTCATCGGTAACGTCGCTGCGGCGCGCTATCGCAGGCGCTGTCTCGACGGGCAGCCCGATTATAACCGTATATGGAACGGTGAGGGCACGCCCGAGCATGCGATGATGCGCACGATCGCCGATATCATGCGCCAACGCGGTGTGTTTGCCAGCGTCGATATCCACAACAACACCGGCACCAACCCGCATTACGCCTGCGTCAACCGGATCGACAACCGTTTCTTTCAACTGGCGACGCTGTTCGGACGAACCGTGGTGTATTTTGTCAGGCCGGACGGCGTGCAATCGCTAGCCTTTGCCGATTTGTGCCCTGCCGTTATCCTCGAATGCGGCCGGCCCGGTACTGAACAAGGAGTGATTCATGCGCGAGAGTTTCTCGATGCCTGCCTGCACCTGGCGGAGATCCCGGATCATCCCGTCCCTGCGGAAGACATCGATCTGTATCACACCACCGCGATCGTCAAGGTGCCGGATCATCTCAGCTATACCTTCGGCGAAGGCGATGCCGACATCTGTTTTCCAGAAGACATGGACAAGCTGAATTTTTCCGAGCTGCCGCCCAACACCTCACTGGGAAAGATACGTTCACACAGCGATGTGCGTCTCGACGTGCGTAATGAACAGGGGGAAGAAGCCGGTGATCGTTATTTCACTTATCAGGACAATGAACTGCGCACAGTCAGATTCATCACGCCGTCCATGCTGACACTGGACAAGCGCATCATCCGCCAGGATTGCCTGTGTTATCTGATGGAACGGCTCATGCCCGGCACAGCCTTGAGCGCCGGGCATGAGCCCGATGACCCCTGACGCGGATCGCGCCGGGATCAGGGCGTTCTTTTATGCATCCTGAGTATGGCGTAAAGCTGGTCCTTTAGACGCAGGCGCTTTTTCTTGAGTTCCTCGATATGGGTGTCGGAGACGGGAGTGCTTTGCTGGGTGTAACCGTAAATCTTTTTATCGGTTACGTCGTATTCATTTAACAACTGGGCGAAATCATTGTTACGGGTTTTGAGAAGATCGATGGTGTGCTGGTATTCAGGAAATTCACTGGTTAGGTGATGACGAGCTCCGTACATATTCTACCTCCCACAAAGTTATGAACATAATGGGTCTTTTAGATAGACACGCTAAGACTCTTGATACTCGAGCATGTCACGATCCAGGCAGAGAGTCAATCTTGAGGACTCGTTTGAGGATCGTAAATGAAATCAAAAAGTTAATAATCGAATATCATTATTTAACAATATTCTGGTACGCAAATTACCCGATGGTAATTCTGCGATTTGCGCCATATGCACGGCGATTTCCATATAAAAACCCGTTGTATAAATACATAAGCTCGCCGGAGAACCGGGCGTGGTGATTAGCCCTGGATTGTCTGGCCCTGGGCCGTGCGTGTATTCTCGGTGTTCTCGGGTGAGGTCTTGATGGCCAGTTGCTGGTCGCGGCGTTCGATCCCGACATTTTCCTGTCTCACGCGCCGGTCCTCCTGGATACGCAGCTTGTTCTGTCGCGCAAACTGGAGGATGAAATCGAATGCCTCGGGATGCGTCTCGCTGAGCCTGCGATTGACAATCAGGCATTGACCACCACCGATGATGCAGGGGTGCACGAATTCAGAATAATGCAATTTGTGATCGGGACCGAAACTGGCAAGCATTTCCGAGATGCGTTCCGCCCAGTCGGAAGGTCGGAACTTTTTGTTATCTTCCATCACGCCCTCGATGATAATGCGATCATCCGCGATTTCGCTTGTCATTGTGTCCCTTTCCGTTAGATGTTTTTTGATTGTAGAGTTTGGTGTTATATATTGATGAATATCGACCGGTACCAGCAAAAGTTTAATTGCGACCGTGGGAGAGCAGGATGGCGGTTACAGTGCGGCGATGGCTGCGATGCGTCGACGTTTCAGTTCGGCGGCAAGCCGTTCACCTTCGTAGCCTTCATCGATGAGTACGGACGTGTCGATGTCTCTGGCCGCCTGCAATGCATTGCGAAAGATGTCCGCCTGGGGATAGCCCTTGTCTTCGAAGCCCGGGCGGCTGGTGGAGTCTGCCTCGCAGGTGATGAGGAACTGCTCAAGGCGTTCGGGCCTGCGAAATGCATCGAGTGACTCGAGTGTCTCGAGCAGGGTGCCCGGACGCAGTTCGGCCGCGCGGTGACAGCGCGTGTGGTAACGGGCTGCGAGGATCGCCAGGTCGCGGTATTCATTGGGGGCACGCATACGGCGGCACAGTGACCGGATCAGCTCGACGCTCTTTTCTTCATGCGACATATGCCGGGGCCATTCATCCGCGGGTGTCTCCGCCTTGCCGAGATCATGGACCAGCGCTGCAAACCGGACGCGCAGATCATCAGTCAAGGTGGCGGCATGGTCCAGTACCTGCAGCACGTGGATACCGCTGTCGATCTCCGGGTGGTGCTGGCGTGGCTGGGGTACGCCGAACAGGCGATCGATCTCCGGGAACAGCACGGCGAGTGCCCTGCAGGAACGCAACACCTCGAAAAACTGTGACGGCTGTGTTTCGGCGAGCGAGCGTACCAGTTCGGTCCAGACCCGTTCCGGCACCAGGGCGTCCACCTCGCCGGCCTCGACCATGTCGCGCATCAGCCGGATGGTTTCCGGCGCTACCTGAAAACCCAACGGCACGAAGCGTGCGGCAAACCGCGCGACCCGCAGGATGCGTACCGGATCTTCGGCAAAGGCAGGTGAGACGTGTCGCAGCTGGCGGATGCGGATATCCCCGGCGCCCCCGAAAGGATCGATGAGTTCACCGTCGGGTGTCTCGGCCATCGCGTTGATGGTCAGGTCGCGCCGTATGAGGTCATCTTCCAGTGTGACATCGGGCGCAGCATGTACGCGAAATCCCTTGTAACCGGGCGCGGTCTTGCGCTCGGTGCGCGCCAGGGCGTATTCCTGTTTCGTCTCCGGGTGCAGGAATACCGGGAAATCCCGGCCGACCTGTTGGTAACCGTTCGCGATCATCTCCTCTGGAGTGGCGCCGACCACTACCCAGTCGGTATCCTTGACTGGCAGGCCGAGCAGCCTGTCGCGGACCGCGCCGCCGACCTTGTAGATCTTCAATGCCCTCTCCCGGTGGAGTTTTGAAACTCAACCGCCATGCCGTGACCGGCTGCGATAGACATCATAACTGGCGCGTTGTGTGTTACCCTTGAGATAGATGGGAACGACCGCCTCGATCGCGGTCGGTGTAATGTCGAAGAAATCCGGCAGTTCGTAGTTGCACACATTGTCCACCTGCATGGAGAGATAGTTGTCATAGGTAAGAGGTTCGCCAGGCAGGTGTTGCATGATGCGCGCCTGCAGGCGCGACATCATATCGTCGACCCGGATGATCTTGCGGCGCAGGCCGAGCACATCGGCGGTATATTCGAACAACTGTTGCAGGGTATAGATGTGCGGCCCGCAAAGTTCATAGCGTTGACCGATGGTGTTCCTCTCCCGGAGCGCCGTGATATACGCGGATACGACATCACCGACGAACACCGGCGCAAAGCGGCTGTCGGGGCAGGCCAGCGGCAGGGGTAGCGGGACCAGCTTGAGCAGGCGGGCGAAGCGTGTAAACAGGTGATCGCCGGGACCGAAGATCAGCGATGGTCGGAAACTGGTGACCTCTAGCCCTTGGGACGCCGCGGAGTGTGCCGCATCTTCCCCTTCCCCCTTACTGCGTTGATATCCGCTTTTACCCTGCTTTGCGTCGGCACCCAGCGCACTCATGTGCAACAGGCGCTCGACGCCAGTTGCAAGACAGGCACGAGTTACGTTGTTGACAAAATCGATGTGCACCTTCTTGAAATCCCCGCGGTGCTTTTCATTGAGGATCGCAACGAGGTTGATGACCGCTTCGCATCCGGCAAAATGGGATTGCAGGACATCGCTGTCATGGACGTTCGCCTGTACCACCTCGACGTGGGGCAACACCAACAGGTCACGATGCCGTTCACGGCGGCGTGTCAGGATCAATACCTTGTAACCCTGTTCGTTGAGTTCGCTGGCCAGATGATGGCCGACGAAACCCGTACCGCCCAACAGACAAACCTTTGGCTTGATCGCCGCCTCTATATTCAGCTTCATCGATGCACCTATGATTGAAAACAGTTATTATGAACGGGAAGTTCACATGAAATAAATATATTCGCCCGCTATATTCATCCACTGTGGCCTTTTGAAGGTAGCCTACAGTATACCTGTTGCCACATGGGTTATACTAACCCGTATCTCTATACGTGTATGCTGACCGGACCAAGATATATCGGCGCGGAATCACGCGGTATCATGCCCTGTTCGGGAACTTTACGGCATTTGATGATCCATCGTTGATTGCAGGAGGTGGCTTATGACATTTGAATCGGTCAATCCGGCTGACGGCAAGACCTTGAAGGTCTTCGATACCTGGGATGACGCCCGGATCGAGGCTGCACTGCAACAGGTTTCGGATGCCACGCCGCAATGGTCGCAGACGCCGTTGGCTGAACGCTGCGACGCGATGCGGCGGGTCGCCGCACTGTTGCGTGATCGCAGCGAGGATCTTGCCCGCACGATGACCCTCGAGATGGGCAAGTTGATCAAGGAGTCACGCACGGAGGTCGAAAAATGCGCCTGGGTGTGCGATTACTATGCCGAGCAGGCAAACCACTTTCTTGCCGATGAACACATCCCGACCGATGCTGGGGACAGTTACGTTGCCTACCAGCCGCTCGGGACTGTACTGGCGATCATGCCGTGGAATTTTCCGATCTGGCAGGTGTTTCGTTTTGCCGCCCCGGCGTTGACGGGCGGGAATACGGGCGTTCTCAAGCATGCCTCCAACGTGCCCCAGTGTGCACTTGCCATCGAGCAGATCTTTGCCGATGCCGGTCTGCCTGCAGGGGTGTTCCGCACCCTGATGATAGGTGCCGGGCAGGTTGAGAGGGTGATCGCCGATTCGCGAATACATGCGGTTACTCTGACGGGCAGCGAGCCGGCGGGACGGGCGGTGGCGGCCTGTGCCGGTCAGAACCTCAAGAAGACTGTGCTCGAACTCGGGGGGTCGGATGCCTATATCGTGCTGGAGGACGCCGACATGGAGTTGACAGTCAACACCGCGGTGACCTCAAGGTTCCTCAACGCAGGACAGAGTTGTATCGCAGCCAAACGTTTTATCGTGGTCGACAGTATCGCCGATAACTTTGTCGCGAGGTTCAAGGCAAGGGTCGAGGATCTCCGCCCGGGGGATCCGCTCGATGAACAGACTACGCTGGCACCGATGGCGCGCATGGACCTGCGTGATGAGCTGCACCGGCAGGTGACGCGCAGTATCGAGCAGGGAGCGGACGCCGTCACGGGTTGCGAACCCCACAAAGGTCCCGGCGCCTATTATCTGCCCTCAATCCTCGACCGCGTTGAAGCCGGCATGCCGGCATACGATGAAGAACTGTTTGGTCCGGTGGCAGCCGTGATCCGCGCTATAGACGAAGACGATGCGCTGCGGATTGCCAACGGCTCGCGTTATGGCCTCGGCGGGAGCGTGTGGACCGCAGATGTGCATCGCGGCGAGGTGCTTGCCCGGCGCGTGCAGGCAGGGGCTGTGTTCGTCAATGGCCTGGTGAAAAGCGATCCGCGCCTGCCGTTTGGCGGGATCAAGGCGTCCGGTTACGGTCGTGAATTGTCACATCACGGCCTGTATGAATTTTTAAACGCCAAAACCGTGTGGATAAAATAACCGCGGACATTCCAAATATCTTTTCTTGACAACGTTTTCACATTACAAGGGAGTAATCATTGTTTGATAACCCGACAGAATACCTGTTGCTGGGCGCGTTTGTCGGCACCCTGGCCGGCCTGTTCGGTATCGGCGGTGGCCTGATCATCGTACCGGTGCTGGCCACCATCTTCAAACATCACGGCTTCAACGATGACATCATCATACATCTAGCCGTCGGCACATCGCTGGCGACCATCATCCCGACATCCATCTCCTCGGTGATCGCGCATCACAGGCGTGGCGCGGTGTTGTGGCCGGCATTCAGACAGCTTGCCCCCGGTATCCTGGTCGGCGCCTTTCTCGCCGCCTACATTGCCGACCAGTTCAGCAGCGTCCACCTGAAAACGATCATCGGCATCTTCGCCATCCTGGTAGCCCTCGAGATATTATTCGACATCAAGCCACAGGCACACCGTGAATTGCCGGGCAGGGTAGCGATGTCACTGACCGGGGGGGTTATCGGCCTGGTCTCCGCGCTGATCGGTATCGGTGGCGGGACGCTGACCACGCCTTTCCTGTTATGGTGTAACAAGGCGATCCGCAACGCCATCGCGACCTCGGCGGCGTGCGGCTTGCCGATCGCTCTAGCCGGTGCGATCGGATATATAAAGACAGGTATGGATGCGCCGCTGTTACCAGAGTGGAGCACGGGTTATGTCTATTGGCCGGCGATGGTCGGCGTCACACTGGCCAGTGTGCTCTTCGCCCCGCTGGGCGCGCGATTGACGCACAGGTTGCCGGTGAAGGTGCTCAAGAAATTCTTTGCTGTTCTGCTGGTGGGGGTAGGCATCCACCTTTTGTATTTATAAACAGCTTCAGGTAGTCGTCAGCACCAGCTCGCCTGGTTCTGCGGGCGGCGCAGGATCTCGTTCACGTTGGCCTCGATGATCTTGTAACCCAGGTTGCCATAGAGCTTCTGTCGTCCTTCATTCAGCAGATAGGTAGGGCTGCCTTCCACGTTGAATTTCCTCGTCAGTTCGACATCCCGGCACATGGCCGCCATCGCCTCGCCGTTACGCATATACTTGATCAGCTGGTTCATCGACAGATCGTAACGATCAGCGATGTCTAACAGCACGCTCTCATCACCGACATTCAGGCCGTCACGAAAGAAGGCCAGGCGGAGCTGGTGAGTAATATCCTCAAACAGGGTATTGCCGTCGTACTCCTTGTCAGGTTGATCCGAGATGAGAGATTTTTTCTCGAGTAACTGCACGGCCTTGAGAAAATGATGGCCGGTCGCGGATGATTTCGGGACCGTCCTGTTCCATGCATCCTCACCGATTTCGATATGGGGAAAATCACGGCATACCTCCCGTACATGCTGTGAATAGCCTTCGAAACCGCCCCGTTCTTTCCAGCTGCCGCCGATGCGGTGATCGGTACAGCCGAAGATGGGAATAAAATGGTAACTGATGCCGATCTCTGGACCGAATTGTTTTCTGAGTTCGGACAGGCGGATCTCTGAGACATAGGCCCAGATGCACAGGATATCGGAATAATAGGCGACGTGGATCTTCTCGGATTGTTTCATGGTTGGTCGTCTTCTCGCGGCAATTGGGATATCAGGTTGCGGGAGGCAGTCTCGATGACTGTTCTGAATGCAACCGCCCTCTCGGATGAGGTGTCGTGCGCATAATTCAATTCATCAACGCCTTCCCACGCAATTGTACCATCAACACTGTCCCAGATCTGGAAAAACAGCCGGATATCGGCGTATTTGGTCTGGGACATGCGGATGCCGAGCAATGACCATCGAGAGATAGTGCCCTGGCTGAAATTCGCGAGCTTGAGTTGTGCCAGATAGCGAACACCCGTTACTTCACCGACCTTGCGGAGGATAATGCGATCGAATATCCCGCTGTTCTTGAAATCATCGAACATGTGTTTATATTCGTCAGTCAGGTCATTACGGGCCACCGCCCCCAAAGTTTCCGGCAGGGTGATGATAGTGATGTCAGGGTGTTCTTCAGCGAGCACGTCGGCAAAGATAAGCGCTAGCGCCTGTTTATCCTCTTCCTGTCCGGTTACTGTCGAGGGTGTGATAAAGGCAATACCGTGTGTCTGCAGGGAATCCGGTTCTAGCGAGATCGCCTGGTGCTGGACCGTGGAATAGACCTGGGGATTGGCGCAGCCATGCAGCGCATACACTATGCATAGCAACAGTACACCATTAAGCGAACGCGCGCAGGTGTGTTTCGCGGCATCAAAGAATCCCGTGGCGGTCATATGATTGGCCATAAAGTTTCTCATCTTTTGGATTTGACATGCAATGCGTGGGATCGGCAATCTATCAAAGTTCTCAGTCCGTGTAACTGGGTTTTCATCAATAAGATGAACGTTGTCATTTAATCATTGTTCGAGATGTTTAACCATCAGCACGGCATCGCCGCTATAGTGAATCAGCGGATGTGGCACCACGACCTCACGGGCAATTTCCCGATAACCAAAACGTTCATACAGCCTTTTTGCACCGTTGTTTTGTTCAAAGACAATCAGGCTCATGGTGCCGTATCCCATGGTGTGCGCGTTTTTTTCAGCCAGTTGCAATAGGCGTGTGCCGATCCCCTGGCCGCGATATTCGGGAAACACCGCCATGCCACATATGTAGTAACTGTTGTCGCATTCCAGTCGGCCATAGGGTGCGAGGACGGGATCGCATTCGTCACCTTGCGTGGTTTCTGTCACCTGCATAGGAAACGCGACCAGCATCCCGATCACCTCGCCTTCACGTTCCACCACAACACAATTCCTGTAACTGAAGTCGGTATCCTCGCGCTCGTAACGGCGTCGTCCGACCTCGAAGATGTCTTCACCGGGTTGGGCCAGGGTGGTCCAGATGTAGTCCGCGACGCCGTCGGATGAGATGCTGTAAAGCGCGGCGATCGTCCTACAGTCCGTCTTCGTTGCCGCGCGCAGCCTGATGTCTTTTAGCTTGATTGATTTCATACCTGTTACTTACATTGTCCAGGCCGACGCAGGCCCGGATGGCCTATTCTATATATAGTATCGAATGCGCTGAATTGAATACTTAGGGGTAGAAGCTCGAGATGTTGTATCAGGTCTGCCGGGATTGCCCAATTAATCCTTTATTAATCATATAGATATTATTTGTTTGATTATATCATAATATGATAATATATTATCTCTATGAACGATTTCAACGAAACCGAGCTCCATCGCGCCGTTCAGGGGCTGCGTGCCATTACCCACGAACTGCGTCTGGCCATCCTCTGCCATCTGATGGAAGGTCCGCTGAGCGTCGGTGAGATCATTGAGAAAACGGGCGCCACCCAATCGAATATCTCACAGCATCTTGGCAAGATGCATATGTTGGGTCTGATCCAGCGGGAACGGCAGGGCAAGCAGATCTATTATCGTCTTGCAGACCCGAAGTTCATCAGGATCATCGAGGCGTTGAAATCGGTTTATTGTCGAAAGGAAGGGCCCGCATAGGAGAACCATATGAAACTGCGCGCGATTGTATTGTTAATCGTACCCGTATTGCTGCTCGTTATTTCAGGATGCGAAAAGGAACACATGGACGGCGCTATGCAGACGGCGCGTTCCGTGAGCGTGCAACTGCAGACGGTCGGTTATGAGGATGTTGCGGAAACCTATACCACCAGCGCAACGTTTGTATCGGATGAACGTGTCGAGATCGCCTCGCGTATCAGCGGCTTTATCCGTGATCTGTCCGTCCGTGAAGGCGAGGCCGTCAAGAAGGGCCAGGTGATCGTCAGCATCGATCCGACCGAGGCGCAATCCAGTATCGATGAGGCCAAGGCACGGTTAACGCAGGCAAAGCGCAAGGCCGCGGAGGCCGAAGCGGAATATCAGCGCTACAGGAATCTGTTCGAGCAGCAGCTGGTTGCGGAGCAGGCGTTCCACAAGATCGAGCTGCAACATCAACTGGCGCAGGAGGATCTGCGTGTCGCCCAAAGCGCACTGGATCAGGCGCGATCATTGCTGGAATACGCAAGGATCAAGTCGCCCGTCAACGGTATTGTGGTCGAGAAATACAAGCAGGCCGGTGACCTGACGACACCCGGTGCCACCATACTGGCCGTCGAGGATCCTACGCGGATCGTACTCAGGACCTTTATCAACGAGGCCTACCTGCAATACATAAAGCAAGGTGATGCAGTTCGCATTCACCTCGATAAGCAACAACAGCCGATGATGGGCGAAGTCAGCCACATCGTGCCATCCGCCGATCCCGCGACACACAGTTACATGGTCAAGATCGTTATTGCAGATACCAGCCGTATCAGCGTGGGAATGTTCGCCCGCGTCGATTTCGATATCGGTCACAAGCAGGTCATCACTGTACCCACAAAGGCCATCGTGACACAGGCTGACCTGCCGGGTGTCTATGCAGTGGATGATAAGGACATCGCACATTTCCGCATGGTACGTACAGGGCGGCGATTCGATGACACGGTCGAGATTATTTCCGGACTCAGCGAGGGCGACCGTATCGTTGTAACTTCACAACCTGCGGTGAAGACAGGTGACAAGGTATCCGGCTGATAATCGATGATGAATAAGCAGTTGAACATCGCCGGACACTTCGGACGGATGGCTATGCACAGTCATCTGACACCGATCATGGCGGTACTGATTTTTTTTGTCGGACTGACCGCGCTGTTCTTCACGCCGCGGGAGAAAAACCCCCAGATCGACGTGCCGGCTGCCAACGTCCTCGTATCCATGCCCGGTGCGGGTCCCGAACAGGTATTGAATCTGATCGTGCGTCCGCTGGAACGCGTACTTCGTGAGATGCCGGGAGTCGATCACACCTATGGTATGGCCCTCGAGGACCAGGGCATCGTCACGGTACAGTTCGAGGTCGGTGAAGACAAGGAGACAAGCCTGGTCAAACTGTATGACCGCCTGATGCACAATCTCGATCGTGTCCCGCCGGGAGCCTCGCAGCCGCTGGTCAAGCCGCTCGACGTGGATGATGTACCCATCGTCACGCTGACCTTCTCCAGTAACAGGTATACGGATCTCGAGCTTAAACGCGTTGCCGACCGGGTGATGGAACAACTCACGCCCTTACCCGGCGTATCGGTCGCGGATGTCATCGGCGGACGTGATCGTCTTATCACTGTCAACGTGGACCCTGCACGTCTCGTTTCCCATGGCCTTGCCTTCGATCAACTGCATGACGCGCTGGCCTCCGAGAACATCCGCCTGAGGGTCGGTGAGGCGATTGATGACAACGAGGTTAAACCCGTGCTGGTTGCTGGTGCGTTGAGCACGGTCGAAGATGTGGGCAGGACGGTGGTAGCCGTCAGGGATGGGCGTCCCGTCTATCTCCGCGATGTCGCCGAAATCGTCGACGGACCCGGCGAGATCGAGCACGTGCACCGGATAGGCTTCGGACAGGCTGCCGCAAGCCAGGCGCAACGAGGGGAGACGGAACAGAACGCCGTGACACTGACCCTCGCCAAGAAACGCGGTACCAATGCCGTAGTCATCGCCCAGCGTATCATCGATAAACTGGAAACATTGCAGGGTGATTTCATCCCGGATGATATCGCAGTCACAGTAACCCGGGATTCCGGTAAAGAGGCAAACGCCGCGGTCAACTACCTGATCGAGCACCTAGGTATCGCCATCGTCTCGGTGATCGTTATCCTGCTGGTCTTTCTCGGCTGGCGTGAGGCCTCCATCGTGACGATGAATATCCCGCTGATCCTGTTTATCGTGCTGGCCATCGGTTTCATGGCAGACCAGACCATCAACCGCATTACCCTGTTCGCATTGATCCTGTCACTGGGCCTGCTGGTCGATGATGCCATCGTGGTGATCGAAAACATTCATCGTCATCTGCACAAGGGCGCGGATACGCTCGCCGACAAGGCAAAGGTGATAATCCGCGCCACCAACGAGACGGGACCCCCGACCATTATCGCAACCTTTGCTGTGATCCTGGCCTTTATCCCGATGGCATTTGTGACCGGTATGATGGGTCCGTATATGGGACCCATTCCGTTCAACGTGCCGGTCGCTATGCTGGCCTCACTGATTGTCGCCTACATGTTTACGCCCTGGATAGCACAACGCTGGCTGCCGTGCCGCATAACCAGCAGCACTCTGGAGGAAAAGGACAACTCGCCGAAGGACTGGCTGCACCGTTTTTATGTGACCGCGGCCACGCCGATCATCGACAGACCAATCATGCGCTGGGTGTTTTTCCTTATCGTACTGTTGATGTTCCTGGCGGCGCTGTGGCAACCGGCGTGGCAGTTCTTTCGTCCCTCGGGTATCAACGGGCCGCTTACGCCCGGCACCGTTGAGCTCAAGATGCTACCCAAGGGTAACAACAACACATTCAATATCACGGTTGACATGCCCGAAGGAACACCGCTGGAGATAACCGATGCTGCGGTGCGCGACATCGGCAGCATCCTGCAACGACACCCGATAGTGGTCGATTATGAAAGCTATGTCGGCATGGCAGGTCCTGTAGATTTCAACGGTATGTTGAAAGGGGCCTTGATCAAGGGCGGGCCGCATGTTGCCGAGATACGCGTGAACCTCGTCGATAAAAGTGAGCGCAACATCAAGTCGGAGGAGATCGTCCTTGACCTGCGCCAACGGCTCGAGGAAATCTATCAACATTATCCGGATGCCGTTATCAAGCTTGTCGAGGACCCCCCCGGTCCACCTGTCAGGGCGACGTTGCATGCGGAGATCTATGGCCCCGACTATGCCGTTCTCAGGCAGCTTGCCGGTGACGTGCGTGATGCCTTCGATAATACCTGGGGCGTGGTCGATATCGATGACTCGGTCGGCGATGACCAGACCGAATACCGGGTCTCTATAAACAAGGAAAAGGCCGCTGCATCCGGCATCGATACGGATGACGTGGTTAAGGTCCTGCGCGATTACGTCAAGGGTTTCGACATCGGTACCTTGTACGTACCGGAGGAACGTAATCCGGTCAATATCAGGATACACGTACCACGTGAATTCCGGATTGCGCCGCGTGATCTGGATCGCATCTTTGTTATCAACCGGGACAACAAGCAGATACCCGTCGCGAGTTTTGCCTCCATTGAGGAGGTTACGGTCGCCAAACCTTTCTATACCAGGGATGGATTCCCGGTCGTCAATGTGACGGGTGAGCCGAGATCGGGTTCCCAGGTGTACCCGTTGCTGGATCTCGATGCACGCCTGGACGGCCGGTCGTTGCCGCATGGTACGCTGATGACCGGGGGTCTGCGTTTTACCCGCACCACTCCCGACCCGACGTTCGACTACCGCTTGTTGTGGGACGGGGAGATGCGCCTGACGCTCGACGTGTTTCGAGACCTGGGTGCCGCCTTTATCGTGGCGCTGGTGTTGATCTATCTGTTGCTGGTTGCCTACTATGGCGGCTTTATCCTGCCGTTGATCGTGATGGGGTCAATCCCTCTGACCATGATCGGAATCTTCCCCGGTCATTTCATCACTCAGCAGCCGTTTACCGCCACCTCGATGATCGGCATGATCGCCCTGGCGGGTATCGTGGTGCGCAATTCCCTGCTACTCATCGACTTTATGCAGGACTTCCGCGCCGCTGGCGCGGGACTGCGCGAGGCGGTGCTGGAAGCAGGTGCGATACGCATACGACCGATATTGTTGACCGCACTTGCCATCATCGCAGGTACCTCGATCATGATTACCGACCCCGTGTTCGGCGGTTTGGGGGTATCGATGGCCTTCGGGACACTGGCCTCGACCATCCTGACCCTGTTCGTGATCCCACTGCTCTATTATCTGTGGCAACGGGACAAGAATTCATCAACCGTTAATGTTTAATGTCGTAATGGAGGTATTGATATGACAACCGAACGACTCATCCGCATCATCGCCGGCAGTTTTATCCTGCTGTCTTTGCTGCTGGCCTATGTGTACAACCACGTGGAGCTGTTATCCGGGCCTACCTGGCTATGGTTTACTGCCTTCGTCGGCGCCAACTTGCTGCAGTCCGGCTTTACCCGCTGGTGCCTGATGGAGCAGATCCTGAAGCGTTTCGGATTCAAGTCCTGCTTTTCCAGCTAGCCGGACGAGATACTCCTGATCTTGATGTCGGACAACAGGATAGATTGCAATTGTTTCCTGTTTTTGAGGATGTCGGCCAGCGTATAGCTGTCGAGCACACCAATAAAATTACGATAGGCCTCGTTGATAATGCCTTTCAGTTTGCACATGGGTGAGATGGGGCAGGTATTACTCGCGTTGTTGAAACACTCGACAATGTCGAAGGTACCTTCCGTATGTCTGACGACATCACCCAGATTGATCTTCTCGGGTGAGCGGGACAATCGCATCCCGCCACCCTTGCCCCGAGTCGTGACGATATAACCCAGCAACGACAGGTTGTGAACGACCTTGACCAGATGATTACGTGATATGCCGAAGGCTTCGGCGATATCCGTTATGGTTGCGGTTGCATCTTCCGGTTTTGTGCCGAGATAGATCAACACCCGCAGCGAATAATCAGAATAAAGTGTCAGTTGCATTGTTGTACCAACTCTATAAATAGAGGCCGTTCCTCATCCCGGTGGTCACATCACTGGATTTGATCTGTTACGCCACCTAAATCTCACGCCTAAATCATAGTGCATCAGTAAGCTATTTTAACCTGAACCGGTTATTTCCACACAGGTATTTCAGGTGTCCGACTGATGAAAAAATATCTGTTGACTTGCCACGCCTCAATAATGTATTTTACATACATCTTATAAAGATTGCATAGATATTTTGCAGGAGCAGCTTGCCGGTATATGGATTCATGTATCAGCAGCGAGAACGGGAGCGCAAAATAAATCACGTATCGCCCCATCCTGCGGGACTGAACAAAGGTTCAGTAAGTTAACCTCATCCTGTCAAGCAGGCAGATAGGGTACAGCGTGAAGGGGGGATATTCATGCATATTAATACCAGCGTACGACCTGTCCTTATTTTCCGCAGGGAAATCTTTTTATCTCTGTCGATGATGTTCTTTCTTTTCTTTTGCGTCACTGTCGTATACGGGAAAGAAAGGGTATTCGATATGACCATTGAAGAGGTGACAGTCGATGTGGCGCCCGGTCTCAAGTACCAGGTATTTGCATTCAACGGTCAGGTACCAGGTCCGTTAATCCATGTACAAGAAGGAGACGATGTAGTTGTGCATGTCACCAATAATACGTCTCTGCCACATACAATCCACTGGCACGGGATCTATCAGACCAATAACTGGCGCAATGACGGAGTACCGGGGATAACCCAGGAAGGCATTGAGCCGGGTGACAGCTTTACCTATAAATGGAAGGCTGAGAAAACCGGCACACTTTGGTATCACTGTCATGTGAACGTCAATGAGCATGTCGGGATCCGCGGTATGTGGGGACCGATTGTGATCGATCCCAAAAAACCCTTGCCGATCGAAAATAAGGTAACAAAGGACGTCATCATGATGTTCAGCACCTGGGAATCGGAATATGCGGATAAGTACGGCAAGGGTGGTGGTCCCACGGATGTCGCGGACTATTACTCGATCAATGCCAAATCCTTTCCCATTACGCAACCGATCCGGGTGAAAAAGGGTGATGTAATGCGGGTGCGATTCATCGGGGCAGGAGGCGGCTTCCATGAGATGCACAGCCATGGTCACGACATGCTTGTTACGCACAAGGACGGTCTCCCGTTGCCCAATCCCTACTATGTGGATACGCTGCTGATCGGTCCCGGGGAACGATATGACGCGATTATGGAAATGAACAACCCGGGACGTTTTATCTTTCATGACCACGTTGACCCGCATGTAACCAACAGGGGCAAATATCCCGGGGGGCCGATCACGGTTATCGAGTATGACGGTGTACAGATGGATGACTGGTACGTCTGGAAAGACAAGGAATACGATCCGGACTTTTTCTACAGCGAGTCGATGAAGCAGGGATATGGCTTGTTTGAAAATGAGGCGTTCAAGGGGACATCGTTACTCCGTGAACGCAGGAGACATACAAGGGAGTAATGCTTCTTATGAATATCATACGCCTGATTACGGGATTGACGGCCGGATACCTGGCTACGGCACTGTTGCTCAGTGTTCCCGCAAGTGCAGATTCGGGGCTAGACATCCTTGAGAAAAAATGCAGCGGTTGCCATAACCTCACAGGACCTTCGCCGCAGACGCTCGAGGAAGTGCAGCAGCGTAAAGGTCCAGACCTGTTTTATGCGGGGAACAAGTACAGGAAGGAATGGCTCGAGGAATGGTTGCAGGAACCAGAACGCATACGCCCTGCGGGCATGTATTACGGCAAACACATCAAGGCCGGAGATGAACAGGATGTTATCGATCCCTCGACTCTTGAAGCTCACATGGCCGTCAGCGAAGAGCAGGCAGAGGCGATTGCCGGCACTTTGATGACATACAAGGCGAAAAGCGATCTGATCAGTGCGGGTGAATATCAGCCCGGTCATATCTCATTGTCGATGGGTGAATTGATGTTCGACAAGTTCAGGGGATGTCTTGCTTGCCACCAGATTGAGCCGGGATACGGCGGGTTATCCGGCCCTGAGGTGTATACAGCGGCAAAAAGACTTCAGGACGATTATCTGATGAGTTATATGCGTAATCCAAAGGCATGGGACCCGAAGGTATTCATGCCGAGCGGTTATATACGAGAAAAAGATCTGGCCAAGTTTGCTCACTATTTCCATGCATTGAGCGAGGAAGATTTCGAATGAGCAGTCATTTATATAACACAGCTGCATTCGCAGCAATGATGCTGGGCCTCATCACCACTCCCGCCAGCCATGCCGGAGAGCAGGCAAAGGACATCTACCAGACCTATTGCTGGCAATGCCACGGCATGAACGGAGACGGTAAAGGGGTCAATATACGCGATATGTCAGTGCAGCCGCGTGATCATACGGATGCTGCCGAGATGTCGACCAGGACAGATGATGATCTGTTCAAGGCCATCAAGGAGGGCGGTCAGTCGGTAAACAAATCTGTTCTGATGCCGCCTTGGGGAGGGAGTCTATCAGATGAAGAGATTACGGGCCTGGTGAAGTATCTCCGCGTCCTGTGTCAGTGCCGGTATGGGGAATCGCAGTAGTAAAAAGACCGGCTATCAAGCAATGATTACTGTCAATCAAAACTTGTCAATTAAACCAAGAGGGAAATGCAATGCGTAAAAACACATATACATTTATGAAAACTGCCATAAGGGGGGTCGCTCTGCTGCTGGCGGCTGGACTTGTCTTCAGCGTCCAACAGGCGTCGGCGAAAACTGTCAAGGTACACATGGTGGCGAAGGAAACGGAGATTGCCATTGACAATAAGGGCACCAAATATCCTGCCTGGACATTCGATGGAACGGTGCCGGGCCAGGTGGTCAGGGTGACCGAAGGTGATATCGTTGACTTCGAGCTTGTGAATCCCAAGGAAAACAAGAACAGCCATTCGATTGATTTTCACGCTGCCGAGGTCGACGTACTCGGAGAGTTCGCGCCGGTAAAGCCTGGCAATACCAAGCACTTCAAGTTCAAGGCGAAGCGTGCCGGTGTATGGATGTATCATTGTGGCGCACCCACCATGGCGCAGCATATTGCCCGCGGTATGTACGGTATCATCATCGTGGATCCGAAAGAGGGCTACAACAAGAAATATCCCAAGCCGGATCGCGAATATGTACTCATCCAGGGGCAGTACTTCCCTAATGCCGATGACAAGCAGGCGATGATAGAAAACCGCGGTTGGGCGGGAGCTTTGATAAACGGCAAGATGTTCCACTACGATCCCGTACACGACCCGGATGCCTCACTAGTACTTCAATCCAAACCGGGTGAGAGGGTGCGTATATATTTCGTCAATGCCAACATCAACATGCCGGTTGCCTTCCATCCGATAGCGGGGATCTGGGACCGGGTATATCTGAACGGCAATCCCGAAAACCAACTCGAGGATATGGCCACCTATAACGTGGCTGTCTCCGAGGCAGTTACAACGGATATCGTGTCTCCGGCTGATCGGCCAACCAACAACGCTATTGTCGATCACACCATGAGCGCGGCGATGCGCGGTGCGATTACAGTATTGATGAACAAACCCGACGCTGATCCCGAGGCAGGCAAGGGAGATAATATACTGCTGCGGTGATCCGGCTTTTTCAATGGGGAAGCGGGGGCATGCTTCCCCATTGAAATTTTTTTGCTCTATCGACCAAGGCCTGAAGGATTCACTGGCTTGCGGGCACTGACGTTTTAATCGGGATTACTATTATGGCTACACATCATGCATCTCCGGGGGAAATTGTCGATTTATACACGTGGGCACATGATGTACCTCATGAACATTCAAAAGCAATTGTAAAAACGGATGATATGGAAATTGCTCGTCTCGTTATTCAAGCAGGCAAGGAATTTCCAAATCACAAGGTTTCAGGCTCGATCGTGGTTCATTGTGTAAAGGGGCAAATAGAAATTACATTGCCAGATGCGACACAAGCACTAAAATCCAACCAGCTGATGTATTTAATGCCGAATGAACCGCACACTGTCAAGGCTGTAGTTGATTCAGTTGTTTTACTCACTATCCTCTTTTAGGGATCAAAACGGATACAGACATCTAAAA
Organism: uncultured Chromatiaceae bacterium; assembly: GCA_964605155.1. Taxonomy (GTDB): domain Bacteria; phylum Pseudomonadota; class Gammaproteobacteria; order SZUA-140; family SZUA-140; genus CAZSAK01. The sequence goes on along the minus strand of CAZSAK010000002.1, from coordinate 30,500 downwards.
TTGAGGCATCTGTCATGTCAATCATTTTGAAACGTGTATACGAGAAGTCTGTATTGTCAGATAGCTATCGTGTCCTTGTTGACAGGTTATGGCCACGAGGTGCTCCAAAAAATATTGCGAAGCTCGACCTGTGGAGAAAGGAAGCGGTGTCTTCTGACGATTTACGTAAGTGGTTCCATGAAGATACATTCCGTTGGGGGGAGTTTCGGAAACGTTACCTGGCATATTTAAAGGACCATTGTGATGAACCGCGGCCGCTTGCACAGCGCGCAAGAAATAAGCGTGTTACCCTGCTCTACGGCGGCGCCAGTGATATAAAACATAATAATGCAGTGGTTATCAAGCAGTGCCTGAAGATGCTGGGATCTCATTAAAGCTCAGGTTGGGTAAGCAAAGCAATATTGAAGCGTAGGATCACAGGATATCACCTGGATGAATATGGTGACTGGGTGGCGGAACTTGATTGCTATCATGGTCAGCATGTCCGTAACAATCCCCCTTTCATGAATCGTCCCTGGGTCGAAACAGAAGAAGGCCGCTTGAGAAAATTAGGTCAGGTCCTGAATTGTGTACGTTGTGATCGCCTGGAATTGCCGGAGGCTTTGTCTGTCTGTGAAACTACACCGGAGTATAGTGAAAAAACGATACCTTTGGCACTGAGGAAGAATCATGTCAAATACCCCGGGAAATGGGGAATTATCCACGTTCTTGAAGGGTTGCTGATCTACGCTGTGAGATCCGCTGACACACGACAATATGAATTGAAGCAGGGAGAAAAAGGCATTATTGTTCCCGGGATGCCGCATCAACTGGTGGCAAGTGGAAGCGTTAGTTTTTATATCGAGTATTTTACGAAGGATCCCTCCGTAGTATCCTTATAATTCATCGTCTAGAAATGAAGGACCCGGTTACAGCGTAATCGTTTCACCGAGATCCGGGATATTGGCATACCAGTCGTATCTGGTGTGAAACTGCTTTTGCAGTGCCAGCATCTTTTCCAGTTCACCGTGCACCAGATATAACTCCGGTCGCAGCTCGCTAAATTTTCCAGCCCACTCGAGCAGCTGGGTCTGCCCGGCATGTGCGGAAAAGCCGCCCAGGGTGTGGATCTGCGCATTGACTGAAAATTCCTCGCCCATGAATCTTACCTGTTTCGCGCCGTCGACCAGTGCGCGCCCCAGTGTGCCGCGTGCCTGGAAGCCGACGAAGATGACATGGTTCCTGTTGTGCCACAGCCCGTGTTTCAGATGATGCCTGATGCGACCTCCGGTGCACATGCCGCTGCCGGCGATGATGATTGCACCGCTGGCGATCTCGTTGAGGGCCATCGATTCCTCGGTAGTACGAGTATAGCTGAGTATCGGCAACCAGTCCTTCCAGCCGCCCTGGCGAATGGCCTCGTTGAATTCCGGGTGTTCCTTGTTGTACAAGCCCGTATAGCGGGTGTAGATCTCGCTGACACTGGTGGCCATCGGGCTGTCGAGAAAGACCTTTTGTTGTTTCAGTTCATTCTTGTGATAGAACTGTCCGAGACGGAAAATGATATCCTGGGTGCGGCCCACGGCGAACGCCGGGATGTAAACGTTACCCTCGTCCTCGAATGCCTGTACCAATGCCTGTCTGAATTCATCCCTGGTTTCTGTGGCGGGACGATGATCACGGTCACCGTAGGTGGATTCCAGCAACAACAGATCCGCAGAGCGGACGATCCCCGGGTCACGCAGTAGCGGGGAAAAACTGTTGCCGAGATCTCCTGAAAACACCAGCTTCCTGGAATGTCCCTTTTCACTGATCCACAACTCGACGATGGCGGATCCGATGATATGGCCCGCATCGTGGAAACATACCTCAATTCCCGGTGTTACCTGTGTCCGTTGGTCGTAATCGGTGGTGTCGACAAGCTCCAGTACCTGTTCGACATCGTTGATCTCATACAGGGGGGCAACAGGTTCCTTGCCCGACCGCAGGCGTTTCCTGTTTTCCCACTCCACATCCTTTTCCTGCAGGAAGGCGGCGTCCTTCAGCATGACGTCCAGCAGGTCACGGGTTGGAGTGGTCGCGAATATCGGACCTTTGAAACCATGCCGGGTGAGCGCCGGTAGCATTCCAGAATGATCAAGATGGGCATGCGACAGGACGACGGCGTTGATGTCTTTGGGGTCGAAATGGAACAGTTTGTCAGGTGTCTTCTCGGGTCTCAATTCACCCTGATACATGCCGCATTCCAGCAGTATCCTGTGATCGCCGGTCTCGATCAAATAGCACGAGCCCGTGACCTGTTGTATGGCACCTAGAAAGGTCAGTGTGGCCATCGATGTTTCCGTTACTGTTGAGAAAGGTTATGTTATTCAGACCATGATTGTAACAACAATCCCTGGATCTCAAATGCTATTTTTGAAATTATACGGCGTCGATTGATGCAAAGATCGGTTAGAAATCATGCCGGTAACCCGCGTTGAGGAAATAGGCGGATGTCTTCTCGGTTTGGTCGGTCAGTTCATGACTTGACCATTCGCCGCCGAGCTCGATCTCAAGCTGGGTACGTTTGCGCCAGCGATAGTTGACCCGTATGGAGGGTAATACGGTCCATTGCTGTGTGTTATCGGACGCGAATTCGCGCTGATCAAGTCTGAGTCTGGGATTGATACGCCATTCATGATTTACGGGGTAACGTGTATTCAGGGAAAGTATCGTCGTGCTGGCCGAACTGGTATCGGCGTAACGTAATCCCAGGATTCCGAGATCACCCTGCTTGATCAGGCTGTTACCGATCAATTGTACGGAATAGAAATAGTCGTTACCGGTGCTGTCGGTTGCCGGGACGCCACCCGATGCGGGTGTATCGGACAGATTGGTTACGGTGACGTCGCCGCTGATCTGGAACTGGCTATCCAGCGGTCTCGATACTCCGAGAGTGATAGACCGGCTGTCAGGTGTTCGGTCCTTGGCCAGTGACCGTATCTCATCCTCGCTGAACAACGTAAGCAATTCGGAGACGGTCGCCACCGTTTGCCCCTGTAACGCATTACTGGTGGTCAGGATCGGGCTTTTACGTTGTTCGAACACGAAATTAAAAGAGGTCTTGTCCGGCAGCGTCCAGTTCCCCAGAAACAGCAGGGTATTCAGTACGCCATATGAGGTGTCATAATCCAACAGGCTCAGGAATGAACGGTTGGTTTCAAAGTACCGTATCTCGCCACCCACCGCCTGGCGGTCAAGTAGACCCTCGACGTTCTGCCGGATCACAAAGGTATTGAAGTCCCATTTGTTGGCGAAGCTGCCAAAATCGAAACTTGCGCCGTAGAATTCCTTGTCGGTCCTGATTTCATCCAGGTTCGATGACTCCACCGGATAACCGGTTACGATGTTCGCCCTGATGACAGGAGAAAACTGATAGCCCAGCAATACACCGTCGAATCGGCCCAGCACTCCACCCGTACTGCGTGATTGCCTGCCGAGCCGGCCTGATATATTCCATTGACGATCGGTTGCATCGAGATAAAGTGAAGTGATCCGGAACTCATTATCATTACTGTCCAGAAAATCCCAGATATAACCACCTGTGAAACGGCTGCGAACGTCGTAATCTCTGTTGCGCATACGGCTGGATATATCCAGGTCAGTTGCGAGTTCCGACTGGTTGACAGTCGTTCCGGTTGCATCGGTGGAACTCTCGTCGCGCCGGTAGTATTGAGAAAGACCGCCGTAAGTCTTCCACTCGGATTCCGTCTTGCGCTGCTTTGACTCACGTAACTTTTCCTGTGCCGGTTCAGTTGCCGTGATCAGCCCGGTCAGTCTTTGCCGTACCCGCTTGGCACCTTCCCCATCCGGATACAAGCTAAGATATTTTTCGTATTCCGCTATTGCATGGGCGTATTGTTTCTTGCGTTCCCTGGCAAGCCCGAGAAACTCGAGTGCATCCTGACGGTAGGGATGGTCCGGGTATTCGAGCACCTTTGTATAGATCATCACCGCCCTGCTGTTGTCCCCGTTTGCCATGCTTTGGCGTGCCTCTTCCATGTAACGGGCGATGCGTTCCTTGGGTAATGGCGGTATGTCAGGTTCACTGGCGTCCTGTCGTGGTGGCGGATTCGACGCCGGAACTGTCGCATCTGAAGATGTAAACTCTATGGCAGTCGTGGCGGAACGTTCTTTTTCTGCTTCCGTTACCCTTGTGATCCAGCATCCCGGATAGCGGGTCGACAGGGACTCAAGAATCTTATCAGCAGTCTCCTTGTCGGGAAAGAATCCCACACGCAGACGGTACCATTGCGTGCCGTCCTTATCAAAACGTGAGGTATAGATACGATAGGTGTCGAACAGGGGATCGTGCCTGACGTTTTTGTTGTTAAACGGATCCAGTGAGGATGCGAGATTGATCGCGTATAGACCGCTCAGGTATTTCCTGTCGTTTGTTGCGAAATCCGATTCGGCATACCCGTGTATGGGATAGAGGGAGAACAGTACATAGAACAATGCAGCAAGGATACGTCCGCCCGTGACACTAGCAGCCATACTGTATAGTTCCTCCCAGTCTCTTCCTGTGTGAGACGCGCTTGCAGCTGGTATCCATTTGTTTCCTATTGTCTATGTTTGTAATCGGGCAGGTGGGGGCAGGAAGGTGTGTCTCCGGGTGCAGGATTGCGCAACGCTACCAGTATGCTGCGAAAATCCGCGCCCTGTCCGACCTCGAATCTGACCTCCCTGGTAAACAGCAGTCTCAGGTACGGGCCTCCTTCGATATCCCCTTCATAGATGACATCTTCCAGTGATGCCTTGCGAGAATGCGGTGGTGTGAACGATTCCCTGTCGAAGATTGACTCCTGTTCCAGCGGTCCGAGTGAGATCGGTTCGATCTGGATCTGCAGCTCATCGCCCTTTTCGAAAGGGAAATGCCTGACGTAACGTACCGGGAATGTAAAGCCGATGTGTACAGTTATGCAACCGTCCTTTTTCTCGATATGAACGTCATCCAGGATACGGTCGCGTGTGGGTTGAGCGGATGTGACTGCTGAAATGAACAATATACCGGTCAAAAGCCCGGTCATAGATTTTAATAATCTCATGTCGTTTCCTTGCTGTCTTTCGTTGATAGGCCCGCTTACCTTTGACCCGGCTTAATCAAAACTTCTGGCGCTGACCCGGTGGCAGCGGCCGCAATCCCGGTCCTGGCTCAGGGTGGTGTGCCTGTCCTCACCCGAGCGGTAGTCTCTTGCATGGCAGCCCGCGCAATCCGGCTGGTAGGCAGGTGAACTCCAGGTAACGATCTCGGTGTTGCTGCCGTGACAGTCGGTACATGCCAGGTTCCGGCGGTGATCGCCCGGATAGTCTGCAGAGGTATGACGAAATGTCAGCGGCAGCCAGGTAGATGTTCCGTGGCAGGCATTGCATTGCCGTGAGGTGATGAAGTGGTTGTTGGTCTTTCCGGTAGCCTGCGTACCGTTATGGCAATTGGAGCATGAGCCGCTGATATTGGCATGATCAAAGTTGGCGGGTACCCATGCCACGGTACTGTGGCAGTCGTCGCACTGTGCGGTCGTTACAAGGTGATCTCCCGGTTTGCCCGTGGCCCGACTGCCGTTATGACATGTGCTGCAGCTTCCGGGAGCAACGCTACTATGATCGAAAACAGCGGTATCCCAGTTGTTGGTGGTATGGCAATCGTCACAGAGATTGTTACTTTGTATATGATTGTTCGGCTTGCCCTGCGCGGTCTGGTTGTTGTGACAGCTGAAACATGTGCCGATGACGGCGAGATGATCGACGCGGATCACGGGGTTCCATGTCCGTGTCGAGTGACAATCGTCGCAGGTGTTGCTGCTCTGGATATGGGTGGATGACTTGCCCGTTGCCTTGGTTCCGTTGTGACAAGTCGAACACGATCCGGGTGCCACACCTGCATGATCGAAGACTGCCGCGTCCCAGTTGTTGGTGGTGTGGCAATCATCACAGAGATTACTGCTCTGGATATGGTTGTTGGGTTTACCGCGCGCAGTCTGGTTATTGTGACAACTGAAGCATGTGCCAATAACGGCGAGATGATCGACGCGCACGGAGTTCCATGAGCGGGTGTTATGACAGTCATCACAGGTCGCGGAGCTCTGAATATGGCGCGCTGGTTTGCCGCTCGCTTTGGTGCCGTTATGGCAGCTGGCGCATGTGCCGGGTGCGACATTACTGTGATCAAAGCGGGTGGATGACCAGTTGGTCGTGGAGTGACAATCATCACAACTTGCGTTAGTTGCCATGTGTTGGGACGGCTTACCCGACGCCATCATACCGTTATGGCAATTGGTGCAACTTCCGATAACCGCCACATGATCGACCCTGACTACAGGCTGCCAGGCATGCGTGGTATGACAGTCATCGCATGTATCGGTCGTGGGAATGTGACGATTTGATTTGGCCGAGGCACCGACACGACCCGCATTGGTATGGCAGCTGGAGCATTGGGTGGGCGTGCCCCTGAATACACCGCCGAGATGGCAGCTTTCGCAATCAACCCTGGCATGGGCACCGGTGAGAGGGAAGCCGGTCATGAAATGATCGAAGTTGGATTCCGGGGTTGCCGCTTCAATAACCGAAGTACTGAGCAATCCCGTCAACAAGATGAATAACAGCGACAGGAGCCTGATGTGGTTTACCGTTCTCACGTGTTCCATGTTTAAGCCTTTTGCCTTGAGGTTGATCAATTTAATGTTATATTCTTGAAGGACTCCGTCATGTGACAACGTTCACAACGCTGCCCGAAACGCCCGCCATGGATATCGTCATCCTGGTGACAGAAAGAACATGCCGTGGACAAGCGGATTCGTTTAGTGACGGGATCTTTGTGGCAGGCATGACAATCCAGACCTTCATGCTTGCCGTCAAGCTTGTAGTCGGTTTGGCGGTTGTGATCGAAACGCCAGAGTTTCCATCCATTCGGATTGTGACAGAGCTCGCATTCGTTGCCGAGCCGTTGCTTGTGCGTGTCATCAGCCCTGTGACAGGATTTACAGTCCAGTGGGGCACTCTTGAACGAAGCTGAAAGATGACATTCCTCGCACGGCGTGATGGCATGCTGTCCGATAAGCGGGAAACGGGTCAGGTCATGGTCAAATACAACCTTGTGGCCCCAGCTATTCTCGTTGTGGCAGCGCTCACATTGTTTGCCTTCCTGGCCTTTGTGTTTGTCGTCCATACGATGGCAGGAATAACAGTCCGTGCCGAGTTCTTCCTTGAACACATCCCCCTTGTGACAACCCCGGCATTCAACATCCTTATGTTTGCCTCGCAGCGGGAAATCTGATTTTTTATCGTGATTGAAAATCGCTTTGTCCCAGTCATTGAATCCATGACAGGTTCGACATTTTTTTCCATATTGACCTTTGTGATAATCATCATGTTTGTGACAGCTATAACATTCGGTACCGAGTTTGACACCGTACAATTTTCCTGTGTGGCAGCTGTCACATGAAACCTTTACATGCCTGCCCTCGAGACGGTACTTGGTGTCTTTGTTATGGGAAAAAATAATATCCCGCCACTTTTTGGCCGTATGACAGTCACCGCACTTTTTGCCATATCGTCCGTTGTGTACATCATTGATGCGATGACAGGTGATGCAATCTTTTGGTGTGTCCTTGTAACGCTCGTTCGGATGACAGCCTTCGCAACTTGTGCCCCTGTGTTTGCCTTTTAAAGGAAAGTCGGTTTTATCGTGATCGAATTTGGCTTTTGCCCAGGACCGTTCATTGTGACAACCGGCACAGTCGTTACCGAGACTCTCCCTGTGGGGGTCGTCGGACTTGTGGCAGTCTATGCATCGGGCAGAAGTTTCCCGGTATTTCTTACCCGGTTTATGGCAGCTTGAACATTTGACGGATGTGTGTGCGCCTTTCAGGGGATAGTCCGTTCCCTCATGGTCGAAACTTTCCTTATCCAGCAATACGATGTCCGCCTTACGTCCTTTGTGTTCCGTATGACAGCTTTTGCATTCGGTCTTACCGATATTCCTGATGCGTCCATGGAATCCTTTCTTTTGCCTGATATCGGTAGCGATCTTCTTGTGACAATCCAGGCATAATCCGGTTTGCCCCGTCTTAGAGAAACGTTTGTGACAGTTGCTGCAGTCATCCTCGTATTTTGCATGTCCCTGGATGACCTCTCCTGGCATCATCAGGGTCTCGATGCTGGCTGCTGTCGTGGTTGCCGAATACAGTATTGTCATAAATATTCCCAGTGCCAGTGGAATAACGTGGCGCTTTCTCATAACGATGAATACTCTGTTTAATACATATGCACGGCTATCACATGAGCGATGCCGGAAATCAACATCATCAGGAACAGTGGCAGGTGCAGTACGTGCCACATGGAAAACAATCTTTCATAAAAGCTGAATACGGTGATCTTCTGTATTGTGGAGAAATATGCAGATAAATAACGCTTCATCAATCTGAAACGTTGACGGTAAACATGCGTGGACAATTGTTGCTGTTTTACCAGTTGTCGCAGCGCACGACGGATTTGCAGCAACGATAATAATCTTGTCCACATACTGCGCGGAGTCAGGGTAAATCTGCGCGTGACGCTGTGTATCAGGCCGCGCGGTGGTGACAATGCGATGCCTTCATAGACGGCAAGGCGTTGCTGGAGCCTGGGCAACAAGCGGAACGTTTCTGCCAGTTGACCTTCCGAAAATTCCTTGTCTTTGCGCAGTTGTTCCAGCGTGGCCTTGCGGCCATAGAGGCCGTAGTGGATCTGCCTGTAGATGAAGCGGCCGATGATGCCGCTGGAAGCAACCAGCAACATACAGGCCAGGGCCACGTTACTGTTCAGCGAACCCAGTTGGAAGTTTGCGTGGAACAGGATACAGGTGGGGCCGATAATGCCCAGCATCATGTGTCCCCGGAACCAGTACTTCACCGGCCCGAGGATCCGCATGAACCGGAAACGCTTGCGGGCCGGGTATAACAGCAGGATCAGCATCAACACCCCGCCGATAATCCCCAGCGCATAGCCCGTACCGGATTCGGCCGTCAGGTAATGATAGTCGCGGTTCAGCCAACCGCTGTAGAGTACGGTAACCACGCCGAGTGAAAACAGCAGCGCACTGAGCCGGCTGCCGAAGATAACCGGGGTAGTGGCCGATGGATGAGGGGCTGGCTGATTGATAGATGCCTGTAGTTCAGTCACGTGGAGCCTGCTAAAACCTTAATTTTTATAGCGGAATACGGCTAGATATCGGCTATATCAGGCGTATTTATAGCATTAAATTTAAAAAATGGGAAATATTTCCCATTTTCTGAGATCTTTGTATAATTCAGATGCCACGGATCGCCTTTACAGTCCAGGACGGACTGAATTCATACCGGGAAGTGAAAAACCGATACTATCCGGACAGTAACCGGAAGTATCGGGGTGTGCTGAAATACGGATATGAATTGCCCGCTATTTGATGAAAATCACGTTGAAAGAAGGTTTTAACAGGTATATTGGCTGCGTTCCATGCTGACTGCTACACAGATTAAACTTGCGTTCTATTTTGCACCCCTGCTGCTAGTGTGGCTGGGGTATATACGCTATTGGTCAAAAAAGCAGCAGGTCAATATCAATGCCCGAGAGGCAGCATTGACATCCGGTCTTGCCGAACCTGTCTCACTGCACCCCCATATTGACGTCACCCGCTGTATCGGGTGCGGTGCCTGTGCAAACGCCTGCCCGGAAGACAATGTCCTCGGTCTGATCAATACCAAGGCAGAGCTGATCAATCCAAGCCACTGTATCGGACACGGTGCCTGTAAGGCGGCATGCCCGGTGGACGCGATATCGCTGGTATTCGGCAGTGAAACGAGGGGCGTGGATATACCGGTTATCAATCCGGATTTTGAAACCAACGTACCGGGTATCTTTATCGCCGGTGAGCTGGGAGGCATGGGGCTTATCCGTAATGCGATTGAACAGGGATGTCAGGCAGTCGAATCCATACGCCAACTGAAGGGAATCGGCAAGGGTAATCACCTGGATGTGGTGATCGTCGGTGCCGGTCCCGCGGGTATCGCGGCATCACTCGCCGCAGCACAGCATAATCTGCGTTTTGTTACCATCGAGCAGTATTCATTGGGCGGAACCGTATCGCATTATCCGAGAGGAAAAATCGTGATGACCGCACCCGTCCACTTGCCGGTTATCGGCAAGGTCAAGATGAAGGAGACGACCAAGGAGGCCTTACTGGCATTCTGGCTGGAGGTCGAAAGCAAAACAAATCTCAAGATTAATTATCATGAACGCGTCGAAGAGGTAACTCGTAGTGATGGTGATTTTATAATCAAGACTAGCCGGAGCAGTTATCAAAGCCGTGCGGTATTACTGGCCATCGGCAGGCGTGGTACTCCACGCAAGCTGGGTGTTCCGGGAGAGGATTTGAACAAGGTCGTTTACCGGCTCATCGATCCCGAGCAATACCGTAATCAGCATGTCCTGGTCGTGGGCGGGGGTGACAGTGCACTTGAGGCGGCCATGAGTATAGCCCATGTGGATGGAACCACCGTGACATTGTCCTATCGTTCGGAGGCATTTTCACGGGCCAAGGATAAGAATCGCATCAAGATCCAGCAGGCGGAGAATGCCGGTCGTTTAACGGTGCTAATGAAATCCAACGTCAAGGAGATCACCACCGATTCAGTGAAGATTGAGCAGGGCGGTAAAGACATTGAACTGTCTAATGACACCGTTATCATCTGTGCAGGTGGGATCCTGCCGACCCCCTTTTTGAAATCGCTCGGTATAGATGTCGAAACAAAGTACGGGACGGCCTGACTCGGTATGAGGTCAGTAATACACACTTCTCGGATAATCTTTAAGGTTGCTGCATACAGTCTCTGGCTGTTGTCATTTACATATGCATCTGTTTACGCCGATGTTATGGATGAAGTAAAGGCCGCGGCGCGTATCAAGGACTATAACAAGGTTGTCAGCCTGCTGATACCCGCAGCTCAGAGGGGTGACGCCGAGGCACAGTATCAATTGGCCTCCCTCTATCGCTCCGGCATCGGTGTTGCCAAGGACCACACAGCCGCTTTCAACTGGTTGTTAAAGGCCGCCAGGCAGGGTCATGACAAGGCCCAGTATAACCTTGGAATCATGTATGAGAACGGCTGGGGCGTTGATACCGATATGGATGAGGCCATGAAATGGTATACCCAGGCCGCAGGGCAGGGACACATTATGGCCCAGGCGAAACTCGGCGAGGATAATCCCGCGGTTCGACTACGGGTAGAGGAACAGGATGTTCATCATGATTCCATCAGCGATCTGGAGGCATTCAGGGCCGCTGTAAGGGATAACGATATCAACAGGGTGAACGCATCGCTGGACAGGCACATCAAGGTTAATGCAATGGATCGTTACGGCAGAACTGCACTGATGGACGCAGCTGAACTCGGTTTCGATGAGATCGTACATGTGCTCGTGGACAACGCTGCGGATGTAGGCATCCGAGACAAATATGGTGACGATGCCTTATTACTGGCTGCCAACGCGGGTAACAGCATCAGTGCATCGGTATTGATTTCCGCCGGAGCAGATATCAATACCCGGGATAAAAATGGAAATACGCCATTACTCCTTGCACTGAGCAGGGGAAACAAAAAAATGGTCCGGGTATTGTTGAACAAGGGCGCTGATATCCATGTTAAAAACAAGAAACATCGGGATGCGCTTGCTATCGCGCAAAAGAATAACGACAGGGATTTTGTTACAATCCTGTTGGCCGCTGGTGCCGTTGCGCATGCAAAAAGTGATAAAAGCCCGAAGCTGATGCTGGCGAATGTCGAACAGACAATTTCAGAGCAGGCGCAAAACCAGGCTCTGTACAAAGGATGGACGAGTCTGATGATCGCTTCCTGGCGTGGGCAGAAGGATATAGTTGATGTATTGATCGAGAAGGGTGCCAATGTCAATGCCACTGATATAGATGGCCATACGGCTTTGAGCCGAGCTGCTTGGCAGGGCCATACGAAAACCGTCATGGCCTTGTTGAATGCAGGTGCGAATGTTACGGCGCGTCTGCGCAATGGCAAGACGATATTGATGCTGGCGGTCGAGAACGGTCATGCGGATTGTGTATCGCTGCTGTTGAATCACGGTGCGGATGTGAATGTTCATCAGGCAGGGGAGGATTCATCCCTGATTGCCGCATTACGCTCCGGGAATGTTGACATCGCCACAACATTGCTTGAAAGAGGTGCTGATAGCAATGTAAAGGGAAACAACAAGGTAACGGCATTGATGCTGGCTGCGAAACTGGATCAATCCACCATGGTCAAGACCCTGCTAAAAAGGGGGGCGGATGTCAACGCACGTGACTCAGAGGGTCGCAGCGCATTGTGGTATGCAGCCGATTCCGGACGTGTCGGCTCGGTCAATGAACTGGTGAAACATAAGGCCGCCACCGACATGACGGATACGGAGATGCAGACGGCATTATCGCGGGCTGCATCACGTGGCCACATTGACGTGCTCAATGCCTTGATACGTTACGGTACGGATATCAACATACGCAGTAAGAACGGCAACACTCCGTTAATGCTGGCCGCGGATAAAGGACACGAGACTGTCATCAGGGCACTGGTCGCGGCGGGAGCCCGGCTAAATGACAAGAATAATATCGGCAACACGGCATTGATTATGGCGGTTGCAAGCGGGCATACCGGGGCCGTGCGTGCCCTGCTGGATGGTGGCGCGGATCCCGACATCAGGAATAACAAGAAACAACAGGCACGCCATCTTGCCGTCGCCGCCGGTCGCGATGATCTTATACAGCTACTTGAGTCCCATCATGCACCGGGTAAGCGCCTGTTCGGGCTTTTTTAATGCTTGCGTGCCATGATCGCCCAGGTACTGGATGGCATGTAGACCCCATCATCGCGTAGATGTCTTTTCATCAGTTCTTCCAGCTCACTGCGGATCTCGGGTAGCTTCTGCTGGCCGAGTTCGCCGGCTTCACGAATGATCTCCCCTGAAGGTCCTACCAGGATCTGGTAATCGATCGCTTCATCGATGGATGTACCGATACAGATATCGGCGTCGATTCGCTTGAAGAGATCAACCTGTTCGAAGCCCGCGGCCTTCATCATCGCGCGCGTGGTCTCTTCATCGGCCATGGAAAACGGGCCGGGCCCGCAAGTCTTGGCGTTATCACCCGGTGGCGGCAGGTGTTTGAGTGCAACCTCTTTCGCTGCTCCCCAGCAGGGATTGTCGTTTATTGTTCTCCAGACAATCATGCACAGCTTGCCGTCGGGCTTGAGCACCTTGTGAGCGTTTCGCATCGCCATCACGACGCTCTGAAAAAACATGACGCCGAAGCGTGAAAACACGGCATCGAAATATTCCTCCGGCAATGGATGTGTCTGGGCATCGCCCAGTTCAAACCTGACGTTATCTGCACCGGCTTCAGACCTTTCCATCTCGGCTGTGTTGAGGAATGAATCAGTACAGTCCAGTCCCACGACCTCACCTCTGTCTGTCACCATCCTGCTGATTTCAAGGCAGGTCTCGCCGTATCCGCAGCCAATATCGAGTACTTTTTCCCCGGGTTGAAAACCAAAATCCTGGTAGGCGATGGCGCTGTGAATGGCACCGTTGCCCGATAGCAGGTGGCGAAATCGGTTCCACTTGGGTACCAGGATTTCATTCCAGCAACTTATGAAGTCGTCATTTGTGTCCATGGTTGATTCCCCGTTTCCAGATGATCAATTGATTATTGGCGGGCATCGTGTTGTCCTGCGCGAGAACCAGCCCCTGTTGTCGTGCCAGTTCATCGACTGCTTCAAAATCGCGTATACCACTGTTAGCGTCACGCATTTTTAGATATTTGTCAAAATCGGCATTACTATCGCTGGTATAGGCATTGTGATAACGGTACGGACCATAGATACAGAGCAGTCCGTCTCTTTCAAGGACCTCTCCTATGCCCTTGAAAAAATTCCCAACATGTTTCCAGGACATGATATGGAGGGTATTGGCGCTGAAAATCGCATCGACCCTGCCGACTGGCCAGGGATGGTTCCGGACGTCGAGTTCGATGGGATACTTGACATTCGTCGGACAATATCTGCTCAGGTTTTCCCGAATGACGGGGATATTGTCGCGTACGTCACTGGGCTGCCATTGCACGTGTGGGAGGTTGTCGGCGAAGTGCACGGCGTGCTGTGCGGTACCGCTGCCAATCTCCAGCACTGCTTTGCTGTTCCTCAGTATATCTCTCAGGATATTGAGTATGGGGCCCTTGTTACGTTCACATGCTTCTGAAAAATAGGTCATCGGATCATCTGGATTTTTTACATGTGCCGTCCCGGGTGGTACCGGATTGGCCGGAATTCACACCACGACTGAATGGGATAGTGTAGACGCTATCGGGAAATTATACAGCTATATCAGCATTTATGCCGATGATCATTCGGTTATGGACCGCTCTTGCCTGAGACTGCCATGTTTGAGAACTTGTTCGATATTTTTTGCCCGGTCGATCAGTTCGGGTAGTTGTCGGTAGGGGCTGCTATCCGGATCAAGCGTGGTTGGCTTGTTGTCGGGTATTTTCCTCTCTTGCCTCGTTGTTTGCTCTATATCGGATGTCTGATCGACATGAAAACGTCCGCGCTCGATATGTACCAGGTTGGCATACGAATCGATTTCAATCGCTTCACTGGTCGACGCCGTGCTTGCGTTGTCTGCAAAATGCCAGACACCGTTTTCGTCCTTCCATTTATAGACAGTATCAGGCTCAGATGACTTCTTGTCCGATATCTCGTCAGTCAAACCTGAAATCTGATCGGCAATCGGTTTGACATCGGGCAGTGAGATATCCGGAGTCTTTAGGTCTGACAGGCTCATCCACGGACGGGCATCGTCCCTTTTCAGGATAAACGGCGCAGCGCAGGCCACTACAACCAGGAAAATCATTAACTTGATGAACAGTTTCATTATAATACAGGCTGTTGGAATTCTTAAAATCCGCACATTGTTCAGATATCCGATACGGATATATAACGGTAGTCCGGATTATTCTCTTTAATATCTTTTAGTTTAGGGATCGCGGGAATCGATATTCCGTCCGTTTCATACAATCATTTACCGTTACCAATCAATGGCGGCCTATGGGCAAACATGTAAACTAATTTTAAAGGTCGAATGCTGTATGTATCAGATGGCAATTTATTCAAAATATTATAGAAGTACTTATGCAGATCACAATCAGGGGTATGCTTGCGGAATATAACCACCATATTTCAAACATTCTTCATTCCTTGCCTTCGATTTCTTCACGCCGGCGCTGGTATTCTTCATAACTGACGTCTGTGGTTTCCAGACATTTTGCGCGCTGTGAATCCGGAAGTCTGTAACATTCATTCTGGCTGCGTGCTTTGATACCTTCATAGGCCTGTTGTCTGCTGTAACCAGCAAGCAATAAATACATCATGTATCGTAGAGATACTAATCTGAACCTTGATGACATAAGGTTGAGTCAAGGATTGTTAATAAGCAATAACAGGCAATCGACGGGATTATTCACGCAGTTTGTGTAACCATTTCTATATAGCCCTTGTCAGGACCATAAATTGGTACGGCTCCATGATGAGCTCCTGGGTAGCCGTGATGGATTTGCCAGCATAAAGATCGATCATCATCTTACGCATTCCCATATGACGCAGGCGACGTGCTTCCAGTCTCTGTTCTTTCTCGCTGAAATTTCCAAGTACCAGTACACTGTATTGGTCGTGTGTACGGAAAAACCCGAAGACATGCTGGTTACCTGTATCTGTAAATTCTGTCTCGGCTCGGGTAAAGGCCAGATTCTGGTGACGCAGCTGGATCAGACGTAGAAATCCGTTATAAATACGGCCCACCTCGGTATTGATATCGTGACGTTGCTTGGCGCGTTGCCAGTCAAAGGGAGGACGATGCAACCAGCGGGTATCGCCCGCCTTGGTTGGGTCTTTGTCGTAGTCATAGTCATTCAGCATGCCGAGTTCATCGCCCAGGTAGATCAGAGGGATGCCGCCGATAGTCATTATAACACCGTGCAGTAACAGGATACGTCTGATAGCCAGCTCTAAATGTTCCAGGTTGTTTTCAGCGAGTGACTTCTCAAGGCCGGCCAGTGAGGCACAGGTACCGGATATGCGAGCGTCACCGGTTTGAGTGTTTTCCTGGAAGGGAACACCACGTGCAAAACTGCCATCAAAACGCCCTGTGTAAAACCGGGTAAGAAAATGCCGGTGATGTATTGCACTGTACCCGATGGCCTCAATGTCATCATTCGAGAACGCCCATCCAATGTCATCGTGACAGCGTATATAATTGACCCACGCACAGCCTTGAGGAATCGCAAAACGGTGTTGCATAGCGTGTTTCAGAATACGTACATCGCGCGTTGCCAGGGCATCCCAGAGCAGTGCCATCAACTGCGGATTATAGGACAGTGGACATTCTTCGAGATTGATATACTTGTTGACCTCATCGGGATGTACTATGGCTTCTGACTTGAATACCATGGCCGGCGCAGCTATTGAGGCAATGGCGTTGAAGGCCTGTATGATCCAGTGTGCCTCCGGAAGATTCTGCGAATCGGTATCCAGCCTTTTCCATAAAAATGCCACAGCATCCAGACGCAGGATTTCTACTCCCTGGTTAGCGAGAAACAGCATCTCCTCGGCCATGTGATTAAAGACTGCAGGGTTCTCATAGTTCAGGTCCCACTGGAAGTTATTGAAGCTGGTCCATATCCATTTTTTTATACGGTTGTTATAAGTGAATGCGCCGGGGTGATCGTCTGGAAAAATCTCACGCATACTGCTTTCATATGCATCGGGTAACTTACGATCAGTGAACATCCGGTAAAACTCCTGAAATTCCTCATCGCCTGCCTGCGCTTTTTTTGCCCACTCATGTTCATCCGCTGTATGATTAAAAACAAAATCCAGCACGAGTGAGATACCGTGAGCACGCAGTTCGGAGGCAAGCTCCGCCAGTGTTTCCATTGTGCCCAGCGTGGAATTCAATTCACGATAACTGCTAATTGCGTAGCCACCGTCGTTATCACCCTGTGGCACCTTGAACACCGGCATTAAATGTAGATAGGTAATACCGAGTTCGGAAAGGTAGGGGATGCGTTTACGCAAGCCCTCGATATCACCGGCAAACAGATCGACATAACACATGGCGCCGACCATACGGTGCGAAAGATACCAGTCAGGATCGGCTTCACGCATCGCGTCCAGTGCCTTAAGCTCGGCTGAACGGGCGAGCCACATTTCGGTTGCGGATGATAATGTATTCTCAAGGTAGTAGAAAAAATCATAATCTCCACCATAGAGGGCGTGCATACGACCGAACAGGCGGGGGAAATGCCGCTTGAGACGACCAATATAGACATCCCACTCAGCCTGTTCCGTCCGATGCTTGTATTTTTCCTCAAGACGCGGCAGCAGGCGCCGCAGTGATGCGTTACTTTCCCTGCCAAACCAGGCATTATCCTTGAGTATATTCAGATTCATCATTTTCTTTTCAGCTGGAAACCAAGTATCGATACGGGAGCCGATTTTCAGTAACAGGTAGCTCAGACATTCAGTAATACGTCTGCCATTTTATTATAGAACCGTCCACGCTGAAAAATTTCCTTTGAATCCATCCGTCAACAAATTCTAGCAGACGAGGCGTTGATATCGATATACGAATAATTATCAGTCCCTTATATATATTCGGGGTATATATTCGGCAAATTTAGTAATCAAATGTTCTCGGGTAATTGCCTAGTATTTCAGCGAACGTCACATCCGGTGACAAGGCGCGTAAATGATTGTTCGAAATCAGGAAGGTTATCAAGGCAAATACACAAGTCGGTTTCGAGTACATCGACTAGTTCAGGTATGTCCTGTATCTTTCTCCTTTCAGTAGAACCATCACTGTGGTGAATGGAATACTGATTGTTGATCAACGTATGTCGGCGGTCATTGGACGGTTTTGCGGCTATAAGTTCTGTAACGAAACATGATTCCGGATGATTGGAGACATACCAGTTGACCAGATTGTAGTCGGATTGGTGTTGTTTTTGCAGGTCGAATACATAGACCTGTTTCCATTCATTTGTGATCTTCGCGTGCAGGGTATACATCTCATTTGACTTGGACAGTCTGAAGGTCTCATGAGGCGTGTGCTGCTCAGATGTTGTATCGAGCCGCAATGGTGTTGTCAGTGTCAAGCCGCCGAAACCTACGTCCGCGATGTAGTCGATATCTCCAATCTTCACCAGCAATAACATATGCGTGCGTGGCAGCACCAACTGATTCGGAACATTCCATAATACCCTGGCTGCCAGGCCCTGTACTTTGAAACCAAGCGATTTGAGTATGTGGGAGAACA
Source organism: uncultured Chromatiaceae bacterium (assembly GCA_964605155.1). Lineage (GTDB taxonomy): Bacteria > Pseudomonadota > Gammaproteobacteria > SZUA-140 > SZUA-140 > CAZSAK01. The sequence goes on along the minus strand of CAZSAK010000002.1, from coordinate 12,098 downwards.
GAAGGTTGTGCTCAAAGCAGTAACCTCCACGCCCTTTTCTGATGAGCTTGTCCTGTAACGAATCAATATCGAGTCTGACCTCTAATCCCAGAAACGGAGACAGATTCTCGAACGCAATTGCAACAGGATGACAGGAGTGCAGTTGTTGTAGTACTTCAAGTGTTGGTTTTAGCTCATGCGGATATCCGATTCGCTCGAAGTAGGTATCCAGGTCTGTCATGGGTCCGGACATTGGTGTATCACTTCAGTGTTGCATGATATAGCGCAGTACCAACTCCAGGTCCAGATGTATCAGAGACAGATCCCGGTAATGTATCACGATAGTGCATCAGGCAGGTAAACGTTTCATCGTAGTGCATATTAACAGTATAACGCGAGCGAGATTTTAGTTTAACCCTTTGAATGTTAATAAATATGATGATTTGGCATGGTTGATGCTATTTATCAAACAGACGATAGATTAGTTTTCGTTTGCATAGACATTAACCTCAAATCTGGAAGGGAGAAATTTTATTATGAATGTTAAGCAACTTGCCCTGTCAACGACATTGGCCTCATCGGTGGTAATGAGTGGCAGCGTGTTTGCCGAGGTCACCGGCAATATCGGTGTAACCTCTAACTATATATGGCACGGACTCACCCAGACTGACGACGAGGCTGCCGTTTCCGGCGGACTCGACTATTCGCATGAATCCGGTTTCTACCTGGGAACGTGGACCTCAAATCTTGCCGGCGGTCAGTATGAGATCGATTATTACGGTGGATTTGCCAGTGAAGCGAGCGGTATTGGATATGACGTCGGTGTGATCCTGTATTCCTATCCAGTCGACTCCAATGTTGAAGCGGATTTCACCGAGGTATACATCGGTGGGTCTTATAGTTATTTCAGTGCCAAAATATCTGAAGTTGTGAATGCTGAATCTGACGCTGCCGGTGCCGATGACGGGACATATATTGAAGCTGCCTTTGATTATCCATTGACTGAAGACCTGGGTCTCGGGGTGCACCTGGGTTCGGCGACCGGTGATTTGTACAAGTCCTTTGGAGGTGATGAATATACGGACTGGAGTTTATCCCTCAGCAAGGGTGATTTCAGTTTTGCATTTTGGGGTACAGACCTGGACAACAACCTGGGTGACATGCGGGCGGTCGTATCCTGGGGTCAGGAATTCTAGATTTTCCCACTGAGGGTTATAGTTCTCTCAAGTAATAACCTGCGGGGCCGGTATCCAGCCGGTCCCCGCAGGAGGAGGTGAGTAAAGCTCCTCTGCTCTGACTAACAGATCCAAGTAGCAATTATTGGTACATTTGACCTTTGTGTCGCAGCCAACCGGTAACATGGGAGCCATCCGGAGCCCGGTGTGTCCAGTGTATAACTCCTCCATATTCATTCCATTCATATTCCCCGTAAAAGCCCACACTGTCGCCGACATGTAGTGAACTGATCCGGGGCGCTATGTCGATATTATGTGCAATCAGAAGCGTCTGACCTGAGGACAATTTGATGACAAACCGTTGATGCCGGTTGTCATCATTATCATCCGGCAGCAGCTTCACGACCATACCCTCCCCCTGGACCTGCAAGTTGTTCGTATGGGTTTTATATGCCTCGGCAAGGATTGAATCGGATAAACCGGTTTCTTGCCGTGTAATACGTACTGTGTTGTCAGGAAATGTCGCTGAGTGAACGGTTGCTGTAAAGGTGCATATGGCCAGAAGTATTATTGCGGTGACTTGGAGAAGTTTCATGCTCATATCTGTTTTATTACATCGACGAAGGAAGGTGTCTCCTTCTATATATTATATGGCGTGAAATCGATAGAGCTTGTACGCTGTTGAATCTTCATGATCAGCATCTGAAAGTAGATGAAATGCTTCATACTGTCCCTTTTCGTTAGTGAATACCCGACTGCCTTGATAAGGTATAACCTGTTGTAATTCATAAAAAATATTTGACATGCGTAAAGGCCGGTAGTATAAATGTATTTAAAATATATCTTAAACGGTAGCTATTGCAGGCCGGAGGTTTCAGTAAATTCAACAATGAAGGAAGAGGAGAAAATACCATGACACAGTCACTTTACGAACAATTGGGCGGTGAACCGGCAGTAAATGCTGCGGTCGATATCTTTTACCGTAAGGTCCTGGCCGATGATCGGATTAGCCGTTTTTTCGAGGGCGTAGACATGGAAGAACAGGCCGCCAAGCAGAAATCCTTTCTCACTATGGTCTTTGGTGGGCCCGCTAATTATAGTGGCAAGGATATGTATGAAGGGCACAAACACCTCCTGAGTATGGGTCTTGATGACTCCCACGTCGATGCAGTAATTGAAGACCTCGGTTCGACACTAAAAGAACTCGGCGTAAAGGACGAGTTGATCACACAGGTGGCTGACATTGCCAACAGTGTACGGGACGACGTTCTTGGTCGAGGTCATTAATCCACGCGAATCCACTGGCATGCCTTAACCTTGAGGTATGCCAGTGTCCTTTTACGTATACATAATCAACACACGGATCAGGGATTCATCGTGCCCGACTTGATCTTCGAAGGGAAGTACTACGAACGACTGACTGAGGAAACCGTACTGGAATGCCTGATGAGGTATGATGTCCAGGTTCCTCATTCGTGTAAAAACGGTATCTGCCAGTCCTGCCTGATGCGGGCGGTAAAGTCTGATCCTCCCGCAGATTCACAGAAGGGCATCAGGAAATCATTACAGGATCAGCGTTACTTCCTTGCCTGTATGTGCACACCACAAGGTGATTTCGAGGCGACGCTGCACGCACCTGAACTGATCCGATTGCCGGCTCGCGTGCTAGCAGTTGACAAGCTGAGTCCCAGAATTGTACGTGTGCGACTGGATCCTGCGGAGAGGATTGATTATCGTCCCGGCCAGTTCCTAAATCTCTTTCGTAATGACGGGCTGGTGCGATCCTATTCGATCGCCAGCATTCCGCAGACCGAGGATTTCCTGGAATTGCATATTGCTCGCATTGATGGTGGACGAATGAGTAACTGGATACATTATGATTTACAGGCCAATGAGTATCTGGAGATCAGTGCTCCCTTAGGGGATTGTTATTACCAGCCTGGACAACCCGAGCAACCACTGTTGTTGATCGGTACAGGGTGTGGTCTGGCGCCGTTATACGGAATCGTGCGTGATGCCTTGTACAAAGGGCATGAAGGACCAATCTGGGTCTATCACGGTAGCCGGGATCGCGACGGTTTATACATGGTCGATGAGTTGCGCGATCTCGCACGTGATTTCAGTAACTTCAATTATATGCCATGCCTGTCGGGTGAGGACGAGGTGGAGGGAATTGCCTGCGGACGCGTTAATGATGTTGTGTTCACATTTCACACCAGTCTGAAAAACTGGCGGGTATTTTTATGCGGTCACCCGGACATGGTGTCACAGTCAAAAAGGAAGGCATTTCTCGCCGGCGCAGCGCTTAGCGATATCCATGCCGATCCGTTTCATATTACCCCTAGAGTTGATGTGCACTCGTCTTGCTCGACAAGATAATAAAATGCAAGACTGCTGATTTGATCAAGATTGAATATCTTGTCAGCTGCTTCGGGGCGTTTATCAGTCTTATGATTGTCACATTGACCAGTGAATTCGTTCTGGGACAGCAAAGCGCGCTGGTATTATCCGCGTCCATGGGGGCATCGGCCGTATTGTTATACGCCGCACCACACAGTCCCATGTCTCAACCCTGGCCGTTAGTGGGAGGTCATATCGTATCTGCACTTATCGGTGTGACCTGTGCCATGCACATCGAAACACTGGCGATATCCGCACCGCTTGCAGCGGCCTTGTCGATCCTGTTAATGGCGATGTTACGTTGCGTTCATCCACCAGGTGGCGCAGCGGCACTGATAGCGGTCGTGGGGGGAAAGGACATCCACGCGCTGGGATATCAGTTTGTTTTCAGTCCGATATTGGTCAATGTATTGATCATGCTGGCTATTACCTATGTGGTCAACAATCTTGTGTTACGGCGTACCTATCCGAAGATTTCTGCCCCCTGATCATGAATGCTATCCGGGTCGTGATTTCCCGTCCATTTCATGAGTACCAGCGCAGGAAAGCCGCAGAGGTGAGAGCGATGACGCCTAGTGTGAAATGCGCGGCGAATTTTGTCCTTGAAATCCTTACTTCGTTGCCCTTGCCCCTTTTCAGGAACAGGGTCGCGGCCAGCAGCAGTCCGATGACTGCGCAGATGATTTTAATGCTCAGCGCAGTCACGGCTATGCCGTAGATGTCAGGCAGGGTTCCGTGAAAGTGGATACTGGCAACTCCGAAGGAAGGACCGCTCACTGCTTGTATCAACCAGCCAAAACCGGCGTAGAGAAATAACCGGCGCTGCGTTGTGACATCCTTGTAGCCTCCCCATAAGCCCGCTGCGGAAAAGCCGATGACAGCAGCAGCGCCAAAGTTATGGAAAATCTGTATCAGGGTATAGACGAGATTTTCCATGAATCCATTATTATTGAACGGTTACCGAAACCTCGGCCTGAAGACCCGTTAGAGAATGACCGGAGGTCGCCTCTTTGACTGCTATGGTATGTTTACCCGCCGCAAGGTCAGGCAGGTCCAACGTACATGGACAACCGCTGACCTTGCGAACGATGATGGGTCTTTGGTTATCGATGTAGACATGGAGGTGGTTTCCACTTGGGCTGAGCGTGATATTGTATTTGAGCTCGTTACCGGAACCGTTGTTCAGAACGGCGCCATCATCGGGGGACATGATGGTCAGCATGCCTTCTGAGGCAGCGAGGATGAGTGGCGAGCTGTATGCCTCGGCGTTAACGATGGAGGACAGGATTAATGTGGAAAAAAGCAATAAACTTTTAAAGCATCTCATGGCATTCTCCTCTAGCATTGTTCGTTTTATCCGTAGCCAGATATGCATCGAATCAAGCGAGTAAGCCTTTATTCTTGATCTGGATATCCGCTACATTGTCAGTTTACCGCTAATTGCAGGTAGGTACATCATCATACAGGATCGGCGGTGTCAGCGGGCTGCAGTTCGATGATGGATCGTTACTTCGCAGTGTGTTTAATTAAGCAACTGTATTTGAATGCAATTTATTCAATTGCCAGCGGTTTATTGGTATCCAGACTGAGTATAAAATCGACCAGCTTTTCGATGTGTTCATCGGAAACCCGTGGCGAGTAGGGCGGCATGGGTACGCCGCCCGTCAGTTCATCCCATACCCCGCTACCGCCGTGTTTGACCTTGTTGATCAGATAGGCGCGGGCGTTTTTATCTCCCTTGTATTTTTTTGCTACCGCCCGCCATGGTGGTCCCAGTACGGTATGATCGATGGCATGACATTGAAAACAGCCATTCATGGTTGCAAGTTCTGTCATGATCTTGGAGCGCTGTTTGACGCTCTCTTGCGCCGAGAGTTCCTCGGGACCATTGTGACAAGATGTGATTGGCAACATCAGAAAAATGACGAGATAGTAAGGTATGAGTCTGTCCATCACTATATCGTAACATCATTGTTATTTATCAGACAGACAGCTATCTCAAGCTACCGGGTTGTTAAATGTACATCCTCAACACAGTAGATCGATTGAAGTGTATCATGGATCCTTGAATTTATGGCCAGAAGGGAGCTGAACCAGCACCTTCCGGTCATATCCTTATCTGAATCTGTGATCCCGCTTACTGTCATGGTGACCATCATGGTCACGATGCCGACGAGGAAAGTGATCGACTACAGGTGCATCGATCTCTATAACCTTGTACAGGACAAGATTATCGAGGAATGCGACCAGATCCCCTTTGTCTGTGTAAGTGAGATTTATGACCGCATTGCGTGACGTTTGTGCCTCGCCACCATGTTCGAGAATGGCTTCCATCAGCGTTGTAGCGCGGCCATCATGAAGATAGGGCGGAGTAGAACCTACGCCCCATAGTTCCTTGGTAAGCCACATGGAAGGGCACGTACCGGTCTCATCGACATTCTCGGCCAGTGCGATACCCATCTCGTGCCTCTTCAGATCACCATACAATCGTATGATCGCGGCACCATCACGGTTTTTCTCGAACGGGCCGAAATGAACCATCTTGCCGTCGACTTCTATGGTATTGTCCGGTTGGTCTTTTGTCAGATCAAAGCTGACAGGATTAAGCGGATCGACACCACTGGCAACTGTGTCCTGTCCGGCGGGGAAGAAATCTTCTCTGAATTCGGCCAGTGAACTGGGTTCAGTGAAGACCGGTTCATTGATCATTAAAGATTCGCGATGACAACCGGTACAACCTGACTGCCTGAATATTTCATTGCCATGCCGGATGCTGCGTTTTTCATCGCGTGTTAATGACAGAATTCCCAAGCCATCCAATTCAAGCTTTGTTACAGGGCGTGGTTGGGCGGCAAGATAAACGGATAATGCCGTAATATCACCAATGCCCATTTCATTCATCACTCCATCGCCGTCGCCATCGAAATTGTCACCCGTGGTTTTTACCGGTTGCATACCAATTTCATTGTTTGCTGCATCACGATTGAAACTTCTCAGCGAGATGAAATTACCTTTCCATTGGTACGGCTTGACGACAAGATCCTCATCAATGCCTTTAATCCTCGATATATTGTCACTAGCAGGGTTGCAGGACACGATAATGCTGCCATAGCTGACTTCCTTGGCGACCAGATCGACTGCCAGCGGAGCGGCACTCTGACAGGAAATGGCACGTGCCCGATCAACCTGTTGATGCAAGCTCATGGTCATTTCTTCCGCCAGGCGTTGCAGTGCACCCGCGCCAAACATGTGAGGCGTGTTGCGCTGGATAAACTCACCCACGATGGCTCCACGATTTGGATCGCGTACGACATTAACACCTGCCAGACCTGAACCGTCTTCAAACGGGCCACTGTGGCAAATAGCGCAGGTTTCCGCATTGGGTCCTGTTGCCCATGCCGGAGTATGTGATAACCACTCGGTGGAGTCTGCACGGGGGACACGTGTAAAACGCAGGTTGTCACCGACGTTGGCGCCGACACCATCGAGTGCATTGAACCTTGTAGCGAACAATTCGTCACCACATTCAAACATTCCATAAAACGTTCCAGGGGATCATCTATAGCCATGATTTCCTGTTGATCACAATGTTCTCCCTGCGCGTCATGTACGAGCTCGACCTCGACCAGATCAACCCCGAAGGCGTCCACTGTATACAAGAGCATGCATGTGGAAACCAGATACCTGAACTGTGATAAATCCGCATAGTTTTTTCGGAGTGAAGCTCTGTTTAAAGTCGTTGGGTTCGTGATGACAACCTCTGATATATGGCGCCGGTTTTAATAACAACGATCAATTTAATCCGGGCGGATTTATTAACATCACGGATGTCCAACGGTCTATATTCGTGATAGAAAGCCAACCATCTGTCAGGATTTCAGGAATGCAATTCTGCACGCTCAAAAACCAGAACAGCTAATGATTGTAGTCTTTAAGGTGCAAGCAATACTCAAATTGGGTCACAGATTGCGATGATAGTTAATAATCACTACCTGATCGTTTTTCTTGTGATTTTCTTCGTTGGTGAACTCAATGAGGAATCTTTTGTAACCGCATATGCATATACATTGTCGTGCACGTCACTCCAGGGAGTATAAGGGATCGGTTTCAGGACCCAGGCAGGCTATATTATTCGACAGATCACTATGGCTTTATGATCATGGCTGAAACTCCGGCAACATTATCAAGTCCGTTACACCGGGATCGATACCCAGTTGCTTGAGCATGGTTGTAATCTGTCCCCTGTGATGCGTCTGGTGATTAAAAAAATGCGACAATGCGAACCATAAAGGGTAATTTCTTGCTTGTGGACTGGTAATACCCGTATAGCGAAGCTCATTGAACAGGTCGTTGTCGTTTAATGAATTGACCCAGGTGATTATCCTTTGATCCTCTTTTTCGCGTTCCGCGATAAGCCGTTCAAAATCAGAATGCAGCTCCTGATCAAGGGATTTGAAGGCTGTCGGTATGCCTGTAAAACGCCCCATCCAGACCCTGTCGGCGAGCAGAATGTGATTAAGCGTTCCATGAATGGATCTGAAATACGCACCGAGATCACGTTTGCGTTGTTCATCGGAAAGTCCGGCGCAGACTTCATATAATTTACGGTTCATCCAATGGTTATATCCGGCCATGGCACGGTAATGTTCAGTAATCATGTGCAATCTAGCTTACCCATAATTTCGATTATCATATGCAATTGTTCAAGATCCATAAAGTCTCTGTCCCGGCGAAAGTATAACTCCAATCAGCCCCATGCCTCCGGCAACCAAAAGTCCGATATCCTGCAACATCCCGAATCTGAATGCTGCAAGAGAGCCGACCACGGTCCATAACAACGGAACGATAAAAATCGACCTGTGCAGTGGCGGGACCAGAAACAATAACAGGCCCAGGGTGAAAATAGTTGTAGGGCACGGTAAACCGAAAGTCGGTACATCGGGGTAATGATGATTCAATAGATCGCCGAGTACTGGATAGACAACCAGGGCGTAAAACAACAGCAGGGCTCCTGACAGACCACGTAAATCCCAGCTAAAGCGAAAACGCAATTCACCCTTGATTACCCCCAGCCAAAGGAACCACGTCCCGGTGATCAGGAAGACAGTTCCGAATACCCATGCGGCCGGATTTACCTTGCTGAAAAAGATAAAATGATATGTCAGCGCCATCCATAACCAGAACAGTCCCAGGATAGCGGCAATAGCGCGATCAGCGTTTGTTCGTTTGAAATACAGCAGGCCGACGGCAATCAACGCGAGGATATTCAATAATATTTGTGCAGGCCAAACAGCCTCGTTGTAACATCCGAAGACTGCAAGGAACTGTGCTGTGGTAAACGGCATCTCCACTATGCAACTTATGTCTGATTTGATGTAACAACAGCCAGCCTAACACCTTAACGGGCCATAAAAAACTTATTGGGAAAAGGATCGAAGTCCTAATTACAGGATTTCATGCTATCCATCATCCATGATGATCGCAGGGATATTGATAGATTGTAGAATTGGGGGGATTTAAGGGGGCTCATTGAACCGGCCGGCAGAGGACATGCCGACCGGCTATGAGTGGTCGAGAGCTGATATATTTGAATTACCTGTGATGGCGCCCCTCGTGATGTTCTCCGTCATGATGATGACGATCACGAGCATGGAATCCGCGTTCGTTATGCGGCGCACTGAGGTCATGATCGGCGATCTCACGAATACGCAGTGTATCACCGTCGACAATACCCAGGTCCTTGAGACTCATCGACTCATCCAGCATTACATAACTCGTCACAGGTCCAGCAGGTGGCAGCGGTGGCATACCCGGCTGTAACGTGGAAGGATCTCTGGGTGGCAGGCTCGTGGTGGTAACGACCTGTTCGACGACATAGTGTTCAGCGTGTCGCACAGGAAGGCTGGTATGTGCCATAAATCGCTTTTTTACATAGGCCAGTGGTGGATTGGCCGGCGCGTCAACGTTGAAGACATTGATAGCGTCTTCGATCATCCACTTCGTAGCGATACGGTCGCCGTGGCGGTCTCCATTGCGGTCGCCGTGAGCCACCGATAATCCAGCGAATGAGACCGAAAACACGATGATAAATGTGCTGATAAGATGTTTTACGAGATTGTGTGTCATGTTTACCTCCATTCCTCTCTCTCAAGGAACAGGTATTTTTGGATTGATTGTTCGTTATCAGGGCGGGTCATTTTCAGACTCCCGACCATGGCGTCAATGATAGGCCATCCGATACTCGATTTTGGTGACAGAGTTCACACTTTCAGCAAGTAGTGCGTCACGGTATGATGGCGGTGAGATGGCACAAATCAAAGGTAGCCTGATTTACGCCCGCCTGGTCAGGATGCGGCTCCATCGATAGATACCCACCGGCCCTGTCAGGAGAACGATTGTCCAGGCCGCGAACGCCAGCAGTATCCAGACAGAGATCGTCATGCCGATAATCTAACCTTTCGCAGTCATGCAGCTGGCGGGGGCGTGCCAATTGTTCATGTTAGGAGGAAGCATGATCAGAACTGCCCGGTTGAAACAGACTTTCCAGGCCTATGAGAGTCAGATGCCCGCCGGTGGTGTGGGACAGAAAGGCACCGGTATCGATGAACCAGACGTTGGCGTATCGATGTACTACACGATCTGCTGTAATTGTATGCCCGCATACCACGTAGTCGATGCCTTCAACAGGCGTGGTGAACGAACCATATGCCCGCGCGCGGCCCCACAGGGCAATCTCCCGCACGTCGTTGTTACCGGATTCAAGTGTCGCTAAAAATGCCTGCCACGTTATATCCTCCGGAATGTCTGCATGGACGATACCGATATGCCTATTGAGGGTGTCAACTTCCATTACCATCGGTAATCGGCGCAAGGTGGCCTCGAATTCACGATGTGTCTCATCGTCCAGCTTCATCCACCAATCACCACCGTTGAACAGTGCCCAGTTGAGGCGGATATTTTCATCGTAGGGTGCACGTAGCAGCATATCTTCATGGTTGCCGATGCAGGCATGAAACCATGATTTAGACAACCACTCCAGTGCCTCGAATGATTGCGAGCCGCGATCGATGAGATCCCCGACGGAGAACAGCCGGTCTCTCTCGGGATCAAAATCCACATCCTTCAGTCTCTCTCGCAGGTCGTCATAACAACCATGGATATCACCGACGACAAAATCCTGACCGCTTGAATTTATTTCATGGAATTGAATGATTTCGCTCATGTGGTGATGTTCCCGTGGTATATAGCTTCAAAATATTGTGCCGGTTCCTGAGATTAATCATCACGCGGCCCGATCCAGAAATGTGGGTTGTATGCGACCTCCCACAGATGACCATAAGGGTCCTTGAAGTCGCCGCAGTATCCGCCCCAGAATACCTTCTGTGGTTGTTTAACTATCATCGCGCCGGCCTTGATTGCCTGATTCATGACTGCATCTGCTTGTGTTTCAGATTCTACATTGTAGGCGAGCGCGAAAGACTCAAAGCCGTGACCATCAGCCGATACCATGGCATCTCGGGCCAGGGCCTCACGGCCGTATAACCCCAGCTAGGTGCCGTTGAGCGTGAAGAACGCCACTTCGGGAGGAGATTCCATACGGGGAAATCCCAGTCCCTCTTCATAAAAGTTGATGGCTGCTGCAAGGTCGCGGACGCCGAGGGTGATCATGCTGATGCGGGGTTTCATCTGGATACCTCCAATCTGCCTTTGACTGATTATGGCCCTCTTTGATATTTATTATATTCTCAACGTTAACATCAAATGCTTAAATCCCCGAAAAAAACAGTATTGCAATGCTGTGAGTGGAATATGACGGGTCAAACACTATTTAATAAGCAATTTCATGTGTTTTTTGCTATGCTATGCGATCTAATATACCGGCATACAAACGTCGGTCTGAGAATAACCAAACACATATCCCGGGAGTATAAGCATGTCCAGACTGGTTAACCCTCATGGCGGGGAGGCACTAAAGACACTGTTGCTTGATGGTAAGCAATTAGAGTCAGAAAAGGCACGAGCGCAATCACTACCCAAGGTTCAAATAACATCACGTGAAGCTGGTGACCTGATCATGATGGGTATCGGAGGATTCACACCACTTGAGGGTTTCATGACCCATGCCGATTGGGAAGGTGTATGTGATGGTTACAAAATGTCCAATGGCCTGTTCTGGCCAATACCAATCACTCTGTCCACCGACAAGGCCACGGCTGACGGTATCAAGACCGGTTCAGATGTGGCGCTGGTGAACAGTGATAACGACGAGATCATGGCCACCCTAGAGGTAACCGAGAAATATTCCATAGACAAGGAACACGAATGCATGATGGTTTTCAAGACCACCGATGCGGAACATCCCGGCGTCAAGATGGTGATGGAGCAGGGTGAGGTCAATCTCGCCGGCCCGGTCAAGGTGCTTTCACAAGGAGATTTTGCCAAACGTTTCGGTGATGTCTACATGACACCGACACAGACGCGCGCATTGTTTGATGAAAAGGGCTGGAGTACGGTTGCGGCCTTCCAGACCCGTAACCCGATGCA
>CAZSAK010000001.1:14007-216507 GCA_964605155.1 uncultured Chromatiaceae bacterium | reverse complement strand
AGTTCACGGCCGACCAGCAGATTGAATTTCTGGTCGGTGCCGCCCAGCTCCACATCGGCCTTCAGTTGTACCGAGTCATAACCCTGGATCAGGGGATAGAGAAATTCATGGATGGCGATGGGCTGGCCGGTACTGTAGCGCTTGTGAAAATCATCGCGTTCCAGCATGCGGGCAACGGTATGTTGCGCCGCAAGCTCGATCAATGCCGCGGCGTTCATCGCGTTCATCCAGCTCGAATTGAACACGACCAGTGTTTTTTCAGGTTCCAGAATCTTGTAGATCTGCTGTTCATAGGTGCGGGCGTTGTCGATCACCTCGTCACGGGTCATGGGCTGGCGTGTCACATTCTTGCCCGTCGGGTCGCCGATCATGCCGGTAAAATCTCCGATCAGAAATATGATCTCATGTCCCAGGTCCTGGAACTGGCGTAACTTGTTCAATAGCACCGTATGACCGAGATGAAGATCGGGGGCGGTGGGATCAAACCCCGCCTTGATCCGTAACGGCCTGGCTTGCTGAAGACGGTCCTTGAGCTCCTCAATCTGCAGTATCTCCTGGGCACCGCGTTTGATGAGTTCCAGTGCCTCAGTGGTTGATGTCATGAACCCTCCAGATTGCCTTCAGAAATGTCCGAAAAACCCGATATATTCCCAGTGCTCCATACCATGATCGTGCATGACAAGTGAGAACCAGGTCACATTTTGTTGCCCGTGTTATTCATAAAATTGCATATTAACATAGCTTTATTGACGTGAAGTAATTGTCAGGCTATGGTACGCAAAATTCAGAAGGGACTGCTGTGAAACATCAAAGCTCAATCAGGCATGATTACAAAAGCGATGAGCGCCAGCCAGGGAAAGGAAAATGTATGTGCGTCATCATCACCTGCTGCTGTTAGCCGGTATCCTCATAGGATTCGGTATCATGCTGGGTTTCGCTCCCGACTCGGCCGAGGCCGTTCACCCGCACACCCTGTCGTCCCCGGACATATCCGCAAACGACATCAACACGGAATACAGTCTTGCCATGGCCGTCAACCTGTCCCGTCAGGAACAGGATAACGGGAATGACATCCCGTCGGCATCGGTCATACCGGCAAGCCTGAACAGCTCACCCCAATATCTCGGCGAATGGCATACGGTTACCGTCAAAAGAGGTGACAACCTGGCGATGATATTCAACAGGCTGGGAGTCAGTGCGCAACAACTACACACGCTCATGACGACAGACGGTGACACGGCATCACTCAAACATCTTTATCCCGGCGATGTTCTGAAACTCTATATAGATTCCGCAAAACAACTCAAGGGCCTGGTCTATGATATGGACGAGACGCGTACATTGGAGGCCGCCTATACCGGCAGCGGTTTCCACGTCAAGACCATCGAACGTGAGTTGGAAAGACGCATAACACACACCACCGGTACGATTCACAGTTCTTTGTTCATGGCGGCACAGGATGCGGGGCTTTCCGATAATCTCACCATGGAGCTGGCTGGAATATTCGGCTGGGATGTCGACTTTGCACTTGATATTCGCGACGGCGACAGTTTTACCGTAATCTACGAAGAACTCTATCTGAACGGTAAAAAGCTGCGCAACGGTGATATCCTCGCAGCGGAATTCATCAACAGAAATACCCCCTACCGGGCTATCCGTTATACGGACAGCACCGGTCACAGCGATTACTATGCCCCTGACGGCAAAAACATGCGCAAGGCTTTTTTGCGGACGCCCGTAGAATTTACCCGCATCAGTTCACGATTCAGCCTGGGGCGCAAGCACCCCATCCTGAATCGTATCCGTGCCCACAAGGGGGTTGATTACGCTGCGCCTACCGGAACCCCCGTCAAGGCCACGGGTGAGGGCAAGATTACCTTCAGAGGCACCAATGGCGGCTATGGCAGGTCCATCGTTATCCAGCATGGCAGCAAATACAGTACCGTCTATGCCCATCTATCCCGTTACGCACGTCACACGGGCATTGGTAGCCGTGTGAAACAAGGGCAGATCATCGGCTACGTCGGCATGACCGGACTGGCCACCGGCCCTCACCTGCACTACGAATTCCGGGTTAACGGTGTACATCGCAATCCGTTGAGCGTCAAGCTACCGGATGCAGCACCGCTCGCAACAAAATATAAAGATGATTTTAATAACGTCATGAGGCCGCTCATTGCCCAGCTGGATCTGTTTGATTCCACCAGGATTGCCCTGAATCCGTAATACGATCCTTGAACTGCGGTTATTCCAAATCTGATCACCCGGGATTGAATATTTCCGGATAACTCACAGCCCCTCGCCAATGGCCGAATTGTACATAGGACTGATGTCGGGTACGAGCATGGACGGGATCGACGCGGTCGTTTTGGACCTGTCCGGCAACCCTCACATTCTTGCTACCACCTTTACCCCCTATGACAAGCCGGTTCGTGACAGGCTCGCACGCCTTTGCACGGAGGGATCTACCGGGTTGCTTGCCTCTATGGACACCGAACTGGGCATCCTGTTTGCACAGGCGGCACTTGATGTGCTGCATAAGTCCGGGATGTCGCCGCAACAGATCCGGGCCATCGGCAGTCACGGGCAAACCATCCATCATGAACCCCGTGCACCCTTTCCCAACAGTCTGCAAATCGCCAATCCCAATGTGATCGCCGAATACACCGGAATTACCACGGTTGCGGATTTCCGCCGCCGTGATATCGCGGCCGGAGGCCAGGGTGCCCCTCTGGTGCCTGCTTTTCACAACGAGGTATTCCAAGTCCCGGATCACGATCGAGTGATCGTCAATATAGGCGGGATAGCCAACATCACCCTACTTCCGGGGAACAAGGATCTGGCGGTGACCGGTTTCGATACCGGGCCGGGGAACGTGCTTCTGGACGGCTGGGCCGAGCGGCATCTGGGTACAGCCTATGATGCTGACGGCCAGTGGGGCGCGAGCGGCGAGATTGATCAGCGTTTGCTGGAGATCCTGCTCGCACATCCCTACTTTGATCTGCAATCACCCAAGAGTACAGGCAGGGAAGAGTTCAATCTGCAATGGCTAGATGAGGTACTGGAAGGCATGCATCTTGCGCTGTCCCCACAGGATATTCAGGCGACCTTGTGCGAATTAACTGCCCGTTCGATAGCGAGCTCCATCCATAAACATCCAGCACAGGTTCACGAGGTACTGATATGCGGTGGCGGCACGCACAACAGGTTATTAATGCAACGCCTCAGGGTTCATCTGCAAGATGCTTCTATACATTCAACAGAGCAATTCGGGATACCGCCTGACTGGGTGGAGTCTGCGGCATTTGCATGGCTTGCAAGTCAAACCCTGTCTGGACGGCCCGGCAACCTCCCCAGCGTAACGGGGGCAACAGAGCCTGTGGTGCTCGGCGGTATATACACAGCCTGATTACTGTATGCCCAAGACATCGATCAACGGTGTAATAAAGGCATCATAGTGCTTCCAGCGACCGATCGAATGCGCATATACGGGTTTGCGGACCTGTTCATGGCTCAAGGTAGCTACCGCACGTTTATTCTCGTAAAAGCGCAGGCACTGATCATTCCACTCGAGATCACAAAACTCCAGCAACTTGCGCGTAATGCCTTCCTGGTCTGACACCAGCTCTTCGTAACCGATATCCAGGATGGGAATGTCGATCACCTTTTGCCAATGGTGCATCAGACGATGGTATTCACGGTAATATTGTCCCAGTTGTTCGAGACTGTGTGTATAGGGATGGGCCGTACCGAAGTTCTGGAAGTAGCACGACACACAGGTATCCAGGGGTTCACGGATACAATGTATAATTCGTGCACGGGGAAACAAAAAGGCAATGATGCCCAGATGCAGGAAGTTTTGCGGCATCTTGTCGGTGACATAACGGGCATCGGGGGAAATCTGCGTCAGTCGATCCAGATAGCGTTTCGAAAGCGCGTTGCATCTATCCTGGCACAGATTGATAACACTGTCAGCAGAGAATTGTCCGTCTTCCTTGGTATCCAGTATCTCCAGTACGATGGTATTGATATCATGAAGTTCGCCGGCGCCGCATACATCGGGATGGCTCGCAAGAATCTGTTCGACCAGGGTTGTCCCGGACCGCATCATTCCAACGATGAACAGGGGACGATCAGAAAGGAGCGGGGCTTTCGTTGCCGTGCGCATGAAATCGGGATTGAAATGTTCAATCAAGCAATCGACGTATCGTTTGAAGGACTGCATGTCGAATCGGTGTGATTTTATCTGGTTGGCAGACTTGTAATGCTCAAAGGCCCGGTGATAGTCTCTGATTGCATCGTACTGATCACCTAGATGGTAATGAATCATACTGAGTTGCTGGTGATCAAGCGCCCTGTCCCCTGTAGCCAGCCGACGTTCAAGCAAGTCGATAGCCTCCACCTGTCTGCCGGTCTGACCGCACAAGGTTGCATAAAGAAAATCAACTTCCAGAATGCCATGATGTGTCTCGAACAGGTCCCGGGCCATGGCGTATGCCTGATCGGTATCACCACGACGCTGCAGGATTTTGATCTCACCCAGCGTAGCGTCCAGACTTCCGGGAATCAATTGTGCCAACTTGCGCATGCATACGGCAGCCTCATCCAGTCGGCCAAGGGCGATCAGTAAACCGCTCAGGGACTTATAAGCTGCAGCAAGATCGGGGTTTAATGTCAATGCACGACGGTAACTCTCGATGGCATCAAACATGCGACCCTGGTAACTGTAAACATGGCCCAGATTAATCCAGGCCTCCGCCCAGTTTTGCCGCAGGCGCACGGCCGATTCGTAAGCGGAAACCGCTTCGTCATACAGACCCAACACCTTGCAGGCTTTGCCCAGATTGTAATGGGCGTCAGCAAAATCGGGGAGTATTGAAACGGCCTTGCGAAAACACGCGGCCGCCTCATCCATCCGCCCCGTCCGGCCCATCACGACTCCCAGCATGGTCCAGGCCTCCCCATCATGTGGATCTTTACGGCAAACCTGCTGATAAAGAGTCTTTGCCTCTTCCCAGCGTTGTTCATTAAATAACGCCTGGGCCTGCTGCTTCCGGGCCCGGGTAAGGAAATTATTCTTGGCCATAAAAAAAGGGCCCTTACGGGCCCTTGTCTTGATTCTGAACCATGATCGGTCAGGCAGAGCTATACACTGAAGGATGATCCACAACCACAGGTTGTGGACGCGTTGGGATTGCGAATCACAAACTGTGCACCCTCGATACCTTCGGAATAGTCGATCTCGGCGCCGATGAGGTATTGAAAGCTCATCGGGTCAACCAGCAGGCATACGCCGCCATTTTCGATGACGGTGTCCCCCTCGTTGACGTTTTCATCGAAGGTAAAGCCATACGAAAATCCCGAACAGCCTCCACCCGAGATAAAGATGCGCAATTTGAGGGTGTCATTGCCCTCTTCCTCGATCAGACCCTTGACCTTGGCGGCCGCGCTATCGGTGAAGGTTAGTGTCGGTGGTTGCGTTGCATCTTGTCGGGTTGTTTCGGGTACTGCACTCATACGTCTATCTCCACATAAAATCTGTGTAAATTATATAAATTCCTAGTAATATAGTCAAGATTTCTTCTCAGTGCCGAAATTGGCCTTGCGCTCCTGATCAAAGGATACGACCGACTTAGCGGCTTCGTCGATATGGACCAGGCTGCCGTTGACCTCAGCCCCCATCGCCATCTCGATCTTGTTGTAATACACATTGCCGTTGATGCGGGCATGTGCACCCAATTCGACGCTCTGCTCGGCGTGAAGATCGCCATTAACGGTACCATTTATGATTATATAAGGGACCTTGACTTCGCCTTCAATGGTTCCGCTTTCGCTGAGCACCAGGATGGTCGATGCTTCGCTATCTGCGATGACATTGCCCTTTATCTTGCCGTCTACATGCAATCCGCCCTTGTAGATAATATCCCCGCGCAACTCTGTGTGTTGCCCTATCAGGGTATCAACCTTTTCCGCCTTCTGTTTGTCGTTACTGCCCCACATCTGACATCACCTCCTTAGGTAATCACATCCGCCCAGTTAAACGTCTGCTCGATGGTTTTACGTGGATTATCCTGCGGGATAATGCTCAAGGTGATCTTGAGCGGTACAAATCCATCCGGCAGGACAATCTCGCCCTGAAGTTCCTGAAAATATTTGAAGTGGAATTTCATGTCATCCTCATCCTCCCTGACAAATTCCTGCTGGGATAGTGATTTCTCGATGCCGTTGTGTACACCCGAAACAGCCAGGATGACGTGGCCGCTGACAAACCGGTTACCCCTGATCAATTGGGTCAGGATGAGGCGATAACGGTAATTCCGGGGTATCTCATTTTTGATCAGCTTGAAATTCCTGATCTGCAGACCGCGCACTTCCTCTGCGGTGCCCACGATCCCCCTGTAAAACGCGATCTCCTCCTTGAGTTCCATGTTCTCTTTTTGCAGATCGGTCAGTGTCTGATCGATCTCGGTATACGCAAGTCGATCTATCTCCTTACCCTGCGCCAGAATCTCATTCTGTTTTGCCAAGTGTGCGATCTCCAGTTCCTGATCCTCGAGGCGTGATTGCAGGCTTTCCATTTCGCGCTCGGTGTTCGTGATGTCGTTACCGCTGCTATAACGCCCATACTCATATAACAAATATCCACATGCCCCGACAGCGAGGGCAATCAGGCCGACATACAACGTCTTCCTCGCCGGATGATGAGATTTAACGATAACATGTGTCGAATCCTTAATCTTCATCCGTACTGATCAATGTCAATGCAATTTCCATGCACATATTCTGCACAAGGGGCTAATAATCTGCCACGACGACATGCCGGCGAGGTCCTCACGGCAGCAGCGCAACATGGTCCAGTCCCGTCGTTTCATCCAGACCGAACATCAGGTTGAAATTTTGCACTGCCTGACCCGCCGCGCCCTTGACGAGATTGTCGATGACAGCAAGCACCACAACAGTGTCCTGGCCCTGGGGTCTGTGTATGGCAATACGGCAGAGATTATTCCCTCGCACTGAACGTGTCTCGGGATGTACGCCCGCTTCCATGACATCGACAAACGGTTCATTTTCATACCGTTGTTGATAGATCTGTTGTAAATCACACCCCCTATCTGTTACTACTGCATACAAGGTGGCATGAATGCCGCGAATCATCGGGATCAAATGAGGGACAAAGGTCAATCCCACATCGTGACCGGCGATGTGTCTGAGACCCTGTCGGATTTCCGGCAAATGACGATGCCCCGGGACTCCATAGGCCTTGAGATTATCCGCCGCTTCGGCAAACAGTTTGTCGACGGACTCCTTCCTTCCCGCGCCGCTGACGCCGGACTTGGCATCTGCGATCAGATGGGCACTGTCGACCAGGCCCTGCTCCAGCATGGGCAGGAATCCCAATTGAACGGCGGTCGGGTAACATCCCGGATTAGCCACCAGACGTGCATCCCTGATCGCATCACGGTTTACCTCGGGTAGACCGTATACCGCCTCGGCCAGCAGTTCCGGGCAGGCGTGCTCAATCCCGTACCACTGGCGCCACTGTTGTGGGTCTTGCAGGCGAAAATCGGCCGCCAGATCAATGACTCTCACATCAGAGTGCAACAGTTCACGCACCATGGTCATGGCCGTGCCATTGGGGGTCGCGAAGAACACAGCATCACTGCGCCCGAGCGCGGCAATATCCGGCTCGGTAAACGATAAATCGATTACGCCGCGCAGGTTCGAAAACAGGTCCGATACCGCCTGACCGGCCCGGGCCCTGGAGGTCACCGCACTTAATTCAACGGCGGGATGCCGGCTCAACAGGCGCAACAACTCCACACCCGTATAACCCGTTCCGCCAACGACACTGACCCTGATACTCTTTTCAGACACGTCACTATCCCGTCAGATCAACACATAACAAGAGAATAACACCAAACCGGAAAAACTCATCACCCGCACGGCCGCGCAAATACTGATGACACACCATGAGTACGGCGTCCCGGATAGCATATCCATGCCTCAAGGACCTTGTCTGACTCCCCCGTCGTTCTTTCCGTTTGCCGGCGTCAGGGGATAAAAGGCCCGGGATATGTATGCAATAATCGCATCGATTTCTTTCGCGTTGAGTACGGACCTCCATGCCGACATGGTGGTCCCTGGCAGGCCGTTCTCGATCACATGTCTCAACCGTTCTGTGGTCATGCCCGCCATCGCCACGGCGTCCGTCAAGTCACGCGGATGTGGTTCAAGGAAGCTCCCTATCCAGTTCATGCCGCTACCGTCAGCGGCGTGACAGAATGCACAATTGCCCTGGAACAGCGATTCTCCCAGCCGTTCCTGTTCGGACAGGTCGCTCAACCCGGGCGCCTTGTCGTGGCGCGCGAACGGACTTGCTGCTGATTGTGCGTCGATATCGTGCTGAACGTGGTCAAAACCGCCGCGTGGATAGGATACGGCCTGTGGCTCCCATATCCTTCCCTGATCCCTGGTCCCGGCGCGATCATGGCAGGTAATGCATGACGACATATAAAGCTGTTTACCGCGGCGTTGCTCCGGTGTCAGTCGGTCCCATGGCGTATCCGGTGCAGTCTCTCCCAGCGCGAACGGGAATGCCGCCGCATAACGTTGAAAATCCTCCCATCCGTTTTCAGGCGTATGATAATAGGTATTGGATGCCACTCCTTGAAAGAAGGTCCCGCGGATAAAATCAACAACGGCGGCGATGTCCGCTTCACTCAATTGTCCTGCAAAGCTCATCATGGCGGTATCGGAACGGCCCTTACGTACGGACGTTAACATCCTGTCGCGGGACAGCAGCGCAGCGCGTGCAGAGGTAAAATCCAGCGGCGACGGATCGAGGTAACTCGCGGCCTGGGTCCTGGCATCGCCGCTGTAACCATGGCAAAAATAACAATAGGCGTTATAGATCTCGCGCCCGTGATCGATGGTCGTCAGTTTCCGGGGGCTTTTTTTTTCTGTACAGCAGGCGCAGGTGACTGCGGATCTCTTGCCGCCCTTTCACCCTGGATGAAGGTATCGAACACATACTCGGCGACATTGGCTATCTGCTGATCATTCAGCACCTTACCCCACGATGGCATCACCGTCCCCGGGATTCCCGAATATATCGCCTTGTACAAGGCCGGGCGATTGAGCCTGCTGCGGGATTTTTCGGCGAGGAAATTTCGCGGCGGCGGATAGATAAATGAGGCCCTGGGACCACGTCCGTTGCCTTTCAACCCGTGACAGGTAAAACAATTTGCAGAATAAAACTCCCGCCCTTTTTCCGGATCACCGGCCAGACCATGAGGGAATGGTAATGACATATCCGCAGGCTCTGCTGCCGTCGCTGTCGATGTCATTGGGCCAGTGCTAAAAGATTGGCCTGCCGCCGGTGCGGCAGAGTGCGGGCTGTGTCCGAAACCGGGCATAGCGGCGTAATCATCATCCATCGCTGCTGCGCCGTTACCGGCATCCGCACCCTGCATGAAGGTGGTACGGATGTAATCGACGACACTGGCGATCTGTTGCTCCGACAAGCGTGTATTAAAAGGCATCATGGCGGTGCCCGGTCTGCCGTAGGTCACGGAAGTAATCATGCGTTCCGGCGACAGCTGTTGACGTGCTTCGGCCGCAGTGAAATCACGCGGAGAGGGATTCAGGCCGGTCTTTGTCCAGGTGGACCCATTGCCTTTTTCACCGTGGCACACCGCACAATGGTCCTTGTAGATCTGTTGTCCCGGATGTGCGTCCGTGTGCGTATCGGGTTGCTCAATACTGGCCTGATCTTCATCGGGCAGTCCTTGTTTGGCCTGTTCTTCATCGGTAAGCGATTCCGGTTGCATGAATCTTGCCCTGATATAATCCACGATACCGGCAATCTCATCGCCTGTCAGTCGCTTGCCCCACCCGACCATGGCCGTACCCGGCCTGCCGTAGGTCACGGACGTAATCATGCGTTCCCGCGATAATTCTTCACGCGCCGCCTGCGTCGTAAAGTTGCGTGGTGCTGGATTCAAACCGAATTCCGCGCGACTCTTGCCGTCACCTTGCTCGCCATGACACGCCGAGCAATGGCTTTTATAGAGTTGCCCGTAGTGGGCATCATGCTGCGCAGTATCGTCTGCACCATCCTTTGGCAAGGCCTGTACTCCCGTACCAGAGAGGAGAACAGCAACACAACCAAACAACATCTTTATCTTCAATCCGGCACTCCAGGAAATAGTATTGCGACTCAGAATGTTAACCTGAACCCTATGTGACCTCAGCCGACGCTGGCGACACGATGACCCGCGGGGTCATTCATCAGGCTCTCAGGACCTGTGATATTACCGCAGAACGCCGTGGCTTATCACTGATAAATCATATAAAATGATGGAAATCCGTAGTATATGGCGTCATGGGGAATTCCTGTTACACGTGAAATACGCGCTTGAAAAACGCAGATGGCTGCCAGTGATTATTGTACCCGCCATGTTGTGGATATCCACCACCCTGGCAGGCACAATCCTTGGCAGTAAACATGACTTCACCGGCCTCAACAAACGCGCCGGTGTTGTGGCGATGCCGGGATTGGCCTTTTCCGATTACGGCACCTCATGTGTCTATTGCCATATACCTCCAGACCGGGAAGGCGCCGACTCCACGCAGCTTGGCGGCATACCCGGCTTTAACCGCTTCAGACCCGCCACCGGCAGTTACAGTCTGTATGACAGCAATACCCTCGACAACAAGGTCATGTCGCCCAGCCCCATCAGCCTGCTGTGCCTGTCGTGTCATGACGGCACCATGGGGGTCGATATGACGGTCTTCCGGCCCAATGGCTGGCGCTCCAGCGATGATGCCGCCTTGCATCTGCGCATCAACGGCGCCAATGATCTGTTCAGTTGCGGGAAATGCCATAATGGCAGGGTCGCCCACAATATCGCCATCAAGCATATCGGAACCGATCTGCAAAACGATCACCCGATCTCCATGACCTATGCGGGGCTCACCCACAAGGACGCCGACTTCAAGCCCCCGGACGGACCATACGGTTTTGATAACGGCGTCAAACTGTATGACAACAAGGTTGAATGCGCATCCTGCCATAATGTCCATAATCCGGACATCAAACTGTTATTGCGCGTTCAGGCCGGGCATCTGTGCGAGACCTGTCACATCAAGTAAAATGAGCAAATCAAAATGACGATTACCGTATTGGGATCTGATTCCAGAGTTGCTGCTGGTTTTTTATCCTAGATGCTTCAAAAGCGGGCGTTCCATCTTATTGCCACCGTCGTAGTGCTGTTGCTGACGGGATGCGCCGCATCGCCGCCACAACCTCATGAATTCGAACCGCCTGTCTACCCGCCGCCTCCCAGCGAGCCGCGGTTTATCTTTGAACGTACCTTGATTTACAACGACGATGTCGAGGAATATACCGCCGGCATGCGCTTCAAGCAGTTCGCCACCGGCTCTTCACGCAAGCTCAGGGGAATGGTCAAACCCTTCGATGTGGCGGTGCATAAAGGACGTGTCTATGTCACTGATACCGTGCAGCGTGCCGTACTGCTTTATGACATACCGGGTAAACGGTTTCTTGAATTCGGCATCGATAAACCCGGTGAACTGGTCAAACCGCTGGGCATTGACATCTCCACCGAGGGTGAAATCTACGTCGCCGACGTAAGTGCGCGACGTGTCATGGTCTACGACCTTGAGGGACATTACCTGCGCGCCATCGGCAGCAAGGATCAACTGAACCGTCCCACCGACGTCGCCGTTAATCCGGATGGTACTCGCCTCTATGTACTGGATACCGGCGGCGTGAATTCGGACAGCCATCATCTCCTGGTTTTTGACTCCGCCAGCGGCAAGCTGCTGGATACCATCGGCAAACGGGGCAAGCAGCAGGGTGATTTCAATCTTCCGTTGCAAATCGCCGTAGGGCCTGATGGCAAGATATTCGTCGTCGACGGTGGTAACTTCCGGGTGCAGTCATTCTATCCCGATGGCCGTTTCGATTTTGCCTTTGGTTCCGTGGGCAGGATGCCGGGGCAATTCGCCCGGCCCAAGGGTATTTCCGTCGATAACTCCGGTAACATCTACGTTGTAGATACCGCCTTTGGCAACTTCCAGATCTTTAACCCCGCAGGCCAGTTGTTGATGTTTATCGGCGAACGCGGCAATGCCGGTATACCCGGCAACTACATGCTTCCCGCCGGTATCGATGTGGATGAAAACGGGCGTATCTACATCGTCGACCAGTTTTTCCGCAAGATCGATGTGTTTCGCCCGTACAATCTGCCGGCGAACGAAGGTTACGCGGTTCCTTCTAGCCCGCCTTCTTCCTGACACGATTCACATACGATTAAGAAAACTGGGGTCGCCGGTATTGTTTCTTCAGCCCGAAGGGTGACTCCTGCATCCATTTGACCAGTTCGATAGCGCTGAGCGCCTCACCCATATAGAACCCCTGGGCCGAATCACAATGGAGACCTGCAAGCATGTTGTAAATCATCTGGTTCTCGACACCTTCTGCGACCACCTTCATGCCGATGTTATGTGCCAGATCGATGGTGGAACGGACGATTACCGCGTCATTGTCATCCACGGTGATGCCCATCACGAACGACTTGTCTATCTTCAATTCGTCCACCGGCAGTTGCTTGAGGTAGGAAAGCGACGAATAACCCGTGCCATAGTCATCGATGGAGATCTTGACCCCCATCGCACCCATGTGATTCAGGATCTCAAGGGCACGGGTGGGATCGGACATAATCGCTGTCTCGGTGATCTCCAGTCTCAGGCGCGAAAGCTGTACGCCGCCGCTGGCGATGATGTTGGCGACCTGTTCGGGGAAATGCGTATCATGCAGATTCCGCACTGATAGATTGACCGCCACCCTCAGCTCGATACCCGCCTTGGACCATTCCTGGCTCTGCTCGGTTGCCTGTTTCAAGACCCACAGGGTCAGAGTCCTGATCAGTCCCGTCTGTTCCGCCAGCGGGATAAATTCATCCGGATACAACAGACCGTGTTTTGGATGATGCCACCTTGCCAGGGCCTCGACACCACTCACACGGTGTGTCTGCAGGTTGATCACCGGTTGATAACACAACACCAGTTGATCGTTTTCGATTGCGGATCGCAGTTCGCTCATCAGTGAGAGGGAATGCAGGCTGTGTTGATCCTGTCTGGATTCATACACCGCAAAACCGCGCCGTGAGCGTTTTGCCACATACATGGCGACATCCGCCCGCCTCATGAGTGTTCCGACATCGCCGCCATGATCAGGAAACAAGGCGATACCGATGCTTGCGCCCATGAGGAAGGTATGGCCGTCGATCTCGAACGGTTGTTCCAGCACGAAGAGCAGCTTGGTCGATAATTGAGATGCGTGTTCAACGTCCGCGGCGGGCAGCAAGACCGCAAACTCATCGCCGCCAAGACGGGCGATGGTATCCGAACTGCGCAACACCCTTTTCATGCGGTGCGCCACGTCCTGCAGTACACGATCACCGTTTTCATGACCGAGTGAGTCGTTGATCTCCTTGAAGTGATCAAGATCCATGATCACCAGGGCAAGCTGCTTGCGTTCCCGGTTGGCAGTGCGAATCGCCTGCTCAATGCGATCCACGAGCAATGTGCGGTTCGGCAGGCCCGTTAAGGAATCATGCAATGCCTGATATTCAAGCTGGGCGATATGCTCCTTGCGTTCGGTAATATCGCGCATGATACCGATAAAATGACGCTTGTCATCCATCAGCATTTCACTGATGGCAAGCTCCATCGGGAATAACGATCCGTCCTTGCGCTGGCCGACAAGTTCACGTGTCACGCCGAGTATCCTGGTATCACCCGTTTCAAGATAGCTGGAAATATATTCGTTGTGCTGATCGCGATCAGGCTGGGGCATTAATATGTTGATATTATTTCCCGATAATTCCTCCGCCCGATACCCGAAAAGGTTTTCCGCTGCGGGATTAACCGTGTCGATAATGCCCTGCTCGTCGATAGTGATGATCGCGTCTGCCACGCTGTTGGTCACGGCACGGATACGTGTCTCGCTCGCCCGCAAACGATTCAGCATCCGGTTAAACTCCGCACTCACCATTCCCAGTTCATCGTGATGCAATACCGGTAATTTTGCAGATCTGTCGCCCCGCCCGACCCGGATGATTGCATTACGCAGTCGTGCGATAGGCTTCAATACGCTGAAACGCAGAACCAGCCATAGCGAGACCGCGAGGATGCCGGTGACGGAGGCCGCAATCCCCCATAATGATGTCCGCATGTTCTGGATATGTTGTGTCGATGCCTTTGTTGACAGGCTGAGCCTGAGTACCCCGCGCAGCGAAGATTGATCGTAACCGTGGCAGGAGAGACACTGGCTATCTGTCTTGATGGGCATATAGACGGTCAGTTGCCCCGGGGTACGCTGGTCAAACACCGTCTTCCCTTGCAACGCGCGATCAAATATACCCGGCGGCGGTGGACTGGATGTCCGTGGCGGTGTCGGGGCGCGGTGGAAACGTTCCTCATTAAGGAAATGATTCACTGCATTCACGGTATTCGTATCGGCAAACGCCTCATTACCGTTCTTGCGCAGTACCTGTATGCCGATGATACCCCGCTGATCCTGCATACGGTTGAGCCAGTCCCTGGCGACGGTTCCTTGGCCACTCAACATCAGCGTCCGCAGGCTTACCAGCATCGATTCTGCATGGATCTGCGCCTGCCTGGCGTCCTCGTCCTCGATGGACTGTGTCAGTTGCCTGTCTATCCACAATCCAACCATCACCATCAGGCCAAATAATAAAAAAGATATAACAAAAGCAAGGCGTATGCCGATACTCTTCATCGTCGCAAATTCATTTTCAATCTTTAGTGGAAATTCTGTAGTACTGTTGCGGATACAGCACCACGGACATCAGGAGACATATTGCATCCCTGCCTTTCTGTATTTTTATTAATTACTGAATATTCTGGCGACCCCACCGAAGCTGCCGATCCACTTTGTACCGTCAGGTGCCGATGCCATGGAAAACACATTGTCGGCAAACAGGCCATCGGCCGTCGTCATTACGGAGAAACCGTCACTGTCCCTATTGTAGCGCGCCAATCCCTTGCTGGTGCCTATCCACAATTGTCCTTGCGGATCCAGATACAGCATAAATATATGATTTGCGGGCAGACCGTCAGCCGTCGTGTAATTATGCCAGCTGCTGCCGTCAAAACGCGCCAGCCCACCGCCCCACGTACCGCACCACACAATACCGTCACGATCGACCTGCAGTGAAATAATATAATTGGGGTTGTATGCCACACCGATATTCTGCAGGCCCTGTTCCGTTTTGAGTTGTGCGTGATGCTGTGATGCCTTGCCCGGATCATTGGTAAACTTGATCTCGTCCTTAACAAGATCATACGCCGCCCCGAGACCATCGGCATGTTTCCAGTTCTGCCATTTGCCATCCTTGAAACGGGCGAGACCCTCTTCGGTCGCAAACCACATCTCGCCATCCTTGCCCTCTTCCTCACCGTATACCCAGCGGTTAGGCAACCCGCCGTGGGTATTTTCCACGGTAAACATGTCCCATTTCGATGCATCATCCAGATCACCGCCCCGAATACGATTGACGCCCGACCAGGTGGCAATCCATACATCACCATTGGAGGCCTGCATCAATTCATAGACGAACTGGTCCGCCAGACCCTGGGGTATGTTGTAGTTCTTCCATTGTTCCGTCTTGGTGTCGAACAACGACAAGCCTCCGCCGTAGGTCCCCACCACAATACTGTCGCCGAGCTTGCTGACATGAAAAATACCGTTGGACAATATACCATCAACCTGGTTATCGAATACCTTGTAGGTGTCATTCGAGGTATCGTAACGGATAACACCGCCGGAAGTGCCTATCCAGGTCTTCTCCCCGTCGATGAAAAGGGACTTGACATTGCGGTTACCGACACGGAAATGGGTGAATTTTGCATCTGACGGCCCGGCTGCCTGTGGAGTGCCGGCGGAGGACTCCCCGCCCGTGATGGATGGATGATTCGCCGGCAAGCGGGCATTGGGGGGCAATGGACCCGCAGTACCTGCATTCTGTTTGTCTGCAACGGACGCAGGTTGTGAAGTGGCTGCCTGTTGCTCGCCCAGTTTATAACTCCCGATAATCACGGCACCTATCACGATGATCAGTATCGCCATGCCGATGTAATTCAATCTCACAACTGCTTATCCTGTAATCAAGTAGTTAAAGCTTAATAGCCAATGCGTGTCACGCCGCCCAGGGTTCCCGCCCAGATCTCCCCTGCGGGTGTTGATGCAACGGCATATACGCTGTCACCCAGCAGACCCTGCTCAGGTCCGATTGTCTGCCACGATTTCCCGTCATAGCGGGACAGGCCCTGTTCCGTACCGAACCAGAATACCCCCTCCCGGTCCTGTGTCATACTGAAGACGATATTACCGGCCAGGCCGTCAGCGGTAGTGAGATTATGCCACTCACCGTCCACGAAACGACTGACACCGCCACCCCATGTGCCCGCCCACACTGTATCATCGTCTGCAACGCTAATACAAAATACATAGTTCGGGTTATAGGTAGGCTGACCGCCATTGAGAACGCTCAGGTTATGACGGGCGCGTGTTCCAAGACCGGTATTGGTGCTCACAGGCAGGTTATCATTATTGGGTGCGCCAAGCCCGTCTTTGTGGGTCCAGGACCGCCAGTTCGTACCGTCATACATCGATACGCCGCCCTCGGTTCCGAACCAGACCCGGTCACCGGAGTCGACACCGATGCCATAGACCCATTCATTGACCAGCTCATCGTAGTAGGTGGTAAAGCGGTTGTCGACGGGGTCATAGCGGTTGGCGCCCGCCCAGGTACCTATCCACACGGTACCGTCCGACTGTTCATTAAAGGCATATACCCAGTAATCCGCCAGGCCATGCATCGGGAAAAAGGTTTTCCAGGTGTCATCCTTGTAACGTGTCGCGCCGCCGCCGTTGGTACCGAACCATTTATTTCCCTGCTGATCGACCATCATGGCGAAGACATATTCATTGGCGAGACCATCGTCACGGGTAAACGTATTGAGGACCTGTTGATTTGCGAGATCGATCTCATGCACACCCACGGATGTGCCCACCCACAGGGAGTGTTTTGCCGGCTCAACTACCAGTGATCTCACATACACCTGACGGCCCACCTCGAAGGACTCGATAACATGGGCCATGTGATCATCACTTGAACCGGTAACCTCTGCTTGCCGGGTATCCGTTGTATCCGGTTGATTGCTTGTTACGTGACTATCATCATCGGGACCGGAGCACCCATATGCGGCCAGCAGCACCAGGTATATGCAAGGTAGCTTGCCGGCTTTACGCCTCATCGACGCAAGGTTCTGATATATGCAATCAGGTCACGTATCTCATCATCGGTAAACATGCCGCGATAGGCCGGCATCATTCCCTGTCCGGCCTTGATGGTTTCGAGTAACACGTTATCGGACTGCAACAGCTTTTCACCCCGGGAAAAATCGGGCGTATTCGGCATCTCGCCTGAGCCGTTGGCACCGTGACAGTTGATACAGTGTGACTGGTATAACTTCGAACCCTTTAATGGATCCGCCGCGTAGAGGCACTGGCCATAACACATCAAAACCACCGCGCCCGTCAGTGCCAGCATCCATTGAACAAACTGCCTGTGGCCTGATATCAAGCCACCGATTCCGATAGCACCGTTTAACATATGACCTGCTCTCCTTTAATCTGCAAAATGTATAACCACCTGCCGGCTATTTTCGCATATCTGCCGTCATCAACGCCATGAGCGAACACCGCCTTGTTAAAGGCCGGCCAGCGGCGCCTCGTTGCCTTCATACGCGCCTTCCAGCGCCTTGATCACGCGTGATTCATCCCAGGCGCGCTCTCCTGCGATACGCCGCAATACAATGCCCTGTGGCGATATAATCAGCGTATCCGGGAAAATACGAACAGCGAGTATATCCGTTGCTATCTTCATATCCTGATCGATATAACTGGTAAAGGTGATGCCTTTGTCGATCAGATACTCACGCGCCTGCAGCACATCATTGTCGACGGACAGTCCCGCCACCACAAAACGCTGTGGATCGAGGCGTTGATACAGGCGTTCCAGGCTCGGCAATTCATGTCTGCAGGGTGCGCACCACGTTGCCCATATATTCAGCACAACCAGCTTTCCCCTGAACGAATCGATCAATACCTGTTTGCCATCAAGCCCGGTCAACGTCAGGGGAGGTACCAGGCTGCCTTCACGCAGACCATCAAACGGCGGCGCCTGATTGCAGGCCGACAGCGTAAACATCATGAGCAACGCAGCGCATAATCCTCTTGACATTTTTCCGCTGATCATCGCCATACTGTTTCAAGCCCGTATAAATTCGACCAGGCAATCAGATGAACCTTATGGCAAGACCTCGTTCATCACGATATTTGCCTCATCCACGCCAACACGCAGTACATCGGACGTTCCCTGTACATCGCCGCTTTGGGGCATGGCGTTGCCCGATTTTGAAATCCTGGCGACGACGATCACTTCCGGAAATTGTGAAATAGTCATCGCAGGATTGATAGCCATGGAATCATCCAGCGAAAAATCCAGTGGCAGGTCCTTGACCCGGGCACGCAGGACGGCCAGTGGCATGCGAGGGCCTTCCGATGCCCGCGCGAATATAAACACGGTATCGTTCTCGCTGAACCGGCCGGCAAGACTTTTGTCCAGCTTGACCACACCGGTCACATGACTGTCCTGCAGGTCTTTGGCAACATTTTGCGGCGAATCCTGTCCAGCGCCATCACCATCAACAGAGGCGACATTCGATCGACCCGCCAGCAAGGACTCGGCCTCCTTGATATTGCCCTGCATGACTCGTGCATCTTCAGAGTCCTGCGGCAACATCCGATAGAGCTTGCGCCAGTAATCAAGTGCCTGTTGAAAATCAGCCCTTTCAAATGCGGCGGTACCGGCCAGCCATAATCCCTTTTGATTGTCGGGATCGATCGTGAGTGCCTTGTCGATCAATTGTATCGGTCTACCTTCCAGTGATTGTGCACCGCTGGCCATGGCCAGCGCATCGGCATAATCGACCAGCAGGTTCGGGTCATCATTGGCAAGGCTGATGGCTTTCTCATAGGCCGCAATCGCATCATCGAGGCGGCCCAGCACCAGATATGAACGTCCCAGCATCGACCATCCTTCAGGATCTGCGGGATTTTCCTCAAGACGCTGTGCAAGCTGGGACACCATCGCGGAGATCTGTGCGGACATATCTGACGGTGTTGCATTTTCCGCTGTTGCCGCGGCACGCCCGGAGGGCGAGATGGATTCCGGGGTCCCCAGCCATTGATAGATACCGATCGCGAACACAGGGATGGCTATGCCAACGAGCACGGCAGCGAGTCTGCCTTTACCTTTAGGGGTGTTGGCGACAACCGATGCATCAGCTCCTTCAGGCACATCCTCAAGCAATCTCTGCTCGAGCTCCAGGCGCCCCTGCTCGTACTGTTCGCGCGTAATGACGTCATTCTCGAGGTCGCGCTCGAGCTCGGCGAGCTGGTCGCGGTAAATAGTGATATTCAGCGTATTCCGTTCAACCGATTCGTTATTCGCGTGCCGGCTGATCAAGGGTGGAATGACGAAGAGCAGTGCCGCGGTGATAAACAGCACAACCACGATCCAGAAGATCATCATACCTTGCGTTCTCCGCCTGCCTGATCGCCCAGTAAGCGCTCGGCACGCGCTATCTCCGCGGCGGACAGTGATGCCTTCTCTGTTCGCTGACGACGGCGTTTCAGACTGATCATCAGGGCAGCGCCCCCGACCACCAAGAGTATGAACGGCCCGAACCACAGCAGTACGGTAGTGGTCTTCAACGGTGGATTGAATAATACAAAATCACCGAAGCGCGCCACCATATATTCGACTATCTCCTTATCCGTCTTGCCCTGTTTCATCATTTCGCGCATCTCCTGGCGCAAATCCGCGGCAAAATCGGAATGTGAATCAGCAAGTGACTGATTCTGGCATACCAGGCAGCGCATATCAGCGGCAAGCTTCATCATGCGTGCCTCGATCACCGGATCATCAGACATTGGCTGTGCCTCCTTGGCTGCAAGAGAAAAGACCGGCAGCATCAAGGAAAGCAAGATAACAATAGTACGCACCATCAGATCATTACCCCTGTAATTTTTTTACCAATGGCAGGATCTTTTCATTCAAGGCTTCAGGGGTGACGGGACCGATCTGTTTGTAACGAATAATCCCCTGCTTGTCGATCACGAATGTCTCAGGCACGCCATACACGCCAAAGTCAATGCTCACACGTCCATCAAGATCAAATACCGTAAGCACATATGGATTGCCCAGTTGTTGCAACCATTCGTTGGCACGCTGACGCGCGAATGCAATCTCCTGATCGGGTGTTATCAATTTGAGTTGCGAGTTGTCTATACTACCGTCACCGCGCAGCTCCTTGTGATTGAGCCCAACCACAAGGACGAGATGTTGTTGTGACAAAGCAACAAGATCGCGGTGCTCGTGACGACAGGCAACGCACCAGGTTGCCCATACATTAAGCAGCCACACCTTGCCTAACATGTCTGCGGAGGAAAATGTTCCTGACGAGACATCCAGCCGCGGTAATTCGAAAAGGGGCGCCGCCTTGTCGATGAGGGGTGATGGAACCTCACGCGGATTGAGAAACAGCCCCTTGCCTAAAAAGGCAACCAGCACACCGAACACAATCAGCGGGATCAGAAAACGCAGATGACGTGTCATTAAAGTATTCGGATTATCCCTTGCTTTGCGGTGCCATGCGGGCAACGGCGTTCGGAGCCGCCGCAATATCGCCACGCGGCATCTGCTTGCGCCTGCGTACCGCCAGCCGGTAGCGACGATCACTGACCGCCAGCAAACCGCCAAGGGCCATCAACACACAACCACCCCAGATCCAGTCGACAAAGGGTTTGTAATAGATGCGCACACTCCAGGCACCACCACTGACGGGTTCACCGAGCGACACATACAGGTCCCTGAACAGACCGGTATCGATCGCGGCCTCCGTCATCGCGGTTTGCTGAACGGTGTAAATCCGTTTCTCGGGATTCAGCGTCATGACAACACGGTTGTTCTTGCTGACGAGGATAAAGCCCTTTTTGGCCTGATAGTTCGGACCCTGCTCATCGACCACTCCGTCGAAACGGAATTCGTATCCACCCACCGATGTGGTATCGCCAATATCCATGCGCACGTCTTTTTCCGTTTCGTATCCCTTGACAAGGGTGACGCCGATAATGAACACAGCGACGCCGAAGTGCGCCAGCTGCATGCCGTAATAACTGCGCGACAGCCCTGCAAGGCCCCTGCCACCCAGTTCCCTCGAGCGTCTGACGGTACGTGCAAAACTCGTGATCAATGAGCCAACGATCCAGGCAGCCATCAGGATGCCGATGCTGATCATCGGGGTCCATTTACCCAGGATAAACGGCAAGATGATGGCTGTGATGATCCCGGCGCCGAATGCCCAGCGCAACCGGACTGCGAGTTCAGGCAGACTCGCCTTTTTCCAGCGCGCGATCGGCCCGATTCCCATAAAGAACACCATCGGTACCATCAACGGAACGAACACCGCCTCAAAATACGGCGGACCCACCGACAGCTTGCCCTGGCCGAGGGCGTCGATGATCAAAGGATACAGGGTACCCAGCAACACGCTGCCGGCCGCCACCACCAGCATGACGTTATTGACCAGCAGCATCGATTCGCGTGATACATAATGAAAACCGCCGCCCAATCCGACACGCGGCGCACGCAGTGCGTATAGAAACAGCGAACTGCCTATCACTACACCGAGAAAGATCAGGATGAAGACGCCGCGCGCAGGATCCGTTGCAAAGGCATGGACCGAGGTCAGCACACCGGAACGGACCAGGAACGTTCCCAACAGACTGAGTGAAAATGCCATTATCGCGAGAAGCACGGTCCAGTTTTTAAAACTGCCGCGTTTTTCCGTGACCGCCAGGGAATGGATCAACGCTGTTCCCATCAACCACGGCATGAACGAGGCATTCTCGACCGGATCCCAGAACCACCAGCCACCCCAGCCAAGCTCGTAATAGGCCCAGGCACTGCCCAGCGCGATCCCGATGGTCAGGAACATCCATGCCACGATCGCCCACGGGCGGGACCAACGCGCCCATGCCGCATCCAGTTTGCCGCTGATCAAGGCAGCGATCGCAAAAGCAAACGCCACCGAAAAACCGACGTAACCCATATAGAGCATCGGCGGATGGATCACCAGACCGGGATCCTGTAACAGGGGATTCAGGTCCTGGCCGTCGAGCGCTGCCGGCAGTAAACGTTCGAACGGATTGGAGGTAATCAATAAAAATAACAGGAAACCGACGGAGACCAGGCCCAATACGCCTAGCACCCTCGCCACCATATCTTCCGGCAGATTGCGGCTGAACAGGGTGACGGCCGTTGTCCATCCGCCCAGCATCAACATCCACAATAACAGTGATCCTTCATGGCCGCCCCACACTGCTGCAAAACGGTAATACCACGGGAGGGCGGAATTGGAGTGATTGGTAACATAAAAGACAGAGAAATCATTGCTTATAAAGGCGTAGGCCAGGCAACTGAAGGCGATGACGATAAACACAAACTGCCCTTGTGCTACAGGTCTTGCCAATGCAATCCATGAGGGTATGCCGCGAGCCGCGCCTATTATCGGCAACGTTGCCTGTATCAGGGCCATCGACAGCGCCATGATCAGTGCAAAGTGTCCAATCTCGGGAATCATTCGCTACTCTCCTTCCACTATCAAAGACGAACCGGCCTTCTCAGTGGCTTGATGTGAATTTTCCAGCATCTCCGAAACCTCCGGCGGCATATAGGTGGCATCATGTTTGGCAAGTACCTCTTCGGCGTGAAAGGTCCCGTCACGGCTCAGACGTCCCTGCGCCACAACGCCCTGGCCTTCCCTGAACAGGTCCGGCAGAATCCCGGTGTACACGACCGGAACCGTTTCCACCATGTCGGTCACCATGAAATGAACGGTCAAACCATCATCCTCACGTTGCAGGCTGCCTTCCTTGACCAGACCGCCCAGCCTGAGGTTCCTGTCGATCGGTGCCTCCTTCGATACGACCTGGGTGGGACTGAAAAAATAGGCCAGATTGCCTTTCAGCGCCTTCAATACCATGATCGATGCAACAGCCAGACCTACCAGCCCGACAGCAACAAACAGCAATCGTTTTTGACGTGTCTTCATTCTCCTGCACCTACCTTGACCCTTGTCATCCGGTTCAGCCGCCGCAACACGGTCTTGTGATGGCGTTTCACCGACAGCGCCTCGATCACCAGGACCAATGCCGTCATGCCGAACGAACTCCAGATATAAAACCCGTAACCGCCCATCGAGAAAAAATCCGCCATCGTCAGTGAGTATCGCCCAGCAGATCCCTGACCCAGTCACTGCCTTTTTCACGCTCCAGCATCATGGAACGTAATCTCATGAATATTACCGCGAAGGAATACATCCAGTATGCCAATGTCATCACCATCATCGAAGTCAGGATGCTGGATTCTATCGAACGCAAAGAAGATGTCTGATGCAAGGCCCTGCAATTCAGGGAGTTCGGGTCAGGACACTGGACCGAATAATAAATGATCGGGACACAAAACACACCTACAAGCGCCAATAATGCCGCGGCCCTGTCAGCCCGGCGCGGATCGTCGATTGCCGCATACAGGGCCATATAGCCAATGAACAAGAATAAAAGGATCAGCTCAAAGGTCAAGCGCGGATCCCAGTCCCACCACGTCCCCCAGCTGGTACGGCCCCAGAAGGAGCCTGTCCACAGGGCGAGGAAGGTGAACACGGCCCCCGTCGGCGCAATGGCGGTCGCCATCATGAACGAGAGACGGGTGTTGAATATCAGGCCCACGGCCGCCCAAGCAGCCATAATGACATAGAGCCACATCGACATCCAGGCAGCGGGAACATGGATAAATATGATCCGGTAGTATTCCTTCTGGTCCTGCAAGACGTCCGGGGTGGTAAAAAAACTCAGATACAGACCCGCGATGGTCAACAGGATCGCAGCCCCCATAAACCAGGGGATGGACTTGTCAACTACGGGATAAAAACTCGCCGGTGAGGAGTATTTAAACCAGTTTATCGCCACAAATCATTCCTGACACTTATTCTATAGATATACGCAATGCCGCGGCCGTTGCCGGTGGCGTTAATACCAATGCGATCACCAGAAAGGCACTCAATAACCAGAAATGCGCCTCAGTGTTCATGCCCGAGATACCGGCGTCTACGACACCGGCTCCAAAGATCAATATGGGGACATACAGCGGCAACACCAACAGGGATATCAAAACTCCCCCACCGCGCAGACCCAATGTCAGAGCGGCGCCGATCGCCCCGATCAGACTCAACACCGGTGTACCGACCAGCAGTGACAATACCAGGGTCCCGAGAGCATGTGTCGGCAAATCGTATTGCAGACCCAGCAGGGGTGCCATCAATACCAGCGGTATGCCGGTCACCAGCCAGTGCGCGGCCACCTTGCCCAGAACCAGCAATGCCAACGGCTGCGGCGTCAATATTAATTGCTCGAGCGTGCCATCGGCAAAATCCTCGCCGAACAGACGGCCCAGCGCCAGCATAGAGGCCAGTAATGCTGCAACCCACACGATCCCCGGCGCGATCTTGCGCAACGTATCCATGTCAGTACCGACACCGAGCGGAAACAGGCTCACCACGATGACAAAGAATAGCAGCGTAATCAGCACATCCGACATACGCCGTACGGCCAGGAGAAGATCGCGGGTCAGCATAAAGCGCACTGTCGCCAGTATACCCGTGCCGCTCATGATCCTAACTTGATCTGTTTCACGGTTGTGGCATCGAGCGCCACTTCCTGGTGGGTTGTCAGCACGATTATACCCTGATTAGCCAAATGCCCGCTGAATATCGCCCTCAGTACATCGACAGAAGACCTGTCCAGGGCGTTAAAGGGCTCATCCAGGATCCACAGTCGCGCCTTGCTCACCAGCAGGCGGGCCAGTGCCGCCCTGCGTTTTTGCCCCTGTGACAAGACCTTGGCCGGCAGGTCTTCAAATCCTTGCAGTCCCATACGATCCAGGGCCTCGAGGGCTGCTGACTCCGACACAGTCTCACCGGCTAACGCCGCTGCAATTTGCAGGTTTTCAAGGCCGCTGAGTTCGGATTTGATGGCGTTGAGATGTCCAAGAAACAGCAATTCCTTATGGTAATCATCGCCAAGTGATTGAATTCCAGCGCCAT
Organism: uncultured Chromatiaceae bacterium; assembly: GCA_964605155.1. Classification (GTDB taxonomy): domain Bacteria; phylum Pseudomonadota; class Gammaproteobacteria; order SZUA-140; family SZUA-140; genus CAZSAK01. The sequence continues at coordinate 191,163 of CAZSAK010000001.1, read as the reverse complement.
TCCATAACACTTCGCCATCGCTGGGGGTGACCAGACCACACAACATGCGTAATAATGTCGTTTTCCCGGCGCCGTTAGGGCCGTTAACATAGAGCAGTTCACCCGGTTGTATGGAAAAACTCAGGGCAGTGAATAATTCACGTTCACCACGCACGGCCTCCAGATGGCTGGCTTCAAGCATTGAACTCCCTGGCAACGAATCACAGATAAAATTCAACGAATTATACGTATTTGGCGCGAAATCCGGTAATAAAAATTGTAATATCCTGTCTGCAGTCATCAATTTTGTGTTGCCAAACCATATACCTATCATGATCTGCGGGCATCATCAGCGGGATAAATGGATTCATCGGTGAGATACAGCGGAATCGATATATCACAGTGCGGATTGACGGTTATACTTTCAGGCAAACAATATGAGGGGCATGACCTTGCATTCATCAGTGCCTGACAAGGACCGATCCAGTATCGATCTTGTGCGTTCCCAGTTCGCCGCACTCAAGACACACATCGAACAAGCCATCATCGGCCAGCCCAGGCTTATAGAACGCCTGTTGACCGGTGTACTGGCGGATGGTCATGTGCTGCTCGAGGGATTGCCAGGACTGGCAAAGACCACAGCGGTCAGGGCGCTAGCAAGCGGTATGAACCTGCGTTTTCAACGTATCCAGTTCACCCCGGACCTGATCCCGGGCGATATCACCGGCAGTGACATCTTTGTGCCGCAGGACGGCCACTTCCAGTTCATCGAGGGTCCGATATTCAACGATATTATCCTTGCCGATGAGATCAACCGCGCCCCTCCCAAGGTACAGTCGGCGTTACTGGAGGCCATGCAGGAACGTCAGGTCACGGTTGGAGGCGTAACACGCGAGTTGTCACCGCAATTCATGGTAATCGCCACCCAGAATCCGATCGAACATGAAGGCACCTATCCACTGCCCGAGGCACAGCTCGATCGCTTTCTGATGAAGACGCATATCGACTACCCATCGGCCGACGATGAACTCGCCATCCTGCACCTCGAACAGCAACGCCTGACAGCCACCACGTCGGCGCCGAGTATTATGGCGAATATGACTCCCGAGCAGGTGTTACAGGCTCGCGCGGCGGTATGCAGGATCTATATCGATGAAATGCTCGAACGATATATCATCACCCTGGTAGGTGCGACCCGCAATCCTGCGGCATGGGACCCTGAACTCGCCGGCTGGATCAGTCGTGGTGCCTCACCGCGCGCAAGCCTTGCACTGGCGCATGCGGCAAGGGCGCGGGCATACCTGAGCGGGCGCGATTTCGTCGAACCGGGTGACATCATCGATCTCGCCCATGACATCCTGAATCACCGCATCGCACTCAACTTCAGCGCCCGGGCTGCAGAGGTATCGGTCGCAAAGGTTATCGAGCGCATTATCGAGGCAGTTCCCATTCCCTGATGTTGCAACAGGCCGAGCACACACCGTTACTGGACCACAATGAACTCGAACGTCTGCAAGGTATGATACTTGACAGGCGTGACCGACGCCGCACCGTTTCATCACCCTACAGCGGTCCCGCGATCTCGCGTCATCGCGGCTATGGCATGGAACTGCATGATGTACGGCCCTATCATCCCGGGGATGATATCCGTCACATGGACTGGCGGGCGACGGCGCGCAGTCATAAACCCACCACCAAGGTCTATCTGGAGGAACGTCAACACAGCCTGTTACTGATCACCGATCGCAGGCCCGGGATGCGCTTTGGCACCCGTGGCGAGATCAAGGCGGCGCGTGCGGCGCGCGTTGCCTCCATCATGACCTTCACGGCGCTGGCCGCGCAGGAACACGTCGCGGGCCTGGTCATCGAAAACGGCCTGATACAGTTTGCTCCCGCGCGGACACTGTCAGGCGTCTTCCCCCTGATCAGGGCACTTGCTGCACCCTTGCACCACACGGCCCCGTCTCCATCGACTGCGGATGAGTTTCACCAGGTCTGTACACATATTGCGCGACACGGTGAACGCGGCACGAGCGTGTGCCTCATCGGTGATTTTCACGATGTCGATGAACGGTACTCGCCGGCATTGCGTTATCTGGCCGAACAGTTTGAAGCGATTGCCATCCGCATCGTCGACCCGGCTGAACGGGTATTGCAGGCGACCGGCCGGATGCGGATTGTTTCCCCAGTAACCGGCATGATCACGGTCATCGACAGTGACGACGCCGACATCCGTCAACGATACAACGACTTGATGGGGCAACACAGCGACAAACTCCGCGCCATATTTACATCGGCGGGTTTCCAATATCTGACGGTGGACACGGACAACGACACGTTCCGGCAACTGGGCGCACTGTCATGAAAGAAACGGATGTATTGAACAAGATGGCAGATATCGAGTTGCCGGCTCCACCGGACTGGCAACCACTCATCATTACCACCGTGATTGTATTGCTCCTTGTCCTTGTTGCAACAACTATCATCCGGCGTACCAGGAGCCATGTGGACAATCGATCATCATCGCTGTCTATCAAACACAGGGACAAGGTACTGGACACGATCAGGGAACAATGGTCGGCTGGCCGTATCGATGACCGCGAGGCCTCGTACCGGCTCGCCACCCTGTTGCGTCTTGGCCTTGGACTGCCGCAACTGGGCACCGAGTGTCCCGCTGCATTGACCAATGATGCCGACCGTTGGCGCAAGACAATCCATCGATTCAACCTGCTGCGATACAGCAAGGCCCCCCGGAAATCTCTTGCACAGGAAGACTTCGATAACGTCAAACGGTGGATTGTGCACGCACCGCTTGATCGGCCGCAAACATGCTGACGTTTTACTCACCCATGTGGCTGCTGGCACTGCCGTTACCCGTATTGTTATGGTTCGTCGTCACGCGACGCAATGCAATAGCAAACCGCGTATTCAAAGGGTCGAGGAAGATCCGCCCCGCCATCGTACATCCGCAGGCCGATGTATTGGCTGCACTCGATCATGCGCGCAAGGGCAGACGGCGCATACCCTGGTTATGGCTCACCGGCTGTATGCTCCTGCTGCTCTCGATGTCACGGCCGCAATGGCTGGATTTCGCTGTCCCCGGCGCACACCGCGGTCACGACGTGATGCTGGCAATCGATGTTTCAGGATCGATGCGGGCACTGGATTTCGTTATCGACGGCGTACCCGCCAGCAGACTCGATATGGTCAAGCAGGTTACCCGGCAATTCATCGACAACCGCACCGATGACCGCATCGGCCTGATCATGTTTGCCGATGATGCCATGACGTTCATGCCCCTGACGACGGATCTCGTCATGGTACGTGATATGGTCGATGAGGTTCGTCACGGTATCGCCGGGGAGAAGACCGCGATAGGCGATACCATCGCCCTGGCGGTCAAGCGTTTACGGGATGCCGACAATACATCACGTATCCTCATCATGCTGACCGACGGTGCCAATACCTCCGGATCCGTATCCCCCGAATCCGCCATCCTGCTCGCCAGACACCAGGGTGTCAGGGTCTATACCATCGGTATCGGTACCGACAACACGGTCGCGTTTCCACGCGGACCGGTGCAGGCACCCGTCTATACCGAACTGCCACTCGATGAAGACTTGTTACGCAACATCGTCTCACAAACCGGCGGTCGCTATTTTCATGCCGGTAATACCCGGGAACTGCAGCAGATCTACACGGAAATCGATCGACTGGAGTCAGGCGAGATCAGGGATCCGCAGCTTGCCAGCCGCATGGACCTCTACTGGTTACCATTGCTCGCCGGGCTCGTCCTGTTGTTGTTCAATGAGCGCCGTCTGTTGCGAACCGGATACGACGGTGTAATACCATGATAGAAGGACTGGCACAGCTTTCATTGCGCGAACCGTTATGGCTGCTGCTGGCATTGGCGCCGTTAATCGCCCTTGCCTGGCATAGGTCACGTCAGCGACTGCCGGCACGTTTGAAGGCCTTTGCAGATCCGCACTTGTGGCGCTGGTTGATCACCCGACCTGCGCAATCAGGCTCGTCCATTCCCTGGTTACTGATCTGCGCCTGGTTACTTGCCACCCTTGCCATGAGCGGACCGTATCTAAAGCAGCAGCAATCCGCAACGCAGCCGCAACGCAGTCTGGATATCGCCGTGGTGGTCGATATCTCGCCATCCATGAAAGCGCGCGATGTCTTCCCGAACAGGCTTGAACGGGCCAAACTCGAGATACACGATTTCATCGCCAGGCTCAAGGCAGACCGTACTGCACTGATTGCGTTTTCAGCCAACGCCTACGAGGTCCTGCCACTGACCCATGATCGTGATGCCTTGCTGCAGTTCGTCGAGGCACTGGATGTGACCCTGACCAGGAAACGCGGCTCGAATATGACCCAGGCACTGGAACTCGCACGACAGTCGCTCGCTGAAAGCCGGCCGGGAAGCCGGGCGATCGTATTGGTCAGCGACGGTGGATCGGATGAAAAGGCCGGTGTCCTGGCCGCTGCACGTCGTCTGAAAAAAGATTCGATACCACTTTACATCCTCGGTGTGGGAACACAGGCAGGCGCCCCTGTCGAAGACGATCTCGGCAAACTGCTGCGCTATAACGACGAGCTGGTCATCTCGCGACTGCAGCAGGCTGCCCTGATATCGCTTGCCAATATCAGCGGCGGCGCGTACTCCGACATTGCGGATGACGATGCAGACTGGCAACGCCTGTTTGCAGCGATGGACCAGCTCGAACGCGACAACGTTTACCAGGCGTCCACGGCGCAACGGGGTTACCCGCTTTATCCCTGGCTGCTGGGACTGAGTATCATCCTGTTTATCTGGTCCGGGAGCCGCCGTATGGATGCGATCGCCGTGATATTGCTGGCACCGTTTATCTTCGGCAAGGATGTTCAGGCCGCCTCCTGGAAAGAGCAGCAGGCTTACGAGGCCTTGCTCAATGGATACTATGACAAGGCGGCGGTTGCCTACGAACAGATCAGTACATTCAACGGCTACATGGGCCAGGGTGCGGCGGCCTATCGGCTGGGCGACTGGCAACAGGCGCTTGATGCATTTGCGCGCGCCACTCAACTCGCCGGCACGGATAGTGAACATGCCAGGTCGTCCTATAACAAGGGGAACACCCTGACGCGTATGGGTGAGTATGACAAGGCAAGCGCGGCCTATGAGGAGGCACTGCGATGGCAAAAGAATTACCCGCATGCAGCCCTGAACCTGACGCTGGTCAACAAGCTCAAGGATGAAACCGGCCTCAAAGATATCGAACGCCCGAAGGTTACGCCCGATGCGCGGGATACGCTCAGCGATCCAAATGCCGGGCTATCCGATACTGCTGCTGCAAACGCTGAACAGCAGCAAGCCGGTCGGGAAAACCGCCGAGTAACAAATCCACGCGCAACCACGAAAGCGCAACAGTCAATGATTGATCAAACTATTGCACAATGGAATCTGGATGAGACACAAGCCGGTGGGGAAATGGGATCGGCACTGTGGCAACTGCGTACGATGGATGACACGCCGCAGACCTTGTTGCGCGCACGCATTGTAGCAGAAGATGCCGAACACCCAGCGATCGATGAGGAAAGGCCATGGTAGGCCGTCGCAGCTTGCTGCTCATCGCCTGCCTGCTGAGCAGTTCCTGGTCGGTGGCGGCAACCTTGACCGCGATGGTGGACAGGAAAGAGGTCATGCATGACGAATATGTGGTGGTGACATTGTCCCTGGTCAACAGCGATACGCGCCTGCGCGCCCAGGGGATTTCACCCAATGTCGACCTGACCTTGCTGACAGACGATTTTGAGCTGGGCGTGCCGCGCGAAGAACATCGTTTCAATATCTCGCGCAACCACGGCCGATCGACCTCGGAAATCACGGTCGAGCTGTTTCCCAAGCGGGCCGGCGAGTTCATCATCCCTGCATTCACCGTCGACGGGGTGTCGTCGGAACCAATACATTTACGGGTACACAAGGGCAGTGCCGAAACAAACCCAGAGATCTTTGCCCGCAGCGGTGTCACCAACGACAGCGCATGGCAACGTGAACAGATCATTGCCTATCTCGACCTGTATCATCGCATCGAACTCAAGTCCGCAAAACTCGGCGGCAATATCGATACCGAGCCACTGCAACTGGAACTGCACAAGCTGGAGCAGACACAACGCGAGGAACGGGTTGGCGGCGTCACCTATAACGTCGTACGCACGGCATGGGCCATCACCCCGTTGTTAAGCCGCGACTACACACTCTATCTGCCCGATATATGGATCGAGACCGGTGACGGCCGCAGGATCCGCCTGCCGTTCGAGAAACAGCATATCAAGGTCAGGGCACTGCCGGATGACATACCGCCACTTGCCATGGTCGGCAGGCCGATACTCAATCAAACATCATTCAGCGAACCCCTTCAGGTCAATCACGCAACGCCCTGGACCATCACGATCCGTGCCCCGGTGAGTCCTGCAGCATTTCCCGAAGAGCTGCCTGCATTGGACATGCCGGACACAATTAAAATGTATAGTGATGCGACACAGCGCACCATCGATCAGTCATCCGCACCGGTCATGGGTGTCGCAACCTATCGAAACTATATCATTCCCCTGTCGGCGGGTGACTTCAGCTTGCCGGCAATCCGCATCCCCTACTTCGATCCGGATCGGGGTACGATGGACATCGCGACACTGGAGAGCCGGGCATTCTCCGTGAAACCGGCGCCACGCACGACAGATAATGCGACAACGATCCCTGGTCTGCCGGTCTCGGCACGGTCGGTCCCTGAAGAGCCCGAGGCACATCCAGCCATCACGATATGGCAGGTAATCAGCATGACTGCCGTCACCCTCTGGTTGGTTACCCTCGGCTTGTGGTGGCATACACAAAAACGCAAGAGCGATGCCTCACCGACGAAACACACGTCACGAACTGTCCATACGGATCAACATCCCCTGAAGACGTCATTGCTCGATGCATTCGGATCACGCACGCTGGAAGAGGGGCTCAATCAGTGGGAAGGACGCCACGGACAGGATGACGATGTCCGTCGTGCCGTTCGGGCCGTACAGACATTACTCTATAGCCGTAACAAACCGGACAACGACGATGAGTTACAAGCTCTCATCAGGAATGCAGTGAAAAAGATCCATGCGGCATCGACGGAAACACCGATGCAAGATCCCTGGTCACCGCGTGCCTTTACGCCCAGCCTTGGCTTTATCGAGGAGAAGCGGTGAAGATCATCGAAGTCATCGCCGACAGCGGTTACGTCGATACCGTCTCCGGCATCGCCGAACAACACGACTGCGAGGATGTCTGGACCAGCCCCCCGAGTGAGGACGGCCGCCAGATCATTCGCATGATCGTGTCTCCGGAAAAGCGCCAGGACGTGCTCGACGCCCTGCAGAGCGCCCTGGGTGCTAGCGACAAGACCCGGATCAATGTCATCCCGCTGGAGGTGACCCTGCCGCGTAAGCAGGAGGAAAAAGAGGAATCACCCGAAAAGAAAACCCCCACCACAACACGCGAAGAACTGTATAACAGTATCGAGAAGGACAGCCGCCTGGACGGTAATTTTCTGTTACTGGTGTTCCTTTCCACCATCGTCGCAGCCATTGGTCTCATTGAAGACAATGTCGCCGTCATCATCGGGGCCATGGTCATCGCACCGCTGTTGGGACCCAACATCGCCCTAGCACTGGCCACGGCGCTGGGTGATACCGAACTGATGTGGAAATCCCTGCAATCCAATCTGGCGGGACTGGTATTTGCGATTGCCGTCACCGCTACGATCGGCTATTTCTGGCCCGGTGATTTTACCAGCCATGAACTCATGGCACGCACCGACGTCGGTCTCGATGGTGTGGTACTGGCACTGGCGTCAGGTGCCGCGGCGGTGTTGTCACTCACCACGGGCTTGCCCAGTGTGCTGGTCGGTGTGATGGTCGCGGTCGCATTGTTACCCCCTGCGGCGACGATGGGCCTGATGCTCGGTCAGGGTCATTTCAATCTGATGGGCGGCTCGGGCCTGCTGCTGGCCGTGAATATCGTTTGCGTCAACCTGTCCGCCAAACTGGTCTTGCTCGCCAAGGGCGTCAGGCCACGCACCTGGTTAGAAAAAAGAAAGGCCCGCCAGTCCATCGCGACCTATATCGTTATCTGGGTGATCACCCTTGCTGTTCTGATCACGGTTATTCTGATACGCGGCGATTTCAATTTCACACCATGATTCACAATCAAATAACTGGATCAGTTATCAATCAACTGTGCGGCAAGCTGTGCACGGCTGAAAGGTTTCTGGATGATCTTTATACCCAGCTGTTCGGCCTGCTGGCGCAGGGCTTCGGTCACATCCGCTGTGAGCAGGAATAGCTTTATTTCGGCATCTGGTCTAGATGCCTGAAATTTTCTGATCACCTCGATTCCATCGAGTTCCGGCATATGTACATCGATTAATGCTATCTCAAAGGAATCATTTTGCAGTAACTCAAGCGCCTGAGTCCCGTTTATTGCTACTTTTACCTCATGCCCATCTCCCTCCAGTAATTGCTTCACCGCATCACTGATAAATGGATGATCCTCGGCCAGCAATATTTTATAAGTCACATGCTCGATTGTTCGCTGATCATGCGCCTTGAATGTTTCATTCATTGGCTCACCTTCGGGTATACAAAGACTAAAGGTTGAGCCTTTCTCGGGTTCGCTTTGTACGGTAATCTCTCCACCCAACAGCTTTGCCAGACGTTTCGAGATCGCAAGCCCCAGTCCCGTACCGCCATACAGACGTGTTTTGCTCATGTCCACCTGTTCAAAGGGCTGAAAAATCCTGCCGAGTTTGTCTTTTGCAATTCCGATCCCGTTATCAATGACCTCGAAATATATGAAGTCAATATTATGCTTGCATTTTTTTGAAACCCTGAAGGTTACATGGCCATTATTTGTATAACGGCCTGCATTGCTAAGAAGATTGTTGATGATTTGCGCGATCATCTCAGGGTCAGTTGTTACTTCATATACATTTTCGTCAATATCAATTTCAAATGAGTTATTGTTGACCTCGATGACCGGCGCGATAGCTTCCGCTATCTGGGTCATGATGTCCCGCACCAGCAAGGTTCTTGGTCTGACGTGCAGCTTGTCATTTTCGATCTTGGACAGATCAAGGATATTATTAACGAGATTCAGCAGTTGATTGGCAGATACCACGATCTTGGCCAGTTCCTTGTCCTGGTACTTATCTCCCAACAGTTCGCAATTACCCAGGATTGCCTGAATCGGGGTGCGTAGCTCATGACTGACGTTTGCAACAAACAGGTCTTTTGCATGACCGGCTGCAACCGCCTTGTTATGTGCATCTTCCAACTGTATATTCTTCTCGGTGAGGTCACGTGTTTTTACCTCAACAATATGTTCCATATTACTGACATGCTCCTTGAGTGCCTTGTCCCGTGATTTAATCTGGTCAAGCATATTATTGAATGAACTGTAGATTGTCTTGACATCGGAAGGTATGTGTTTTGGAACAGGGTAATGCTGTTTGACCCCCCTGGACAGATCCATCAATCCAGCGATCTTCCTGATCGGTAAGGTAACACGTCTAAGGACGAGATAGAGCATTAACCATAGAATTAAAGCCGCTATCCCGCAGATCCAGATCGTGTATGTAAGTATATTACTGCCAAGCGTATTGACAGTTTGTTTCGTTATATCCATAAATACATAACCTATCCACGATCTATCCTTTCCTTCAGTCACAACTGGCGCCGCAAAATACCAGTGGTCATTATCTTCGTGAATTAACCGTGCATGCTTGATATGTTTTAAGATATCACGCTCTGGTGTCCATGCCGGTATCTTGCCCCCGGTAAAAAACGCATTATTTTCTCTATCATAAATACTAATATGGGAAACGTTCTGATAAGAAAGCAGCGGATTGAGAAAGTCATTACTGTTTTCAGCAGACCCTGTGAGAAGCGGAACAACAGCGGACTGTGCCGCAAGCTTAACAAAGCCCCTACCTTCATCAATAAAAACACTCTCCGCCTCCTTTGTGCTTATATAGGAGATGATTATTGCAGTAAGCAGGGCAAGTACGGCAAAACCCAACGTGTAGGTCAGTAGTATCACGCCATGTGATGATGTAAAATATTGCCAGATCGAGTTAACGGCTTTCTGATTATTTATCATTTTGCCGGCACCACAATCCTGTATTTATCGAATACCGAACGATTGGCATTAACTCCCAGATGGATCGCGAATCTCTGATTGAGCATCAGGTAAACATCATTAAAGTATCTTATCGAGTCCGATACAGGATATTTTTCACCTGATGCGATATCCGTTGCCTTCTGCCCAAGGTACTCGCCATAGGCATGGTAGTCTGGGATCAGGGTAAACAATAATCCCCGTAACACTGCATCGAGGGAATCTGTAAAAACAATAAAAGATCTCTTCCATGCCTCTTGCAACACGTATCTGAGCACAGTGTTGTTGGACATGGATAACACCCGGCTTGGCAACCAGAGAGCTGTTGTTGTAGGATCGGCGTGGGAAAGGATATCATTGACCTCATGCATTGCAGCATTAATGCCATCTACAGATATATGATGTATATCAATATGATTGTTACCAGACACCTGGAACGAGCCTCCCTTGATTAAGGTATCACCGGATAAGGGAGAAAAATAAATCAGTCTTTTTACTTGAGGACTCAGCTTTTTTAATATTTCAACATATGTATATGGCGATGGCTGGATACCGATATTGACAGTAGAATCCTTTTTTGTGAGGTCAACAGAGACACCATCTATCAACTGGCCACTGAATCCTGATGCGCGAACAACTCTTTCCATCTCATTGGTCAATGTAATTACAATATCCTTATCGGACAGTATCGCGATCTTATCTCGCAATTCTTTGGTGCCCTGCAGTGGATCATAGGCTATTTCGTTTATATTACTTGCTTGTTGACTACGAATACCTCCACGTATTTCAACTATGATCCGATCGGTATCAGTATGATAAACAGGATATATTACGGTAACCGGGTTCCCGGCTATGACAGGATTGACAAACAATATCATTAATAGAAATGATATAACTACATTCCTGATCAACCCTAGATGCCTACTGAATGACGTGACCTTTATCAGGATTGTTTCTTCCCAAACAGTGAAACGACCCTTGACGTTATTACAGATCAGCAGCAACAAAGAATCAGGGATTAATTTTCTTATGTAAGAATTGCTATACAAGAATCGAGAAAAAATAATTCTCTTCAGGGATGAACAATTAAAGAGATACTGTCGTTCCACTGTGTATACTGTGTGCCAAGCTATTTTTATTATACTTACAACAGTTCTGGTTACATCCGATACCGCACTTCGAAGATGAAATGCGTGCCTGGCAAGGGATAATCGTTGGGAAGGAACCTGTAATCGTCACTGGGAGACACTGCCACCTCATCAAATATATTTCGGATTGACAGATACGAATCCCATCTATTTGTAGGGGAAGAATATTGCAGGACAGTACCAACAAAAGTGCTACTACCCAGATCATCCCGTGGATCATTTATATCACGCGTAAAATCACGGACGAACAAAACATTAGTATAGAGACTCCAGTTGTTCTTGAATTGCCAATCAAGACCAGCATAGACCTTATGATGTGACGCAGCATTATAGATCTCCCGCCCATCACGCATATTTCGTTGATATGAATAAGAACTTTTTAGAGTTATATCTTTAGCTAATGGCAAAATTGCTTCAAGTTCAAAGGCATTTCCCGTGATATCGCTACTGCTATTCATCGAGACTAGTTGACCACTCGCAGTTTGAATAGTCTCGATAAAATCCGTAATTCTGTGATGACTGATACTGAGATTCAAGGCGCCATTATTAAACATACGCTTTTCTAAGGCGATTTCTAATGTTTCAATTATAGATGGATCAAGATCAGGATTTCCTTGTTGAAAGGAATTATTGCGTGAGTATAATTCGACAAACGTTGGGGCACGAAATGCGCGATTAGCAATTAATTTTGTTGTTAATTCCTGTGTTGTTAACCAGATTAGTGCTATACGTGGATTAAAAGTTCCTCCAATATCACTATAATCATCGTAGCGTGCTCCATAACTTAAAATAGTATCACGCACCAAATTCCAATCATCATTGAAATTGATATATTTTATACGGCGTGTTTTTTCAGGGATAAATGTTTGATCAGATGCAACATTCATAAGCGACCCAATAGGAATAACTACATTACCCGGAAGAATGCTAAAATTAATTTTCTCATGAATATCATCATTACCCCCATAATATGCCCCAGCACCTACAATCAATTCATGCTGACTGCTACCTTTGTAAAATCCCTTGATATCTATTGAATTATGACGAAATACTTGCTCAAATTCCTGAATTACTCCATCTGGAAATGTACCATTGACCGCACCAGGTGGTAGCAAAGGTTTATCCTGCCCTGATCGAGTATATAGAGCACCGATCTTGATTTTAAAAATCCATTCTTTCAACAAATCAGAATTATCATAAAAATAATCCAAGGTATAGGTGTCTGCAAAACCGTCACCTGTATCTGACAAAGCATTATTAAAACTGACACCTAATCCAAGCTTGTGGGATCGTGCCTGAAATCTTATTCGCCAGTTCTCACTAAACAATTCAAGAATGGCGTTTACCTCTTTAAAATAAGTATTCGCCTTATCCGGCGCTAACGATGAATTAGTTCCAAATTGAGTATCAAAAAATGTTTGGGCATCTGCTGTTATCAATGGCCTATGTCCATCAGTTGTTCTTGCCTGTACCGATAGTAATGTGCCTATATTATCAAGGTTCCCCTTTAATATCGCATCAGCTTCCTGTGTATCATAGGATCCTGCTCTCCCACGAAACTCATCACCATGATAATCTTTATATGTCTTAGTAATAACATTGATCACACCCGCAAAGGCATCGGCGCCATAAACTGCTGATCCTGGTCCGCGAATGATTTCTATGCGTTGTATATTGGCAATAGGGATTCGTGTGATATATAACTGGTTGACTCCATCAAAAACTTCAATATGCGGGATACCATCTACCAACAGCAAAATCTCGGGATTAGTTGAAATCTGTGAGCGAACACCTCTGAACACGAAATTCCCTGTTAAAAACCGGTATGGACTATAAACACCCGGCACTTCTTCCAGTGCCTGTTCAATCGAGGTGATACCGTGATTGTGGAGGTCTTCTGCAGTGATGACACTGATAACGGCCGGTGCTTCGGAGGTGGGCTTTTCCGTCTCGGTGGCGATAGATGCATAGGTAACACCGGGAAATAAGAATTCTGGCGAATCCTGCTGCTGATCCCCTGTTTCAGAAGCGCATACGCTACTTATAAGGACCGCGCATAAGGAAAGCGCGGTCCCGATACGAAAGAAGCACATGATCCCTCCCTATAGAGATTCATATACCTGACTGAATCTGTATTGTTTAATTGCCTCCCGGCAATTGATCACTTAAATTAAATTCTAGTTATAACGTGATATTGTTTATATAATAATATATATTATTTGATAAGGGATTTGTATATATGAAATAAAATAACAATCAACACAAATTCCCTTCGTTATAAACGTAAAACTGTATGGTAACCATGAATAGCGATATCCTATTCACCTCTACCATTAATGATTATCTGCTGATGGACCATAATGGGGACCATCTTCAAACCCTTGCGGATAATTTCCAACATGCATCCCTGGACCTGTTAAAAAAAATCGAACTCTCCATAGACGATAATGATCTTGGAGCCTGGCGCTCGGATATACATACCTTGAAAGGAATTGCAGGCGTTGCAGGAGCCAGGAGCCTACATGATATTTGCGACACTCTACGCTCCAGGAATGATAATACGTTCATTGATAATCCGAGCCACATCATGGCGGAATTACGTAATGCAATAGATGTTTACTGTGACGCAATCCATAAAACTCTCAATGCGCCCCCAAGAAAGGAATCCCGATATGACGATGAACATACAACCCGTCAGTAATGAACGACCCTCGCCGGACAAGGATACAAAAATCAAAATCCTCTTAGCGGATGACCATTTTATGGTTCGTGATGGCATAAAGATGGTCATACACAACAATTTCATGAATACAGAAATACTCGATGCCACGAATGGTGAAGATGTCCTGAATCTCGCATCCGATAACCCCGACATTAATATCTTTATCATAGACTACTATATGCCAAACTGCAGAGGCACCGAATTATTAACAAGATTAAAAAATTCATTCCCTGCAACTCCTGTCATTTTCATATCCAGCACCGAAGAGCGTGAATTGATGAAAACGATCATTGATAAGGGAGCATCGGGTTTTATCCCTAAAAGCACATCACCACAAATCATCGTACAGGCGATCAATCTCGTACTCGCCGGTGGTACCTATATACCCAAAACTCTGCTGGAAATAGCTCAGCAACACGATACATCACAAGATAAGCCAAAGGCCGGGCTGACAAACCGGCAACTGCAAGTTTTGCATCTCATTGCAAACGGTTTCACCGACAAGGAGATTGCCAGCAAATTGGACGTATCGCACCATACGGTAAAGGCACATACAACTTGTGCCAGAAACCTACTTGGCGCCAAAACCCGGACAATGGCAGTTGAAAATGCACGCAAACTCGGATTAATCGAATAGATCGCAAGCGAACATCCATTTCTTTTATCCCACCACCATCTTGATTTACCTCCCCGATATCTTAACTAAAAAAACCGCCGCTTCTGGAAGCGGCGGCCAAGACATGGTGTTTACAGTGATTTTTACGTAGTAATCCTCCCCATTACCACGAACTAACCAAGTAGATCACCACGATCTGATTCTGCACGAATACCTTAATTAATGATATTCCCCAAATGTCCTAGCCCAAATGGGCTAGGACATGCATGGTTAAGAATTCAAAATGTAAAGTTTCTAATAAAGAAATAATTGGATATCACATGCGATGTGAATGAGTCTACTAGTACAAGAGATAGCAGAACAGCCTACGAAAAAAGTCCGGCATGATTACCGGTACTTATCAAAAAACCGCCGCGATGAACGCGGCGGTAAACATGGTGTTCATAGTGGTTGATTGAAAATAACCCTCCCAATCATAACAAAAAACCAGCTTGTCACACCATGGTGTTCAATTTGTCCTTTGTATCGATATTGAATCAAACACAAAAAGAAAGGAATTACCAACTGGTAATGTTGACTTGCTATGGGATTCCTATCCCAATGATCACGCTGTGGAATAAGTAGTATTACTTATAAAACTGAAAAGATTGTTTGAATTTTTTACAAATGATCCCGTCATAAACTATTACAGAATAATCTTTAACTCTTCTTTCCGCTCTCCTTGTTCACCAGGTAATCGATGACGGCAATCAATTCCTGCGGGCTGGCCACCATGGATGAATCGACGCGGTATTTGCCATTGATCACGATGGTCGGCGCACCGGCAATGCCGTAACGACTCCCCAGGATCCTGGCCTTCCTGACCTTGCCTGCGACATAGTTGCTGCGAAAGGCCTGGCGAAAATCATCCTGCTCAACACCTTGTTCCTCAAAAAAAGCGGCAAGGTCCTGTTCCGATTTCAACGGGCGCCTGTGCCGGTGGATGGCATCGAACAAGGCATGGCGAACCATGTCGCTGATACCAAGCGCTTCGGCCGTATAGAAGGCACGCGCCAGCAGGATCATGTCATCATTGGTCACCGCCGGGATACGTTTGTAGTCGATCGATCCCTGCCTGCTGTCCGCCCAGCGCTGCAGGTATGGCTGCATGACATAGCAGGTCTCGCAGCCGTACCACAGGAATTCGATCACTTCGATTTTGCCGCCGGGAGTCGGGGAGGAAGCTGGCGTGATCAGTTGATAATGCACGCCCTCACGGAACTGTTGCGGCAATGCCGCGACATTACCGATCAGGAGGAACAGACAAACCGGTATCAACCATGCGAGTCTCGATTTCATAGATCAATACAAGAAAGGTAAAACGACAGGTAATACTTGCCTGCGACAGGCATCGGACATCTAGTTGATGGAACGTACCGGGATGGTGGAATCGCCCCGGTCGGGCGCATCACGATCCGGACTGTTGCGGTCTTCCCATTGCTGTTCACCACGGGCAATAAACGCCCGCTCTTCGTCCGACAGCGGTCCGCGCTTGAGCGTGGTCTCCCACTCCCACAAGGCGGAACGTGCCCTTGTCACATAGGGGTCATTCGGCGGGGCGAGGTGGATATAGGTACGCATCGCGCCCAGCGCACCTTTGAGATCGCCGAGTTTTTCCAGGCTGATAGCAATACCCCAGTAGGCATTGCCCTGGTAGGGCCGGATATCGGTCGCGGCATCAAAGAAATCACGCGCCGCCTTGTAACGCTTCAGGCCGTACAGCGCAAAACCCATGTTGACATAGGCCTCGGGCATACGCGGGGAAAGTTCCATGACGCGGTGCAACGCGGTCACGGCGTCATCATAATGGCCTGCATGCAGCATGTACACCGCCTGCTGGAATCGCACCTCCAGTTCGCTTGCCGGGGTCTGGTCCTGCTGCGAAACCTGTTGTGAGCCGCCGGTATCGCGGGAAAACAGATCGATATCAGCCGTTTTTTGTGTTGCCGTCGGTAAATGGCCGGGCCGTTCAAGATGCTGCACCAGCATAACAAGAGAAATCGCAATCACACCCACCATCACAATGGAAAGTGATGTGACGGCGGACTCATTGTCATGACGCGATCTCGTGGTATTAGACATACTCATATCACACCCTTGTGCGCGGCTTGACTGTAAAAAGGCGCGCCGAAATAGGTCATAAAGGCAAATACAAAAATTCCGATGATCAACAATGCACCGATGCGTATAGGTATGCGATAGGTGGTGCGGGCATGGATCGATGCGCCCAGCAATAACCAGTTCAGAAAGGACGAGGTCTCGAGCGCATCCCAGGCCCAGTATCGTCCCCAGGCATCCTGTGCCCACACGGCGCCCGCCACCAGCATCAGGCTGTGGAAAATAAACGCCAGCAGCATGAAGCGCCATGCCAGCGCGTCCAGTACAGTATCCGCCGGCATCTGCCGGAACCATGATGAGACACGCTTGACGCCTCGCAGCAGGATCACGCCCGCGATACCCGTGCCTACCAGACAAAAGGAAAGAAAGATCTTGCCAAAGCCCACATGGGCCCATAACCACTTATTGTAGTAAGTGGGAGGAAACGCGCTTCCGGCGGGATCCAGCGTCAACACCCAGATCCCCAGTATCCACATCAAAGGCAATGCAACCACGGCACTCGGACGCAACACCGGGTAGCGCCAGTATATCAGTGTGTAAATCAACCCGAGGCTGAACAGCTGACTCATCAACAGCTCGAACAGGTTGACGAACGGGCCATGCCCGATGCGTATCCAGCGCTCGCCGATCGACATGGCCAGCAACACCACGCCTGCCAATGCAAAACCCAGCACGATATGTTCGTAGGAACGGTTTACCGTGGCACCCGCGGATCCGCCGCGAACCCTGACCACCCCCTGGATGGCAACCACGGTGGCAAGCGCATAGGCCGCCAGCCCGGTATAAAGCCAGGGAAGTTCCGTATAGATCCCGTTTATTTCAAACATGATTCCTCTTACACATTAGGCTGGCCCTTGTTGGTTGCCATGGTTACCTGTACCCCGTTGTCCACCGGAACAATTCCCTGGTCTTCGGACCAGGCAGGTTTGAGAGTACCTTCTGAGGGTTTGGGCGAGCGTATGGGAAGCGCCTTGAACTTGCGCCAGAAGTGCGTGGCAAGCCCGAAAATACCAAAGATCGCAGTGATAAACAGCCAGTGCAGTGTAGGATCATAGAAGAGTTTGTACCCCATCCAGCTTGTCAGACGGTCATAACGCAGGACACCGCCATCCAGGACCGCGCGCTCACCGGGTTGCAATTCAATCCGCTTGTCGCTGGTATTGATGACCAGCGTGCCCCTGGCCTTCCTGGCATCCAGGGTCCAATGACCCTGGTCATCGATGCCGGTATCCAGTTGCAGCCAGAAATTGATCTCCTTGCCCCCCGGCGGCGTCCAGCTGTTGGACTGTTTGAACTCAAACAGTGGATACGAGGGCATATTGACCGTACCCGATACCGGCCTGCCGCGCTCAGGTATCCACGTCAACATGGGCGAGAAACCTTTATTGAAGGTGGTATAGAATCGATAGCCGTTGATGATCAGCGGCCTGTCGTCTCCGATAACCTTTTCCTCCCAGCCGCCGCGGCCGTCCGGCACCATCACATGGCTGTGCGTCAATCCGCGCGTCATGCCGGGGGCATAATCGACCGTATAATTCCCTTGCACGAACATCACCTTGTCGAGTTCACCCGCATGCAAGGGACCGGTACGGTTGTTGATCAGGTCGTCCTGCGAGAATCCACCGCCCTGGATGATTTCAAGATGCGCCTCCATATGCGTCATACGTCCAATGGCCGCCAGCACGATAATGCCAAACAAGGCGATATGAAAGATCAACAGGCCACCTCGCCGGTTGATACGGGAATTGGTCAGAATGGCGCAGAGCAGATTGACCGCAAGGAATGCCAATGGCACAACCAGCACCCACACAGGTGTGCTCACCGGGTTGTCATAGCTGAGCGCCGCGCCGATCCCGAGCAGTGCCATACCCACCAGGGTCAGCCGAGTCGATGCCAGTTTTCGCATTACCTTGATCATGGCAGATTCGCACAAGATTCATTACTGCCATTCATCCAGTTGAATCCTGTAATTCCGTTACCGGGCGGACCCGAGGAACCGCAATTGGCATCCGTCCATTCACCGCTGCGTGAGAAATAGCGCACCTTTAATGCAGCGCCGTTGTAGTAGGGACCGTTGTAGTAACGCGGGGCAGTGCCACCCACGCTGACCCTGACCTGACGGCTGCCGGCGGCGTTGGGTATCTCGCCCGGTAATAGCGGTGCCTCAAGGCCCACATCATTCAAATTGGCGAGGAATACCTTGTTCTTCCAGCCATGAGGAATAGAAACATGACAATAGGTACAACGGAAATTGGTGATAATACTGGAGTGACCAGCATGCAGGTTGGTCAACTTGAACGGCAGACATCCGGATGCGGAACCGACCGACATCCTGAATCCGCTTTGCCGAACCTGATCCGGAAACCCCGGATTGGTATAGGGTGGCGGCAGACCCCTGCCATACTGCCTGAAGTCGTGACAACGAAAACACAATCCATTCGACTGAAATTCTCCCGTCTGATTGTCCCATGGACCCTTAAGCAGGAAATTGTCATTGGAGCCGTGCGGGCCCCACGGAGAACCGTTTTCACCGCCGTTCGGCACTACCGTGTCCGGGGCAGTTGTAGAGCCGTGACAATCGGTACAGTACATGGTCTGACTACCGACCGCTGCATTGAACGGTGAGCGCCAGTCATCGGCATCGGCCTTACGCACCGGTGGTGTACGTCCCGTTGGGTTGGTAACGGGATGCCATGCACGATGGTTATTGTCGACAAAATTCGCGCAGCCGCCGTTCTCGTCGAGCGTCCCTGTGATGACATGGTCAACGTTATCGGTATCGGTCGATGTAAACGTACATGTCGCCGCGCCGACATAGGCGCCGGTGGGTGTCGGCGCAGTGCCTTCGCCATCATGTCCGAGCGGTGTCTGGTATTCCATTGCCTGGTTGGTATAACGGGTCAGTGCATTGGTGCCGGGCGGTGTGCCGCCGGTAAACGACCCCAGCAACGGCGGCTGATCATAGGCATAGTTGGAGTGACACTTCATGCACACCTGGTACTCACGCGTCACATAGGGCGCACTGACGGCGGTGCTGCTACCGACGGTGGGATCACCCCGCTTGACCTCGAATGTAACCGGTTCACTGCCGAACTCCGAGGTACCGTATACGGGCTCAACCCCCCAGATGCCGCGCAGCACGCCGGAGGCCAGATTGGTATGTGGCACACCGTCTTCATGCTCATGGGTACCGGCAGGATCCGGGACGGTATTGTCCGCATTGAAAAGCCGGTTTTTCATCACGCGGTGCGGATTATGGCAATCGGTACATTCGGCATGACGGTTATGGAGATTGCCCTTGCCGATATTCTCCCGCGATTCGATAAAATCCTTGCCGCGTTGATCGCCCTGGATGGAGTCACCGGTACCGATGTCGTGCACCTCAAACCCCGCGGGCTGATCGATGCTCGCAATCGGCATGTGACGCAACATGGTGGTGAAGTCCGTCTTGATATTCGGCACCTCGAAATTCGAGGTGCCCTGATTCTGCAAAACACCGCCATCGGCCGAGTGGCAGGCATAACACACCTGCTCGATGGCGGAGTTACCACCCTGCTTGTACTTGGCGCCACTGGCCGTCGTCAACACAGGGCCATCGGTACCTTCGCGCAATATCCTGCGAGCCCCCTGCACGGTGTGTGGATCATGGCAATTCAGACAGGCTGCCTGCCACACCTCGATATCACGTGGAAATTCACGTAAATCCGCGGCGGGCACACTGTAGCGTTTGTTACCGACGGCGATATTGGCATGGGCCGAACCGACCCAACCCGCCTTGTCATGACAGGCCAGACAGATGATATCGTTGTCCGCATTGAAGGTGCCTTGCGAGGGAGGCTGTTTCTGAAAGCGGTTGACGCGCAGGAACTTGATGTTTTCACCCGGCACGTCGGAACGGATATGCGGATCATGACAACTGATACATTCCACCTTGTTGTCTTCGATCGGTATAAGGGGCTTGACCCCCGGCACGCGTTCTGCGATATGCGATACGGCTGAAGGATCCCGCAACTCTCCGTCGCGGGCCGCCTGCGCACTGTCGAAGGTAAATGAGATCGGATGGTCGTTGGTCAGGTCAACCCCCAGCCTGCGGGTAAATCCCGTGGTCGCGCCCAGTCCTTCGGGGATCGTGCCGTCAGGCATGGTTCCCGTGAAGGGAATGGTTTGATTGTTTTTCTTCAGCTCAACACGGTTCAGCACATTGACCGCCCCCAATGCCAGGGTTCCATCATGACAGGACAGACAGAGTTTGGATTTGCCGCCCGGCTGTCCAAGATCCGTCGCATCCAGTGATCCGGAATTGAACGGTATATAGGTTGCGCTGGACAGGGTACGGTTCCATATCGGTGCGCGAGGTTCCTTGGTAGCACCGTGCGGCGTGTGACAAAAGGCACAGATCTGTGATTCGGTGGTAGCGTGTGCCACGCGGTTGACGTCGGGGGAGGGCTGTACCGTGGCGGAAAAATTATGCTTGGTATTCTGGATATCGGAGATGCGCGCAGCGTGGGCGATACCTGCGACCAGTATCGAAGCCGCAAACAGTGTCAACAACATGCCCTGTAACTGCCGTCTCATGCCGCTCCCAAATATTGTAATATCACTACACGACCGTTAAAGGCATCGGCAACGTATACCCGATTGCGCTGGTCAGTACATACACCCGCGGGAAGGTAAAACTCACCAACGCCGCTTCCTGTCCCTCCAATGGGTAGTAGAAACTCTCCTTTGTCACTGAATACTAACAGATAATCATAATACGATTCCACCACGTAGATATTGTTGTCCTGGTCCACGGCAACGCCCTTGGGACGGGGAAGATCACCGACGTACAGGCCGCGTTTACCGATCGACCGGATATAGTCACCGCTCGCAGAAAAGACCTGGATGCGTGCATTGAGGGTATCGGTGACATAGAGCTGGTCTTCTTTATACGCAAGATAGGTAGGGCTGTTGAACTGACCATCCTGAGCTCCGAACTCGCCGAGTGTATCCAGCAGGTTTCCAGCCTCATCAAAGACCTTGATGTTATTGTCGTGAGTATCCGCCACAAAGATCCTGTCGTTGACCGCATCGAATGCGATACCGGTGGGGCGCTTGAACAGGCCTTTGCCGAATTTGCCGACAGGTTGGCCTTGCTGATTCAGGCGCACGACATAACCCAGATCGGCGTCCACGACCAGCAGGTCACCCGAGGAATCCTCGGTCATCCCGACCGGGGTCTCAAAACGGATATTCTTGCCCGCCATCTCCCACACGTCGAGCGTCCCTTCGGTTTCGTTAAACACGTAAACGGCACTGCGGCTGACATCCGATATATAGATACGCCCCGCCTGGTCGACATACACGCCTTGTGGTCGCTGCAGTACGGTCGGTTTCCGTTTACCCGCAACAAGCCCTGTAAGCCAGCCCAGCAACTTGCTGCCGAAAGAGCGTTCTTTACTGTCGTTGATGATATTCTGCTCGCCGGTCAGCTCACCGACATAACGATAACGGGGTTTTTCAGGTTCAGAGGGCCACACCTGCGATGGTTCATCGTTGACATTGTAACGCAGGACGCTGTGGGTCTGGGCACAACCGGAAACCACCAAACAGCAGACCAGCAAAAACAAAACGATTTTATGGGTGCTGTACCTCATGATTTGACAATTATCCGGACATCATGGATTGGTAACCTGTGAGTCGTTCAACGGCATGATGCGCGCCACCTGAATGCGCTCGTTGAGACTGTCGGCGACATACAACTGCCCTTCGTCGAGCCACATCCCGGTGATACGCTTGAAGCGTCCCGGTGTCGAGCCGGAACCGCCAAGCCGGTCAATCAGCCGGCCATCGGCGTAGACCTTGATGGTATTGTCGAGGTAATCGGCGACAAATGCGCGCTTGTCCCGATCGACGACGATGGCGAGCGGAAACGTTACGGTATTTGCTTCGAAGGACTTGATATAGTCGCCATCGCGACTAATTTCCTGAACCCGGTGACCGAGCCGACATGCCACGTAGATGCCGTCAGGCCCCGAGGCGATGGCCTGTATATTGGTAAATTCACCTGCATCCGTCCCGCGCGCTCCGATGGCGCCCTGCAATGCACCCAGACGGTTGAAGATCATCACATCGTCATTGAAACCATCCGCAATGTAGATCAGGCCACTGGTCTCGTCGACGATGATCGAGACCGGTCTGGCCAGGTTACGCTTGTCCTCGAATACCTGTACCAGGTTGCCGTCAGGATCAAAATGCAGCACGCGTCCGCCGTCGGTATCGGTGATATAAAAGGACAGGTCACCGTCGACATATATATCCCGCACTTCGCCCGCCACGACGGAGCGTAAATCCTTCAACACGGTAAGCGTGCCGAAATCCCGAGCATAGCGATACACCAGGTCCTTGCCGGCATCCACCACGTAGATAAAATTTCCACGCGCGGCAACGGCAACCGGGCGCACAAAACGTACATGATCGACACCGATCACCGCATTGCCTTGTGTGCCGCCGTCGATCGTCTCCCAGAAAACCACCTGTCCGGCGTTTGCATTGTTTTGACCATTCGCCGCCGGGTTCCGGGCATTCATCAATGAGGCGCAGCCGGCTATCGCGAAAACGATGACCGTCATAATTAAGATAGTCGCTGATCTGTTCATTGCATTCGCCTGCTCGTCAGTCAGCACCTTGCGTTGACACATGTTGACACTTGCTGCTTCACATCAACGCATCAGGTTGACTTCATTGGCTACGGAGTGACATCTGCCGCAATTCATCGTGGGCGGAAAGGCAACCTTGCCGTGACAAACACCACAATATTTTCCCTGAATGATGCCTGACATCGTAATGGGGTTACCCCCTTTTTGTGGTATGAATATAAGCGGGTGACAGTTTGCACAGGTCAGCCATTCAGTATGGGCCTGGTGAGGAAACCTGACATGTGGCATGGAGCCGGTATTCTTGAGGATAATGTCGAAATCCACCGGGAACATCTGTTCCTCGCCGGTCAGGCTTTTGCGAGGATCGATCAGCCCCTGCCTCAATACCTGTACCCAATCAATGATGCCTTGTGTATCTCTGGGGAAATTTTTCATCGCCTCATAGGGTTCCTGCAGGACCTTGACCGCAGGATTCTCGGGATCGTGAATGCCGTCCTTCTCAATAGGTACGATCTCGCCTTCTGTCTGGAAATGCAGTCCCCGGGAATAAATCAGCTTCGATTGCGACTGTTGCCGCCCATCACCGTTGTTCTCCGCGGCCCTGAGAGCCGCTGTCATGACAAGGCACAACATACAGAGCCACACGAGGTGACTGCGGTTATTAAACATATTCATTTTCATATTTAAATATGTCCCCCTGTTAGGACAGCGGCGGCGTCACTAGCCGCTTCACGTTATCTCACACCGGCAATCTGTAACGCGCGCTGCAAGTGGTCGGTAGCCGCCTGGAGCATCTGGATCGTGGTCGTGTAGTTTTCGCTTGCGGCTTCCTGATCGGCCTGATCCTTCAGGCCCTTGGCCTTCTCGACAAACTGATCCATTAACTCAATAGCCCGTTTCGATGGTTGTTTTTGTTCGATTGCGATTGGAACCAATTCTTCATAGCTCTGATAACGGGCCAGCTCATATTCGTACTCTTCAAGCGGAGTATCGAAATTCTTGTCGTATACGACGGTGGTATTGTCGAGCATTTTACTGAGGACAGCAGTAATGTTTCTCTGCGCCCTGGCAAGCAGCCTGTTTGCCTCGACATACTGGCCGTCGTTGCCAAGCCTGGTCGCCTGATCCACCATCTTATGAATCTCTTCGAGATCAAGTCGATCGATATCCTTTCCTTCCTGGCCCGACAGGCGCTGCAGGTTTTTCGTGTACGATGCCTCGAATGTCTTGACGCCTTCCTGCAACTCCTCAAAGCGGCTGCGCTGTTCTTCGATTTGTGCGGCACTTGGTACCAACCGTGACGCCTCACTCATCAGACGCAAGGCCTCGTCGACGCTACTCATGGCCTGACCGAAATTGCCCAGGTCAACGCTCTCCCTTGCAGCAGCAAGGGTTTCCTGTGATTGCCGGTATATGGCCAGGGCATCGGCATTGGTCCCCTGGGTAATGCGTTTGGCCGCCTGTGATTGATTGATGAACATCTCCGCAAAGCTGATCTTTTGATTGACCTGCGATTCACTAACGATTGACGTCTCATTGTTGCCGGCATTAGCGGACGGTGCCTCTTCCCGACTTTGCACAGACTCTAAAACAACCGTGCCTTCTTCACCCGGGTCTACAATATGCAGCTTGCCGCCCATTGCCTTGTGGTTCCGGCACTGATAGTAGGCGATATCCGGAGTCGCGCCGGATGGTGTAAAGGTCACAATGCCGCGATAGGTAAAATTCCCGGTCACCCCTTCCGTCAGCACTTCGGCACCCCGGCCGACGGGACTGGTAGTAAGATAAAAATCGTGTTGAACGTTGGTTTCAACTTTAAACGCATAGGTTTTGCCACGTGTCAGTATCAACTCTTTTCCTTGTACGCCGTCGACAACCATACCCAGCTTGCTGCCGATCCCGAAATTGGGGTGCGTGGCATCCTTCTCGGCCACAGTCACCACAAATATCTGCTCAGGCTCCGGTACGCCGACATCGGCCGCTCGTGCGCTGATCGTTACCAGCGCTATCGCAACAAGTATGCCTATATTTCCGCGCAGGTTGCCGCTGCGCTTACACCATCTCGGCAATACGTTGTTCGTCCCTGATAAAATACACAAGCCCGGCTATTTCCCAGTTATTTCCAGGGATTCTTCAAGGTCGCCTCGCTAAGCGGCGGCTTCCAGTCGTCGGGTTTGGGCTTGGAATGACATTTCTTGCAGGTCAGTGTCGAGATCGGAAATGAGACCTTGCCATGACACACGCCACATTTCTGTCCCAGCAGAATTGCCGACATATTGATCTGATTTGCGCCCTTTTGCGGTATGAAGATCGCCGGGTGGCAGTTTGAACAATACAGCCATTCGGTGTGCTGACGATGAGGAAATACCACGTCGGGAACCGATGCCTTTACCGGCCGTACGATATCAAGATCCATAACAAAGGGTTCCTCATCCGGATTGACGCGGTCCCAGCGCGGCTTGATCTTTTCCTCATCCAGCGCCTTGACCCAGTCGACATAATTGCCGAATTCGGTGGTGGGCAGACCCTTGTATGCCTCCTTGGGGGGCTGCAACACGCTAGTTGCATCATTGGCCGGGTCATGGATGCCATCTTCCGTCGGCGGCAGGTTTCTGCCCTTCGGTTTTTTCAGGTTCTGATTGAAGGTATTGGCTTCGGACACCTGGGCGAGGTGAATGATTTCAACGACGGGCTGTGCGACTTCATCGACACTACGGGGATCAGGGGCATAATCCAGACCTTTATAGGCCTGCTCGGCCGTCATGGGCTTACTGCCATCCATGCCTCCCACGGCCTGACTCTGTGCGCTGCATGAGAGGGCGGACACCAGTACCGTCAGGGTAAAGGAAATTGCTTTGATTTTATCATTCATGGCGCTCTTCCTTTATTTATTGTTATTGCTGCTACCGGTATTAGTGGAACTTGTAGCGGCAGGGCTGCTGCTGAGCGGCTTGTAAGCAGGAGCCACCAGCCGTTGCACCGTGCTGCCTGAAAAGTGGGTCGGCGTACCGGGGATACCCGAATGGCACATAGAACAATTCTCGACCGACCAGGCGATCTGCCCGTTATGACAGGCACCGCAGAACTTGCCGTCGATGATCTTTGCCATGGTGATCTTGTTGCCACCCGCCTTGAACTTGAAGCCAAGATCGGCATGACAGACCTTGCAACGAAATCGGATACGGTGAAACCAGTGAGGAAATACGACGGGGCGCATGCCTGCCGCATCGGCGAAATTGTTGATCACGACATCGGCGTATTCAGCCTTTGCCGGCTGGGGTGACAATACAATGCCGGTCACGGCCAACAGGCCGATGATGATCGCACCTATCCATGCTCTGTTCCGAAGGGTATTGGGTTGCATAACGAACAATCTCCTCGTCATTGTTTTTATAAAGCCGGGCCGTTCAGTCAAAACGGCGTGTTGCCTGTACATATACTAAATCAAAATCATCGGCTTCCGTATCGATCCTGCGCCAACTCAGGCTGATATCCAGCAGACCGATATTATAGTCCAATCGGTTCTCCCATTCAGCCCTGTCATAGGTAAAGTCGCTGGCAGCCTTGGAAATTCTCAGATCGGACAAGAAATGCAGATTTATCACCCCGAATATGCGGGAGTGCTGGTAATTTATCTGGCCAGTCGTGGTAGTAATGGTATTGCCTTCGCCCGTATCGGTGAATTTACGGTGCACCGACTGGATAGTAAGGTTTCCCGACAGTGAACTGCTGCGATTGATGGGCTGGTTTCGCACTGCCTGGAAATTGACGAACTGTTCCTCGGCGTCGCTGTCCCCGAAATCTCGTCCGTCCCTGACCGTCAACTGGATGAGCGAGGTCCCTCCCCACTTCGTCTGGTCCCAACCAAGACTGGCGGAATTATCGAGACGCTGGATCGATGAATCGGCGTCTCCTGTCTGCTGGCTCTCGTTAATGGACTGGCTGAGGCTCAACCGCAGGGTCGATGCCTCTCCCATGATCCAGAGTTTATTGGCATCATGCCCCAGCTTGGCCCCCAGACTCTGGATACTCAGATCCTCCGTCTCCTGATTCTGAGCCGATCCGGTTGCATACCACTGATAGGTAAATCCTGAAAAAATATCCAGTATATCCGACTGGTAAAGTACTCCGCCCCGTTCCTTCGAGGTAACGGCCTGATCCTCGCCGTTATCGATCGTGGATACATCGAGATTGGCGTCAAAACGAAGGTATTTGGAATACTGATAAAACATGCCGGCCGTGGCATTGACGCTTTGCAGTTGTGTTTCGTTGCCGGTGGTATCTGCGCTGAGATCGTAATACCGGACACCACCACTGACCGTAAGCGGCTTGTCTTCAGGGCGCCAGAACCAGAAATTGGACAACTGCAACAGGTCGGTGTTGTAATCGCCCTGATTGGTACCCAGAGGCGGCTGCGTGGATGTCACGTCGGAGTTGTAAATGTTGAACATACTGTCGGCGCGCAGGGAGCGTGACGGATACCAGAAGTGGTCGACGTTGACGACGAAATTATCGGATTCACGGTCGGTTTGTGATTGTTCGGTGATCTGGTAACTGGTCCTCGCGACCAGGCGTTGTTTGGGTCGCTGAAGGTTTATTTCCACACCGAGCTGTTTATCATCAAAACTCGCGCCACTGTCCGTCGACCAGTTGCTAAGGTCGTATCTCAGTTGGTAGCGGTCACCCTTCTCGGTATAGTAGGACTGTTTCAATCCCAGACGTGTTGTTTCATATTCCTTGTCACCCAGGGTGGTCAGCGGGCTTTCTCGGGTCTTCATATCGACACGGCTGTTACTGGATCGATAGAGCAATTGAAAGGGGGCACGGCTTTTCGGCATGACGTTGAGATCAAGATCGCCGGTCAGAATGGTGGTTTCATTGGTCGTGTTATCGCCGAATTCGGTATTATCCTGCGTCATCGCGACATGGGCATCTACCGTAGCAAACCACGGCTGCCACAGGTAGGATCTTGCGTTAAGCGTACCGCGCAACTGGTTGCTGACAGTATCGTCATCACCCGAACTGCTGAGTGAACGGAAGGTATAGCCGACACTCCCCGATAGATCGACGATATCCTCTGCCGCGGATGTCAACGGCGTCAGCAGCGCGATGACCATCAACGGGCACAGCCTGAGATCAAGTCTTCCCGCATTCATCTGGTATGTTGCTTTCATTGTCAACCGCTCCAGCCTTTTGGCATGGCCGATATTTTATTATCAGAACAACCTCCAATATGGGTTGCATGAATCTCAAAGCATCGATTCATTCACCCTGATTCGCGTGTTAGCGCGTAAAGCTTCCAGAAATTCCCCCCATACCTGCTCCTTTCTTTCCCTGATCAATAAGCCTTGCGCACGTTTTGCACTGTCCTCGAATGAATTCAGGACAGGCTCGTCGCGTTCATCCAGACGGAAGATTGCAATACCCCTTAATAACTGCACAGGCTCCGATATATCACCAACATGCATTTTATCCAGGACCTGCTGTGCTTCGTCAGTCAACATCCCTTTATGTACATAGCCCAGGTCACCGCCCGCCTCGGCGGATTCATCACTCGAATGAAACCGTGCCAGTTCAGCAAAATCATGCCCGCCGCCATCGCGTAACTGCGCAATCAACCGCCGCGCCTCATCAATAGCCGCCTGCCATGCCGTATCTGGAGACCAGGGCTCGACCTTCAGCAGTATGATTGAAACGCGCATCCTTTCAGGTGTGGTGAACCTGTCCTGGTGCGTTTTGTAATACCGATGCACCTCTTCATCGCTCGGTGCGGGAACCTGCTCCTTGACCAGGGACTCGAGATGGTCGATCAAACTGTCTTCCTCCAGTTGCGCGCGCAGGGTCGCAAGCAGGTCTTGTTTATTTTTCTCCCACTGCGGGCTTGCACGGTAACGCTGGGAGATCTCATCTTCGCGTTGCTTGACCCATGCAGAATCAGGTGCGAGCCCGCGGCGTTTGGCCTCCCGACGTAACAGCACGCGATCAATCAACTGGCCGGCAACTTCACCGCGCAGCGCATCAAGCTTGTCCTGTGGGATATTGCCGTGAAAAAACCGTTGCTTGATACTGGCATGAAGATTGACTTGATATTGTTCCAGAGTAATTGTCTCATCCCCCACAATGGCAAATACCGATTCCGGTAATTGGGCCTTTTCCCACCTAATCCCGTCATGGCCTTGCATCTCTCCCGCCGATGCCGTGGCCGCCAGCACAACCACCAACAAAAAGGCCCGGTTTATACCCCCGTTCATGCCGCGATGTGGTGTCCGGCTGTCAGTCCCCGTTGACGAACCTTTCGCCGCCATAGCGGATACAAAACCATATGCACTTCCCGTGCCTGGAGATTGTCAGTTCCAACAATCTTCATATGGCAATCTGACGAACCAACCACTGCGACCTGGTTAACAGATGGTACTGGGCTTATTTGTTGTGGCAGGTAAGACACACTGCACTGCCGCTAGGGTCGATGCGTAAAAACGTCGGATTGTAGTCCACATGAGGGTCATGGCAGGAAGCACACTCAACATACGGTTGTGGCTCTCCCGGAAACACCCCGACTGTTCCGATGCGGGTATATAGCTTCATATCGGTCTTTTCAAAATCGCTGGTAGCGCCCTCCGTATTGGTGTTGACCCACCATATCCGGGTGGTACCCAGAAACTTGGTATCCGCCTGATGAAAATCGGAATCCGAACCCGGTCCGCCGGGGTTTGACGCTGAATACCCGCCACCCGCGAATTGCACGCCGATTGGATGGTCATTGGTCAGGTCCTTGCCGATATTGGTAATGACAGTGGTCGGACCCAACCGTCCGTTAACTGACGCCGCCTGGCCACTCCAGATACCGTTTGAGAATGCGGGTACATCCGTTCCCGAACCCGGTTCGTTGATCACGGAGTCCATGGCCTGTGTCCCGTCATGACAGGACAGGCATGCAATCGACACCGAACCGACCGGTTCGATGGCTGCATCCAGGGTGGTGGTGCCGAGCTGGTCATAGGTTTGATAACCATTGGGATCCAGATGACGGTTCCATAAGGGCACGGCTGCGGACGCATCACCGCCATGAGGTGTGTGGCAGAACACGCATATCTCACTGGTACCGCTGAAATTACTGGCGGCATTGATACCGGTGCTGCCAAGGTTATGCTTGGTATTAAAAATACCGGCCACGGCGGCGTGGTTCAGAAACGTTAAAATACACAGGAATCCTGCGCCGCGGATCCAGGATTTGACCTCATGATGAAATCTTTTCATCAACCCTGCCCCTCTCGGTGTTCTAGTGTAGGCACACCATCACCTTTTCTTTTTAAATAGCAATAAGATAGCATATTCGTCAGATGAATCCTAGCTATCACGCTGTATACCCCTGTATTTGCCTGACATTACATGAGTTAGACTGATTTATCTATACAACACGCTTCCCGAGGACTCCGGCAAAGATCACACTGCCGGTGTTAAGAAATCCGATATATATCGAAGGGACACAATCAGTTCGCATCGATATCTGCAAAACATGCCTCAACACTTAATCAGAGGTTGTTGAATTCATGTCTCAGGCCAAATGAAAAGGCCGATACATTCTCCCCTATGGCACCATTCGGGACGGTTTCCAGCCCGTATCCAACCAGGGTATCGTTATTCGTCACTGTGTAAAGTCCGTACCATTCGGTGGAGCGGGACAGAGCATGAAACAGGCCAATGGCGATATTCGACGCACCGCTGTCACTCACCCCCCCGACATCATCCGCAACGGTGTAGGCAAGCTTGAAGGTATTATTCCCCGTCAGATGCGAAATATTGAATTGGTAGGCGTCACGGTCATTATTGGTGCCACCGGCGTCCAGGGACTCCCATACAATCCCAACCTTGGTGCCCTGGCCGAAATCCCAGCCACCTCCAAACTTGATGGCCTTATCATCTTCGCCACCCACACCCACTCTTTTCAATGATTGATAGGCAGCTGTCATATAGAGCACTTGATTATTAAAAACCACGCTCAGGCTCAATCCAGGTTCATTCACGCCATCCTGGTCCTCGTCGGCGATATAGGCAATGGACCCGTACAGCTTTTTCTCATCAGGTGATTGATAAGTCAAGATATTCGATGCACGCAGATCATGGTTATTGGTGCTGTTGGGATTGACGCCAAAAATGGAATTAAAATCGGCCGTGGTGTCGATGAAGATATCCAGCGGATCGGTGGCCTGCCGGTAGGGTGTCGCCATATGGCCACCTTTGAAGCTGCCGATGCTGCCATCAAGACCGATATAGCTGTCCCAGGTATCGATACTGTTGTCATTGTCATCGGTATTGCCGTTGAAAGCACCCGTATCCGCGCTGAACACCGCCTCGTATTGCCAGATAAACGCCAGACCGGGGCCCAGCTCCTCATCACCACTGAAGGCAATCCGGGACTTGTGGCTGACGACCTGCACGCCATCCGGATCATTGCCGGGGGAAGATTTACTGCCATCATCGGTCACATCAACCGACAGATGCGCGATACCGGTAATGTCCATCTCGGCCATGGATAGTTGCGGTAACGACAGCAGACTGATGATTGCCCAAGACCCGATAATTTTATTCATGCCTTCTCCCTGCTCATATGGTTAACCGGACGAGATTGACGATAACGATCAGCCCCGTAATTTACTGTGATTATGCCCTGGTTGCAAAAACAAAGCCGGATGCTGTCAGGCATCCGGCTCGGTGTGATTGCACAGTCCTGATCGGCAACGATCGTCAGTGTGTATCCACCACGCTGGCATTCATGTAATCCGGCAACCTCGGCATTGTCTGCTCGGGGAATTCGCCGGTCAAACTGTTGAGAAATGCTACGATATCATTCACCTGGTCTTCATCCAGTGTCTTGTTCAACTGCGTCTTTGCCATCACGCGCACCGCTTCATCAAGTGTTGCAACCGAACCGTTGTGAAAATAGGGTGCGGTCAGGGCAACGTTACGCCAGGTGGGTACTCGCCACATATGCTTGTCGCTGTCATCCTTTGTGACCTCGTAACGGCCCATGTCCGCAACCAGGTCGTATTTCTTCTCGTATTCTGTCCCGGAGAAGGTGGGAAATTTCTGGTAAAAGCCCTGTCCCATCGGCAGCGAGGGACCGGCAAAATTGACGCCGTTATGACATCCTGTGCAACCGACTTCATCAACCAGTTTCATACCCCGTTCCGCCGCCCCGGACAGTGCCTTCTTGTCGCCTCTCTTGTAACGATCGAACGGGCTGTCGGGCGTAATGAGGGTACGCTCGTAGGCGGCGATCGCCTTGGCAACATTGTCATACGTCAGGGGGTCTTTGCCGCCGAACACCGCCTTGAACTGTTCCTTATAACCGGGGATGGTGGATAACCGGTCGATGACCGCCTTTTCATTCGGCATGCCCATCTCGACAGGGTTGAGGACCGGACCCTTGGCCTGGTCCTCCAGGGTGGCGGCACGACCATCCCAGAACTGGGCAGTAAGAAAGGCCGCATTCCAGACCGTGGGGGCAGAACGGCCACCCTTCTGGCCTTTCACACCCACAGAGACGGATCGATTGTCCGTACCGCTCGACATCACGTTGTGGCAGGAATTACACGAGATCGTGCCGTCAACGGAAAGCCGGGGGTCGAAAAAGAGCTGCTTGCCCAATGCCACCTTCTGGTCACTCATGGGATTGTCATCGGGTATCGGCGGCTTGTCGGGCAAGGCCTCCATGGCCATTGCCGGAAACGCAAGCACCCAGCTGGATATCAATAAATAGCGAAACAACATCATGGCATCATACTCCATATAGTTATCACTGAATCACTTTAGTAATAAGCAGGAAAAATTCTGGCCTAGACGATATAGAGAACACGCTTATTTATCAATATCCATTTACTATCCTGTACATAGATCCATCCTATGATGCACGTTACCGAATTGCAGGCAAAAAAAAGCCGGGCAGTTGGCCCGGCTTTTAGTCGAGGGCTTAAACTCGTTTAGTTGAAGTCCCCGAGGGTCGCAACGGCTTCCAGTAATACCGAATTGAAGGTATCGGTACCGTTGTCATCACTCCTGAACTCGACCAACATGTCCAGATTATCGTTCGCTGACCAGGTACCGGCAAGTGTCGTCGATGTAGTGTCGTCCACACTTGTTGAACCGACATCATTATACGTTACTGTGTCATAGCGTAGAAACGCACTAAAGGCGCCGAAGTCCATGTTACCGAAGATGCCGTATGCGTTATCCATCAGACCATCGCCATCGTCAGCTCCGTCCATGATATCTGCACCGACAAACCAGTTGTCCATGCCGAAGGTACCATTGATATCGAAGACATTACCTACGGAAGTAGGATTAAAGGCCGCATCATAGTCTTCCTGGGTGACAAAGCTGGCCTCCAGGTTCAGGCCGTCCATCGGCGAACCACTGGCCTGCAACAGGAAAGAATTGGCCTCGGCGTTTCTGCCCAGTTCATCCAACAGGCCGACATTAATGGCTGCAGGTCCTGCATTGAATGCCAGCACCACACCATTGACATTATTGCCTCTCAGCTCGGTCTGGCCGTTAATGATGTCATAGAGCTGGCCATGGGTCACCGAGTAGATGTTCGGGGTGTCTTCCTCTTCGAAGCCGATCCCGGAATTCATCTGACCGAGCTTTACCGTCAGGGCATCGTTGGCCATCCACGCGGCATAGGCCTGCTCGATCTCGCCACTGTCGAAGGTGCCATCGGTGTTATTGACATCCAGGTCGACCCTAGTCATCACGTTACCCTGGCTGGCGGTAAAATCCAACTCGCCGTCCATGCTGAACTTCTGTTGTGCGCCATTGGCCGTGCTGCCACTTGCATCGACAGTTGAATCGTCAGCGGCCTCATTCTGCAGAGTAAAGATACCGTCAATGTAACCACTGACGCCAACATTCATCGCGCCCGCCATCACGGCCGGTGAGGCGCCGGCAAATGCGCCTGCGATTGCAACTGCTATCAATTTCTTATTCATCATAGTTCTCCCATTTCGAAAATAAGTTAACCGTTAACTACTGTTAATTAACAGGGCATATTTATACTCGAATTTATCAGAAATGCAACAGATTAATGCACAAAAATCTATAAATTACGTGAATGTTGTATTTTTACAACATTAATATGTGACATCCGTCAATATTCCGTAGGGCCTGTAAAGTATATCGAGTAGTGGGTATCGAGCTGGGGATTTATAATTAAGTGACTTTGATCTTTTGGCTGAATCTATATATCTTTTGACAGTCATCCTGTGTATCTCCACAGATATCGCGACTGATATCACAACCGGGGTATCACAATTGGGGGATCGTCTAGTGGTAGGACAGCGGACTCTGACTCCGCCAGCCGAGGTTCGAATCCTCGTCCCCCAGCCATTTTTTCAAAAAGCCCCGCAAGTCTTGCGGGGCTTTTGATAACAAATCTGGAATCGTCCCCGCTCGATCAATAAAAAATGACCGTTTTTTGACGACGGGTATTTCCTGATTAATCCGGGAGGATATATTTGACAATACAACCGGAATAGATCCCTCGTCACAACTCTGTTGCGACTCGATCCTTTAGCGATGCCCTGCTAGTACTTTGAATAGTAGTATAGCTGCACAATATAGGCCTCCAGTCCCGGATAGAGATCGAAATTCTGCTGGATCCCGATGGCATCGGCAGGATGACTCTCGCCCGTCTGTTTCATATACTCGAACTTCAGGCTCCATTCACTGTCTTCGTCCAGCGCCCTGCCCATGCGTATACCGGATGTCCGGCTTTCCATCCTGGCCAGGCGATAGTCCGCGCTGACATGAGACGGTAACGGTTCGAAATCCGGCAGGCTGTGGCGATAAAAATCCGCGGCGGTCTGGGTGTAATAACGGCCATAGGGCTCGATAAAAAAGCCGTGACCGGCCTCGAGCCGGTAGGTTACATCGGTAGTATCCGATTGGATGCCCCAGTCATCCGTGAAATACCGGTGCGAGATGTGCAATACATCCTCCGGGAAATGATAGTTCCACTTCAGATAAAGGATATTGGCGTTGCGTTCCCCGGGGCGCGATTCATAGATATAGTCCGCCGTCGCGCCGCCCGGGTCGATCAGGCTCACCACCTTGTAGGGATCATTGAGATACCCGTTACGGTGACTGAATGAATAGTTCAACTGGATTAATGAGCGCGGGTTCAATATTCGTGTCACGCCCAGCACCACGTCAGCGGTCAGCTTGGTTTCACCGCTGAGCCCTTCGCCTTCACCCCCTTCACCCTCGCCTTCATCATCGTCCCCGCCTCTGCCGGAGGTCGTCGCAACTGAACTCAGTCGCTGCAGTGCCGTCGGCGCCCCACCGGTCGGAGAGACGATGTCGAGGCTGCCGCCTATCCCGGCCGTCCAGGTGGTCAAACGATCGTCGGAATCCCACAGGTGCGTGTAGCTGCCACCGAATGAATAGTAGTCGGATTCCACCGACACAGTGCCGCCGATAATGTCCCTGCTTGTACGACTGTCGGGTCTTTCCCAGTCCACACCCAGGGCGATACGGGTATCGGTGAAACTCACCAGGGGAAACTCGTTGGCAGCGACGGAATAACCGTTCCGCCCGGAGGCGCCGGTAAAGGTCTGTGGCTGATCTGTGATCGTCGCGCCGTTGGGTGAGGCGCCGGTCATGCTGTCGATCACGCCGCGCAGCGTGACGAATTCCTCGTCGCCGATCTCCTTCCTGGCCGAAAAGGCAGGCTCAAAGACATCGACCCGGTCCTTTTCCGAGTAGAATAGGGCGGCGCTCTCGACATTCCAGCGATCGGCGTCAGTCGCGGCCTGTGCAGGTCCAGGCGCCAGCAGACCGCAGGTTGCCAGCGCCAGCGCGCCGCGGATATATTCGTGACCCTTATCCTTCAATTGCAGCCACAGCCTCCGCCACCGACTCCCTGGCCGCCGAAGGCCGCCTCCTTGCTGAAATAGGTGTGCTCATCGAGGGAATTCTGCAGCGGGCTGGGAATCAGTTGCATCTTGCGCTCTGCGAGCATCCCGCGTTCCCAGGGTTTCACGGCAGTGCAACCGGCGCACAGCACCAGCAGACAAGCAATCAATGTTGTTTTGACGCTCATCATCACGTTCGGTTTATCCCCTGGATATCAGACGGCAAAAATGGATCCCGCTGCTATGGATATAATCAGGAATAAATGATCAGGGAGATCCATCATGGTCAGTCACGATCGATGTCCTGCCGTCAACCATTCCAGCCGCGAGATTAACAGGCACAGGATATGATGATCAGCTTAAAGGAACCTTAATACGCCTTCTTCCAGGGCCGGGGCACGATTTCCATACCACAACGGATACCCCGGGAGAAGCAGGTGAGATGCCGCAACAACGGCGATACTCATCGCCAGTGCGGGCGATGAGCATTATGCTTAAACTCTCTGTAAATGCTTCGGGAAATTAACGTTTGGAGAATTGCGGGCGCTTGCGTGCCTTGTGCAGGCCGACCTTTTTACGTTCAACCTCGCGCGCATCACGGGTCAGAAAACCCGCCTTACGCAGAACAGCTTTGTGGGTCTCATCATAGGCCTGCAGGGCGCGTGAGATGCCATGGCGGATCGCACCGGCCTGTCCGCTGCCGCCCCCGCCGCTGACGGTAATCGTCAGATCAAGGTTGTCCAGCTGCCTAGTCGATTCGAGGGGCTGGCGCACCACCATGCGTGCGGTCTCACGTCCGAAATAGTCTTCGAGGGAACGATTGTTCACGGTAATCCTGCCACTGCCGGATCTTAAAAAGACGCGCGCCTTGGAGCTCTTGCGGCGGCCTGTCGTACAAATGTGTTTATCTGCCATAGTGTTTCATTCCCGTTAACCTAATTCAAGCGGTCTGGGTTGCTGGGCCGCATGATCGTGCTCAGGTCCGGGATAGACCCGCAATTTCCTGAACATCTCGCGTCCCAGCGGATTCTTGGGCAACATGCCCTTGACGGCGATCTCGATGATGCGCGTAGGGGCCTTTGCCAGCAGCTTGTCGAAGCTGATCGACTTCATTTGACCGATATAGCCCGTATGGTGGTGATACATCTTGTCGGTGAACTTCTTACCGCTGACATGCACCTTTGCGGCGTTTATCACGACGATGTAATCACCGGTATCGACGTGAGGGGTATACTCGGCCTTGTGTTTACCGCGCAGGCGAGTGGCTATCTCACTGGCCAGCCTGCCCAGGGTCTTGCCGGAGGCATCGACGAGGAACCAGTCACGACGCACAGATTCTTTCTTGGCGCTAAATGTCTTCATTGATTGTTTGAATACTCCATTTCGCACCGCCATCATCAGGCGGCCGATAAACCCTGTATGTAACGGTAAAAGAGCGGAAATTCTACAAAAAACACCGGCAAGTTACAAGCAATCCCGGCCAGCTATATTGCAGGCATCAACTTCCTCACACCGAACAGCCCGGTATGTTTGCTAAGTATCGACTTTTACAGGCGTTTCGATGCCTGAAGTAGGCATGAGGACAGGCAACGTCATCATATCAGCAGGCGCTTGACGATACGGCCGTGAGCGAGGTGTTCCTCGATGATTTCGTCTATGTCATCATGATCCA
Source organism: uncultured Chromatiaceae bacterium (assembly GCA_964605155.1). Taxonomy (GTDB): domain Bacteria; phylum Pseudomonadota; class Gammaproteobacteria; order SZUA-140; family SZUA-140; genus CAZSAK01. The sequence goes on along the minus strand of CAZSAK010000001.1, from coordinate 153,122 downwards.
CGTAGGTATACCATACCCCTTCCGGATAAACGGCTATCACAGGCCCCTCGCTGCAGCGATCCATACATCCGGCCGTATTGATCCGAATGCCGCCCTTGCCCGCCAGGCCAAGTGCCTTGACCCTGTCTTTTGCGTAGCTACGGGACGCCAAGGCGTTGTAGTCCTGGCAACAGGCACTACCATCTTCGCGTTGGTTGGTGCAAAAAAATACGTGATAACGATAATAAGACATATGGTATACCCCGTTGACGACACAGGTCCGGTCACTATGCGGTCAAATATGCCCGCAGGAGGAAGTCCCTGCTTGTAATCAGGCATGTTACTGGATTCCCGCCAACTCGGGAATCTCCACAAACCGATTAATCTGATCTTCAATCGACATATCATGATCAATCCAGACAACATTGCATATATCAGGCAAGAGACCGATTACTGCGTCAAATGCGGCCTGTGTCTGCCTGATTGTCCCACCTATGTCAAAACCCGGGACGAGGGTGATTCCCCGCGGGGCCGCATCTCGCTGATGCAGGGGCTTGTCGACGACCGTCTGCAACTGACAGGACGACTTGAATTTCATCTCGACCGCTGCCTTACCTGCCGCGCCTGCGAGGATGTGTGTCCCTCCAATGTCCATTACGGACAACTGATCGATGCCGCACGCGAACTGATCCGCCACCGCCACCGTCCGACAACGACCCGGCGGGTTTTGCATCGTCTGCTGGTCGACCCGCTGTTGTTCAACCGGGCGCTGCTACGCACCGCTGCACGTACCATGCGCCTGTATCAATTGAGCGGGCTGCGTTGGTTGCTGCGCAAGAGCGGTGCCCTCAAGGTCCTGGGGTTGCAGCGCTTGGAACGCATCCTGCCGGACATCGGATCGCAAGCCACCTGGTCATCATACTATCCTGCCTGTGGTAAAGAGACAGGACGGGTGGCGCTGTTCACCGGTTGTATCGGTTCAATCATCGATCGCGCTGCAATCGATGCTGCTATAAAACTGTTACGCCACTGTGGGTATGCGGTACATGTACCGGCATCGCAAAGCTGTTGCGGTGCGTTGCACAGGCACGGTGGTATGGCCGAACAGGCCAATGAGCTGGCCAGGCGTAATCTGGTTACGTTCAACGGCCTCGATATCTCTGCTGTGCTTTATACCGCCAGCGGGTGTGGCGTGACATTGAGCGAATATCCGCTGTACGTCGCGAAGCAAGGTTTCAACATGCCGGTCATGGACGTCAGTCAGTTCCTGTGCGGTATTGACTGGCCCGCGTATATCACATTCAAACGGCTCGATGCGAACGTCCTGGTACATGACCCATGCAGCTTGCGACATGTGCTGCATCAGCAGCAAGGACCTTACACCCTGCTGTGGAAGATTCCCGGACTCAAGGTTGCGCCGTTGCCGGACAATGACCGCTGTTGCGGGGCGGCCGGTAGCTATATGCTGAGTCAGCCCGCTATGGCGGACAGTCTGCGGGATGACAAGGTCCGCGAAATCGCCCGCCTGAAACCGGCATATCTCGTGACCTCCAATATAGGTTGCGCATTGCATCTGACGACTGGACTCAGGTCACAACATCCGGACATCGAGATCCTGCATCCCTTGACACTGCTTGCCCGCCAGATCACAACCGACACATAACCAAATCGGAGACAAGCTTTATTCTTGTTTTTTAACCTTGGGCTTTTATCTATGTACTTTTATCTTTGTCAAGGGATCTGCTATCTTTGCATGATGAATCCGCGTGCGTACAGTTTCATCGACAGCATAATGATCAGTATTGATAACGGTATCCGCACTGTCTTCGGTCAGCCATCCATCACGGAACGCCCCAATCCCGCTGACAGCTGTGAAGCTACGGAACTGGGTGAACTGGACCGGCGTCTCTCGGGTCGCCTGATGCGGGTTAATCATGCAGGTGAGGTCGCCGCCCAGGCCCTCTACGAAGGCCAGGCATTGACGGCGCGATTGCCAGACGTGCGCGACAAGATGGAACGCGCGGCCTTGGAAGAGAATGACCATCTAGACTGGTGCGCGCAGCGTATCGAAGAGCTCGACCAACACACCAGCCTGTTGAACCCCCTCTGGTATACAGGCTCGCTTGCAATCGGCGCCCTTGCCGGGATTGCAGGAGACAAATGGAGCCTGGGATTCGTGGCCGAGACAGAACACCAGGTGGTCAGGCACCTTGAAGATCATCTCCGGCGTCTGCCACCCCAGGATCTGAAAAGCCGTGCGATACTCGTGCAAATGAAACAGGATGAGGGCCGACATGCAACCACCGCCCTCGAAGCCGGTGGTGCACACCTGCCCCAGCCAGTCAAAAAACTCATGACGCTGACGTCCAGGGTCATGACCCGAACCGCCTTCTGGATTTAGACGTCCGATTTAATGGCTTTTGATTTCCTGGAGCCTGTCGCTGACAACCTTGCTGATATTTCGACCGTAAAAGATTTCAGCCATCTCCTTCTGCAACTGTTGCATGATCTTTCTTGCCTCTGCCGCTGAAAAATCGGCCTCTCCGGCTCCGAACAGGTAATTATCAAGGGAGAATTCCTTCAGGATCATCTTGGTGTGAAAGATGTTCTCCTGATACACGTTGACATCGATCATTTGATAGCGGTCCTGGGTATCGCGCGAAATAAAATTCTGGATCGAATTGATCTGGTGATCGATGAAATGCTTGGTACCCTTCACATTGCGGGTGAACCCCCGCACGCGGTAATCCATGGTCACAATGTCCGACTCAAAACTGTGTATCAGATAATTCAGGGCCCTCAGCGGTGAAACACGCCCGCAGGTAGACACATCGATATCGACCCGGAAAGTACTGATGCCGTTGTCCGGGTGGCTCTCCGGGTAGGTATGGACGGTCAGGTGACTCTTGTCCAGGTGTGCCACCAGGGCATCGGGTAACGGGCCGGGCGCCTCGGTGTTGGAAAGTCGTTCCGATGCGACGGGTTCTTCCGAGATCAACATGGTGACGCTTGCGCCCTGGGGCTCGTAGTCCTGATGGGCGATATTAAGAATGTTGGCACCGATGATCTCCGCGACCTGGGTAAGGATCTGCGTCAACCTCTCGGCATTATAGGCTCGGTTGATATACTCGATATACTCACTGCATTGCTGATTGGTCTGTGCATAGCAGATATCGTAGATGTTGAAACTGAGGGTCTTGGTAAGATTATTAAACCCGTGAAGTTTAAGTTTCTTACGCTTGAACATCCTTCATCCCCGTTACGGTGAGATCAATGATTCGCATCAAGCTACCTTCAGTGGTGATTGCAGCAACGATTTTCAATATGTGTTCAGACTTTTCCAGCAATGGGCGGATGATATATGATCTGCACAATATTACCATCGGGATCTTTACAATAATAACTCCTTGCCCCGTCGCGATGGTTACGCGGCGCGCTCTTCATAGCGACGCCGTGATCTTGCATATACGCATACCAGGCGTCCACATCTTCCGGTCGTCTTGCAATAAAGCCAATATGATCAAGGTGTTGCGGGCCACTCGGGGGTGAGTCAGATGGGGCACGATGCAGCGCGATATTATCTATACCCGATGACAGGTATACATTGTCGACATCGGGCTTCCATTCCACGGACATACCCAGCACATCGACATAGAATCGTTCACATTCCTCGAGTCTGATCACGCTTAAGGCGACATGCCGCATACCCGCGACCGGCTCAGGTCTCTTCATTTCCGTCATCTTGTTCCCGCCTTAGAGATATCTCATGGGTACCAGTATTATCCAATCACCAGGTTTCACAGGCTTCAATCCCGTTGCACGATCTCATAATCATGCGTGATCTCGGCGGTCTTGCCCAGCATGATCGAGGCGGAGCAATATTTCCCCGCCGACAGGCTTACGGCACGCTGTACCGCCGCATCAGCCAAGCCTTTACCACTCACAACAAAGTGTACGTGAATATGGGTAAACACCTTGGGTTCGGATTCGGCACGCCGGGCCTCGATTTCCACGCGACAGTCCTCGACCTGTTGACGGGATTTTTTCAGGATATGGATCACGTCATAGGCGGTGCATCCACCCATACCGATCAATACCATCTCCATCGGCCTGATCCCCAGATTCCGGCCGCCCCCTTCCGGCGGGCCGTCCATGACCACGGCATGACCGCTATCGGACTCACCCACGAACATCGCATCCTGCACCCATTTAATACATGCCTTCATGCTTTACTCCATTGATCATCACCCGTAAATTTCCGTTGTTTTTCACTGCTTCCCCTGCTCCAGGCCGCTGTTGGCCCTGTTCGGCCTGAATCATTATGTATATCAATCATATTCTGTTTATAACGCAATAAAGAAAATGCTACATTAGCCGCTATCCTATTCACGAATAGAAGCTGAATCCATACTCTCAAACCAGGCGTGGATACCTTGGGGTAATAAAATGGCGCAAAGGCTAAAGCAAGTTATCAACCCGACCATCGAGCGATTCCTGAAACATTGCCATCGCAGGCGCTATCCCGGCAAGAGCGTCATCATCTATGCCGGCGACACACCCGATTCCTTATATTACATCATCGAAGGCTCCGTTACTGTCCTCATCGAGGAAGAGGATGGCCAGGAAATCGTCCTGTCCTATCTCAATGCCGGGGATTTCTTCGGTGAAATGGGCCTGTTTGATGACCAGAAGAACCGCAGTGCCTGGGTACGTGCCAAAACGGAATGTGAAGTGGCCGAGATCAATTACAGCTCATTTCGCAATCTGGCGACGGATAACGCGGATATCCTGTTTGCCCTCGCCACCCAGATGGCCGTACGCCTGCGCCGCACCAGCGGCATGGTTGGCAGGCTCGCCTTCATGGATGTCGCGGGACGTGTTGCGCGCACCCTGCTGGATCTGTGCAAGGAACCCGATGCCATCACCCACCCCGATGGCATGCAGATCCGGATCACGCGCCAGGAACTCGGGCGCATCGTGGGATGTTCACGGGAAATGGTAGGCAGGGTATTAAAGAACCTGGAATCGCAGAACCTGATCTCGGTGAAGGGCAAGACGATCGTGGTGTTCGGCGCCAGATAATCGCTGTCCTCTATGAATCCCCGAATCCCCGGTACTGATACTAAAGTGCCGATACAGATATGGCAGTGCCTTTATGAATCGCCTGTATAAAACCGGGATTCATACAGGCACTGACGTTAAAGTATAAACGATTGCAGTAGTCTAGAACTGGTATGCCAATCCCAGCGAGATGACGGGATAGACGTCATAGTCGTTCAGGGAATCCTCGAGTTGTTGTTCTTCCGTTTTAAGATTTGCCAGCAATGTGGGATCCGACGACAGAGTCCCTCCTGATGCCGTGAAATCGACCTTGGGTGAGCCTTGCATCAGCACACCCACATCGAATGAAAAGGTCAGGCGCTGGCCTGCGTCGACTGCATTACCCCAGCCGATACCGACATATGGGGCGATATCATTGAAGCTGACGTTACCGCCGAAGGTGCCTATCTCCGCCGGTGAATAGGTCGTGCCGCCGATGTCATAGTTGACGGCCGACTTCGCCGTCATGTCCAGTTCGTTATTGTTCAACAGTGCCCCGACCGTGGTACGGAAACCGCCGCTGAACGGATGCCAGTCCACAAATACCCCGGCTGACTCCAGGTTCAGATCGGCGTCATAGTCGATATCGCTTTCCGTGCCCGAGGCATCAAAGGTAAACGAGTTGATGCCGATCCTGCCGTTAAGCGTGGATGTAAAACTCTTGGTGATATCGACACCGATACCGAGTGTGCCGACCTTGGCTCCGATGCCAATCCCTTGTGCGGAGCTTGTTGATGAATATACCAGCCCTGCCAGTACCAGACCGATCATCGGGATCCTTTTCATGGTTCCTCCTAAGTATATATATGAACACAAGTTTATCGCAGTATCCGTAACTGAAGGCGACAATCCTCTATCGGCCTAAAAGAAAGCAGGCTTTAATCTCAGGAGCGGAATTTCCACGTCGAAAAGCACTCATCGCCCAAATAAATCGGCAAGTTCCACGCCCGGATCCGGGGCCTTCATAAACGCCTCCCCGACCAGGAAGGCCTGGATACCGTTTTGTCTCATCAGGTCAACATCGGCTCTGGACACGATGCCGCTCTCTGTCACGATCCTACGTTCCGGGGGAATCTGGTCCAGTAATTCAAGGGTTGTCTCAAGGCGGGTCTCGAATGTGTGCAGATTACGGTTATTGATCCCGATCATGGGCAGATTCAGGGCAAGCGCGCGTGACAGTTCTTCGGTGTCATGTACCTCGACCAGTACATCCATGTTGAGGTGAACGGCAAGGCCCGAGAGTTCCTGCAGCTGCGCATCACCCAGGGCGGCGACGATCAGGAGTATGCAATCTGCCCCGATGACACGCGATTCGTATACCTGATAGGGATCAATGATAAAATCCTTGCGCAATACCGGTAACGCACAGGCTTCACGCGCCTGACGCAGATAGTCATCGTCGCCCTGAAAAAAATCCCTGTCGGTTAACACAGACAGGCACGCCGCACCACCCCGCTGGTAGGATACGGCAATATCTGCAGGATCGAAGTCCCGCCGCAATATACCCTTGCTCGGTGAAGCCTTCTTGATCTCGGCAATGACGGCGGGATGGCCTGTTTCTATCCTCTCTTCCAGTGCCGTGACAAACCCGCGTATTGCCGGCGCAGACTCGGCCTGCCTGCTCAACCGACGGATCGGCAGGACCACGCTGCGCGCAGCGATCTCTTCAGCTTTGCGTTTGAGAATCTTCCTGAGGATGTCGGGTGTATCAGCCATGAATCATCCAGCCGGGATATCTTCCATCAATCTCGCACGAATAAAGGAGTACAGGTCACCGATCATGAAGACCGCATGCTGTTGGATAACTCACCCAGTGCCGCCAGTTTCTTTCCTGCTTCACCACTTGCGATGACTTGCCGGGCCCTCGCGACACCCGCAGCCAGGGTATCGCACAGGCCCGCCACGTAGATGGCGGCACCGGAATTTAATGACACGATATCCGATGCGGGACCGGGCTCGCCACTGAATATCGCATTGATGATCTCGAGGCTCTGTCGGGGACCCTCCACGGACAGTGATGAAATATCTGACCGGGGCAAATCGAACTGTTCCGGTACGATGGTGTAACTTGTCACCCGTCCCTGGTGCAATTCCGCGACACGGGTCGCCGCACCGATGCTGATCTCGTCCATGCCGTCATCGGCATGGACGATCAATACATGTGAACTCCCCAGTTTGCTCAAAACATGCGCCAGTGGTTCCACCCAGTGGCCGCTGAAAACACCGATGACCTGGTTGGGTGCCGACGCGGGATTGGTCAACGGCCCGAGAAGATTGAACAGGGTGCGCACACCCATCTCACGACGCGGTGCGATGGCATGTTTCATGGCACCGTGATGCAGAGGTGCAAACATGAAGCCGACTCCGATCTCATCGATACAACGCGCCACTTGTACTGGATCGAGATCTATTTCAACGCCTGCCTCTTCCAGGACATCGGCACTTCCCGACTTGCTGGAAACGGAGCGGTTACCGTGTTTGGCAACCTTGCCGCCAGCGGCCGCGACCACAAAGGCACAGGCGGTCGAGATATTAAAGGTCGATGCGGCATCCCCCCCCGTTCCACAGGTGTCGACCAGGTAAGGGCCCTGGATGTCGACATGGGTGGCCAGTTCCCGCATCACCCTGGCTGCCGCCGTGATCTCATCGACCGTTTCACCTTTCATGCGCAAACCGATCAAAAATCCGCCGATCTGTGCCGGTGTCGCCTGCCCGGTCATCATCAGCCGCATGACAGCCTCCATATCCGCTTCGGCCAGATCATGACGATCCGTGACCGCACGTATTGCCGCTTGCATATCCATGGATAACCTCAAATTACAGTATTAAAAATAAAGTCCAAACATGGGTCATTTCATGCGTAAAAAATTTTTCAGCAGCGTGTGCCCATATTCTGTGAGAATTGACTCAGGGTGAAACTGCACGCCTTCGATCGGATATTCCTTGTGGCGCAATCCCATGATCTCATCGACACCACCGTTTTGGGTCTCGGTCCAGGCCGTAATCTCCAGGCATGACGGCAGGCTCTTGCGCTCGACCACCAGTGAATGATAACGCGTGGCCTCGAAAGGATCGTGCAACCCCTTGAATACACCCGACCCATGATGATGTATCCGCGATGTCTTGCCGTGCATGACGGACACGGCACGGACGATCTTGCCTCCGAAGGCCGAGCCGATACACTGGTGCCCCAGGCACACCCCCAGTATGGGGACTCGACCGGCATATTGCCTGATCAGATCTACCGAGATACCGGCCTCATTGGGTGTACAAGGCCCAGGGGAGACAACGATGTAATCCGGCTTCAGTTCCTCGACATTATCGAGAGACAGCCGATCGTTGCGATAGACACTGACTTCCTCGCCCAGCTCTCCGAAATACTGCACAAGGTTATAGGTAAAGGAATCATAATTGTCGATCATCAACAACATGGACGTCTACGTATGCCGGGCTGGTGTATTATACGAAGATCATACCATGGATGATTATTCCGCCAGCGCCTTCATACCGCCGCCGACCATGGACACTGCCCTGAACATTGCCCGTGCCTTGTTCATCGTTTCCTCCCATTCCCGCGCCGGTATCGAATCCGCGACGATACCTGCCCCTGCCTGTACATACAATCGCTGATCCTTGATCACGGCGGTACGTATCGCGATCGCCGTATCCATATTGCCGTTCCAGCCAATATATCCGATCGCGCCCGCATAGATGCCACGCTTGACAGGTTCCAGTTCATCAATGATCTCCATAGCACGGATCTTCGGTGCTCCGCTGACCGTGCCGGCGGGAAATGTCGCACGCAGCACGTCGATGGCAGACATGCCGGGATGAACACGGCCCCTGACATTCGACACGATATGCATCACATGTGAATAGCGTTCCACGATCATCCGTTCCGTAACCTCGACGCTGCCGATCTCGGATACACGCCCGATGTCATTACGTCCGAGATCGATCAGCATCAGGTGTTCCGCCCTCTCCTTGGGATCGGCTAACAAGTCATGTTCCAGTTGCTTGTCATCGGCCTCCGTCTTCCCGCGCGGTCGAGTGCCGGCAATCGGTCGCACTGTAACAACACCGTTTTCCAGATGCGTCAGTATCTCGGGAGATGAACCGACGATATGAAAATCGTTCATATCGATATAATACATATAGGGTGATGGATTAAGGCTGCGCAGAGCGCGGTACAGGTCAAGCGGCTCGGACTGATAGGGGATCGACAGGCGCTGTGACAATACGACCTGCATTACGTCGCCCTCAACGATATATTCCTTGATGCGCCCGACCGCCGATTCGAACGCCTGACGACTGAACTCCTGGGTAAAGTCGCCTTCCTTTACCTGCCGTGGTCTCCTGCCGGTTTGTTGCGGTACCATGCCATGCAGTCTGTTTTCCAGTTCGTCCATGCGCCGCTGGGCGGCGGCAAGGCCGTCTTGCAATGATGGATCCACATGGATAATGATGTACAACCTGCCCGCCAGATTATCGAATACCACGACTTCATCAGATACCAGCAGCATGATATCCGGCGTCGCCAGCGAATCCTTCCTGGTAGTACCGGACAAACGGGGTTCGATATATCTGACCGTATCATATCCGAAATATCCGACCAGCCCGCCTGCAAAACGCGGCCGACCTTCGATCTCGGGGGCCTTGTACAGGGATTGATAGGTCTCGAGCCAGGACAATGGATCAGCGCTGCGAACGCTCTCAGACTGTTTACCGTTTTGTTCAACAGTGATTGTATCGCCATGCACGCGTATCACCGTCCGACATGGCAGCCCGATAATGGAGTAGCGCCCCCACTTGTCACCCCCCTGTACCGATTCGAACAGATAGGAATAGGGCTTATCCACCAGCTTGAGATAGGTACTTAGGGGGGTATCGAGATCCGCGAGCACTTCCCTCACGACGGGAATCCGGGTATAGCCCTTGTTGTAAAATTCCAGGTACTGATCAGGTGTCATCATCGCTTAAATAAACACATGCGCGGAATAGTAAAATCGGCATCTTTCACTGGATATTGTGTTGCACCATTAAAATACCGTTTGTTTTTACATCTATCTGGTAATTACGTGTCGGATCGGGTCAAGAGGGACTCGAGATCGGCCAGTGAATCAATAACGGCATCCGGGTTTGCATCACGTATATCCCTGCCGTGATTGTAACCATAGTTGACACACACCACCTGGAAACCGGCCGCACGTGCAGCCTCCACATCATTCACCGAGTCACCCGCCATCAATGACAGTCGTGGTGATGTATTCAGTTGCTCAGCTGCATAGATAAGTGGTGCGGGATCGGGTTTTTTCTTATCCAGGGTATCGCCACTGACAATGATATCGAAATACTCATATACACCGAGGGCTTTCAATAATGGCTCTGTATAGCGCGCCGGTTTGTTGGTGACACACCCAAGCCTGTAACAACCGGCATCCGTCAGGTAATCAAGGGCCTCCCGGGCTCCGTTATACAGCCTGCTGTGAACGCAGACGTTTTTTTCATACAGGTCCAGAAACAGTGGGTATGCCTTATTATACAGCGCCTCATCCGCTTCACCTTCGCAGGAGCCAACCAGGGCGCGGCGCACCAGCACGGGCACACCGTTGCCGATCCATTCGCGCACCGCTGTCTCGCCCCGCCCCGGCATTTCCAGGCGCTCCATCATCAGATCAACAGCGTAGGCAAGATCAGGGGCAGTATCCACCAGGGTACCGTCCAGATCGATCAATACCATTTCGGGATGGATTGCCAGTGCCTTGCGGCCGGGAGTCGACGCCACCGATTTATCAGTGTGTGTAGTGGCCATCAATCACGTTATCAGTGCTTTGCCTTGGCCAACTCGTCACGCATCGCGGCGATCGTCGCCTTGTAATCATCGGTGCTGAAAATGGCCGATCCCGCAACGAAGGTATCCGCACCGGCCTCGGCGATCTCGCGGATGTTGTCCACCTTGACACCGCCGTCGATCTCAAGACGGATATCGTAACCGCTATTATCGATGATCTTACGCGCCTCACGCAGTTTATCGAGAGCCGAACGGATAAAACTCTGTCCGCCGAATCCCGGGTTGACCGACATCAATAACACCATGTCGACCTTGTCCAAAACATAGCGCAGATGATCCAGCGGCGTCGCCGGATTGAATACCAGGCCTGATTTGCATCCTGATTCCCGCACCAGTTGCAATGATCGGTCAATATGCTCGCTCGCTTCGGGATGAAAGGTAATGTAGCTGGCGCCCGCCTTGGCAAAATCAGGAATAATCCTGTCCACCGGTTTCACCATCAGATGCACGTCGATATCGGCTTTCACGCCATGCTTGCGTATCGCCTCACAGACCAGTGGACCAATGGTCAGGTTAGGCACATAATGATTATCCATGACGTCAAAATGGATGATATCAGCGCCGGCGTCCAATACTGTCGTCACTTCTTCTCCCAAACGGGCAAAATCTGCCGACAGTATGGAGGGGGCTATGAAGTAATCTTTCATGGCTGACCTCATTCTGGTTATAAAAGCGAACGTAAGACTTTAACCGATTAGCATAATATTTTCACTTAATTTCAATAAAAAAATGGTGCTAACCCCTTGAAAAATTGCGGTATAAATCCAGGGTCGGTATCTTATATCCCTCTCGGGGCGACAACCTTCCTGGCAGCATATATGAATCCGATCAAGTACCTCCTGCTGCTCAGCGTATTCACATATTTACCCGTCACATATGCGACCGATGCGGCGCTTGAAAAAAAATGGTCTGATACCCTGGTCCGATCAGCTGCGGAGGGGGAGGTCGTCTGGCTCGACATGCAGGGTGGTAAATTCCTGTCCCTCTATCGTGAAGACACCACCGGCACACTACAGGGTGCGGCAATCATCCTGCATTCGCTCGGTACCCACCCCGACTGGCCCGATGTCATCTCCCCGGTCCGCAAGGCGTTGCCCGCCTATGGCTGGGCAACCTTGTCGGTGCAAATGCCGGTCATGCCGATGAATGAGCCTCTTGATCAGCATGCCACACTTTTCAAGGAATCCCCTCAGCGGATCCAGGCGGCAATCAGTTACCTGCAGAACAAGGGGATCAATAATATCGTGCTCATCGGTCACGGTCTGGGCGCAGCCATGGGGGCGGCATTCCTTGCGGCAAATGAAGACACGGGCATCAAGGCCTTCATCGGGATCAGTATGATGGCGTATAAGGGGCTGGATCCGGGCATGTACACTCCGGACTCGCTGGTAAAAATCAAGTTACCTGTACTTGATATCTATGGCAGCAGGGATCTCGACAACGTCAGACATTCAAGCACTGCCCGTACCAATGCCGCGAGGAAATCCGGACTTGTTATCACCCAGGGACAGGACCTGGAATCATTCCGGCAATCCGCCACCGCACAGGCCGCATTCAGCAAAAAAACTGGATTTATCGCCTTTCGCCAAGTTGAAATACCCGGGGCCGATCATACCTTCAATGGCTTTGAGGACATACTGAACAAACGGATCATCGGCTGGCTCAAGCGACATGCCGGCGGCATCACCCTGGAGATGCCCAGAGGGACGGCAGCAAAAGCTTCTGAATAACCCCGGCAGTGCAAAATAAAAAGGGGCCGTCAGGCCCCCGAGTGGTTTTGCATATATTATTATTATATTTCTTGTTGTGTGCCGGCCCTGCCTTCACTGCTCACCAGGCCATAACGATTCAGCGCCCATTTGACGGCGAACCAGCAGATTGCAAAGATCGCGATGGTCACAACGAAACCGAACATGGTGGTAAACGGCATCCGGTAATACTCGGGTTTCACGGAACCGGCGATCCAGGTGTAGCGTTCTATCCAGGTGCCTATAACGATACTGAAGGCGACCATTGTGATCACCACCGGGTTATGCCGGTTTGGCGTGATGGCAAGCGTTGTAAACGGGATGATGAATTTGAGCGTGATAAAAATCCACCATAACGGTGCAAATTCATACAACATCATACTGAAATAGCGATCCATATCGGATGGCAGGCGACCGTACCACATGATCAGATACTGGGTGAAATAGAGATAGGTGTACAGGATCGTCATGGCGAGCATGAACTGGGCCATGAAATTGAAAATATACAGATCAAACGGCCTGGAAAGCCTCCCTGAGCGGTTCATGAAAAACAGGAAGATAGTGAAAAACGCCAGAAACATATGAAAATTGCTCTGGAAAAAATAGGCGGCGTAACTCGCACTGTGCCAACCCGGGGTCATGGTCATCTCAAAATCCCACGCCACCATCGAGCCGTAGATAAAATAGGCGAAGGGTATTAGCAGGGCGATGTTGCGGAAACGTCGCTGCACTCTGTAGGAGGTATCAACCGAGGTAAGATACTGGTATTTGATAAACACCCCGTACAGGATTCCGACGAGAATAAAACCGATGACTTCCCGCCATACAAGAAAGGTGTAATCATGCCACCCTGGCAGGTGATGTTCGCCTTCATGTGCATGCGACAGCCATTGAAAAGTGGCATCACCGTTGGCGAGCAATATCAACAGCAGCACCCCGGCGATAGGATACAGAACAAAGAAGGTACAGGCCAGATAACGGACCTGGAAACGCCACTGTGCGTTGCACAGATGCAGAACCGATGACAAGGTAACACCACCGAGCGCAATGTATAAAACGATAATAAAATCGGTTGTCAAAACAGACCAGCTGCCAAAGCTACTTAAGTGTTCTTCCATCGATTCCGCGCCCCTCTCTATTGGATGTTGATTTTGACGACCCTGAAGTCAGTCAACGATATCTCACTGCACCCCGGCAGCCGTATGCGTCACTTCCGCCTTCGCGTCCTTGGCCAATTGATGTTTGACGTAGTTTACGATATGCCAGCGTTCCTCCACCGTCAGGTCATTGGAACCTCTCTGATCATCCCGTGCCGTCGGTACCCCGTAGGCAGGCATGATAAAACTTCCAAATGAGATCGTTCCGAATATCCAACCCTCTGTCAGGGTATTCTGGACATAACTGTCAGTAAGGTTGATCGCGCCGATCTTGTTGCTGACCGGCGAGTCCGCCTGCCCCGTCAGACCGTGGCAGGCTGAACAGATGATCCTGAACAGGGTCTTGCCCTTTTTCAGCGAGACCTCCGTAACCGGTATCGGATTTTTTAACGGTTTCGCCTCTTCACGGGTGGAAACCTTGGTTGGATAGCCGTTAACGGGAACAGACCGTGAAGGAAACGGCGTCATGATACCTTCCTGGGGCTTGATGCTCGGTTGGTTCATCATATCCGTCGACCATGGCCATGCAAACACCACAGATGGAAACAACAGCATTGCCATCACAAGACCTTTTCTCATCGCATCCCGCCCTCTTCCCGGATCTCGAGCACCTGGTGTTCCTGAAACAGGCGCTTGATCGGTTCAATATACTTCTCCTCGATCTCCAGCTCGATGCCGACCTGATCAAGGGTGACCTTTTCACTATACAGACTCTTGCGCCTTCTGAGCAGCGGTGCGCCGATGATAAAACCCGCCACAGTGAACAGCACACTGAAGAGGATCAGCATTTCATAGGTCAGCACGATATTGGTCGGCAACGGTATGACGGGTTTACCACCCTGTGGCTGCACCAGAAACGCCGCCTGCGCCGAGGCCAGGAACAGAAAGCCAAACGTCAGGCCAAAAATTGCGCCGGTTAATGTGAACTTGGGTACGTGAGCAGGACGCTCCCCGAGCACCTCTTCAATCTCGGGATGTTCGATAGGCGATATGACTGTGACATCGTCAACCGATACCCCGGTTACCTTGTGCAGGCGGATCTCCGACACCACCCTGAAGGCCTCATCGAAGTTACTGAATAATCCCAGGACTCTGGGTTTCTTTGCCATAGTTACGCCCCCTCCAGACCCGGCCTGCTGCCGGTAGCAGATTTGGGATCGCCTTCCCGCCGATGCATGACCTCTGCAATGTCTTTATTTGCAAGCTGCCGACGGTGGAAGACCATCTCCTTGACCTCATACATGGATACAGACGGAAATACCTTGACGAACACCAGGAATAACAGGCCGAACCAGCCGAAACTCCCCGCCACGATACCCCACTCAACCCAGCTCCCCCACATCACATCCCAGGCGATCGGGTGATATGCCTGCGCCAGCGTGGGGGCAACGATCATCCAGCGCTCAAAAAACATCCCGACGTTGAGCAGGATCGAGACCACGAACATGATTCGTATATTGCGCCGGAGTTTTTCGAACGCCAGGGTAAACGGCAGTACCGAGCCCAGAAATAACATCGACAGGAATATCCAGGAATAGGGCCCGGTAAACTTGGCGATCAGGATCTCCTTGGCGGCCACGTCATGGCCATACCAGACGGCGCTGAATTCGATGGCGTTCAGATAGGTCCATACCATCGCGATCGCGAAGGTCAGTTTGCATACCTTCTCCAAGATCGGGATCGTCATGTAATCTTCCCATCTGAAATAGTATCTGAGCAGCACGAACAGGGTAATGATGCCCGCACATCCGGAATAAAGCGCGCCTGCCACGAAATAGGGCGGGAAGGTCGTCACGTGCCATCCCGGCATAATGGACATGGCGAAGTCCGATGACACAATTGAGTGCACTGAAACCGCCAGCGGAATGAGATAGCATGCCATCAGAAGATAGGTCTTGCGGAAATTACGCCACTGGCGGTCATCACCGCGCCAACCCAGCGACAATACCGTATAGAGCTTCTTGCGCCATCCCTTGGCGTTATCACGGCAGATGGCAAGATCGGGAATCATACCGATAAACAGGAACAACGCGGACGACGTCAGATAGGTAAATACAGCGAAGGCGTCCCAGATCAACGGAGACCTGAAATTCGGCCAGACACCGCGATCGCTGTAATAAGGCAGGGTCCAGTAGATATTCCACAAACGTCCTGCGTGGATGACGGGGAACAGGCCGGCGGTCAGCAGGGTAAAGGTCGTCATGGCCTCGGCGAAGCGGTAGATCGGTTTGCGCCAGTCGGACTGGATAATGTGCAGGATGGCCGACAACAGCGTGCCGGAGTGGCTCATACCGATCCAGAAAATGAAGCTGGCGATATACATATCCCACATATGCGGCCAGTTAAGATTGGCGGGCCCCATACCGGTCGTGTACTGATGGATCTCTGAGGTTAGCCCGAGACCCAGCAGGGCCAGACAGACCCCCACAGACAACCAGTATCCCATGCGGGGATTCTCCAATGACCGCAGGATATCGGTGTTAATCTTCGCCCATTTAATATCTTCGTTAATATCTCTTTGTGGCATGATGTATTCCGATGTTATTGTTGATCTCCAAACAGTGCCCGTATATGTCCCGTATTGTGCATTTTTACTATCGCGCATCCCGCTCTGCACGAATCTGTGCATGCCTCAATCAAATGTCCAAGACGGTTACAGGCTCCCTCAAACTGTTCAAATTGATTATTGTTCTAGACTTCCCTCACCCGCTCCAGATACATGATACACGGGTCCGTATTCAATGCCTCGAACACACGATATCCGCGCAACTCCGGATTCTGTTTATGCTGTTCGGGCTTTCCAAGTTCGACCTGGTGCGCGCGCCACATCTGGCTTGCCTTGCTTTCGGGGACATCATACTTGGCATTAAACATATGCAACAGGTCACCGAATACCAGCGCCGAGGTCGGGCAGGTCTGGACACAGGCGGGATTGAACTCGCCATCCTGTAATACCCGATCCTCCATCTGCGCCTTGTCCTTTGCAGCCCTGATACGCTGGACGCAAAAGGTACATTTCTCCATCACGCCCTTGTCTCGCACCGACAGGTCAGGATTAAGCTGCATGTTCAACGGTGCCGGCCAGGAAGAATCGTAGTAGGACCAGAAGTTGAAATAGCGCAGGCGATAGGGACAGTTATTGGAACAATAGCGCGAACCGATACAGCGGTTATAGACCTGGGCGTTGAGACCATCCGGGGTATGATAGGTGGCCGCCACCGGGCAGACCGGTTCACAGGTTGCAGCATTACACTGTTGACAGTTCATCGGCATGAAATTCGCGCCATACTGCTGGTATTCCGCTACCTTATCATCGCCGATATCCGGCTCGTCCCAGTACCGCTCAAGGCGCATCCAGTGCTGCGCATGACCCTTTTCAAAACGGTATTTGCCTACAACGGGCAGATTATTTTCAGCATAGCAGGCGACCGAGCAGGCATTACATCCTATGCATTTATTAAGGTCGACCACCATGCCCCACATATGTTCGTAGTCATGGTGACCACCTGCCTCACGATCACGACGAAAATGTGACCAGTTGTGTAATACATTACTAAGCGACATGACCACTACCTCCTTCCGTACGCTCGTATTGATCGGCGGTCACAGTTGCCACGATCTTGCGGCCTACCTGTGTTTCACTGCCGCCGAATCTGACCAGGTTGTCATGTGGTTTAGCAACCTTCGCGACCTGAACGCGAGTGGCGTGATGCGCCAGCTCACCGGTCTTTTTATCCACCGCCGGATCCAGTATCTTCAGAGGATTGACACCCCGGCCTTTTGCGTAACGGCCGTATTCCTCGTGACCCTGTCCAAGGGGTACTGCGATGGCATCCGGGTGTATACCCTTATATATATAAACCTTTGCCTCGATACTGCCCTGGGCCGAGGTGATCTTGAGCAGGTCTCCCTCTTTAACACCCAGTTTCGCCGCTGTTTTCGGATGAATCTCCGCCCATGCATCCCACACCACCTTGCTGATCTGGTCCGGGGCCTCCTGCAGCCAGGGGATATTTGCATGTCGCCCGTCCCATAAACCCAGACGTGCCGAGGGAATCAGTCGATAGGGATAACCGCTGTCCTGGCTCATCTCGGGCAGGTTAATTGCAACGGTTCTCGTTGCAAGGGGCTGCTTTGTTCTGTTGACAGTGAGAAAACCCTTTTGCAGTGCCTGATCCCAGAAGACCTTCTCGCTGCCGGCCTGTATCTTGAGTGCGGCGGGCAAGGAAGTAAAGGCGTCTCTGAGATAGGCATAATAGTCATCATACTGGCTGTAGGCTGGAACGTTACGCATCTTCAGCAACGCAATCATGACATCACCGAAGCCTTTGGTCTCGGGATAGAGTTTTTCCATCAAGGGTTGCTGTACACCGATCAGGCCTTCGCCGGCCTGATAATCCACCACATGCGTGCCCCAGTCCTCAAGATAGGAGGCCATGGGCAGTATCAGATCCGCCTGTGCCGCGGTCTCATCCATGAACGAGGTAAACGATACCTTGAAGGGGATATTGTCCAGCTTCTCTTTCATGCCGAGGTAGTCAGGCGCGGTATAGACAGGATTGGCGCCATAGATAAAGGCCACATCGAGACGTTGTTCACCTGCTGCTTTGGCAAAGGCCAACAGGTCACTGGTATTGCCGGTCCTGGTATCGAGTTGGGGAAACGGAAATGTCCCACCGGACTCGAGTGTTTCTCCGACATTACCGAGAATAATGTTCAGCAGCATCGCTGCGGCAACGGTTTCGTAGCCGTGCTCGAAGCCTTCCGCAGAGGCACCGGCCATGACCAGGCTTGGGGAACGCTCACCCAGTACGTCGGCAACCCGCACGATATGTTCGCCTGAGACGCCGGTTATTTCCTGGACACGTGTGATGTTGTATGACTTGATCAGTTGCTGGATTGAATACGGAAGTCCGGAGATGTCCTTGCCGTGCTTCGATACCAGTATATTGGCGATGCCCAGTGCGAGCACACCGTCGGTACCAGGGCGCGTTGCAAGCCACAGGTCGGCATTGGCGCCGGTCAATGTCATCTTCGGTTCGGCCTGGATCAGCATCCCGCGTGGCGAAGTACGGAAATGGCTGTACTCTGTGGCAAAATGAACCTGGGATACCCACGTTCCGATAAAGTCGGCACCGAATGACAGTATCACCTTTGCCCGATCAAAACGCAGCCGGGGACTTGCATCACCCAGCATGTCCTGGCTGACCTGGCGCCACACGGCATTGTTGACGACTTCATGGACATAGTGATTCTTTGAACCAATGGACTCCAGATAGGCGTCCAGCAGCACGGCCTGGTGACCGCTGATCGTCTGTGTCAACATTGCAAAGCGATCGCCACTTAATCCCGATGTGCTGCCGGTTTTACTGTCGACCAGATCCAAGGCCTCGCCCCAAGTCACCTCAGTCAGTGTCCCGTCTTTGCGCATCATGGGTTTTTCTATACGGTCGGGATTATAGTGGGTCTGCAGCCCCGACTGACCCATCTGGCACAATTTGCCGCGATTGATGGGTGAATCCGGATTACCCTCCAGCTTGAGCACCCGGCCTTCCCGGACCCTGCCGTGCACGCCGCAACCCGCAGAGCATTCCTGACAGGTGGTGGCATAATAAACACCGATGCCCGGAATCACGAACTCTTCGGGCACCATATATGATGTTACCGTTTCCTTACCTTCTTCCAAGGTGACTGTCGAGGGCAGGTCACACCCTGCCAGGGTGGTACCAACGCCGCTCCAGCCCATGATCTTGAGAAAATCTCTGCGTTTCAGTTTATCTATATTCATGGTGATTCACCCTGTTAATCAGCGTTACCTTTACAAACCTTGCCAATTCATCGCTATATACACCCATCACTTGTGACATTTCCAGCAATCGAACGGCCCGCCGTTTGCCTCGTGGCAACGCCTGCAAAATCCCATGTTGAGTGGTTTAACCTTGTGTGCGACCGTCATCTTCTTAACTTCACCATGACAAAACGCGCATACCTCGTCGACATGCTCTACCGGCATGCCTTCATTATCAAACACGAAACGCTTCAGATGTTTCTCATGGGTGAAGTGAACAAAATCAGGAACGTCATGCACCTTCTTCCAGGGAGGAGGCTGACGCTTTTCCCAGTATTCGGTCAGTTTCTTGATACGTTCTTTATCGGTGGCGATGACACTGTGGCAACCCATACATTTGCTGGTTGGCGGTATACCGGCCACCTTGCTGCGACGGGCATAGGTATGACAATACATGCAATTGATCTTGTTAACATCCGCATGGATGTTATGCGGAAATTCGATGGGTTGCTTTACATCCTCTCCGTCATACGTACCGACAGGTGGTATTGCATTCGGTACTTCGGCATGCGCGATCACCGGGAGCAGAACAAGCCCCGCAAACAAAGCAACAATCAGAAAAGATATTAGAGGGACTCGATGAGAACCAGAATGTTCAGTTCCCACCTTACGGATTGGCACACACGGCAATGATGAATACTGAGTAACTGACATCTTCCCCCTCGACCCTCTACATGTAATCAAAGACTCAGAACCACCCCAGCGAGGATACAGAATATTGTTCTTCTAGGCGCGCAAGTCTTCCCTTACACACCGACCTTTCACCCCGTTGTTCTGGCTCTCCCAAATAAAAATCACCGGAAAAACTTCACCGGCGATCTGTGATTCTTACGATCTTGATAACAGCTTAGTTCGATAGCCTGGTTCATACCGCTTGCTTGAAGACGACCATCACGTTTCTCGGCGATAACCTTATATTTATTGTTAGATTAGTCAACAATATGACGAACACTTTAGTGACGAGAGCTAGAAATGCTAGAACAAGTTAAAGTAAGATGTCAATGTAAAATAACAAATGCTGAAAGCGCTGATTTTTGTTTACAAAATCTATATCAATTCCGACATGCTACCAAATCAATAACTTTTGCCCAATCGCAACGGTATTCCGTCTAATTCATTATCACATGATAAGGTAGCAGGCACGTCAAACCGGATTATCAATATCAATAAACTTATGTTTCAAAGTAAATTTTTCTACAAGATGGTCGCCGAGCGCCTGCACACCATAACGTTCGGTAGCATGATGACCAGCGCCAAAAAAATGTACACCTGTCTCACGTGCAATATGGGTGGTCTGCTCCGAGACTTCACCGGTGATATAGGCATCCACTCCCTGCGCCACTGCTTTTTCAAAGTATCCCTGCGCCGCTCCGGTACACCAGGCTATTTTACTAATCAAGGTAGTACTGCCGGAAATATGCAACGGCGATCGACCCAGGTGTTCCGAGATGTATGCACTCAGTTCGGAGGCATTCATTGGCCTGGCCAATGTGCCATACATCACCAGTGATCCCTTGTCTTCATCGTCCCGTTCGGCGTTAATCCTGAATCCCAGTTTCCTGGCAAGCTGAACATTGTTTCCATAGCGGGGGTGGGCATCGAGGGGAAGATGATAGGCCATGAGACTGATGCCACTGGCCAGTAAACGTTTTACACGCAGCTGTTTCATCCCGGTGATGCGCGGATCTTCGCTTTTCCAGAAATATCCATGATGCACCAGCAGGACATCGGCCTGCTCCTGGATGGCGGCTTCGACCAGGTCCAGGCTCGCAGTAACCCCACTGACGATCTTTTCGACCTCGGATCCTCCCTCGACCTGCAAACCATTCGGCGCATAATCCTGGAAGTTCGCGATACCGAGCAGGTTATTTGTGTACTCGACCAATTGTGTTAACGGGACCATAACGGTTTTACCCTGACATTGACACTCACTCCGGTACTCAACCCGGAATACAATACTTCACCAAACCATTAATCATAAACCAGTCGATGTGCATACTCTCAGCTTCGGCCAACATGTAGTTGGCGGGACGTGGGCATGCAAAAAGTTTCATAGCTCGCACAACCTGTTGTGCTACAGTACATATATGCAACTACGTAAGCAAATACCGAACCTGCTTCAGGGCATCGCCGTGGGGTTCATCATCGGGTTTATCATCGTTTTATTTTTGCCCAAAAAGACCCTCGATACTAACCCGGTCGTAGAATTCAAGGAAGTCAAGCGAGAGACACAGCTGCCGGATGAAAAATCGACAGCACCCACGTCATACGCCGAAGCAGTACGTCGTGCGGCCCCCGCTGTTGTCAACATTCATACCACCAAGGTCGTCACACGACGTATCCACCCCTTCTTTGATGATCCCGCCATTCGCCGCTTTTTCGGCGATTCGATCCTGCCGCCACAAAAACGTCTTGAGACCAGCCTGGGTTCTGGGGTCATCGTCAGTTCACAGGGATATATCATCACCAACCATCATGTCATTGATCAGGCTGACGAGATCCTGGTAGCCTTGCACGACGAACGCACCACCGAAGCTGTTGTCGTTGGCAGCGATCCCGAATCCGACCTGGCGATATTGAAGATCTCATTGAATGATATTCCCGCAATCACCATCGGGCGCTCGGACGCCATGCAGGTCGGTGACGTCGTGCTCGCAATCGGCAATCCATTCGGTGTCGGGCAGGCGGTCTCACAGGGGATAATCAGCGCGACCGGCCTCAGCCAGCTCGGCATCGCAACGTTTGAAAACTTTATACAGACGGATGCCGCCATCAATCCTGGCAATTCAGGTGGAGCGCTGATCAATGCCTATGGAGAACTGATAGGTATCAATACCGCAATCTTCTCCCAATCGGGGGGATCCCAGGGCATCGGATTTGCCATCCCGGTCGACCTTGCAAAAAATGTCATGCAACAGATCATCGAACACGGTGAAACCACCCGCGGCTGGCTGGGAGTTGATATTCAGACACTGACACCCGCACTGGCAGAATCTTTCAATCTCGAAGACACCAAAGGTATCGTAATTGCCGGTGTCATCCGTGACGGGCCGGCCGACCATGCCAAGCTCAAGGCTGGGGACATCATTACCCTGATTAACGACAAGCAAGTAAGCGACGCCACTGAAGCCCTGAACCTGATAGCGCAAACACCTCCCGGCTCCCAGATCCGGCTAACGGGTTTACGCAACCGTGATCCGTTATCTATCATCGCGATAGTCGGTAAACGGGCCCGGCCGGAATAATCATCCATTACCCGGGCGCTACTGTCACGCCCATCTTGTTGTCAGGCATGATACTCAGCAACCGGGCCGCCGGCCAAGTGTATGCCGTCACACCAAGATTGAGACCGACGGCAATTACGATCAAAACCTTTTAATCGGAGTCCTCCGGGGTATCAGGATCACGTGACTTGCCGGTGCTTTGCTCCTCACCCGACTTCTCTTCAGTGGACTTTTGCGCTTCCATTCTCCTCGAAAAGAACACGCCCAGCTCAAACAGCATCCACATCGGGACTGCGAGCAATGTCTGTGAAATAACATCGGGTGGCGTTAGCAACATGCCGATAACGAATGCGCCCACAATGATGTAAGGACGTTTTTTAACCAGTTCCTCCGTGGTAGTGATGCCAGACCTGACGATCAATATGGTCGCAACCGGCACCTCAAATGCGACGCCAAAGGCAAAAAACATCTTCAGCACGAAATCCAGATATTTGCTGATATCGGTCATCACCGCAACGCCTTGCGGCGCGACACCCACCAGAAAATTGAATACCAGCGGAAAGACAACGAAATATGCAAAAGCTACGCCGGCGAAAAAAAGCACCGTACTTGATACAACCAGCGGCAGAGCGATGCGACGTTCATTTTGATACAACCCCGGCGCGATGAATGCCCACAGCTGGTAAAGCACAATGGGAACGGTTATAAAAAACGCCAACACCAGCGTAAATTTGAACGGTGCCAGAAACGGAGATGCCACCTCTGTTGCGATCATGGTACTGCCCTCCGGAAGATAGGCGAGCAATGGCTTTGCGAGGATGGAATACAGGTCGTTTGCAAACGGAAATAACAACAGGAAAACAATCATGACGGCAATCAGCACACGTATCAGACGATTACGTAATTCGATCAGATGATCGATCAAGGGTTGCTCGGGCTCGGGAGGGTACTTACGAGGTTTTGCCATGTGGCGGCCGGTCTGTATCAGGCTGTCCGGATTTACTGGATTGTTGCTCTGGCTGTTGCTCTGTGTTTGTCTGTTCTGTGTCTTTTGCCGAGTAATTGACCGGCACAACCGGCTTATCGCTGTCTATATCCTTGTGGAGTTCTGCGATCTTGGCTTCCTTGGCCATTAGATGCTTCAATTCATCGACCTTTCTGATCTCCTCGTCGAGATCGGATTTGGCCTCCCTGACAAAACGGCGCACCTTGCGTATGACCGCACTTACTGTACGCATCAATGTGGGAAGTTCCTTTGGTCCGACAACCAAAAGGGCAACAACAGCTATAACAGTAATTTCCCAGAAACCGATATCAAACATGAAATTTCCGGATATGTAATAAGCGCAAAACGGATGATTGCTGTGATCTGATTAAGATGAACAGAATCTTGCGAGATTGATCAGACCTTATCTTTTCGCTCGGAATCTACCTCGCCTTCGATAACACGCTCGGCATCATCATGTTGTACTGTCTCGTCTGCTGTTGTTGCCGGATCGTTCCCATTTTCATCGCGTACGGAACTTCGAAATCCCTTGACCGCACCTCCCAGATCCGAACCAATACTGCGTAATTTCTTGGTACCGAAAAGGAGTAGCACGATCAAAAGAATGATTAATAATTGCCAAAGACTTATACCCATAATCTATCTCCAAACTGCCTGTTCAATATGTATCAAAATCACCCGTACAGCCTCAGCAAACGATCAAATGACAATCATCCCTGAAATCGCCGTCGGGCTTTCTCATCCAGCCCCGAGGTTCCATATCTTTTCTCGAGTTCCGACAATACATCGGCAATATTCAACCCTGCATGAGACAACAGGACAATCGTATGGAACCACAGGTCGGCCGTCTCATGTATAATCTGCCGGTTATTGCCATCTTTTGCCGCAACCACCAGTTCGGTGGATTCTTCACCGATCTTTTTCAGGATGGCATCAAGACCCTTGTCATACAGACCAGCCACGTAGGAACGGGCAGGATCAGCGGCCTTCCTCTGCTCCAGAATCTCGCCTAGTTTTACCAGAATATCACTCACGTTATGTTCCATTATACCTGATTTAAACGTCGCTTTAGCGACCTGGATTATGATAGATTTCCGCAGGATCCCTGATAACAGGCTCTACAATGCGCCATTGCCCATTCTGCAATTTTCTGTAAAAACAACGATGCCTGCCCGTATGACAGGCGATTCCTCCGTACTGCTCTACAATCAGCAGAATGGCATCCTCATCGCAATCAAGACGTATCTCCCTGATCTGCTGTACATGGCCCGATTGTTCTCCCTTTCGCCACAACTGTCCGCGTGAACGTGACCAGTAGACAGCCTGGCCCGTTTCAGCGCTGAGCGACAACGCCTCGCGGTTCATCCAGGCCAGCATCAACACCTTGGCTGTCGCCACGTCCTCGACGATCACAGGCACCAGTCCGTCTGCATTCCATTTGATCTCATCTAGCCAGTGTTGATTTTTCATCATTCACCGCAAGCAAACAGTCCGATTCATATACGCACCTCGATTTGATGTCCGGCCATATAGCGCTTGGCTTCTTCTATGGTGTACTCGCCATAATGAAAGATACTGGCTGCAAGCACGGCATCGGCCTTGCCCTTGATGATACCTTCGACCAGGTGATCCAGTGTTCCGACCCCGCCCGAAGCAATTACCGGCACCGGCACCGCGTCACTGATCGTGCTTGTCAATTCAAGATCATAGCCGTCACGGGTACCGTCACGATCCATGCTGGTGAGAAGTATTTCACCGGCTCCATATGCAGACATTCTCTGAGCCCATTCCACGGCGTCGATGCCAGTCGCCTTGCGCCCGCCGTGGGTATATATTTCCCATCGATTCAGTGCCCCATTTACGCGTTTGGCATCCATGGCCACAACGATACATTGTGATCCGAACCTCTCTGCTGCCTGCCTGACAAATTCCGGATTTTGCACTGCGGCGGTGTTGATGGCGACCTTGTCGGCGCCTGCCTTCAGCAACAGACGGATATCGGACGGTTCCCGAATGCCGCCCCCCACGGTCAACGGAATAAATACCTGGCCTGCAACTTCCTCGACGACATGAACGAGGATCTCACGTTCCTCGGCGCTAGCGGTAATGTCCAGGAACACAAGTTCATCGGCACCCTGTTTATCATAACACTTGGCGACTTCGACCGGATCTCCGGCATCCCTGATTTCGACGAACCTGACCCCCTTGACGACACGGCCTTTATCGACATCCAGACAGGGAATAACCCGTTTGGCCAATCCCGCCATCAGCGCCAGTCCCTGATACACATCTCAGGCAACCTCATCCACCATCTTCTGGCATTTTGCGAAATCAAGTGTACCCTCATAAAGGGCTCGACCGATGATGGCACCCATTATCCCCTCATCCTCGGCTTCACAAAGTGCGCGGATATCGTTCATGCCGGAAATGCCGCCTGAAGCAATCACGGGGATATTAATGGAGCTGGCCAGGTTGACCGTTGATTCAATATTGATCCCGCTCATCATGCCGTCGCGGCTGATATCCGTAAAGATAATCGCCTCGACACCGTCCTTTTCAAAACGACGCGCTATATCAATGACATCGTGATTTGATAATTTGGACCAGCCATCGATAGCCACCTTGCCGTCCTTTGCATCCAGAGCAACGATGATATGACCCGGAAATTCCAGGCAGGCATCACCGACGAAATGCGGGACATTCACCGCATTGGTACCGATTACGGCATAATTCACGCCAGCCTCGAGATAGGCCTGGATCGTGTCATCATCGCGTATACCGCCTCCGACCTGCACGGATACGTCGGGATAGGCCTGGACAATCTTCTTGATAATCTGCGCATTGATCGGTTCGCCTGCAATGGCACCATCCAGGTCGACTATGTGAAGGCGGCGGGCGCCTGCTTCTATCCAGCGACCGGCTACTCCGACCGGATCATCAGAAAATACGGTATCATCATCCATGCGCCCCTGCCGCAAACGCACACATTTACCTCCTTTAAGGTCAATGGCCGGAATTAATAACATGATGGTTTCCTCGTACGCATGGTGGGTGATTAAGGTCTTGATAATAGTTCATCAGCGATTATGTAATCAGGCCACACCGTCCCAACGCATGAAATTTGCCAGTAATTCGAGACCTGAATGCTGACTTTTTTCCGGATGGAACTGCACGGCAAATATATTATCCCGCGCAATTACGGAGGTAAAAATCCCACCGTAATCGGTGGTGCCTGCAATAATGCCAGGTGATTCGGGAACGACAAAATAACTATGAACGAAATAGAAGCGGCTATTCTGGTCAATATTCCGCCATAGCCTGTGGCTTTTTGTCTGCTTCACTTGATTCCAGCCCATGTGGGGAACTTTCAGCTTCGCGGCAACCGGCTGACCTTGTGTTCGCTCGTCAAAATGCGATACCCGACCGGATATGACTCCCAGACCCCGGGTACCATTATTTTCCGAACTGTAATCCATCAATGCCTGCATACCAAGGCAAACGCCTAAAAATGGCTTGCTCACAAGGCATTCCCTGAGGACATCGTCAAGTTCAAGCCGCTGTATCTCCGACATACAATCACGTAACGCACCTACACCAGGCAACACAATACGGTCCGCCTGTCGGATTCGTTCCGGGTCAAAACTCACTATAACGTGTGTATCACCGCCGACATATTCGAGTGCCTTTGACACGGATCGGATGTTGCCCATACCGTAATCAATGACTGCCACCGTTGCCATATCGTATCTATCGCCGGAATAATATCAAATCAGGAAAAAGCGTCTCCTCTCATTACAGACGCCCCTTGGTGGTTGGGAGGATTCCCTCCATGCGGGAATCAGGCTCGGTCGCAGCCCGTATGGCGCGGCCAAAGGCCTTGAAGACCGTCTCTGCTATATGATGCACGTTCACACCACGCAGATTATCGATGTGCAGCGTAACCATTGCATGATTGACAAAACCGGCAAAGAATTCATGGAACAAATCTACATCGAAATCCCCGACACGGCCCCGGGGGAAGTCAACATGATATTCAAGCCCCGGACGTCCGGAAAAATCGATCACTACCCGTGACAATGATTCATCAAGAGGCACATAGGCATGGCCATAGCGGCGGATGCCGCGTTTATCCCCCAGCGCCTGGTTTGTTGCCTGACCAAGGGTTATACCAATATCTTCCACCATGTGGTGGGCATCGATATGCAAATCACCCTCTGCCTCGATATCAAGATCCACCATTCCGTGGCGCGCCACCTGTTCCAGCATATGTTCAAGAAACGGGATTCCGATCCGCAGTGTTGATTCTCCCCTGCCGTCAAAATTGACAGTGACCTCGATACGTGTTTCCTTTGTATCGCGCTTGACTGTGGCCTTACGCTCGGCCATCCATATTCTCCTTTTTGATCATGATATAAATTTTATAACGACATTCTATTTGAATGCTATTGTTGAGCTGATATTGTTGCATCATCATCAGATCATTCCAGCGCCGCTTTCAGCGCCTCGATGAAGGCGAGGTTCTCATCCGGCTTGCCTATAGTGACCCGCAGACAGTCTTTCAACAAACCGCCCACAGGGTGCATGTTCTTAATCAGCACATCACGCGACTTGATGGACTCGAAAATTTCGGTAGCTAGACCGGCGGGAACCCTGAAGAGGATGAAATTGGCTTGACTCGGGAATACCGAAACACCGTCCAGACTATGCAGGACCTGCAGCAGTGCATCCCTGTCACGGCAAATCTGCCCGGTCTGCTTGTCAAAAATCTGTTGATGACCGAGTGCAAACTCGGCACTCACCTGAACCAGTATGTTGATATTGTATGGTAGACGTATCTTGTTAAGTTCACCCAACCATTGCGGAGCACCCGCAAGCAGCCCCAGACGCAGGCCCGCCAGTCCCATTTTGGAGAGCGTACGTAATACCAGCAGGTTTTGGTGATCTTCCAACCGCGTCACGAAGGTTGCATTGGAAAAGGCATGATAGGCCTCGTCCACAACCACCAGGCCGGGAGACGCCTCTATAATCATTTGCATGATACCCGCATCGAATAGATTACCACTGGGATTATTCGGATACGACAGAAAAACCACGGCGGGTTGATAGACTTTGATAGCCTCTATCATGGCATCTGCGTCGAGACTGAAATCGTCGCGTAAAGGTACGCCGACATATTCCATACCAGCGGTAGCCGTGATCAGACGATACATGCTGAAGGTAGGTTCAGGTGCCAGCACCACGCGCCCAGGGGCAGATACCGCCAGCAATATCAATTGAATCAGCTCATCCGATCCATTACCCAGCAGAACTTCCATCGTGCCGGGAATTGCAAAAGTCTCGCATAAGCGTTGCTTGAGTTTATGAGCGGTGGGATCAGGATAACGGTTAAAACTGACATCTCGTAACACATCCAGCCACGCATCAACCAGGGAATCCGGCCAGCTATACGGATTTTCCATGGCATCGAGCTTGACGAGATCACCGGCATCGGGGACATGATACGGGTCCAGTCTTCGAATCTCAGGACGAATCCAGCGTTCGACGGCTGCGGATCCCGTGCTGTTTTGAGAGGAAACCTGTTTGGGAACCATTGCGGACTTACGAATCGGCATCCGTATTCAAGCGATATTCGGCGGAACGCGCATGCGCGGTAAGACCCTCACCGCGTGCCAGCACGGCAGCCGTCCTGCCCAGGTCATTCGCTGCCTGGGCCGAGCACTTGATCAGGCTTGAACGTTTTTGGAAATCATAGACCCCGAGCGGAGAAAAGAAACGCGCTGTCCTGGAAGTCGGCAAAACATGGTTGGGGCCAGCGCAATAGTCTCCGATCGCCTCGGCTGTATAACGTCCCATGAAGATCGCACCGGCATGTCTGATCTTTTTGACCAGTTTTTCAGGATCTGCAACCGATAATTCAAGGTGCTCAGGCGCGATATGATTGGCAATCTCTGCCGCCTCGTAGAGATCGACAACTTTGATGAACACGGCGCGCGACTCGAGAGACTTGCGAATGATATCCTCGCGTTCCATCCCGGGCAGAAGCCGTGTGATGCTGTCATGTACCTGATCAAAAAATGCTGCTGACGGTGAAACCAGAATCGCCCTTGCATCTTCATCATGCTCTGCCTGCGAGAAGAGGTCCATGGCGATCCAGTCGGGCGGGGTATCACCATCACAGATGATCAGTATCTCGGACGGGCCTGCTATCATATCGATACCAACAGCGCCATATACCAGTCCCTTGGCGGTCGCAACATAAATATTACCCGGACCTACGATCTTGTCTACTCGCGGTATCGATTGCGTACCATAGGCAAGCGCAGCTACCGCCTGGGCCCCGCCGATGGTGATCACGCGATCAATATCCACGATCGCCGCGGCGGCCAATACCATGTCATTGATCTGACCGTCGGGAGCCGGGACCACCATGACAAGTTCTGCCACACCGGCCACCCTAGCGGGGATTGCATTCATCAATACCGAGGATGGATAGGAAGCCTTGCCTCCCGGCACATAAAGACCCACACGATCCAGAGCTGTGACCTGTTGCCCCAACACTGTCCCATCCTCTTCGGTATATGTCCAGGAAGATGCCTTTTGACGTTCGTGATAGAGCCTGATCCTGTCCGCTGCCATCTCTAATGCAACGCGAGTTTCGGCAGGTATCTTGTTCAGGGCGGACTCCCGGCGTGGTTTAGCGATCTCGAGATCTGCCATCGCAACGGCATTCAGGCGATCAAAGCGGTTGGTATATTCGAGTACCGCCTGATCTCCACGCAGTTTTACATCCGCAAGAATTTTCTTGACCGCATCAACAATGGTTTCATCGGCCACACTTTCCCAGGCCAGCAACTGATCGAGTTGTGACCTGTAAGCTGTATCTGCCGTATCAAGATACTTGATGTCCATTTTTCACTTTAATGAGTTGAAATAAATTCACTAATCCATGTTCATGGCCGACACATGATTGGCCACCACATCCTTCATCCGGCTTATAAATTGCTTGATCTGGTCATGTTTCATTTTCATGGCGGCCTTGTTGACAATCAAGCGGGAACTGATGTCCGCGATATGTTCCAGTGGCGCCAGACCATTCGCCTTTAACGTGTTTCCGGTATCCACCAGATCTACGATCCTGTCTGCCAGTCCAACAAGGGGCGCGAGCTCCATCGAGCCATACAACTTGATGATCTCGACCTGAACACCCTGCGCGGCATAATAACGTCTTGCCGTTTCAACATATTTTGTAGCGATACACATGCGAGATCCGCTCACCTTCGTGGCAGGCGGGCCTGCCAGCATCATGCGGCAACGTGCGATCTTCAGATCCAGGGGTTCATAAAGACTGTCACCTTGATATTCCATCAAGACATCCTTGCCGGCGATACCCATATCGGCGGCACCATGTTCGACATAGGTCGGGACATCGGCGGCACGTATTATTACCAGTTTGACGTCGTTGCGGTTGGTATCGAGAATCAGTTTGCGGCTCGTGGCGGGATCGTCTTGGGGACGGATGTCCATATGCGCCAGCAGCGGAAGCGCCTCATTCAGGATACGGCCTTTGGACACTGCGATTGTGATCAGAGGATTCATAAAATAGATATCTATCTATGATATCAAGCTTTCCCTGCAAGCATCAGGGACAGTTTGTAACATCGACCATACTACACCAATCAACATCATTCATTCACTATATATACCGGGCAACGACGGGATTTCAATCCTTGAATCAGGCAGGTAAGCGACGAATATTGGCACCCAACTGGGCGAGTTTTTCCTCGATACAGTCATATCCGCGGTCGATGTGATAGATTCGATCCACAATTGTCTCTCCTTCGGCGATCAGCCCTGCAAGCACCAGGCTGGCAGAAGCACGCAGATCGGTGGCCATGACCGGTGCACCCGCCAGCTTCTTAACACCCTTGCTGATAACGGTGTTCCCCTCCAGTCTGAGGTTTGCGCCCATCCGCTGTAGTTCGGGCACGTGCATAAAGCGGTTCTCGAATACCGTTTCGGAGATCGTTCCTGATCCTTTGGCAATAACATTCAAGGCGGTGAATTGTGCTTGCATGTCGGTGGGAAATGCAGGATAGGGAGCCGTACGTACATGCACGGCATTGGCGCGTCGATGCTTCATGTCGAGCCTGATCCAGTCATTCCCCGACTCTATATCAGCACCCGCTTCCTGCAATTTGGCCAACACAGCATCGAGGATATCAGGTCGGGTGTTTTTTATCATGATATCACCACCGGTAATGGCGGCAGCGACCAGATAGGTACCTGTCTCGATCCGATCGGGCAGAATGCTGTAAGTGGTCCCTGAAAGCCGTTCCACACCCTCTACAACGATGGTATCGCTACCTGCTCCGCTGATCCTGGCCCCCATTTGATTAAGACAATTCGCAACATCGATAACCTCCGGTTCACGTGCCGCGTTTTCGATCACAGTGGTCCCTTCTGCGAGTGTAGCCGCCATCATGACATTTTCGGTTCCGGTGACAGTCACCATATCCATGAACAGCGTCACCCCTTTCAATCGCCTGGCCTTGGCGCGTATATAACCGCCTTCCACATCAATCCTCGCACCCATCGCCTCGAGCGCATTGATGTGCAGATTGACAGGCCGCGCTCCAATAGCGCAGCCACCCGGCAGGGAAACATCCGCCTGACCATAGCGAGCCAGCAGGGGACCCAGCACCAGAATCGATGCGCGCATGGTCTTGACCAGCTCATAGGGTGCATAAAATTCCCGGATACAGGAAGGATCGACCTCGATATTCATATTTTCATCCACCATCAGATTTACCCCCATCCGGCCCAACAACTCCATGGTGGTAGTGATGTCATGCAGATGCGGGACATTGCAGATGGTGACCGGCTCATCGGCAAGCAGGGTAGCAGCCAATATTGGCAAGGCGGCATTTTTCGCACCGGAAACACGGATCGTGCCGCTCAGCGGTACGCCGCCAGATATGATCAATTTGTCCATTTAGCTAGTAGTCAGATGCCAGTGTGATTATGTATTAAGGTTCACTGGTAAAATTGGAACACCGTGTCACGGCACGCAGTCATTCCATCAGGATGATTGTATATTATTCGGTGTCTTGATTTCCTTATTCCAGTCCTGCGGGGTATAGGTACGAATGGAAAGTGCATGGATTGCTCCCTGCATACTGTCGCCTAACGTCTCGTAAACCATTCGATGTTGTTCCAGCATGCTTTTACCCGTGAAATCCTTGAAGATGACCTTCGCCTCAAAATGCGTACCGTCACCTGATACGATCGCCTGGCTGCCGGGCAACCCCCGTTCTATCATCATTTTGATATTTGCTTCATTCATGGTTATTCCAGTGGCAGTATATCGTCCAAATCACTGACTGTCGCTATGGCCAGCATCTGAGAGGGCATATTCCTGAATACAAGATGTTTATTCTGATGATACGCGGCCCTCATCCAGTCGATGAGCAAGGCCAATCCAGCGCTGTCGGTCCGCGTCACCCCTTGCAGGTCGAGCACGATATCATCATTATCTCTGACGATTTTGACAAAATCGTCAGAGATTCCGGCAACTGTATTAAAACTTAATTCTCCAACCAGCAAATATTGCCCCGTCTCCTGTGATTCAATCCGGATTTCACTCATTTGCCATCCGATTTCAACGCCTGATCATTGCGTTCCCTGAGTTTTTTTATAAGTTCTGCTATACCGGACTGATTTATCTCTGATGCAAATGAAGACCTGTAATTTACCACCAGGCTGACATCGTCAATTGCAACGTCATATACCTTCCACTCGTCCCCGGTCTTTTCCAGGCTGTAATCAATGGGA
Organism: uncultured Chromatiaceae bacterium; assembly: GCA_964605155.1. Taxonomy (GTDB): domain Bacteria; phylum Pseudomonadota; class Gammaproteobacteria; order SZUA-140; family SZUA-140; genus CAZSAK01. Next base: position 119,378 of record CAZSAK010000001.1, on the reverse strand, counting down.
ATCGGAAAACTACCCTTTTGTTCAACTTCCGTCCTGACGGTCACATCTTCGGCATTGCCATCGTTACGGAAGGGCAGAAAACTGATTTCCTGATTCGAGTACTCCAGCATTGCCGAGGCATACGTACGCACCAGCAACAGCCTGAACTCCTCGACGAATTGTGATTGCTCGTCTGCACTGATCCTGTTCCAGTATTTACCCAAAACCAGCCGTGACATATGTTCGAAATCAAAATGGGGCAGAATGATTTGATCCACGAGGTCATATATCAGCTGAGGATGTTTATCAAGCTCATCCTGTTTGTTCTTCAATGTTGTTATCATGCGATCCGATGTCTGCTTCACCAGATCGTAGGCCGAACTTCCGTTGGCGGCTACAATCGTTATACTCGCCGAATACAGCAACAGCAGTACCACAATCCAGTGCATCCGGTACTTGGCCGGACTGCTTCCGAAATTTGTTGACCAATGTTTCATAATGCTCCTGACAATATTTATTTCAGATCACCGGTGACATATCTCAATTTTACAACATGCATGTTGTAATCATTTACCGTACCCAGATAATCACTATGGATCAGCACGTAGCCCTGAAACGCATTCAGTACTTTATCTGCCTCCTCTATTCCTGCTTCAAAGTCGGCGTAACTCGAGATCATCCAGCGTCGTGCGGCCCGACTGCCGTCGGCCAGTTCCCGCACCGCGTCATGATAGGCCTGTACCTGATGATATTGTTCGGCGACCTCAAATGGAATACCGCGCTGGGCAAAAGACGATTTTTCAACCAGTGCGTCGAGTTCCGCCTTGGCCTTTGCAACCTTTGCCTTTTGGACGCCACTGGTCCAGCTCCAGCGAATACCGAGCATCGGTGTCGCACCATAGTCATTAAAGGGATCATAGATAAACGGATTATCCAGGCGGGCGCGCTCCGGTGAATATGCCGCCGAGCCTGCAATACCAGCATAGATGTCGGGCAGCTTTTCCGCCTTGTTCGCGGCCACCAGGGCACGGCGCGCATCAAGTCCCGCCTCCAGTTGCTTGATTTCAGGACGATTGGTCAGGGCCTCGCGACTGAGTTCCTCGAGGCTTGATTCGGGCAGGTCAACAGGGCTGATGCGATCGTCCGCCACTTCAAGTTCACTGTCCGGGCCGGTGTTGGTGAGCACCTTCAATCCGTCAAGTGCGATCTTTTCCACCGCGGTAGACTGGGACAGATACTTGTTGATCAGGCCCTTTCCGCTTTGCAGGGCATAGAGATCAGACTGGCGTATATTGTTTTTGCCTTCTTCCAGCCACCCATTCACCAGATCAAGGGCCTTGTCCAGACGCGCAAGCACGTCTTCAAACAGGTAGCGCGTGTCACGCGCGGTCAGGTAGCCGTAGTAGGCACGGTATACCTGCATGATGACATCGCTGCGCTGCAGTTGTACATCACCCTTCTTGACTTCTATATTACCCTTTGCCGCCTCGGCATAATTCTCGATCTTGCCGAATGTATACAACGGCTTGATGATACTGAACTGGACATTCGTCCAGCTGGAAATACCTTGCCAGTCATATTTGTCGGAACGCGGTGTAACGCCGTCAGCGGCGTAAAAGCCGTCATCAACCTGGTTGACAAGCCCGATAAATGCATTGACATCATATATCAGGTCATCACTACCCAGTGCTTGCTGTAACAGCGCGCGCGCGGCATCAACCAGTCGCTGTTTCTCTTCTATGCGGGGATCCTGTTGCAGGGCGTGCTGAACGGCCTGTTCAAGCGTCATGGCCTCGGCGCGGACGGCCACAGGAACCATAACAACGACCAGGATCAGTAATGCCCTGCTGATATTCATTGTGAAACGCCTTCGGACGCCTTGCCGAACAGAAATTGTCCTATTACCTGTTCCATCACGATGGCCGACTGCGTCAATTTGATCTGATCACCGGATTTGAGATAGGCCGTTTCTCCGCCGGGTTCCAGGCTGATATATTGCTCCCCCAGCAACCCGGAGGTAAATATGCTCGCTGATGTATCTTTCGGCAGCCGGTCATATTCCGGACTGATCTGCATCTTGACAATCGCCTCATAGGTTTTTTGATCATATTCAACGGAGGTCACCCGGCCGATACGTACGCCGCCAGCATTCACCGGTGACATTTCCTTCAATCCACCGATATTGTCAAAGCGCGCAGTTATTTCATATCCACCCTGGCTGCTGAATGTGCTGAGATTGCTGACTTTCATTGCCAGCATGAATAGCGCGGCGATCCCGGCAGCAATGAATACGCCGACCGTAACCTCTATGACCTTTGTATTTATCATATCAATTATCCCCGAACATCAGTGCAGTCAACACAAAATCCAGACCCAGAACGGCAAGCGAACCATAAACAACGGTACGTGTTGTTGCCCGGCTCACACCCTCGGTGGTCGGAACGGCGTCATATCCCTCGAATACGGCGATCCATGTCACGACGACGCCAAACACTATACTCTTTATAACACCGTTTAATATATCTTCATTCCAATCCACTTTGGACTGCATTTGCGACCAGAATGCGCCGTCGTCAACACCCAGCATGCCCACCCCGACAAAATAACCCCCAAGAATGCCCACGGCACTGAAAATCGCTGCCAATAGTGGCATTGATATTGCCCCGGCAACGAAGCGGGGGGCGACAATCCGCTTGATCGGGTCCACTGCCATCATCTCCATTCCTGAAAGTTGTTCCGTTGCCTTCATCAATCCGATTTCGGCTGTCAGCGCCGAGCCCGCGCGTCCCGCAAACAGCAGTGCCGCTACAACCGGCCCCAGTTCACGTACCAGTGACAAGGCAACCACCGGCCCGAGGGTGGTCTCGGCACCGAAATCCACCAGGGTGTTGTACATCTGCAGACCCAGCACCATACCAACATTAAGCCCGGATACCACGATGATCAACAGTGACAACACACCGACGGAATAAAGCTGGGCAATAATCAGGGAAAAATGGGGAATCAGGCCGGGAATGCCGGCGATGACGCGCAGTATAAACAGGTGGCCACGCCCCAGTCGTTCAAAAAACACAAGGCCTGCATGGCCCAGAATTCGGAATAAATTGGTCATCCTATACCGTCAGTGGAGATAATTTTTCTTGATTATAACAGTATGTCTGTTCGCTATGATCAAACCTCTTCTGTCATCCATAGCACAAAAACGATGATATATGTGCATTATTCAGCGTTCATTATATCCTCAAGATAATCCGTTGCGGGATAATGAAACGGCGCCGGTCCGTCGGGGAGGCCGTTCAAAAACTGTTGCACCCACTTTGAATCCGAGTGACCAAGCTGTGCGGGCTCCCCGTGTTCGATCACCTTCCCTTCGGAAAGCATGTAAATATAATCGGAAATCTCGGAAACCTCCTTCACATCATGGGATACGATAATACTTGTCAATCCAAGGGTATCATTCAGCTTGCGTATCAACTGCATGATGATGCCAACCGTGATCGGATCCTGTCCCGTAAACGGCTCATCATACATAATCATCATCGGATCCAGGGCGATGGCCCGTGCCAGGGCGACCCGCCGTGCCATACCGCCGGAGAGCTCGACTGGCATCAGATTGCGTGCACCACGCAGCCCCACGGCTTGCAGTTTCATGACCACCAGGTTAAAGATCATGGACCCGGTCAAACGCGTATGTTCGCGCATGGGAAATGCCACATTGTCATAGACACTGATACCGGTAAACAGCGCCCCGGATTGAAACATCATCCCCATACGCTTGCGCAGCTCAAAAAGTTCCTTATAGGAAAGATCCTTGACCACCTGGCCGTCAACGCAGACCATCCCTGCATCAGGCCGCAGCTGGCCGCCGATCATGCGCAACATGGTCGTCTTGCCGGTGCCACTCGGTCCCATGATCGTAGTGACCTTGCCGCGCTGAAAATCAAGATTTACGCCATCGAATATGATGCGATTTCCGAAGCGGAAATAGAGATCGCGGACTTCGACCAGGTTGTCGTTATGATCGGATATGGAAGTCGTCTCCCTGGTTTGACCAGGATGCATTTGTTGTTGCGCCGTTGGCCATCACAATCGTTACGGCCTCAGGTTCCCGCTATCGTAATACCATCTATAAGTATGGATCCGGTGCGGATATTACCGCGGAGATCTATATCATTGCCGATCGCCTGAATATGCATGAACATATCACGTAAATTTCCGGCAATGGTAATCTCCTCAACTGGATAGGCTATTTCCCCGTGTTCTATCCAATATCCCGCAGCACCTCGGGAATAATCCCCGGTGACAGTATTAACGCCCATTCCCATCAATTCCGTCACCAGCAACCCCTTGCCCATCTCGCGTAACAAAGCTGTGAGATTATACCCGCCCGCATCTATCAACAGATTATGTACGCCACCCGCGTTCCCGGTTGTTTCCATTCCAAGCTTGCGTGCCGCGTAACTGTCGAGCACATAACTTTCGATGATGCCATTGCTTACCAGATCACGCTCACGGGTTGCCACACCTTCACTATCAAATGGTGCACTGCCGAGCGCCTTTTTGAGATGTGGATTCTCATAGATATGAACAAAGCCGGGAAAGCTTTGCTTGCCGATCTGTCCCTCCAGAAAGGAGGCGTGACGGTAGAGGCTGCCACCGCTGATGGCCCGTATAAAATGCGATAACAGGCTGCCTGCAATATCCGCGGCAAAGATTACCGGGGCCTGTTGAGTTACAAGACGCCTCCCCCCGAGCCTTTTCACGGAACGTTGGGCTGCACGCCTGCCGATAGCAGCGGGGGATTCGAGTTCATTACGATCACGGGCAACCGAATACCAGTAGTCACGCTGCATACCGTTGTCATCCTGGGCGATGACGGCGCAACTTACACTATGGCGTGTGGTGGCATAACCGCCGCAAAATCCGTGGCTGTTGCCATATACCCTGAAACCCTGATGACTGGCCACGGTTGCGCCTTCTGAATTGGTAATACGTTGATCCGTCGCACGGGCATGTGCCTCACATTCTTCGGCCAGAGTAATTGCCGTCTCGGCGTCAAGTTGCCAGGGATAGCACAGGTCCAGGTCCGGAATATTCATCGCCATCATATTCGCGTCGGCCAGCCCGGCGCAATCATCTTCGGCAGTATAACGGGCGATGGTACAGGCAGCTTGTACTGCCTGTTTTATTGCCGCGGGAGAAAAATCGGAGGTGCTGGCCGTGCCCTTGCGATGGCCGAAATACACGGTAACACCCAGGCCTTTATCCCGGTTGTGTTCGATGGTTTCAACACTGCCCATGCGCACGATAACGCTTAATCCGCTCTCGATACTGATGGCTGCTTCGGAGGCACTGGCGCCCTGGCTGCGAGCTTCAGCCATGATATCGCCTATAATGGCCTCAAGTCGGTCCTGATTGAACGTGACCTCCTTCGTTAGCAAGTTTTCAGGCATCGCAATTCACCATCATCACATCGTTTTTTTATCACGCACCCTGGGAAAACGGACTGGTACCCCCAACCGTCAGTCCTTCCACCAGCAAGGTGGGTTGACCGACTCCCACTGGTACACTCTGTCCCTCCTTGCCGCAGGTACCAACGCCAGTATCGAGTTCCAGATCGTTGCCGACCATGGTGACACGTGTCAGCACATCCGGTCCATTACCAATCAATGTCGCACCCCGGACAGGACGGGTAACCTTCCCATTTTCGATGAGGTAGGCCTCGCTCGCGGAAAATACAAACTTGCCGGAGGTAATATCGACCTGCCCTCCGCCGAAGTTCACGGCGTACAAACCATGGTCCACGGCCGAGATTATTTCACCGGGATCTGATTCGCCTGCCAACATATAGGTGTTGGTCATACGCGGCATCGGCAGATGGGCATAGGATTCCCGACGACCGTTACCGGTCGGTTTCATACCCATCAGACGGGCACTGAGTTTATCCTGCATATAACCTCTCAGTATGCCGTTTTCGATCAAAACCGTACATTGCGTCGGTACACCCTCATCATCGACATTGAGAGACCCGCGGCGATCGGCCAGCGTGCCGTCATCGACAACTGTACACAAATCGGTTGCCACTTTCTGACCGATACGCCCGGAAAACGCCGATGTTCCCTTGCGGTTGAAATCACCTTCCAGTCCATGGCCAATGGCCTCATGTAACAACACGCCGGGCCAGCCCGGTCCCAGAACAACTTTCATGGTACCGGCGGGTGCGTTTACTGCTTCAAGATTCACCAACGCCTGGCGGACCGCCTCATGGGCATAATCAGTGCCCCGGTTACCTTCCAGAAAATACTGATATGAAACGCGGCCACCGCCCCCGGCCGTACCCTGTTCACGGCGTCCGTCCTGTTCGGCAATCACACTCACATTGAGACGCACAAGCGGACGGATATCGGCGGCGAGTGTACCGTCGGATGCCGCAATCAATACGACATCCTGACTCGCGGCAAGAGACACCATTACCTGTTTTACCCTCGGATCGATCCTGCGTGCCTCGGCATCCAGCGCCTCGAGCAGAGCAATCTTGTCCTTGTCCTGGAGGGTCACGAGTGGATCCTGCGGAACGTACAGATCATGCCCCCCTGCGCCGGACCAGGATTTGACAATCCCCTGCTGGCCGCTGCGCGCAATCGCGCGCGCCGCAGTTGCGGCCTGGTTAAGGGCGGGCAGGACAATCTCGTCCGAATAGGCAAATCCTGTCTTGTCACCACTGATTGCCCGTACACCCACGCCCTGTTCGAGATTGTGAACGCCTTCCTTAACGATACCGTCTTCCAACGACCATGATTCGAAATGGCTCAACTGGAAATAAAGATCGGCGTCATCGACCGCATGTATCATGATGTGCGACAACACATCCTGGAGGTCGCCCTCGACGATACCGGCAGGCGACAGGATCATACTCTGTGCGGCTTCAATAGGTTCTCGTTTACTCACTCTGTCTATACTCTCATCATATCGGTGTGATTACTACACGTAAGCATCAGGCCTGGTTCTGGTTCTGACGATGCTGAATATGGTATTTACGGTGTTCAATTGCAGGAAAGCTGCGACGTAACTCTGTCATACGTTTGCGATCGATATCGGCAACCACAACCCCGGGGCCGCGCGATAGGCTGTCCAGTACCTTGCCCCAGGGATCGACTATCATACTGTTGCCATACGTTTCACGTCCATTGACATGACGACCGCCCTGGGCAGATGCAACAACATAACACAGATTTTCGATTGCCCGTGCGCGTACCAGCACATTCCAGTGTGCCTTGCCTGTACGGGCTGTAAAGGCAGCCGGTATTACTACAATTTCCACACCTTCATTAAGCATATACCTGAACAGCTCGGGAAAACGCAGATCATAACAAACCGCGATTCCAATACGTCCCAATGGGGTATCGGTCACGACAACCTGGTCACCGGGTTCGATGGTCTGTGATTCACAATACTGTTCCCTGCCCTTATCAAGCGTGACATCGAATAGATGAATCTTGTCGTAGCGCGCCACTTGCTTGCCTTTCGAATCCATTAACAGACACGCCGCACGCACCCTTCCCCCGTTTTTGGCCTTGATAGGTATGGTGCCACCCGCAATCCATACATTGTGCATGGCCGCCTGGCGGGATAAAAAATCCTGTATGACTCCATCGGCGTCCTGCTCACTCACCTCAAGCTTGTCTGTTTCGGTCTTGCCCATGATGGCGAAATTCTCCGGCAGGACAATCAACCTGGCATGCTGCTTCACGGCCTGACCGATCAGCCTTTCTGCATCGAGCAGATTGGCGCCGACATTAGGTCCGGAGGTCATCTGTATGGCTGCAACCCTATCCATCGCACAACTCCTGATCTATATAAGATGTCATTGTGCTTAGCCTGGTCAGTCTCCCAGAGAAAGCGCGCATGACAATCAGTTATCCTGTCCTTTGACATCAGCCGGGAGGGGGAAGGTTTCCGTGATGCGTTTGATTTCCGGATTGTCCCATGGCCCCGTAACCCCGTATTTGATACGTGTTGCCTTGTCTATCTCCGGTTCGAGTATTTGTTGCGCCAACAGCATTGCAGCTCCCACACCAAATCCCCCCACGACTGCACCTGCAAGCGGCAAACTCGAGGTGACATTGGGATTGACCGTGACGATCTGGTCATAATCCCTTGCATCGAGACCTATCCTGCCCTGCGCCTCGATCCTTGCAGCGGGTCCATCCATGACAAGGTTTTGAGTAGTTGCATTACCATCCTTTAGAATAAAATCACCTTCAATACGGTCAAAACTGAAACCTTTCTGGAAGATATCGCTGAAATCGAGAGACAATCGACGCGGCAACGCCTGCAAACTTATCAGACCGAAAATACGTCCTGCGCCGGGATCGATATCAAGCAGGCGGCCATCTGTTATCTTCAGATGCAGGCTACCATCCAGACGTTTCAGGGCAAACAGAGTGGGCGGACCGGGCCAGCGGGCCACGATATCGAACGTGGCATGACCTTTTTTGATGCTGCCCGCGTAACCCCAGCTCGCCAACGTCTGGCCGAGATCCTTGCTGTTGAAGGATATGGTAAATGACGAATAATGCTCGCCGTTCACCTTTACCCAGTCGCCACGCGCATTCACACTGGAATCAGGTGATTCAAGCTTGAGGCTGTCGAGATGTATACCGGCAGGATGTCGCGAGACGGCCAGATCCAGACTGCCGAAATCCAGATCATTAAAGGTAAACTCCTTGCATTTGATATGCACCAGCGGAATATCCCGTGGATCAACTTGATCTTGCTCGAGCCTGTTCTCCAGTGCGGACAGATGCAGATACTCAAGGTCCATGTTTATGACTGCCTGGGGATCGGTCGGCACCTGGATTACGCCCTTCAATTCCTGACTGTTGACCCTGGCATGCCATTCTTCCGGCTCTCTTTCCGCCTCTATACTGACATTATGATACTGGCGCTCAAACGCCCCTACACTATCGATGACCACATCGATATCATGGATAGCCGTTACCGGAGCGGGTTCCCCCGGTGTCTTATTTGATTTTATCAACGGCAACCATTCATCAAGGGATAGGTGCTTCAGTTTTCCCGATATGTGCAACCCCGTGCCTTCGGGAAAGGAAGCTATCCCCTTTCCGAGGCGGATCTCTCCCCGTTCCACGTGCATTGCATCATCGACATCCAGGTTTGCACTCAGCTCCTCGCCGAATTTCAGCTCAACCAGCTTGTCGAGACGCCTTGGCAATCCGGTCTCAATAACCAGTTTGCGTGTTTCCCGCGCACCCTTTTTCAGCGGTTCAGGTAAATCAATGGTCAGGCCTTGTAAATCCGACTCAATATGCAGGTTGCTGACAGTCTGCTCATCTCCCATATTCCTGGGAATACGCAGCCGGGCGGTCCACTGTGTGGATCCATGGACATGCTTTAACAGAGGTGATGGCATCAAGCTGGCAATCGAGTCCTGATCAGCATCACCCCGGGCAGTGAAATAGGTTGCAGAAATCTGTTGTTCCTGTCGCGTATCAATGTCAATTCTCGATTTTAAACCTAATAATGTCGCGCTGATGTTGTCTGCATGCAAGGTCGACTCGGTAAATCCCAGTTGCCCGTTGATATCCGTTATATCCACCTTGCTATCTGCAAGTAATAACTGACTGTCGACCAACTTCAGACTGCCGGATACCCGGGCCGGTTTACCCTTGGCAAGTGGTTTGATGAGCTCAAGATCCAGAATACTATTGCCCGCAGCTGTCATGCCATCGGTATAGCGACTGAACTTATCGGACAATGGCGTTTCGCTAATAAACCGTAATACATTCCCGGCCGGGCCCCGGGCCTTACCCTTAAGTTCGAGTACCGCGGGTTTATGATGCAGATCACTGATCGAGGCACGAACCCGGCTAATCTCAGAATCCAGGGTCTTGCCCCTGGTAGCATTGATCTCCATGCGGCGGCCAGAGAAATGTATATCCGCCTCGATCGCTTCTATCCTTGGCCAACCCTCGGCATAGTCGAGTATACCGTCGCGGACATCGAAGCGGACATCGAAGCGGCCATCACCATGATCAAATGGAAATTGATCCACCCTGCCGTTGAAGGTAAATATGCCATTGCTTATGGTACCGCCCACGATGGACCTATCGAGCCAACTGGTCGCTTTGGGCATGAGTGTTATTGGCAGATAACGCGAGGTACGGGCTACGGAACCGGGTTCACCTGCAAACCTGACGTCAAGCGAAACATACGGTTTCATGCCGTTCCCGGGTATATCGATATCCATGGCGGCATGTAACTGCAGATCCTCGTTTTTTACCATCAGACCTTCGCTGCTGAGCTCGATGTGTCCCTCATGCTGTTTCCATATCGCCATTCCCTGAAGTTCGTTTATCGGGATAGGATCACGGAACATCGGTTCCCATTCGAGCTGTGCCGATGAAGTCGCAAATTTCACAGCTCCGGATTGTTCATTGCCCCGCATGGCTCCTGACAGACCTTTAACGCCAGGAAATTTTTTCCATGAGTGCAGGTCAAGATTCTCAAATCGGCCGTACACATTCATATGGCCAGCAATGTCACTACTGCCTTTGATTTCCACATAGTTGTCGTAGAGATCAGCCGCAGGGCGTAATTCCTCTAATGATTCACGTAAAGCAGGGCCTGGCAGGTTACTGGTCAACAACAGTTCCCTGATGTCCGGCAGATACAGATAGCTCGCCTGGGCTGCAATTCCGGTATTTCCGTCATGTTCATTCACGCTGATAGCAAAATCGCTCGATGGCCACAGTCTGTCTTTACGCCCGAGCACAAAATCCTCGACAGCAAGGATCCATCCGTCGTGCCCTCTTTGCCAGGCAAACCTGCCGGATAGCGAATCCACACTATAGACATCCGTCGTGCCACGTGGAACTTGATGTGGTGAACCGGACCCGTTATGAGTTCCCGGCTCAAGCTCTGCGAGCTTGATATCGAATGATGATATTATACCTTCCAGCTTGACGAGCCTGGCATCCCTCCACTCACTCCATAGCCTGGCTTCGGCAAAACCGTGATCAATGCGCATACCGGCGGGCTCCATACCCTGTAACAAGTTACCCAACTGTAATCCATCGCCATTCACATAACCTCTTCCGCTCCACGCCTTAGGCGTCTGTATATTGCCATTCAGGTCAAGGGCAAAGCTTATTCTGCGGCCCAAGCTGGATGGCAGGGCTGCAGAACCGTCAAGCTGATGCCGTCTTCCTTCATTACGTAAATCCAGATTGACTGCGGTGAAGTGCAACAACCTGTTGTCGGACAGGTCCTGCCAGACGACTTCAGCGCCTTCAATTGCAATATTTTCCTGTGCCAGCAGCCAGATTAACAGACGGTTATTTTTCCCGGTGGATTGTTGATGCCGGTTTAGATTCAATCCTTGAATGGTAAAACTGCCATCATCATGATGCGACACTGAAAAATTTACACCGCGCACGACCAGGTTTCCAAACTTGACTTGGCCGTTTACCAGGGATGCAACGAGATCAAGGCCGATACTCGCCTCATCGAATGTGACCAGCAACCTGTCATGTTGGCTATCGAATACCTGGACACTGAATATATCAAGACGCGGTCCATAACCATGCCAATCGGCCTCGAGTCTGCCGATCTGAACGGGTTGACCCAGCGATGTGCTGATCAAGCGTTCTATCTGTTCACGATAATCTGCCGCCATGGGTAACAGCAAGCGGGCAATCGTGGTAAACACCGCCAACAGGATGGCGACAACGGCAAATATCATCCAGCATTTTGCCAATACACTTCGCATCACAAGCAGTATTTATCCCGTAAGAATCCAGTGACCAGTTAGATATCAGTATTTGAAACTATAACTGCAAATGTGAGATTTACATCAAAACGACGTCGTATTGCTCTTGCGTATACAATGTTTCCGTCTGCAGTTTGATCGGTTTGCCGATAAACTCTTCCAGTTCGGCAATGGATGTTGATTCCTCATCCAGCAGCATATCCACCACTTGCTGGGACGCCAATACCAACAATTGACGTGCCTCAAACTGGCGCGCCTCGCGAAGAATTTCCCTGAATATCTCGTAACACACGGTTTCTTTCGTTTTCACCGTTCCGCTGCCGTTACAGGATATGCATGGTTCACAAAGTGTGCGCTCCAAGCTCTCACGCGTTCGCTTGCGTGTCATTTCCACCAAGCCAAGTGATGACACATTGCTAATGTGACTCCTCACCCTGTCAGCTTCCAGGGCTTTTTCCAGTGCCCTCAATACCTGGTCACGATGTTCTTGCTCGATCATGTCTATAAAATCGATAATGATAATCCCGCCCAGATTTCGCAATCGCAACTGACGCGATATAGCCTGGGCTGCTTCCAGATTGGTCTTGAAGGTAGTCTCTTCCAGATTGCGATGACCGACAAAGGCTCCCGTATTAACATCGATCGTGGTCATGGATTCAGTCTGGTCGATAAACAGGTGCCCACCTGATTTCAATTGAACTTTCCTGTCCAGCGCCCTCTGGATCTCGTCTTCAACCGAATAGAGGTCGAAAATCGGGCGCTCTCCGGGATAGTGCTCGATACATTTGGCCAATTCCGGGATAAACTTCTGCACGAATTCAATTACGCGCTGATAATTTTCACGAGAGTCAATTCTGACCTTGCCGATCCTTTCGCTCGGCATATCACGCAGTATCCTCATGGCCAGCACCAGATCCTCATATACGATCTCGGTTGCCGACACCTCCGCAGCGCGCTGCGATATTGACGCCCATAATTTATGCAGAAAATCGATATCTTCCAGCAGATCGGTCCGGGTTGCGCCTTCCGCCGCCGTGCGGATGATATATCCGCCGCTGATCTCCTTGCCTTCCATATTGCTTATCAGGTCCTTGAGGCGTTGCCGTTCCGCTTCGTCCACAATCCTTTGAGATATCCCGATATTACTTTCGTTCGGCATAAAGACCACATAACGCGAGGGAATTGTGACATGTGTAGTAAGGCGCGCCCCTTTGGAGCCCAGCGGATCCTTTATCACCTGGACAAGAAGCTCCTGCCCTTCATGTAACAGGGCCGTTATAACCTTGTTTCCCGCAACGTCGTCACCGGCTTGCGCTTCATCACCCACCTCTACATGAATGTCGGCGGCATGTAAAAATGCGGTTCGATCCAGACCGATATCAACAAAGGCTGCCTGCATCCCGGGAAGGACGCGGCTGACCCTGCCCTTATAGATATTTCCTACCAGCCCACGTTTATTGGCCCGTTCGACATACACTTCCTGTAACAGTCCATTCTCAACAATAGCTACACGTGTTTCGCGTGGCGTTACGTTCACAAGTATCTCGTCACTCAACATATTATCTTATTTGCTGTTGTACACCGTTAACACTCATACACTAACAGCGCCCGGAAATATGTGGATGCCGGCCTGCGCCAATAAATCAGCAGTCTCGAACAAAGGCAGCCCCATCACCCCGGAATAACTGCCTTCAATGCGGGATATAAAGACGGCGGCGCGCCCCTGAATCGCATAACCCCCGGCCTTGTCGAGCACCTCTTCCGAGGCACAATATGTCCTGCATTCCAAATCATTCAGCTCACGAAAAGTCACTGTGCTGACGCTCAGGCGCGTCTCCTCATAATCGTTCACCAGGGCCACGCCTGTGTATATATGATGCGTACGATTGGACAGTTTGGCCAGCATCTGTCCGGCCTCTGACCGATCGGCGGGTTTGCCTAAAATTTCGTCATCGATAACTACAGCCGTATCCGCCCCCAGCACGGGCAGAGGGGATTCATCCCTCACGCAGCTCCAGCCGCTCCTGGCCTTCTCCAGAGCCATGCGCAGCACATACATCTCAGCCGCTTCGTCGCCGTATCGTTGTTCGTCAATACTAACATCGACTGGTTGGTAACCGATCCCGATCTGTACCAAAAGCTCACGGCGTCGCGGCGAGGATGAGGCGAGATAGATCTGCGGCTTTACCACTGACGTATAACCTCGATTAATCCAGTCCCTGACACATCGCATCAGCCTCGATGATAGGGATGGTTCCTGGTTATACACCAGGCTCTGTAAAGTTGTTCGGCAACCAGAATCCTGACGAGGGCATGTGGTAAGGTCAAATTCGATAATGACCACACATAACGCGCGCGTGCCAGGCAATCCGGCGCGAGACCATCAGGACCACCGACTAAAATGGCGATGTCCCGACCTTGCTGCCTCCATGTATCCAGACGTTTGGCCAGCTGCATCGTGCTCCAATGCTGTCCATTGATATCGAGAGCAATAACGGTGGAGGATCTGGGAATAGCCGCCGACATCTGCTTGCCTTCCCTTTCCACCAGACGCCTAGTATCGGAATTTTTACGACGTTTGCTTGTGGCAATCTCAATCAGGACAAGCCGGCAATCACCCGGCAATCGTTTGGCAAACTCGTGGTACCCCTGTTCAATCCAGCCAGAAATCCGCTGACCAACCGCAATAAGATAGATCCTCATGTGGTTATCGATAACAGGGACTAGTCTGACATGGAGCCCGCAGCCGGCTTGATCTCGCTGTCCCACAACTTCTCGAGTTGATAGAAATCACGGATCTTCGGCAACATCACATGTACGACCACATCGCCGAGATCGACCAGCACCCACTGGCCTTCCCGTTCGCCTTCGATACCAAGCGGTCGGCAGCCCTTTTCCTTGGCTTTTTTTACAACGTTGTCGACAATGGCCCTGGTGTGACGAACAGAGTTACCACTGGCAATGATCATGTAATCAGTGATACTGGTCAGGTTATGCACATCCAGCACGGTAATATTCTGTGCCTTCAGATCTTCAAGCGCTTCTATAACCAGGGATTTTAATTGTTCAGACTGCATTCATCCTCGTTGTCGTGTTTGCAAGATATGACACTTCATGGCGACATTGTGTTATGACTGATACAGGCCTTCGCGTTGAATATATCCGAATACCCGTTCAGGCAACAGATAACGCGGACTCCGATCCTCGGCGATCAAGGTTCGAATATCGGTAGATGAAATATCCAATTGCCGCACAGGCCATTGCAACACTGATCCGGCAAGCTCTGTAAGTAATACAGAAGGTTCCATAATGCGGGGGCGCGCCAGCAACCTGAATATCCTGTCTCCGCGCTCAGGTTCAGAAATAGGACGATGTACGATCACTATATGGGCAAATGTCGGAATTTCCAACCACCGATGCCATTTATCGAAGTCCCTGAACACATCAAGTCCGATAATCAGGCATAACGGTATATCGGGAAAATCCGCGCGCAGGGAAGACAGGGTTTCCACCATATAGGAAGGGCCCTGGCGCCGGATTTCCCGTTCATCGATGCAAAAACCCGGTTGATCCTCTATGGCCATGCGCAACATCTCCAGTCGCTGGACTGTACTTGCCCGGGGGGTATCGCGGTGCGGGGGTTGTCCGGAAGGGATAAACCGGATCTCCTCAAATGGAAGGGTTTGATACAGCTCCAGCGCCGTGCGCAAATGCCCGAAGTGTACGGGATCAAAGGTGCCACCCAGAATACCGATCATGAAGCAACCGTTACATCGACTGGCATGAAACTGTGATGCTCATTGCCGGATATGGCCATCACCGAAGACGACATATTTTTGCGAGGTCAGGCCTTCAAGACCCACCGGTCCACGCGCGTGCAGCTTGTCGGTACTGATGCCGATCTCGGCGCCCAATCCGTATTCATATCCATCGGCAAAACGTGTCGAGGCATTGACCATTACCGAACTCGAATCCACCTCACGGACAAAACGCCGGGCACGGCCTATATCTTCAGTCACGATGGCATCAGTGTGATTGGAACCGTGTATATGTATATGTTCTATGGCCTCGTCCAGACCTGTGACTATCCTGATCGACAGGATCGGGGCCAGGTACTCGGTATCCCAGTCTTCATCACTGGCTTCCCTGATACCGGTGACGATGTCACACGTTTGTTTACAGCCACGTAGTTCAACGCCCTCTGCCTGATACATACCCGCCAGCTCGGGTAACAGCCGTTCTGCAACGTCCTGCGCAACCAGCAAGGTTTCCATGGTATTACAGGTGCCATAACGCTGTGTCTTGGCGTTAAAGGCGATATCAATGGCCTTTTTTATATCGGCCTTGTCATCGATATAGACATGGCAAACGCCATGCAAATGCTTGATAATCGGAATCTGGGATACATTGATGACATGTTCGATCAGTCCCTTGCCGCCGCGCGGGACAATGACATCGACATAGTCCTTCATCACGAGCAATTCATCCACCGCCGCACGGTCCGTTGTCTCGATGACCTGTATGGCATCATGCGGCAGTCCGGCCTTTTCAAGACCCTGTTGTATACATTGTGAAATTGCCTGGTTGGAATGCAGTGCTTCGGAACCGCCGCGCAAAATGGCTGCATTTCCGGCCTTCAAACACAGGCCGGCAGCATCGGCGGTTACATTGGGTCGTGATTCATAGATGATGCCGATTACCCCCAGAGGTACCCGCATCCTGCCCACCTTTATGCCGGATGGCCGGTACGCTAGGTGGCTGATTTCACCGACGGGATCCGTCAATGCCGCAATCTGGCGCAGCCCCTCGGCCATTGCGGCAATGCGCTGTTCATTCAATGTCAAGCGATCCTGCAAGGCATCGTCCAGGCCATGTCTGGCGCCGCTTTCCAGGTCCTTGCTGTTTGCGCTCACCAACTGGCTGGCGGATTGTTCTATGGCATCGGCCATTGCCAACAGGGCAGTATCCTTGCGGGCCGTATCTGCCTGCGCCATCAACAGTGAGGCGGCACGGGCCTTGCGACCCACACCGATCATGTACGTTTCGATATCCACACCTACACCGCCTTGAGTGTCTTCTGACCGGCCATCATCAGGCTCAATTGTAACAATTCATCCCACACATTGCCCCCTGACACCCCCTTTATTATACGGTCGATATGACCCGCCCGCCGCAACATATGCCACCATGCCCGGGGTGGGTGGCGACGCAGACCCTGCCTGACGGCGGCCTTGCGTTTTTCCCATACACCGAACCTGGCTAATGCCCGCTCATCCGGCATGCCATTGTGTATCTCGTAGCTCATCGATGCCAGCAGTCGGATTTCACGCGACAACGCCCATAACACCAAAACTGGCTCGATACCCTCATTGCACAATCCCTGCACGATCCGGGTGGTGCGCAGGGCATTACCTCCCAGCGCATTATCAACCAGGGTATAGATATCGAAACGGGCACTGTCCGCCACCGAGTTGACGATGTCTTGTGCATTCACCGGTCCGGCGCCATGTAGCAGATACAGCTGTTCTATCTCCTGCACACAGGCGAGTAGATTTCCCTCCACCCGCTCAGCCAGCATGGCCACCGCGTCCTGCGTCGGCTGCAGGTTTTTTGCATGCATCCTTTGCTGAATCCATTCCTGTATCCGCGACTGACTCAAGGGCCATACCTGTATAACGATCCCGGCAGATTCCAGGGCCCTGAACCATTTGCTTCTTTGTGAACCTGCATCGACCTTACCGGCGATGATGAGCAGCACATTACCCGCAACCGGATGCTCGCAATAGGACTGTAATACCTTGCTACCGGGATCACCGGGCCTGGCTGAAGGCAGACGCAACTCGATAAGCCGGCGCTCGGAAAACAGCGACATGCTTTGTGCAGTCTGCAATAATTCCTGCCAGTCAAAGCGGGTATCGGCATGCATGACAATGCGTTCATTAAAACCCTCCAGACGCGCCCTCTGCCTGACAATATCACAGGCCTCCTGGACCAGTAACTGCACATCACCGCTGACCAGATAGATCGGTGCGAGACCATCCTGAATATGTGCTTTAAGGTTTTCCGGTTTCAGTTTCAATCTGGTTCTCCACATCATCGGCCTGCGGCGGAGGAAGCGCCTGCATACGGCGAATGATCCCCTGCACGGCATCCTGCCGCATGGCGGCAATCAGGGCCTGTTCTTCCGACGCCTTGGCCAACACATCGGTCTCTGCAAAAGAATAACTGCGCGAATAACTGATATTCTGGTTATCTAGCAATTTGTTACCGTTTGAATCTGCCACCGTAAATATAACCGTGTAATACAGGTCATACTCCTGGACCCTGCCCGCCGGGCTCACTGACAGGATACGACGATTATGTTGTTCGTTGATGATATTCAACACATACGTGGCCCGTGACCTCTCAGCAGCAATCTGCGTGCCGGTACTCTGCAGTATCTGCCTCAACTCGACCATGATGGCGCTACCCGGCATTCCTTCAAGATAAACAGGAGGCAGGGCAATATTGTCTCCCAGTGAGCCGCGCAGCCTGAATCCGCATCCATCCAGTACAAGTGTCAGATGGCACAACACAAGAACGAGCAATATCAGCCGGACAGGCCTGGCATGACACGGCATTACTGATCCTTTTCCGCAATGACGATGTTTATCAGCTTGCCGGGTACGATGATTGATTTTTTTATGCCCGTACCTTCAATATAATGCTGTACCTTCGGGCTTCCTGTCGCTGTCGCAAGGATCTCACTTCGGTCTGCATTTGTTGGTACTGTAATTCTATCACGCAGCTTGCCGTTGACCTGTACAACGATCTCGACCGTGTCCTTTCGCAGGGCATCTGCATCCGCTGACGGCCAGACGACATCGATAACCTGCTCTTGATGGCCGAGCGCCTGCCATAAGCGGGTACAGATATGCGGTACGATCGGTGTCAACAGGATAACGGCGGTTTCATAGCCTTCATGCATGACGGCACGTCCCTGTTCGGAGCGGTCATCAAATTTACTCAGGGCGTTGATCAATTCCATCACGGCGGCGATCGCGGTATTAAAGGTATAACGCCGGCCAATGTCATCGCTCACCTTGGTAATGGTTTCGTGAACCTGGCGGCGCAAATCTCTCTGGCCAGAAGTCAAGTGGTCGACCACCAGTGGAACAACCGTTCCCTGGTGGACATGTGCGGCAACCAGTCGCCACAAGCGCTTCAGAAAACGATAGGCGCCTTCGACACCGCTGTCTGACCACTCCAGTGATTGATCCGGAGGCGAAGCAAACATGGTGAAGAGGCGCACCGTATCGGCGCCATATTTGTCAATCAACGCCTGTGGATCCACCGTGTTACCCTTGGACTTGGACATCTTGGCGCCATCCTTGAGCACCATACCCTGGGTCAACAGATTGGTAAACGGCTCATCCCCCTCCACCAGGCCGACATCGCGCATCAACCTGTGAAAAAATCTGGCATACAGCAGGTGCAGGATGGCATGTTCGATACCTCCGATATACTGATCGACCGGCAGCCAGTACGCGGCACGCCCGTCCAGCATCGCCTTGTCATTATCCTTGCAGGTATAGCGTGCATAATACCAGGATGATTCCATAAAGGTATCGAAGGTATCGGTTTCACGTTCAGCCTTGCCACCGCATCGGGGACATTCGGCCTGATAAAATTCCTGCATGTTCTTGAGCGGAGAACCCGTGCCCTCGAAACCCACATCTGTGGGTAATACTACCGGTAATTCGTCATCGGGCACCGGGACACTGCCACATGCGGGACAATTGATGATTGGTATCGGAGCACCCCAATAGCGTTGGCGCGATACGCCCCAGTCCCGCAAACGGTAATTAACCTGCCTTTTGCCTTTACCGTGACTGACAAGATAATCGGCGATGGCATCACAGGCCTGTTGCGAATCAAGGCCATCGAATTGGCCCGAATCTCTTAATATCCCCTGATCTACAAAAGCGCCATGTGTAATATCCCACCGAGACCCGTCGGCGGGAAATACAACCTGTCTTATGTCTTGGTGATATTTACCCGCGAATTCCCAATCCCGCTGGTCATGCGCCGGCACCGCCATCACCGCGCCCGTACCGTAACCCATCAATACGAAATTAGCGGCCCATACTGGTACCTTTGCACCGCTGACAGGATGGATTGCCCATCTACCCGTGGGACAACCGAGCTTTTCGGCAGTTTCCACCGCTTCCTCAGCGATCTTCATATGCCTGCATCGCTCTATAAAGCCGGCCAATTCCCTATTGTTATCTGCCGATCCGAGTGCAAGTGGATGTTCGGCCGCAACCGCCACATAGGTAACACCCATCAGGGTATCGGGTCGCGTGGTATACACAGTCAGCGGTTCGGATTCACCCTCGACCTCAAATTCAAGTTCAACACCCTCGGATCGACCAATCCAGTTCCGCTGCATGGTACGTACCTGTTCCGGCCACCCGTCGAGCTTATCAAGACCCTGCAGCAACTCCTCGGCATAGGCTGTTATTTTCATGAACCACTGGGCGATCTCCTTGCGCTCAACAGGTGTATCACAACGCCAGCAGCGACCATCGACGACCTGTTCATTGGCGAGCACAGTCAGGTCATGCGGACACCAGTTAACAGGGGCGGTCTTTTTGTAGGCAAGGCCCCGTTCATAGAGCCTGATAAAAAACCACTGCTCCCAGTGGTAATAATCCGGATCACAGGTGGCAATCTCTCGCTCCCAGTCATAACCAAAGCCGAGGCGCTTGAGCTGGCTGCGCATGTACTCAATGTTTTCACGCGTCCATGCCGCCGGCGGAATGTTGTTTTGCATCGCTGCATTCTCTGCCGGCAGACCAAATGCGTCCCACCCCATCGGCTGCAGCACGTTCTTGCCCAGCATCCGTTGATAGCGGGCAATGACATCGCCGATGGTATAGTTGCGAACATGACCCATGTGCAGGCGGCCGCTGGGGTAGGGGAACATCGAAAGACAGTAATATTTTGCTGCCGAGGGTGTTTCAACGACGTGAAAGGTATTTTTTTTCTGCCAGAGTTCCTGGGCTTGCGATTCAATATCTTGCGGATGATAGTATTCGTTCATTCAGTTAATGACTGTTATATGGCGGTTGAATAATGCTAGCATACCGTAGCGTGGGCGATATCGACAATAAAGGCCCGCACGGATGTTATCCTGGCAAGCACAAGCCGGTTTGCGCTCAAAAATGCAGTTCGAATCAGGTGATATGAAGGTAATAGTATGACAACTAAAGATAATCCAACTGATCCCGGGCAAAGACTTGTCCACGGCTATAACCGCATGCTGGAACGTCTCAAGACAGCCTATGACAACCTCGAACATGAGGCCAGACCGGTACTTGGCCATCTGGTGGACATGGCGCAACAAAAGGCCGTGGAACTCGGCGAACTCAGTCGCGAAGAGGCGGAAAGGATCGGCGACTATATAAAACGTGATATCGAGGATGTCGCCGATTACCTGGCGGGACCCGAGGCGAAGGATCTCGCCGACTGGTTTAAATTCGATATCAGCCTGATTGAGAACCGCATCCTGGAACTGTTTGCCTCTGTTGCCGATAACACAAAACTCGAACTCATGGCGCTGGAAGAACGCGCCCGGATGGCCGGTAAATATCATACCGGGGAAATTACCGGGATTGGCAGTCTAGTATGCGATCAATGTGGTCAGGTCGTACACTTCCACGCCACCGGTCATATACCCCCGTGCCCCAGGTGTCACTCCACACTGTTCACCCGCCCTCATGAACGGGGACACAAGAGCTGAGTAACTAATGTGATCCGAGCTGGCCTCAGGAATCTTCCTCAACGTCGCCCTTTTTGTTTGCCCTGCCAACAAAGAAGGCAACGACCAGCATCAGGCATATTGTAATCACCGCCGGATAATTCCCCACGCGCACATAAGGTGTAGCACCGGCCATCGGTTGTACCTTTGCCGATAACACAAACTCCGTAAATTGCGGTGCGACAGCCTGTATCCTGCCTTTGTGGTCAATAGTCGCCGAAACTCCGGTATTGGTCGCCCGTATCAAGGGTCTGCCGGATTCAAGGGCGCGCATTCTCGCCATCTGCAGGTGCTGATGGGGTGCGATGGAATTCCCAAACCATGCGTCATTGCTGACATTAACCAGCATGGTCGCTTCAGGCAACGCATGTATTATTTCTTCGCCAAAGGCATCCTCGAAACATATAGACATCCCGATTTTATGACCCGCGGCCTGTAATAGCGGTTGGTCGGCACTGCCGGCACTGAAATTGGACATGGGAACATTCATGAAATCGACAATTCCGGCAAGCACAGATTTCAAGGGAAGATATTCGGTAAACGGAACGAGGTGTTGTTTGTGATACAAACGTTCCCTGGTACCAATACTGACCATGGTGTTGTAATAACGCTGGTTGACCGGATCCAGATAGAGCAAGCCGACAAGCAGGTCACTGTGATGGGCGCGCGCCTCCTTGCCGAGATCGTTGAGATATGCACGTGCCTCGTTATAAAACGCCGGAAGTGCTGTCTCCGGCCAGATGATCAGATCATTATCCCAGTGCTTCTCCGTTAAACTGGTATATAGATCAAAGGTGGGCTGCCTCATCTCGGGATGCCACTTGAGATCCTGTGGAATATTCCCCTGCACTACGGCTACCTTGACAGGAGAACCGTCCGGCCGTGTCCAAGCAACATGCAACAGCGAAGCACCCGCCAACCAGATACAGATAATTAAAATGACGTACCCACCCCGTACCCTGTAGCGTTCAAGTCCAAAGGTCGCCATCAGCAGTGCGCTGCAAAACGCGGACACCAGCGAAACTCCGTAGATCCCGGATAACGGGGCCCATCCCGCAAGTGGAGTGTCGATCATGCTGTAGCCGAGATTGAGCCATGGGAAGCCCGTCAGAAACCATCCCCGTATCCATTCAAACAGCACCCATACGGCAGGGAATACCAGTACGCTGGTAATGCCGTCAACACGGGATGAAGCCCATGATCTATAGCGGACTGCGCAATATCCAGCCATGGCTGGAAAAATTGAAAGCACAATAATGAACAACGAGGTTATAAAGATCGATAGCCACAAATTGACATAACCGTGATCATGGATACTGATGAAAATCCAGTTTACTCCCGTGCCGAACATACCGATGCCAAACAAGCCGCCGAGCAGAAGCCCCTGCAATGGTGTGGCCCGCAGCCACAAGGCAAATAATACAGCGGGAGCAAAAAGGGCAACAGGATAGAACGAGAAGGGCGCAAACGCCAAAGGCATTATTGCGCCTGCAAAGACCGTGAACAGGTATCCCAACCAACGGGTAGTCATCAGATCGATAATCCGGAATCAGTTGCCGGAGGATGATTCGGGTATGGTGGCTTCGTTATGCATGGTCAACTGTAAAAGATGTATGCGCCGGCTGTCCGCATGCAGGACCTTGAAACGGAATCTGTCAATATCGCGTAACTCGCCACGTTTCGGCAAATGACCAAACGCATTCATTACCAGCCCACCAATGGTATCAAATTCCTCATCACTGAAATCGGCACCGAAATACTCATTGAACTCCTCAATCGGCAATAATGCTTTAAGTGTATAATTTACATCGCTGTGCTTCATGATATAGGTGCCTTCATCGATATCATGTTCATCAATAATCTCACCCACAATCTGCTCCAGCACATCTTCAATCGTGACCAGACCCGCGGCACCTCCATATTCATCCACCACGATGGCCATATGGTTACGGCTGGAACGGAATTCATTCAATAACACATTGAGCCGCTTGCTTTCAGGGATAAAGACCACCGGACGCAGAATATCACGCACATTGAATGTATGATTGCCACCGTCCATAAAATAGGCAAGCAGATCCTTTGCCATCAATATGCCGATCACTTCATCCTTGCTGTCACCGATTACCGGGAATCGCGAATGGGCAGATTGGGTGACTGTCGGCAGGATATCCTTGAGTGAAGCATCACGTTCCACAACGACCATCTGGGCACGGGGTATCATGATATCCCGAACCTGCATTTCGGAGACTTCCATCACGCCCTCGATCATCGCCAGGGCATCAATATCCAGCAGATGGCGTTGCTGGGATTCCCGCAGGATTTCGATGAGTTGCTGCCGGTCTCTGGGTTCGCCCAGTAACGCCTGGCTTAATTTATCCAACCAGGAACGTTGCGACGAGGTATTCCCCGGCTTGTCATCATTCATGGCATCACACTCGTATACAACAGGGTGTTCTTCCAGCCACGTTCCCAGGTTGCCTGTTCAGCAATTGTCGATCCGGGATTCAATAGTCGCATGAATGTTTGCAGCTTACACCGGTTCATTGATCACATAAGGATCCGGATAGTGCAGTTCCGCCATGATCCTGGTTTCCAGTTCCTCCATAATCACCGCCGCCTTGTTGTCATCATGATCATAGCCGACAAGATGCAGCACCCCGTGAATCACGAGATGCGCCCAGTGAGCCTCACTTTCCTTGCCCTGTTCACCGGCCTCTGTCATGACCAGGGGGGCGCAAATAACCACATCCCCCAACAGGGGAGGCTGCAAGATTTCGGGATTTTCAAATGGGAACGATAAAACATTCGTCGGGCCCGTTCGGTGACGGAACGTCTCATTAAGATGCTGGCTTTCCTGATTATCAACGATTCTAATGGTAACTTGGGCTTTGTTATGTTTTCCACCCAGGGCTGCAATTACCCACCTCTCTATCCGTGCATTATCCGGTAGCAGTTTCTCGGGTACTTCAGTAACGGCCCGCTGAACGACAACGTCAGTCATGGGGAATATCCCCGCCGTTCTGTGCCGGCTTCTTGGCCTCATATTCTTCATATGCCGATACGATACGCTGCACAAGCGGATGTCTAACAACATCCCTGGCCTGAAAGAAAGTAAAACTGATACCTTCCACATCCTTGAGTACCTCGACAATATGTCGCAACCCTGATTTACGACCGCGCGGCAGATCCGTTTGAGTCACATCTCCCGTCACGACCACAGTTGAACCGAAGCCGACCCGTGTGAGGAACATTTTCATCTGCTCTATGGTGGTATTCTGCGCTTCATCGAGGATAATGAATGATTCATTCAAGGTACGTCCACGCATATATGCAAGCGGTGCGATTTCAATGACATTACGCTCGACAAGTCGTGCAACGCGCTCGAAACCCAGCATCTCATATAAGGCATCATATAAGGGGCGCAGATACGGGTCTATCTTTTGCACCAGATCACCAGGCAGAAACCCCAGTCTCTCGCCTGCCTCAACCGCCGGTCGCACCAGCAACAAGCGCCTGACCTCTTCGCGTTCCAGGGCCTCCACTGCACAGGCCACGGCGAGATAGGTCTTGCCAGTCCCGGCAGGACCTATGCCGAAATTGATGTCGTTGCGAATGATATTATTGATATAACGTCTTTGGGCCGGACCGCGCGCCCTTATGTTGCCGCGTTTGGTGTGTATGGCGGTCTCTTCTTCATCCGCTGCAACCGGATTGAGCCCGCTATCAATCTCTAACAGGGACATGTGTACCCTATGGGGTGTCAACGGTGAATCCTTCGTCTCATCATACAGTGTTTTCAGGAGTTTGCTGGCCAGACTAACAGGCCTCGCGTCGCCGATCACACGAAATATGTTCCCCCTGTTATTAATCTCGACCCCGAGGCCGCGCTCGAGCTGACGCAGATGTTCATCAAATTGCCCGCAGAGATTCGCCAGGCGCTGGTTATCGACGGGTTCCAGCACAATGTCACATGATTTCAAAAATGCGTTCAAGGGTACTCGTTAATCATCCCGTCTAATGTGATTCCAGTGCATGAAGTTCATGCGCCATGTAACCATCCGTTTGAACCCCCTCCGGGGATACGATATCCCCCCGCAAGGAATTGGGTAGTGATTGTGTGATCCTGATGTCGACAAAACCGCCGATCAGGTCCGGGTTGCCGCTGAAATTGACAACCCGGTTATTGGAAGTTCGGCCCGCCAGTTGTGATGAATTCCTCCGGGACGGCCTTTCGACCAGTACGCTCTGGATGGTTCCGACCATGTTTCGAGCGATAACGGAGGCATGTTCATTGATACGCTGCTGTAAAATCCCCAAACGTTTTTGCTTGATATCCTGCGGGACGTTATCCTGATAAAATGCGGCGGGCGTTCCCGGCCTTGCGCTGTACAGGAAACTGTATGAATGATCGAAACCGATCGTATCAATCAGATCCATGGTCGCCTGAAAATCCTCATCAGTCTCGTCGGGAAAGCCGACGATAAAATCGGAAGACACGCTTATACCGGGGCGCACCTGTTTGAGGCGATGTATAATCGATTTATATTCCAGCGAGGTATAACCACGCTTCATCAGGTTCAGGATGCGATCAGAGCCACTCTGTACCGGCAGATGTACGTGGTCGGCCAACTGTGGCACATCCGCATACGACTGTATCAAGGAGTCCGTGAATTCCACCGGGTGGGACGTGGTATAACGTATACGATCAATACCTTCAATCTTCGCGATATAGGATATCAACAAGGCAAGATCAGCTTCACCGCCACCATCCATGGTTCCGCGATACCCGTTTACGTTCTGGCCCAGCAAGGTCACTTCCCGTACGCCTTGCTCAGCCAGGATTGCTGCTTCATTCAACACGTCATCGAATGGTCGGCTCATCTCCTCGCCGCGGGTATAGGGCACAACGCAGAATGAACAATATTTGCTGCAACCCTCCATGATGGAGATAAAGGCCGTGGGGCCGTCTACGCGGGGGGTTGGCAAGGCATCAAATTTCTCGATTTCCGGAAACGAGATATCGACTGCTGGAATGCGATTTCGCTCCACTTCCTCCAGCATCTGCGGGAGACGATGGAGTGTCTGGGGACCAAACACGAGGTCAACAAAAGGGGCACGTGCAAGAATGGCGTCACCTTCCTGACTGGCGACACAACCACCAACTCCGATGACAATCCAGGGGCGAGACTGCTTCCATGCCCGCCATCTTCCCAGTTGAGAAAATACCTTTTCCTGGGCTTTTTCCCTCACGGAGCAGGTATTCAATAACAGAACATCGGCTTCATCGGGGTGGACCGTTAACTCCAGACCGTGTGATTCACCAAGCACGTCCGCCATTTTGGCGGAATCATACTCGTTCATTTGACAACCGAATGTTTTAATAAATAACTTGCGTCCCATGCTCCAATTTTTAGTGTGCAGGACAGATCAAGTTACTACTTTTTCAGGGACATTTCCAGCTGAAATCAGCCTTCAAAGAGGCTCTATGCGCTGTAATACAGGAAAGTCCGCCGTATAACCGCAACACCTCAGACATACATGTAAGCGGATTTGGGCCGCTTTTTAACTGCGCCTGACTTTGGGACGCTCATCCTCGTTATAATAGATCAGAGCCTGTTTGGTTTCCCATTGTTTGCCGGATTTCAGCAGCATCGCCACGATGGCGCCGAAGATCCCACCCATGGTAAACGACAGAATCACAGCTTCCATCAGAAAATCCATCATTTTGCATCCTCCATTAATCTGCTCCGGGACCCTGTATATTGAAATACAAGCAATTTTCAACTGGTGCCTCAAACACCGTAACGGCACACGGAATTACAGACTTTAATGAGTAAAATGCATTTCATATGCAACCTTTGGGTAATGGCCGGGATAGCCATGCGATATGGACTCACGAGAGACTCGCGGCTGCCTGATGCACGGAGAGAGGGTCATCGCATCATGATATCCCTTAGCCAGGATTTTTCTCATGTCTTTTAGCCTGTTGCCAAAGCGCTTCCATTTCGTCCGGATCGGTTTCCCGAAGCTTGCGACCTTGCTGCAGAAGTTGGCTTTCGATCCAACGGAATCGCTGTTCAAATCGCTTGTTGGCCTGATGCAAGGCGATTTCTGGATCAATATTACTATGACGCGCAAGATTGGTGACAGCCAATAACAGATCACCAAGTTCATGCACAAGCCGTTCATGTTGAACCCGATTCTCAATTACTTCACGCACCTCGGTCAGTTCCTCCGCAACTTTATCCAGCACGGCATATACATCCGGCCAGTCAAAACCCACTGCGGCGGCACGTTGCTGTAATTTCACCGACCTCAGGAATGCGGTCAAACCGGGGGTAATACCATCCAGTACGCTGACCTCCCGGCTTCCGGGGTCTTCGCCCTGACGGCGTTCCTGACGCTTGAGTTGCTCCCATGGAAGATGCTGTCCCTCTTTCGAGTTCGTTTGCCTTTCAGCAAATACATGTGGGTGTCGCCGAACGAGTTTTGCCACGATACCGGCAACTACGTCGTCAAAATCAAAATGGCCAGCCTCCTTACCTATCCGGGCATGAAACACAACTTGAAACAGCAGGTCACCCAGCTCATCACGCAGGGCTTCCATATCATCACGTTCGATGGCATCAGCAACCTCATAGACTTCCTCGATGGTATAGGGGAGGACGGTATTAAATGTCTGTTTCCTGTCCCAGGTACAGCCGGTTTCGGGGTCGCGTAACTGCGCCATAACTTCCAGCAGGCGGGCAATGGTGTTGTCGCGATCAGTCATGAATCTTCTCGATACTGATCATTTTGTTATGCTCGTCGTAGCACAAGCGGAACTGCCCGGATATCCCCTCATGAGTCAGAAACCTTTGCAGTGCACTTGCGGGGAATCTCACCCTTTTACCGTCGAGGCTGACTGCCAGGATATATTTTGCCTTGCCCTTGTAATAATAGAGATAATCATCCGAGGAGATATGCAGGGATAAGATGACGTCCTGCTTACTGCCCACTACTGGAATCATCCGGTTTTTTCTGCTGCATGGAAATGATGGCCTCTATCTTCTTGGCCGCAACAGGTTCACCTCGATCAATCCCTTCGCAACGCCTGGCTTCCCTGCGCCAAGCCTTGGATGACGTGACGATCTCGGGCCAGAAAGGATAACTCGCGCATTGCAGCGGGCGCACCGGATAGATACCGCACCTCCCCTCATCGTCCAGAAAAATGCAATTGCCGTCGGGTCGGGATCTCAGCACCTTCTCGTTACGGGCAAGTCGCAATACGTAACGCCTGTAGAGCCAGGAACGGCTGATACCGAGAAATTCACGGATCTTTTCAGGCTCATTGTCCTCCAGCCATACCATATAATCAGGGCCACCCTTGCAACAGGCACCACACTGGGTACAACCAAACCGCAATGACTCTCTTTTATAAAACGGTGCAGAATAATTTTTGTGCTTTCGTGACGACACGTTTCCGGTAATATCGGTTGTTTTTTCAGACCATCAAGATGCAAATACTATTGCAAATTAATACCACATCTATACCACAACAAAACATTGCGATTTACTATATACGCTGATATCCTGCGCCTACAATATTATAGGCGAATTCGAGGTTACATCATCACCCTATTCAAACCATAAGGAGACGACCATGGCCACCAAGAAAAAAGCCGGCACTAAAAAGAAATCCACAGTGAAAAAAGCAGCAAAGCGCGCGAAAGCCGTCAAAGACCCTTACACACGTTCAGCCCTCTTGTCACACATCTCCGCCAGCACAGATCTCACGAAAAATCAGGTTGCCAGCGTGCTTGATGAACTTAAACTGGTCATTGAAGGACACGTAAAACCGGGTTCCGCCCAGGTTTTTACATTACCCGGCCTGCTCAAAATCAAGGTTAACCGCAAACCGGCAACCAAGGCACGCAAGGGGATCAATCCCTTTACCGGCGAGGAGATGATGTTCAAGGCCAAACCTGCGCGTAATGTCGTCAAGGTTCAACCGCTCAAGGCTTTGAAAGAGATGGCCAAATAACAGGCATTCAGACAGCGGTGCGCCAGCGGGTGCACCGCTTTTTATACCCACCTGATATCAACAGGTAATCTTTAAGGACGCAGAGATACATTCTGTGAAAATAGAAATCAGGGAAGGTAGATTAACCAATCCTCTAGCACCACTTTGCAAATCGTTATGAGTGGTTCTGTCCGTATCCAGAACTCTAAACCGTCAGATTCGTACGTAAACACTAATAAACTGGTCAATGCCGCTAAACCGAATACTGGCACGAAGTTTTCATAATATTTTATATGTCCCACCCGTTTATAATAATCTTCGCATGTATGGCTGTCCTGATGAGCGGCTTTGTCATGGCCGATGAATCGGACGTTTTTGTCACTCAGCGTGACGATTTTTTGGCTGCGGAACATGCGTTACAAAACGGTCAACTAACTGAATTCCAACGATTGATGGATTCGCTGTCGACTTACCCACTTTATCCCTATCTACAGCTGGAAAACATGCGCCGACAACTTTCCAGGATTCCTGCAGAAAAGATCGATGCTTTCCTCAAGGATTACGCAAACAGCCCGCTCGAAAAGCAACTTCGCCATGCATGGCTGACGTCCCTGGCGCAGCAAAATAAATGGGAACAATATCTCGACTTTTATCGACCAACAAACAACACCGAATTACAATGCCAATACAGATGGGCGTTACTCAAGACCGGCAGAACAAAGCAGGCATATGAAAATATCGAACACCTGTGGCTGGTAGGATATTCTCAACCACGGGTATGTGACCGTATCTTCAAGGCCTGGTATACAGATGGCGGCATGACGCAAGACCTCATATGGAATCGAATCCAGCTCGCAATGGATAAGCATAAGTTGATCCTTGCCAGATACCTGATCCGCTTTCAGACGCCCGGGAATCAACAGTGGACCAGGCTATGGATCAAGGTTTATTCCAATCCAACGTTGATACTTACCGATGAAGGATTTGCAAGCGGACATCCCATGCGCAATGCAATCCTGCTCTATGGCATCAAACGCATAGCCCAAAGTGACCCACTACAGGCAATCAATATATGGGAAAACACTATACGCCACCGTTATACATTCAATGAAAGCGAACTTGCGGCCCTCGATCGTTATCTGGCCATCGTCCTGGCAGTACGCGGCAGACCTGAAGCACTAAGCTGGCTGGCGGTAATAGATCCCGACGTGGAAGATGATCAGCTGCGCGAATGGCGCGTTCGTTCGGCGCTCTCCCAGGAAAACTGGGATGCCGTGCTTGCCTGGATCAGTCTGTTGGGCGCGGACCAGCAACAATCATATCGATGGCAATACTGGCGAGCCCGCGCCCTGGAAAAGCAGCAACAGGACAACCTCGCAGAGGAAATCTATTTCTCCCTGGCACAGACACGAAGTTATTACGGCTTTTTGTCCGCAGACCGTGTGGAAGCTCCTTATCGCTTGAATGCCGCACCGCTGCAAGTCAATCAGGAAGATTTGTCCGCCATTGAACAGAATCCGGGCATACAGCGTGCGCGGGAACTCTATCTGCTTGATCGCATTATTGATGCCAGACGTGAATGGTACTATGCAACCTATACGATGACAGAACAACAGTTAAGCCAGGCAGCGAAACTCGCCCAGAACTGGGGCTGGCATGATCGTGCAATCCTGACCATCGCTCGCACACAATATAGTGATGATCTGGAATTGCGCTTCCCCCTGGTACATCAGGATCAGATTTTGTCACAGGCGAAAATCAACCATATTGATCCGGCATTTGCCTACGCAATCATTCGCCAGGAGAGTGCATTCACGATCGACGCCCGATCCCACGCAGGAGCCCTGGGGCTCATGCAGGTAATGCCACATACGGCAAAACAACTTGCCAAAGGCCTTGATATAGAGATCAATCACACTTTTGATATCCTCGATGTCAGCAACAACCTCCAGTTCGGCATGAACTACCTGCGCAAGGCCCTCAATCGGTATGACAATAACCCGGTACTGGCATCTGCTGCATATAATGCAGGCCCTTATCGTGTTAAGAAATGGCTTCCGGAAAAAGGCATCGTGGCTTCTGACCTGTGGACAGAGACCCTGCCCATATCTGAAACGCGCAATTACATCGAGAATATCATGGCCTATACGGCAATCTATGAACAACGCATGGGTAGACAACCCACCCCGCTAACCGTACGCATGCCCCCCATTACGGCACCCAATACTTCCCTGTCAGCGAACAGTGCGTCTTCCCGTCCCAATGAGACATCCAGATCCACCTCGCTGTCTTATTCCCTGCAAGACTAGCATCGTACAATCCTTGCAAGGTCACTACCTCGTTCAACCTTAGATGATTGCATCAAGCGGTGAACCAGTGTCGGATTTCGATGGATCGGCAGAATATGCGGTTGGTGGCTATGGGTGGACTTGAACCACCGACCTCAGCATTATGAGTGCCGCGCTCTAACCAACTGAGCTACATAGCCATATGAGATTAAAAAGGGACCTTATCTTGCAAGGTAGCCCTGCGCCTGTCAAGGCAACGTGATTGCTGTATTCGCTACACCGACGTTTGCGCTTGATCAAACATTGAACCGGAAATGAATGATATCGCCATCCTGCACGGTATAGTCCTTACCCTCCAACCGCCACTTCCCGGCTTCTTTGGCCGCCTGCTCACCTCCCAGCTCTATGAAATCCTGATACCCTATCACCTCGGCACGGATAAAGCCCTTTTCGAAATCGGTATGAATGACGCCGGCCGCCTGGGGAGCCTTGGCCCCGATCTTCACGGTCCAGGCACGTAGCTCTTTTTCCCCAGCAGTAAAAAAGGTCTGTAATCCCAGTAATTGATAACCTGCCTGAATGACCCGATTCAATCCCGGCTCCTGCAGGCCCAGATCTTCGAGGAAGACGATCTTTTCTTCATCGGGCAGTTCGGCGATCTCGGATTCGATGGCTGCACATATCGCTACCACCACTGCACCTTCCTGTCCGGCGATATCAGCTACAGTGTCAAGATAGGGATTATCACTAAAACCGTCTTCAGCGACATTGGCAATATACATGGTCGGTTTCAGGGTCAGCAGATTAAGAGGCTGCAATCTTGATAGTTCATCACTATCCAATACAAGCGCCCGGAGTGGCTTGCCATTGTCAAGCTGCTGATGGATCTTCTGTAGCAGATTCGTCTGCGCAATCGCCTCCTTGTCACCACTCTTCGTCATCTTGGCGGCACGCTGCAGCTGCCGGTCAACGGTTTCAAGGTCCGCCAATGCAAGTTCGGTATTAATGGTGTCGATATCGTGCGCGGGATTGATATGTCCGGAAACATGTGTAATATCACCATGCTCGAAACTGCGTACCACATGTGCGATAGCCTGGGTCTCACGAATATTGGCCAGAAATTTGTTGCCCAATCCCTCTCCCTTGGATGCCCCTGCAACAAGACCTGCGATATCAACGAATTCCATGGTGGCAGCAACTGTGCGCCGGGGCTTGACGATACCCGCAATCACGTCCAGGCGTGAATCGGGCACGGGCACGATCCCGATATTGGGCTCAATGGTACAAAAGGGATAATTCGCCGCGTCGATCCCTGCACGTGTCAGGGCATTGAATAATGTTGACTTGCCGACATTGGGCAGGCCGACGATACCGCATTTAAATCCCATCTCAGATATCCGGTCCGGTAAGCACGATCAACATTATCTTGTGGCCGGATCCTGTGCTGACGACGTCGACCTGCGATGCAGCTGGTTCATGACTTTTTCAAATTCCCCCGCCACAATCACCGGGACAAGATCGATAGCATTATTGATCGCCGCGACAATCATCCTTTTATCACCACTCGAGGGCTTTTTTAATACGTAGTCGATTACCTTGTCCGCGCTGCCCGGATGACCGACACCGATGCGTAACCGCAAAAAATCACGATTTCCGCCCAATGCGGCAATGATATCCCGCAAACCGTTGTGTCCACCGTCACCCCCGTCCTTTTTTAATCGCACCGTACCGGGCGTCAGGTCAATATCGTCGTGTACAACCAGGACGTTTTGTGCTGCAATCCTGTAGTATCGACTTATCGCGGCAACTGCGCGCCCACTCTGGTTCATATAGGTTGCCGGTTTAAACAAGCGACCTGTATGCGTAGCGAAGGAAACATCCGCCACCTGGCCATGTAATCGCGTTACCAGTTTGAATGGCGCAGCCATCGTCCTCGCCAGTTCATCGACGAACCAGAATCCGGCATTGTGACGTGTATGTTCGTAATCCAGTCCCGGGTTACCCAGCCCGACGACCAAATCAATCCGACAAGACAAGCTCGATCATCCCCGATCGGAGATGATGTATCCCCGCATGATCAAGATGACTCTCCTTCCTCGGGCTTTGCTTCTTCCTCCTCGGTGGTGGGTTCAGTCTCGGCAGAGGCCTCCTCGCTCACCACTTCTTCCTCGGCCTCGACCGCGGCACGTGGCATATGGATGGACACCACCGGTTGATCATGATCTGCCCCGTGAGTGAGCTCGACGATCTCAACGCCCTCGGGGGTGGAAATATCCGACAGATGCAAGGCTTCATTCATTTGCAGATTGGATATATCGATCTCAAGGTATTCAGGCAGGTTTTGCGGAAAGCAACTGATCTCCACATCATTCATTAAATGGGAAATCACACCACCAGATTGCTTGACACCCGGCGCCTTTTCCTCACCGGTGAAATGCAGTGGCACATGCATACGCAGCTTTTCCGTTTCGCTGACACGTTGCAGGTCAAGATGCAACAGGGTAGGTTTATGCGGATGCCTTTGCAAATCCTTGAGTACTGCCTTTTCAACAGTGCCGTCCACCGAGATATTCAATATGTGTGAATAAAAGGCTTCGTTATCCAGACTGTGCAAAACCATATCATGATCGAGAACGATCGGGGTAGCCTCTTTGCCGCCACCGTAAATGACGGCGGGAAGCCTTTTTTCGCGACGCAGGCGGCGGCTCGCACCCTTCCCCATGTCGTGACGAATGGCTGCATTCAACTCGTAGTTTATACTCATTACATTTCTCCAACATCAATAGTATTAAAGCGTTAGTGGAATACCTGCGACCCGGTATCCGCCAACCCGCAAGATCAAACAAATGTTTACAACCTTAACCCGGTTACCTAATCCATATATATTGAACTCACCGACTCTTCATCACTGATACGCCGCATGGTTTCCGCCAGCATCCCGGCGATACTCAGCGCACGTATCTTCGCATTGGCCGCGGCGTCCCCGCTGAGAGGGATAGTATCGGTTACCACCAGTTCATCCATATCCGATGCCGCAATACGTTCCACCGCGGAACCGGACAGCACGGCATGGGTGCAATATGCTACCACACGGCTGGCGCCTTCCTGTTTTAATACGCGCGAGGCCTCACATAAGGTTCCGGCCGTATCCACCATGTCATCGATCAGGATACAGGTCCTGTTTTCAACATCACCGATGATATTCATTACCTTTGCCTCATTGGGCCCGGGCCGTCGTTTATCAACGATCGCCAGATCAGCACCGTCGAGCCGCTTAGCTAGGGCGCGCGCCCGTACCACACCACCCACATCGGGCGATACGACGATCAGATCGGGATATTTCTTGCGCCAGATATCCGATAACAGGACCGGTGAGGCATAAACATTGTCCACCGGGATATCAAAAAAACCCTGTATCTGATCGGCATGCAGATCTACGGTCAGAACCCTGTTGGCACCCACCCGGCTGATCATATCGGCGACCACTCTGGCACTGATGGGAACACGCGCGGATCGCGGCCGGCGATCCTGACGTGAATAACCGAAATAGGGTATTACCGTGGTGATACGATAGGCTGATGATCGACGTATCGCATCAACCATGAGCATCAATTCCATCAGATTGCCATTGGTCGGATTACAGGTCGGTTGCAAGATAAAGACATCCTTGCCACGGACGTTTTCCATGATCTCCACTGCAATCTCACCATCACTGAATCGTCCGACATTGGCCTTGCCCAGCGGTATGCTGAGGCAGTTCACCACATCCTGTGCCAATTGTGGATGGGCATTGCCTGTAAACACCATCATCCTCGAATCTGCATCAAAAAACTTGTCAGAATTTGTATAATTCAACATTAATTACCCACGTAATGATTATCAGCGTTTATTGTCAGTACGGATGGCTGGGGTGCCAGGATTCGAACCTGGGAATGCGGGGATCAAAACCCCGTGCCTTACCGCTTGGCTACACCCCAATATATCTGAAAATCCCCTCACCCCAAGTATGGCCTACCATACCGCCTATGCCATATCGAAGAGCGGGGAGCGGTTCAATCCTTTCGCTATAAATCCCACCCACCCGGCAGGCAGTTTATTAAGCACATGATTCGCATGATCTCTTTTGTCAAATGGTGCAAAAACGCATGCGCCCGTGCCGCTCATCCTGGCAGTCCCGAATTCTGACAACCATTCCCGGGCACGCGCTACCGGCGGATACGCCTCGCACACCACCGGCTCACATACGTTAACTACCTGCCCGGAAAGAAAGTTTTCTATTTTGATCGGATGACTATCGCGTGTCAATTCCGTCTTGTTAAAAACTCCGGCCGTATCGACATGGCAGGGAGGAACGATAACGACATACCACGGTTCCGGCAGTGAAATCGGCGTCAACTGTTCACCAATACCTTCCGCCCATGATGCCTGACCCGATAAAAAAATTGGGATATCCGCTCCCAGTTGCAATCCCAGGCCAAGAAGCTGCTCGCGTGTCAGCGCCGTATCCCATAGCTTGTCGAGTGCCGTCAAGGTAGTCGCGGCATCGGAACTCCCGCCTCCCAGGCCACCCCCTAGCGGGATCTTCTTGTCAATATGAATATCGGCACCCTGTTTTGTGCCGGTGGTTCGTTGCAGTAATTGTGCGGCGCGGATGATCAGGTCCTTTTCCGGGGGTAAACCTGGAATACCGTTCACTCGACGTATCACTCCATCATTGCGGACATCGAAGGACAACAGGTCGCAATAATCCAGAAACTGGAAGACAGTCTGTAGCAGATGATAGCCGTCCCAGCGGCGGCCTGTTATGTGCAAGAATAGATTCACCTTGGCAGGTGCCGGCCAGTTAATTGTTGTAGTGTTTGTCATCTATATGTAATGCATGCAGGGCACTACCCGGACCTGGCACCACCGATGCGCTGTCATCATCTAATTGCCAGTGATCAATGACCAGCCGCACGTTTAACGAAGGGTATTCGAGTAGCAGCCTGCCGGGGATTTCAACCTCTCCGAACCTGCGATAGCGTTCAAATTTTATCCGCCAGCCCAGTTGCGCGAGGGATTTTAAACGTCCCTCCTGATCCAGCTCCATTTCCTTGACCCTGTGATGATCAGGCAATCCCAGTACCCAGTAACGCATCCCCTGAACGGGCAGGCCCCAGCCAAAGTGTTGTTGCAACAAAGTGCCCACGTCTTTCGAAGTTACTGATTCCTCGGAAGTCTGTAATGTAACCCGGCCGGGATGACCGCTCAGTTGCGCCACGGTTTGCCCGAAATGATTCATCAAGTGGATATCAAAGGCCTTGTTGTTTTGTGTCCAATGAATCGCCGCACTCCAACTGTCACGGGTACCTTTTATCGCTAGACGCCCGCTCAATTCCCATGAAGTATATGTAGCCAGGCGGGATTTTCTCACCTGCCAAACGATCTCGGGCGAAACCGCCGGTGTGGTTGCAGGGGGGACACTGGCACAGGCTGAGATCAACAGCATGAAGATCAGCATGATCCAGCGCATCAGCATCACAGTGGCCTTGCATACCATGGTCATATCGGTTGCATTTCCGCAGCGATATGATCCTCAAGTGGATGAAAAGGGATTTGAACGAACGTTATTTCAGGTCCCTGTTGGAGGATTTGCCGAATCGTTCCATTACCTCGATGACGATTTTATCGCCGGGTGATAATTTGAGCGCCTGTTCCCAGATCTCGCGCGCATCTTCCTGATCTCCCATAACCCATAATACCTCGCCCAGGTGTGCCGAGACTTCGGCATCAGCATGTAAAGACAGTGATTCACGTAAGTACTTGACCGCTTCAGTATAGTTGCCAAGACGATATAGTACCCATCCCATACTGTCCAGAATGGCGTTGTTCTGTGGCTTCAGTTCATAGGCACGCTTGATATAGTCATAGGCCTCTTCATACCGGTCGGTACGATCTGCGAGGGTATATCCCAGGGCATTCAATGCATCGATATTGTCAGGATCCAGTTCGATAATCTTTTTCAGATCCTGCTCCAGGATATCGAGCATATCGAGTTTTTCCGCTGTCAGGGCCCGTGCATACAGGATGGCCTTGTTTTCTGGTGATTCTTCAAGTACAGCGTCATAGACGTTCATGGCCTCATCATAGGAACCCTTCTCCCGTAATAAATCTCCTTCGATCAACGCTAGACGTTCTATTTGGGCCGGGAATTGCGATTGCAGAAGATGCAGCTGGTTGCGAGCTTCGTCCAGATCGCCCTGCCGGGCAATCAAGACGGCAATGTGGGTCCTCGCCTCAAAATAATTATCACCGGCATTGACCAGAGAATAATATTCAATGGCCTGCGGATAATTCTCCTTGGATTCTTCAATCCTCGCCAGGTAAAAATTGACCTCGTCACCCCTTATGCCCAGCTCATCGACCCGCTTGAGATATCGCTCTGCATCATCAATGTTATTAAGTTGTAAATTAAGCAGGCCTAGCGTAAACAGGACCTCACCGTTATCAGGAGATTGTTTGATCACCTTTTCGTACTGGGGTACAGCCTCTTCAAAGCGTTGCGCATCCACCAACAAGCGTGCATACGACAAGCGGATATTCAGATCCCTGGGTTGCTCTCTCACGGCTCCAGCAAGGTATTTGGTTGCCTGCTGGCGCTTGTTCTGCAGTTCTAATATCCTCGCACGCAACAGGATCGCATTAACCCAGTCGGGCTTGACCTTCAATACATTGTCCACGGATGATAACGCATCCTCCAAATCACCGGCTCGCACGGCCAGATGACTGTATGCATAAAGGGCGGCGGGATTATCTTTTCGTTTTTCTATGAACCGCTCCATAACCAGCAATGCCGTCTTTATATCCTGTTCACGGCTCAACAGCGAAGCAAGCATCATAAAGGCCTGATCCTGATCTACAGATGACAAGGAAAGGAGTTTTTCCATATGTTCCAGCGCCGCATCAGGATTGTCATTGCGGATATATGCGGCGGTGATGGCCTGCCTGGCTTCCGGATCGTTTCCGTCTAGCTCTACCCACAGTTTCGCCGCTTCCAGCGCACGATTGTTATCACGAAGAAAAATGGCCACGCGGGTTGCATCCTTGGCCAGTCTCGGATCGCGCGTGGTAGTGGCCAGTTGCAGAAAGTTTTCGAGCGCCATCTCGTAATGACCGCGCTTGACGGCAAACTCCGCCGTAAGGATCTGATATAACAGATCCTGGCTCAATTCTATATTGGGGAGATCGATTGTATCCTGGTCCTTGACAGCTGCGGCGTCAGGCACCTTTGAGTCCTGATTCAGGGCTTGCCGGCCAAGACCCGCACACCCCTGCAACAACATGGCCTGGATAATTACCAAATATGCCAGCTTTGTGAAGTTCATAAAGTCACCTTACCCATTTAATATCTTACAATTTTTATGCCATAGTGAATAGTCAGGACAGCAACAAGCATCGTTATTTTCAATAAAACCTGTTAACTTTGTTATACTTAGGAGATAATTCGATACCTTTTACGTGCTCAAATGGGTGTAAGCCAGGTAATTCAATGCCACTTCTTGCAGTTGGTCTCAATCATAATACCGCCCCGATTCAGATACGCGAACGCGTGGTCTTTGCGCCTGAGGATCTGACAGTGGTCCTGAAGGAACTTGCCTCCCTTCCGCAGGTCAGTGAAGCAGCGATCATTTCGACCTGTAACCGTACCGAATTGATATGCTGCGTGGAAGATACCGAGGGCTCTTCCCAGCTTATCGAGTGGCTTGGCCACTATCACAATCTCCCGCCGGGGGAGATCAACCCTTATATGTATTGTCATCCCGATCAGGACGCAGTTCAACATTTGCTGCGTGTCGCCTGTGGCCTGGATTCCATGATACTCGGTGAACCGCAGATTCTGGGACAAATCAAAGATGCTTATATATCGGCCAGGGAGGCCGGTACAATAGGCAGTTTACTCGGCAGGCTGTTTCAACATGCCTTTGCCGTCGCCAAACAGGTACGCACGGATACGGCAATCGGTGCGAACCCTGTTTC
The DNA here is from genome assembly GCA_964605155.1 of uncultured Chromatiaceae bacterium. Classification (GTDB taxonomy): domain Bacteria; phylum Pseudomonadota; class Gammaproteobacteria; order SZUA-140; family SZUA-140; genus CAZSAK01. The sequence goes on along the minus strand of CAZSAK010000001.1, from coordinate 79,500 downwards.
AGTTGCCTTCGCCGCTGTCAGCCTCGCGAGACAAATCTTCACATCGATCACTGACCATACAGCCCTGCTCATCGGGGCCGGTGAAACCATCGAGCTTGTGGCGCGTCACCTGCGGGAAAACGGCGTCAAACACCTCATAATCGCCAACCGTTCCCTGCTAAAGGCAGAAGCACTGGCAAGGGAAACGAACGGCGATGCCATTACATTGCGCGAGATTCCGGCCCGCCTTCCCCAGGCGGACATTATCATCTCATCAACAGCCAGTCAGTTACCCATCCTTGGCAAGGGTGCGGTAGAAAGTGCGATCAGGATTCGCAAGCACCAACCCATGTTGATGGTTGATATAGCCGTACCGCGGGATATCGAACCTGAAGCGGGTGATCTGAATGATGTATATCTATATACCGTCGACGATTTGAGAGAAATCATCGATGAAAGTCTTAAATCAAGACAACAGGCTGCGATTCAGGCCGAGCAGATCATCGATGTCCAGGTCATCCATTTCATGGGCTGGATCAAGTCGCTTGAAAATATTTCAACCATACGCAGTTATCGGGAACAAATCAAACAGATACGGGATAACGAGATCAACAAGGCCAAACGCTTGCTGACACAGGGCGCAGATCCTGAAGAAGTCGTTCAGATGTTGGGGAGGACATTATGTAACAAGATTATCCATAGTCCGACCGTGCAAATACGCAAGGCCAGTTACGAAGGCCGTGAAGATCTGATCAGGGCGGCGCATGAACTGCTTGATATCAAGAGTCAGGATCAATAAGCGGACGTGAAACCTTCTCTAAGAAACAAGCTTGAATCGTTATCCGAACGTCTGCAGGAACTGGATGCGCTGCTGGCGGATCCGCATACCATCGGTAACCAGTCACGTTTCCGGGCACTGTCGATGGAATACGCCCAGGTCAATCCGCTGGTTTCGTGTTTCCGCAAATACAAGACAACACTCGATGAGATCGCCAGCACCGAGGCGATGCTGGAGGATGATGACGGCGCTGTCCGTGCGCTCGCAGAGGAAGAGTTGCTGCATTCACGGCAACAGCTCTCAAACCTGGAGCAAGAGATCAAGATATTGCTGGTACCATCCGACCCCCACGACAATGCTGATATTTTTCTTGAAATCCGCGCCGGTACCGGTGGTAATGAGGCGGCCCTGTTTGCGGGAGATCTGTTCCGCATGTATTCACACTATGCCGAAATGCATCGCTGGCATACTGAAATCATCAGTTACAGCGAAGGTGAACAGGGAGGATACAAGGAAATTATCCTGCGTATTACAGGACAGGGGGTCTATTCGCGCCTGAAGTTCGAATCGGGCGTCCATCGCGTTCAGCGGGTACCAGTGACCGAATCGCAAGGCCGTATCCATACCTCGGCCTGTACGGTAGCCGTACTGGCCGAGGCTGATGAGATAGACCAGATAGAGGTCAATCCGGCAGACCTCAAGATCGATACCTTCCGTGCCTCGGGAGCCGGTGGTCAGCATGTCAATAAAACAGACTCGGCAATTCGCCTGACGCATCTACCGACAGGTATCGTTGTCGAATGCCAGGACGAACGGTCCCAGCACAAAAACCGTGCCCGTGCCATTTCGCTATTACAGGCCAGATTGCTCGCACAGGCTCAGGAGAAACAACTGGCTGAGCAGGCCCAGCAACGCAAAACCATGGTAGGCAGCGGCGATCGCTCAGAGCGTATTCGTACCTATAATTTTCCCCAGGGACGAGTGACGGATCACCGCATCAACCTCACCCTCTACAAGCTCGATGAAATCCTGCAGGGCCAGTTAGACCAGGTAATTGCCCCCCTCACCAATGAATACCAGGCGGAACAACTTGCGGAGATGGGCGTTGCCTGATTTACCGACTATGGCATTGGCACAGATAAAACCGGCCAGGCAGCCTGTGACCATTCGGTGTGCATTGCACATAGCGGAGCAGTTGCTGCCACAACGTTATGAATCAGCGCGTATCGATGCAGAGGTGTTGCTTGCTCATGCCATAATGCAGGATCGGGTCTATCTGCATACCTGGCCGGAACGCGCACTCACCGCCTGGCAAACGCGTCGTTACAGCAACCTGATTAAACGGCGCGCGGCCGGTGAACCGGTCGCCTATCTGACAGGCAGGCGTGAGTTCTGGTCCTTATCCCTTGGCGTCACGCCTGCGACCTTGATACCGCGTCCTGAAACCGAATTGCTGGTTGAGCAGGCACTGCGCTTTATTCCGGCCGATAAGGATTCCCATATCGCTGATCTGGGTACGGGATGTGGGACAATCGCCCTTGCAATCGCCTCTGAGCGTCCCGCCAGCCTGATCACAGCCACTGATATCGATGCAAGGGCGCTTGACGTCGCGCGCAGCAATGCCAGACACCTGCGTATCGACAATGTGAAATTCTTACCGGGCAGCTGGTGTGATCCGCTAAAGGGTCAACGCTTCCATATCATCATCAGCAATCCACCCTATATCAGAACGGATGACCCATGTCTCAGGCAGGGTGATCTGAGCTGCGAACCTCAACACGCCCTGATCGCCGGCAATGAAGGAATGGATGCTATAAGGATCATTGTCAGCGAGGCAAAAATGTATCTGCGAGACCAGGGATGGCTGTTGGTGGAACATGGTCATGAACAACAGGAGCGTGTCCTGGCATTATTCAAACAACATGGCTATACGCATGTCGAGGGGGCCGCCGATATAGCCGGTCATGGCCGCATGGTGATGGGCAGATACAGTCCATTACCGGCATAATCCACCTATATCTGAGATGAATACCTCCCCTGTCACCGTCGAGATACCCCGCTTCCTGGTCAATCAATTGCTGCATCATGCCCAGAGCGCTGACGGCAAGGAGATCTGTGGCTTAATCTCGAGCAAAGAAGGTCAACCGGTACGGGTATATCCCGTGAGGAATATTGCCTCCATTCCACAGTGCCGGTATCAGATGGATCCTGCCGAACAGATCGATGCCTTGCGCCGTATACGTGAAAAAGGCGAAGAACTGTTCGCAATCTATCATTCCCATCCCGCCAGTCCGGCCCGACCTTCCGCCATCGATATTGCCGAGGCCGGCTATCCCGAGGCGTTGTACCTGATCATTTCACTGAGCACCAAAGGGGTGCTGGAGATGCGCGGCTATCGAATCAACGCTAATAATGTCTCGGAGATTACCCTGGCAATCTAGAGCTTTTTCTTCAGCAGGTCATTTACCTGTGCGGGATTGGCCTTACCCTGTGTAGCCTTCATAACCTGGCCGACGAAAAATCCGAAAACCTTCTCCTTGCCGGCGCGGTATTGCGCCACCTGTTGTGGATTGGCAGAGATGATATCATCAATGATGCCTTCAATGGCGGCACTGTCGGTAACCTGTTTGAGACCTTTTGATTCAATGATGGTATCGGCGTCCCCTTCGCCGGCCCACATCGCCTCGAAGACCTGCTTGGCGATCTTGCCCGAAATGGTGCCATCTGCGATGCGCCTGATCATACCTCCCAGCATCCGGGCGGTAACGGGACTTTGACCAATCTCGAGCCCGCCCTTGTTGAGCGCGCCCAGCAGGTCACCCATCACCCAGTTCGCAGCCTGCTTGGTCTCTCCGTTGGATACCTTTTCAGTGGTCTCGAAGAAATCGGCCATCTCCCGGCTCGCTGTCAGTACATCCGCCTCATAGGGTGTGAGGCCGAATTCATAGATGAAGCGTTCTTTTTTATCGTCGGGTAACTCCGGCAACGACGCGCGCACGCCTTCTATATAAATCTTATCCAGCTCCAGCGGCAGGAGATCGGGATCCGGAAAATAACGATAATCGTAGGCCTCTTCCTTGCTGCGCATTGAGCGTGTTTCATTGCTGTCGGTATTATAGAGTCTTGTTTCCTGGATAACGTTTCCTCCGCCTTCGAGGATCTCGATCTGCCGTTCGACTTCGTAGTCGATTGCCCGCTCCACAAAACGAAATGAATTAAGATTTTTCAGTTCCGTACGCGTGCCCAGGGATTGCTCACCACGAGGCCGCACCGAGACATTGGCATCACAGCGGAAAGAGCCTTCCTGCATGTTACCGTCACAGATTTCGAGATAACGCACCAGTGAATGGACCTTTTTCATATAGGCAACGGCCTCTTTGGCGGAACGCATATCCGGCTCGGAAACGATCTCAATCAACGGTGTGCCGGCTCGGTTTAGGTCAATACCGGTCAGTCCACGAAAGTCCTCGTGCAAGGATTTACCGGCATCCTCCTCGAGATGGGCGCGGGTGATACTGATCGTCTTGGAGGTTGGCGTACCGTCATCGGCATCAATCTCAATCTCTATATGGCCACCCGTCACGACGGGTAGTTCATACTGGCTGATCTGATAACCCTTGGGCAGATCGGGATAAAAATAATTCTTGCGGGCAAATATCGAACGTGGTGCTATTGTCGCCCCGATCGCCAGTCCGAATTTGGTTGCCATGGTGACCGCCTCACGATTCAATACCGGCAGAACACCCGGCAATCCCAGGTCAACGGCACAGGCCTGGGAATTTGGTTCTGCTCCATAGGCCGTCGAGGCCCCGGAGAAGATCTTGCTATTGGTGGCAAGCTGGGCATGAATCTCCAGCCCGATTACAACCTCCCACTCCATCAGTCAGTCACCTGTAAGCCATTGGTTAATATTCTGTATCATGCTCATCAAAGCTTATTCAAATGGCGCCGGGATCTGTCGGTGCCAATCAGTCACTTGCTGATAACGGTGCGCCACATTCAGCAAGCGAGCCTCATCAAAATAATTGCCGATGATATGCAACCCCACGGGTAACTGATTGACAAAGCCCGACGGAATCGAGATCGCCGGCAGGCCTGCAAGATTGATGGCGTTTGTATAGATATCGGACAGATACATGGTGATCGGGTCATCAATCTTGGCCCCCAGGGCGAAGGCGACGGTGGGAGTCGTCGGTCCCATGATGACATCGACCTCCTTGAATGCGGAGGTGAAATCATCGCTGATTAAACGGCGTATCTGCTGTGCCTTGAGATAATAGGCATCATAATACCCAGCCGACAGGACATAGGTACCAATCATGATCCGGCGCTTGACCTCGGCACCAAAACCTTCACCGCGTGTTCGCCTGTAGAGATCCATCAAATCATGCGGATTCTTGCAACGATAACCATAACGGACCCCATCGTAACGAGACAGATTTGATGAACATTCCGCCGGTGCAACGACATAGTAGGCGGGAACGGATAAATAACTGTTGGGCAGGGTGACCTCCTTTACGGTGGCTCCGAGTTTCTGGTATTCCCTGATGGCTTCGTCGACAACCCTCGCAACGCCGTCATCCAGACCTTCCCCGAAATATTCCTTTGGCAAGCCGATCTTGATACCTTCGATCGGGTCGTCGAGGGACCCACGGTATACTGGTACGGGGGTATCCATTGATGTTGAATCCTTTTCATCAAATCCGGCCATTACTTCGAGCATTAATGCTGCATCTTCCGCTGTCCTGGTGATGGGCCCTGCCTGATCAAGGCTCGAGGCAAAGGCGACCATTCCGTAACGTGAGACACGTCCGTAGGTCGGTTTCAGTCCCGTACAGCCGCTCAAGGCCGCCGGCTGGCGAATGGAGCCGCCGGTATCCGTGCCTGTTGCACCGGGCACCAAGTGGGCCACGACCGCAGCGGCGGAACCTCCGGACGATCCGCCGGGCACCATTGACTGATCCCACGGATTTTTCACCGGACCGTAATAACTCGTCTCATTGGAAGATCCCATCGCGAACTCGTCCATGTTGGTCTTGCCCAGCATGACGGTACCGGCCCGGTTAAAATTATCAACGCATGTCGCGTCGTAGGGGGCGATAAAATTTTCCAGCATCTTCGATCCACAGGTTGTCGCAACTCCATCGGTACAAAAAATATCCTTGTGTGCGATGGGAATGCCTGTCAGCGGTCCGGCAATGCCGTTTTGCAACCGCTCATCGGCTGCCTGTGCCGTTGTCAATGCCTGTTCCTCGGTCAGGGTGATAAAGCTGTTCAGTCGGGAATCGTGTTGTTTGATCCGTGACAGGAAAAGCTCGGTCAGCTCACTTGATGATACGGTTCCCGCATGCAGGGCCTGCGACAATTCGACGATTGTTTTACGATGCATGGATGCGATTGTTGTTGTCTTTACAATAAGTTAGGAACTATAAGCTACAGTCTGTCAAAAAAACGCTGGGGTCAGCGGAGTTACTCGATGACCTTTGGCACCAAATACAATCCTGATTCAATCTGAGGCGCGATAGCCTGGAATTTGTCTCGGTGATTGACTTCGGTAACCTGATCATCACGCAGCCGTTGCGTCACCGCAAGCGGATGCGCCATCGGTATGACATTATTCGTATCCACGTCATTCATCTGTCCGACAAATTCAAGGATGTCTGACAGATTCTGTGTATAACGGGGTATATCCCTGTCATCGATCTGCAAGCGGGACAGATATGCAATTTTTTCTATGGTGTTTTTATCCAGTGTCATAAATAAATCAGAAAATGTGACGCTATAATAATTGTAAACTCATTATACTTATCTGCTTGCCCAAAATCTCACCCACTGCTAGAGTTGGTCAAGCAATAAGTAGTTAAGGAAAAGGATTATAAGGATTATATGTTTAAACGGCTCCGTGGCCTATTCTCCAATGATCTTTCGATCGATCTGGGCACCGCCAACACATTGATCTATGTGCGCGGTCAAGGCATCGTATTAAACGAACCCTCGGTGGTGGCGATACGCCAAGAACCCGGCACCGGGACACCACGGACTATTGCGGCCGTTGGTGCCGAAGCCAAGTTGATGATCGGTCGTACCCCCGGGAATATCGTCGCCATCCGTCCCATGAAGGATGGTGTGATCGCGGATTTTACCGTGACGGAGAAAATGCTTCAGCATTTTATTCGCAAGGTACACGAGAATAGATTTCTTCGTCCGAGCCCCAGGGTGTTGATATGCGTGCCCTGCGGTTCAACACAGGTTGAACGCCGCGCCATCAAGGAATCCGCAGCCGGGGCTGGTGCCCGCGAGGTCTACCTGATCGAGGAACCTATGGCTGCCGCTATCGGTGCCGGCATGCCGGTCGGTGAGGCAAGCGGTTCCATGGTGCTCGATATCGGTGGAGGTACAACGGAAGTGGCGGTCATATCACTCAACGGTATTGTCTATTCGGCCTCGGTGCGCATCGGCGGCGATCGCTTTGACGAGGCCATCATCAATTATGTACGGCGTAATTACGGCAGTCTTATCGGGGAATCCACGGCAGAGATGATCAAGCATAAAATCGGCGCAGCATACCCGGGTACCGAGGTACGTGAGATCGAGGTCAGGGGGCGCAATCTGGCTGAGGGGGTACCCCGCACCTTCACACTCAACAGCAATGAGATACTTGAGGCCCTCCAGGAGCCCTTGTCGGGTATTGTCGGCGCGGTCAAGACCGCCCTGGAGCAGACACCCCCGGAACTGGGCGCGGATATCGCTGAACGGGGTATGGTGCTGACTGGTGGGGGGGCCCTGTTAAGGGACCTTGATCGGCTGTTGACTGAAGAAACCGGCCTGCCGGTTATAATTGCAGAAGATCCGCTTACTTGCGTGGCACGTGGCGGCGGACGGGCATTGGAAATGATCGACGAACATGGCGGTGATATTTTTGCCGTAGAATAGCCGTTATCGTATTCTACCTCTGCCAGTATCCTGATTTTATCAGGTTTTTGTCGAATGATTGAGAATGCACCTGTACGATGTGTTACATGATCACTAATCTGATGATAGGGGGTGCAAGATAAAACCTCTATTTATTCAGGGACCCTCCATCACCCTTCGCCTTGCTGTCTTCATCGTAATCAGCATTGCATTGATGATGCTTGATCATCGTTATGATCATATGAAGGATGTCAGAGCGGTATTGTCCGTGGTCATCTATCCTATCCAGAAATTGATGAATCTTCCGCTCGAAACAGGCGAATGGCTCTCCGAAAACCTTTCCTCACGGCAACAATTACTGGAAGAGAACCGCAGCCTGCATACACAACATCTGTTCCTGCAGTCGCAATTACAAAAACTCGAGGCTCTCGAGGTTGAAAATATGCGGCTCAGGGAATTGCTGGATTCTTCATTCAAGGTCAGTGAGCAGGTTCTCATTGCCGAACTTCTGGCCGTCGACCTGAAGCCTTTTTCCCAGCAAATCGTCCTCAACAAGGGATCACGGGATAACGTCTATACCGGCCAGCCTATCCTCAATGCCAAAGGCGCGATGGGACAGATTGTCAATGTCGGTCCTCTCACCAGCACTGCGATGCTGATAACCGATCCCAACCATGCCTTGCCCGTAGAGATCAATCGTAACGGGATACGCGCAATTGCGGTCGGCACGGGCGAGCCCAATCGACTGGAATTGCCGTTTATCCCCAATAACGCTGATGTCAAGGTTGGAGACCTGCTGGTGACATCGGGACTGGGCGGGCATTTCCCACCGGCATATCCCGCCGGTCGTATCATCAGCGTGGTGCCCGATCCCAGCCAGCCCTATGCCGAGGTCTATGCCGAACCTACGGCCAATCTTGAAAGCACCCGGGAGGTTTTACTGGTCTGGAGGACACCCGACGAAAAGGATACTGTGGAACCTGATGCAGGTACCGATACTCAATAATGTCACCGTAAATACACGGTCAGGCATGGTATGATTATAGTGCATCACCGCGGTGGCTGGGTCATATTCGCCAGCTTTGTCGTGGCCTTCATCTTGACAATCTTCCCGTTGCCAGACTGGCTTGCGCCGCTACGGCCGGAATGGGTGGCGCTGGTACTGATATACTGGTGCATGGCATTACCGCAGCGTATCGGTGTCGGGATCGGCTGGACGGTGGGTCTGTTGCTGGATGTCCTGCGCGCGGGCCTGCTTGGGCAACATGCATTATCCCTGTGTATCCTGGCATACGTTACGATCAAGATGTATCAGAGAATTCGTATATTTCCACTTTGGCAACAAGCGCTCAGCATACTGGTACTGATAGCCTTGCATCAAATGCTGCTACTTTGGGTAAAGGGGATTTCGGGGCAAACTTATTCAACATGGTCATACTGGCTGCCATCGATCAGCAGTATGGTCATCTGGCCGTTGATCTATATCATCCTGCGTAACATGCGACGCCGATTCAGGGTTACCTGATCCAGGCCAGTATAGCCAACACAGATCGGTAGCAACAATTATCAAATAATATGTCAATCAGACTTGCAATCAAGGACCATATTCGTGAAGGCCGACTGTTCAATGAGCGCGCCGCGACAGCTACGATGATCGTGGTCATGCTGATGTCTGTATTGATCATCCGGTTTGTATACCTGCAGATTTTGAGCCATGAACACTTTTCTACCCTTTCTGATGACAATCGCATCAGTATTGTGCCGGTGCCTCCGACACGTGGACTTATCTACGACAGGAACGGAGTGTTGATTGCACAAAATCTGCCTTCTTTCAGTCTTGAAATCGTCCCTGAACAGGTAACGGACATCGATGCCACCCTCAAGGGACTTGCAGATCTGATACACATCAGCGATGACGATATAAATCGCTTTTACAGGCAACTTGATCAGAATGCTCCTTTTAACAGTATACCTGTTAGATTCCATCTCAGCGACGAGGAGGTCGCCCGCTTTGCTGCAAACAGGTACCGCTTCCCGGGAGCTGATATCGAAGCACGATTGATTCGTGATTACCCGCTCGGCGATCTTGCAGTTCATGCCATTGGTTATGTGGGACGCATCAATGTAGATGAACTGCGGACTATCGACTCCGCTACTTACAGCGGCACACAATTAATCGGGAAAACGGGTGTTGAAAAATACTACGAAGACATTCTGCACGGTAATGTAGGCTTCAAACGGATAGAAACCAATGCGTATGGGCGCACGATACGTACACTGGAACGAACTTCGTCACAGCCAGGTAAAAATCTGTATCTGACACTTGATATACAACTGCAACGAGTCGCGGAGAAAGCACTCGATGGCCAGCGCGGCGCAATTGTTGCACTTGATCCCCGTAACGGGGACATCCTGGCGTTTGTCAGCAAACCCGGTTTCGATCCAAATCCATTTGTCGTAGGCATAGATCCGGATACCTTCGATGAATTACAACATTCGATAGACAAACCCTTGTTCAATCGTGTATTGAGGGGCCAGTATCCTCCGGGCTCCACACTCAAGCCGTTTATCGGTCTCGCAGGCCTGGAATATGACAAAACAGGAATTAATACCACATCATTCTGCCCCGGATGGTTTACACTTCCTGGCGACGACCGCAAGTATCGTGACTGGAAGCGCGAAGGACATGGCGTTGTTAACCTTGACAAGGCTATTGTAGAGTCGTGTGATGTTTTTTTCTATGATCTGGCGCTGACACTGGGCATAGACAATCTCCATGAGTTTCTGAACCAATTCGGTTTTGGTCAAAAGACAGGGGTCGACTTAACGGGTGAACTATCTGGGTTATTGCCCTCAAGGGAATGGAAACGCAAACAACATCATCAACCCTGGTACCCGGGTGAAACCCTGATTACGGGTATCGGGCAGGGATACACCCTGGTGACACCGCTGCAACTTGCTTCCGCTACCGCGATCCTGGCCAATCGCGGTGTCCATCGTCAGCCTCGCATTGTCTATGCCACCCAGGAACCTGACAGCGCTGAAATGAGCATCAGGGAATCCAGCGAGGTCACGTCGCCGGCGATTGCCAAGGCGGCCAACTGGGAATATATCATCAACTCGATGAGACGCGTAGTCCACAGCATACACGGAACGGCCCATGGAATCAGCCATAACCTCCCCTATAAAATGGCTGGCAAGACCGGTACTGCACAGGTTTTCGGCATCAAGGAAGGCGAGGAATATATTAAAGAGGATGTCTCCAAACGCTTACGTGATCACGCATTGTTTATCGCTTTTGCGCCAGTTGAGACTCCCCACATTGTCATCGCTGTCATCGTTGAGAATGGCGGCGGCGGAGCCAGTGTGGCAGCGCCAATAGCACGCAAGGTTATCGATAAATACATGCAATTAAACCTCACATGATTATACTCAAAAACAGAAGCTACCCGCGCTGGGGTGACAGACGCAAACCTCATATATTCGTCCGCGGACTGCATCTCGATCTTCCGTTACTGGTGGGATTGGTCATGTTGTCCGTTGTCGGCCTGGCGATCCTTTACAGCGCGAGCGGTCAGGATACAAATATGATTGTCCGCCAGCTGATTAGATTTTGTGTTGCATTTGTCGTTATGTTCACCCTGGCACAGGTTCCGCCTCATCACGTCCAACGCTGGGCTCCCTGGCTATTTTGTGGTGGACTGCTGTTACTGATCTCCGTATTGATCTTCGGTGATGCCGGCAAAGGCGCTCAGCGCTGGCTGAACCTCGTGTTGTTCCGCTTTCAGCCTTCCGAGATCATGAAAATCGCCGTACCTATCATGGTAGCCTGGTATCTTGCAGATAATCCCCTCCCACCTTCCAAAAAACATCTTTTCTATGCCAGTATGCTGATCATCGTGCCGGTGATACTCATCATCAAACAGCCTGATCTGGGCACGGCATTACTTATTGCAAGCTCCGGCGTCTTCGTGTTACTACTGGCGGGCATACGCTGGAAACAAGTGGCAATTATCATAATATGCCTGGCGGTCAGCGCGCCGCTGTTCTGGTACAATCTTCATGACTATCAGAAATCCCGGGTACTCACATTCCTGAACCCCGAAAATGACCCTCTGGGAACGGGTTACCATATTATCCAATCCAAGATTGCCATTGGTTCAGGAGGGTTGTATGGCAAAGGCTGGCTGAATGGCAGCCAGTCACATCTGAAATTTCTCCCGGAGCGCTCCACCGACTTCATCTTTGCCGTCTTTGGCGAGGAATTCGGCTTTATAGGAATACTGTTTATACTGTCTTTGTATTTGTTTATTATTGTTCGCGGACTTTATATTGCAACTCAGGCACAGGATTCATTTACACGTTTGCTTGCGGGCAGTTTGATTTTGACTTTTTTTGTTTATGCCTTTGTAAATATCGGCATGGTGACCGGCCTGTTGCCCGTTGTTGGGCTGCCGTTACCGTTGGTGAGTTATGGCGGTACTTCCATGGTCACGCTGATGGCGGCGTTCGGTATCCTGATGTCGATTCACACTCACCGTAAATTATTAACAACGTAGATTGCATTATCCAAATGATGTATTTTAAACCCCTATTTGTGCGTATAGCATGTTGTATCCCGTTGCTGTATATCGGGACCATGTATGCAAGTGAAGAAAACATCGCGCAAAGAATGGAAGTGAAAAAATTCATCGATGACATGGTAAAGAATCACCAGTTCGACAGTAATGAATTAATAACCCTGTTCAGCCATGTCAGGCTGCAGGACAGGATAATCAAGATCATCTCGAAGCCTGCTGAAAGCAAGCCCTGGTATCAATACCGTCCCATTTTCATAACCAGAAAACGCATCAAGGGTGGAGTGGATTTCTGGACACAGAATCAGGACATCCTGTCGCGCGCCTATGATACATACGGGGTTCCTCCACAGATTATCACCGCAATTCTGGGTGTAGAGACCTTTTATGGCGATCAAAAAGGGGGATATCGAATGATTGATTCACTTTCGACGCTTGCATTTGACTATCCTCCTCGCAGCAAGTTCTTCCGCAGCGAACTCGAACAATATTTGCTGATGACCAGAGAAGAACACATCGACCCGCTGTCAATGACAGGGTCATATGCAGGTGCTATGGGCAAGGCCCAGTTCATCGCCAGCAGTTATCGACAATACGCTATTGATTTTGATAATGACGGCAAACGTGACCTCTGGGATAATAACGCCGATGCCATCGGTAGTGTTGCACATTATCTAAGCGTACACGGTTGGCGAAAGGAGGGACCTGTTGCCGCCAAGGCCATGGTCAAGGCCGGTATCAATAGCGAACTTCTTGACAATGGGCTCAGGCCCGATTCAACATTGCGCGAACTGAAAGACAAGGGAGTGATTGTTGATGAAGGTGTTGCGGATGACCAACCGGCGGTCCTTGTATCTCTGGAAACAAGGACAGGTCCAGAATACTGGGTGGGTTTCGAAAATTTTTATGTGATAACACGGTATAACCACAGCGCCCTTTACGCCATGGCGGTATATCAGCTCAGTGAAGAGATCCTAGCAAGACATGTTCATACAAAAGTTACCTCAGGGCAGTAACCAAAAGCCTATCGAACCTGCTGTTGTCGCATCCAGACCGTCAACCTATAGTCCAGTCTGGGGATTCGTAATTGTAGCCTTCATGCTTGGAGGATGCGGGTCGATTCCCTCAATACGTGATCTCTATACAGAGGACAGCGGCCCTGCAAGGCCGGTGAATATATCTTCAATCCCCGATGCGGTTCCGAAAACAGAACCACTCAGCAAATATGGCAATCCTCCCTTTTATGTTGTTGACGGGCATCGCTACGACGTTCTGAATTCCAGCAAGGGTTATGTCAAACGCGGTATAGCGTCCTGGTATGGCACCAAATTTCATGGTCAACGCACATCAAGCGGTGAATCCTATGATATGTATGCCATGACGGCAGCTCATAAGACGTTACCCTTGCCAACTTATGCCGAAGTGACAAATTTGCTGAACAGCCGAAAGGTCATCGTCAAGATCAACGACCGGGGACCATTCAAGGATAACCGCGAGATCGATCTGTCTTACGCTGCAGCCGCCAAACTCGGTATTGCGGATACCGGAACCGGATTAGTTGAGGTGAGGGCTATTGATCCGGCAACTTACAATACCCGGACAGCACACGGTACAGAACCTGTAGGGCATCATCGGGAAACCGATCTGTATCTGCAAATCGGCGCCTTTACTCAACGTGCCAATGCAAAGCGTCTGATATCAAGGCTTTCAGCAGCATCTCCTCCCGATACCCGGTTTACCATCGATCAGGATGAAAACACGCTTCTATATCGGGTACGCATCGGCCCCATCCCCAATATCGATGAGGCGGATCGCATGAGTGAAGATCTTGCCTTGATGGGAATAAGCGACTCACATATAGTGATTAACTAACGCTTCCTGGCGGTCTTGGCACGGATCTCTCAACCCGTAATTAACTTGTCGAGATTGCGGACACGAGGAAATACGGATGTTGAGATGTCCGGTTGCCTGTCCAGAATTGCTATACAAACATCGCAAAATCCATCATTGTCTTAATCTTACTACTCATTCTCGCGATAAACAGATAGAATGTCGGACATATCGAGTCATCTACAAAGAATCTGCGCTTAAGTTTTCTTCAAGACAATTATTCGGAAATGAAAATGCTATTGCCATGAATATCTATATAGAAAGTCCTGAAATGACAATTCACACTCCCTCGCGAATTCTGGTTCGGATATTAATTTTTCTGGTGCTTTTCCTGACGAGTATTTCGAGTATCCATGCAGCTTCCATTCCCCTGCCGGCTGCTCCGGAGCTTGCTGCACGCAGTTATATCCTTATGGATTATAACAGCGGCAAGATCCTCGCCGAAAACGCTGCTCATGAGCGGATAGAACCGGCCAGCCTGACGAAATTGATGACAGCCTATATTGTATTCAAGGAACTCGATAAAGGAACAATAAGCTTGAACAATGAAGTAGTCGTAAGCGAGAAGGCATGGCGCATGGGTGGGTCACGCATGTTTATAGAGGTAAACAAGCGCGTATCCGTAGAAGATCTTCTTCAAGGCATGATCGTTCAATCCGGTAATGACGCTACCGTAGCTCTGGCCGAGCATGTCGCAGGCAGTGAAGATGCATTTGCCACCCTGATGAACCATTATGCCGAAACACTGGGGATGAAAGGCACCCATTTTACGAACAGCACAGGGCTGCCGGACCCTGAGCATTATACGACCGCATATGATCTGGCGCTATTGACCCGCTTATTGATATCAGAATTCCCTGAATATTATAAATGGTACTCCGAGCGCCAATATACCTATAACAATATTACACAGTATAATCGCAACAAGTTATTGTGGCGTGATGAAGATGTCGATGGCGTTAAGACAGGACATACCGAATCGGCGGGTTATTGCCTCGTTGCATCGGCATTGCATGACGACATGCGGTTGATATCCGTTGTAATCGGTACAGACAGCGAGGATGCCAGGGCTGAGCAGAGCCAGAAAATCCTTAATTACGGTTTCAGATTCTTCGAGACACACAGGCTATACGAAGCCAACAAACCGTTAACGACTGCCCATGTCTGGAAAGGCGTTGACGGCGAACTGCCTCTGGGGCTGGCAAAGGATCTATATATCACCATTCCACGCGGACAATATGATGACTTGACGGCAACGATGAATATAGATTCAAGGATAATCGCTCCCGCCAACAAGAATCAACCCTATGGTACGGTTGAAGTAACACTGGATGGTGAAAATATTGCGGAATGTCCATTGATTGCCTTGCGTTCCGTCAGTGAAGGAGGACTTTTCCAGCGACTCACGGACGAGATCAAACTCTTTTTCCAGTAAATAGTCATGTCCATTGTCTATCTAAATGGTGAATTTATGCCGGCATCCAATGCCAGTATTTCACCACTTGATCGCGGGTTTCTGTTCGCAGACGGCGTATACGAAGTCATTCCGGTCTATCAGGGGCGTTTATTAAGACTCGAGGATCATCTGCAGCGCCTCGATCATAGCCTTGAAGGTATCAGGCTTGAAAAGCCTCTCGATCGCCTCCAATGGAAAACAATATTGACGGAACTGGTTAATAAAAATGGCGGCGGGGACATGTCCATCTATCTGCAAATTACACGGGGAGTGGCCGCACGTGACCATGCTTTTCCGACTCACATACCGCCGACAGTATTTGTCATGACCAATCCTCTCAAACCGGTTGCCGATGACATCCTGAAACGGGGTATCTCGGCCATCTGTGTTGATGACATACGCTGGAAATATTGCCATATTAAATCCATCGCCCTGCTTCCCAATATCCTGTTACGTCAACAGGCTGTTGACAAAGGTGCAATGGAGGCAATACTGGTTCGTGATGGCTTGATAACCGAAGGTGCTGCAAGTAATGTCTTCGTT
Source organism: uncultured Chromatiaceae bacterium (assembly GCA_964605155.1). Classification (GTDB taxonomy): domain Bacteria; phylum Pseudomonadota; class Gammaproteobacteria; order SZUA-140; family SZUA-140; genus CAZSAK01. Next base: position 63,365 of record CAZSAK010000001.1, on the reverse strand, counting down.
GTGAAGGAAAATATACTGACAACCCCGCCCAAAGGATCTTTTCTGTTACCCGGTATTACTCGAGACCTGGTCATCGAACTCGCGAAAGAAAATGATATTAGCGTACTAGAGACAGATATTTCCCTCTTTGACCTACAGACTGCGGATGAAATCTGGCTTACCAGTTCGACACGGGAGGTGATACCGGTGACATTACTGGATGGCAAGCCTGTTGATTCAGGCGCACCCGGGGCGATGTGGTCAAAGATCGCACAACTCTACCGATCATATAAACAGGACATTATTACTTCCGTGGAGACTGTGTAGGTAGTAATGTACAGCCAGCACGATGATTCACCGTTCAAGTTTCCCTGTGAATTTCCGATTAAGGCAATAGGTAAAAGCAGGGAAAACCTTGATGTGATTGTATTCAGTATTGTACGCAAGCATGCACCTGATCTGAGTGAGGCGGCGGTTCGATCCAGGCCCAGCAGGAAGGGCAATTACCTTTCACTCACCGTAACCATTATGGCAAAGAGCAGGGACCAACTTGACGCCATTTACCGGGATCTGACCGCCTGTGAACATATTATGATGGTCTTGTAACATAACTCCATGAAAAAGGAACTCGTTATACGTCATCTTGGCCGGGTAAATTATATGATCACTTACAAGGCCATGAAGCGCTTCACTGAACACCGCGCAGTGTCCAGCAGAGATGAAATATGGCTTGTTGAACACTTTCCCGTATTTACACTCGGCAGGCGGGGGGATACGCGGCATGTCCTGGATGCAGGTAATATTCCCGTTCTGCATGTGGATCGGGGGGGGCAGGTAACCTATCATGGGCCAGGGCAACTGGTTGCATATCTGCTGCTGGACCTGCGGCGTCATTCCATCGGAATAAGATCACTCGTAGATTCCATACAAAACAGTATTATAGCTTGTTTGACGCATTTCGATATTGATTCATCCAGCCGGGCCAATGCGCCCGGTGTCTACGTCAACAACAGCAAGATTGCATCCATTGGATTACGTGTTCGCCGCGGATGTTGTTATCACGGCTTGAGTCTCAATGTAGCAATGGATCTCGAACCTTACAAACGCATCAATCCCTGTGGCTATGCGGGACTCGAAATAACACAAATCAGTGATATTCAGAAATCGGTTGACATCGATACCGTCAGGGTGGAATTACTCAATCATCTGCCCCGCCATTTTGGTTATGAACAAATACAGATCAGTGATAAAATCATCGACAATATGCATTCATTTCAGATCCCTCGACAGGAATCCGGCATGATCACAGTCGACGGCGACCTATGACCAGGATCGATGAAATGACCCAACATAACAAGACCAGACCTGTGCGGACGATGAAGGGAGCGGAAAAGGTTGCTCGTATCCCGATCAAGATCGAACCCACCTCTGACCCACTGCGCAAACCGCGATGGATACGTGCACGAACTCACAGTCATGCCGGAGTATCGAGGCTGAAAGCGATATTGCGGGCGAACGAACTGCACACCGTATGCGAAGAGGCTTCATGCCCCAATCTCGGTGAATGCTTCAGCCAGGGCACCGCTACCTTTATGATCATGGGTGATATCTGTACCCGCCGCTGTCCATTTTGTGACGTAGCACACGGGACACCGCAACCTCTCGATCAACGGGAACCTGAAAACCTGGCAAGGACAATCCAGGATATGAATCTTAATTATGTGGTGATCACCTCTGTCGATCGTGACGACCTGCGTGATGGTGGGGCCGGCCACTTTGTAGCCTGCATTCAGGCGATACGTCATCATACACCGGCCACAAGGATCGAAATCCTGGTCCCGGATTTTCGCGGTCGCATGGACAGGGCTCTCAATATTCTGCGACAGGCGCCACCAGATGTGTTCAACCACAACCTGGAGACGGTTCCACGTCTGTATAAACAAGCCAGACCAGGGGCCGATTATCAATGGTCACTGCAGCTGATACAGCGTTTCAAGCAGGAACATCCTGAAATACCAAGCAAGTCTGGGCTGATGCTTGGCCTGGGTGAATCAATTGCGGAAATCGAGCAGGTGATGGTTGATCTTTATGCACATCGCTGTGAAATGCTGACACTCGGTCAATACCTGCAACCCAGTAAATATCACCTGCCGGTGAACCGCTATGTAACACCTGAAGAATTTGATGAACTTGCCCGGCTGGGCTACGAGATAGGTTTCAGCAATGTGGCGAGCGGTCCGCTGGTACGCTCATCCTATCATGCGGATCAGCAGGCTTCGGGTGTGGCACTATGAGCAAAACACTCACTCATAATCTCGCACGATCATCCTTCAATGAAAAACCCAACAATGGCATATCGATGCCATGACTCAGGGCTAATACCTTGAACAGCTCACCCATTTCATGGGGTAACGTGAGCTTCTTGATCTCTTGGGCCTGTTGTAACGCCTCTATCGGCGATCCGGCAGCTTGTCCGGATTGCCTCTCCTCGGCGAACTCCAAAAGCCCGCAGGCCAATAAAAAATGGCCCTGGGTGGTAAAGCCAGTAACATTCAGGCCCGTGTCGTCTCCGGCCTCCGCCAATGCGGTAAAATCGATATGGGAAGTGATATCCTGTAGTCCCGTCAGTTTCAGGGGATCTGCATGGCTGCGGTGGCGATAATGGCACATCAGCGTGCCCTCCCTGCGTTGTGGATGATAATATTCACGACGATGGAAACCGTAGTCGATAATGATAACCACACCACAATCCAGTAATTCCCCAATGCTCCGGATCCAGCTTTCCGCAGCGAGGTTGATCTCGGTGATGTAACCGTCGTCATCGATCACCCCACCCAGCATTTGACGGATGTCACAGGTTCGCTGACGTATATTGTCATTATCAATATCGGATAGGCACCACTCAAATTCATCTTCTCTGATTCTTATACAATATTCCTGTTCGGTGTCTTTGCCGATATGTACCCGGTGAACCGGCATCGCGTCCAGTAACTCGTTGGCAAGCACTACTCCCTTGAAACGCTTGTCAGGAAGGCTGTCCAGCCAGTATACGTGTTGTTGCAGATGCGGAATGCGCTGCTGGATAATTCTCTGCTGACGTTCGCGCAGATCGGCACTGACCTCCAGTATGAAATAGTGATCCGGGAGGGTGCCTGCGTGTTCGAGCGTGTTCAATATTTCACAGGCCATAGTCCCTGACCCGGCACCGACCTCCAGTATGTCCGCTGTGCCGATGATTTCCAGTACTTGCTGACACTGCCGTGCAATGCAGTGCGAGAATAATGGCGAGATCTCCGGCGCCGTGACAAAATCTCCGGGTACTCCGAGCTTTGACGCGCCGCCGCTGTAGTAACCCAAACCCGGAGCATAGAGTGCCAGTTGCATGTAACGGGCAAAGCTGATTGCTCCACCATTGGCGAAAATCTCGTCACGAATCATCCTGCGAAGATGCTCGCTACTGGCATTCGCAGTGGCATCTGTTGACTTCAGGTCTGCTAACACAGGGTTATCAGAGATGATCTCCGGATTTAAGCTTTTACTCACGGGATTATGCATAACGGTGGTATTATCACCTGGATGGGGAAATTCAGACAGCTAATTGCCGTATTTATCCAACGGCGACTCATTTCCAACTACTCAATCATAACACGATGAATACATAACAAGAACGGGGAAAACTGTGCAAAACGACACCAGCTTGGCAGGAAAGGTCGTACTGATTACGGGAGCGGCACGCCGTCTCGGGGAAGTCATCGCGCGAACCTTGCACACCCATGGCATGAACCTGATATTGCATTATCGCAGCTCAAAACAGGAGGCGCATAAGCTCCAGCAGGAGCTGAATGCTGTGAGGGAGGATTCCGTGATTTTGATCCAGGCCGACCTTTTGCATACCGCCAAGCTGAACTCTGTCGTACAAAAGGCGGAAGATGTATGGGGGCGTCTTGACATTTTGATAAACAATGCTTCGAGTTTTTTTCCAACTCCGATCGGGACGGTCAACGAGGATCAATGGAATGATCTGATCGGCACAAACCTGAAGGCGCCTTTTTTTCTGTCCCAAGCTGCCGCACGGGCGTTACACAATACCAGGGGCTGTATTATCAACATTGTCGACATTCATGCGGAACGCCCTTTAAAGACATACGCGGTATACAGTATGGCCAAGGCCGGCCTTGTCATGCTCACCAAGGCCATGGCTCGTGAACTTGGACCGAATGTACGGGTGAATGCAGTTGCACCCGGGGTAATACTCTGGCCGGAAAGAGGGATAGACGAAGTGACCAAACAGCGTATCATCTCACGTACCGCACTGAAACGTCAGGGCAATCCCAAAGACGTTGCACGTGCAGTACTGTTTCTGATCCGCGATGCTGATTATACGAGTGGCGAGGTTATCAGAATTGACGGCGGGCGTGCACTGAATGATTAGCCCTGGATTCAGTAGTAATCACCACTGAAAATCGATCCGCTGTAATGGCTGCAAATGATCATCGAACTTCAGCCATAACTCATTATATGTTAAGCCGTTGACCGGGTGTCTTGTCTGCCCCGCAATTTCAGACAAAGGACAAAGCACAAATGTATACTGCATGATTTCATCGCGCGGTATCTTCAAATTCGGCTCGCACAATACCAGGTTGTCGTAAAGTAATAAATCCATATCGAGTGTTCTGGAACTGATATGACTGCTGCATCGATCCCGCTTGTGTTGAACCTCAATATGTTTTAGTTGACTCACTATTTCGTAAACACTATTGTCCGTATCAAATCCCACAACCAAATTGTAAAAATCGTCACCATCAAGACCTATAGCCTTGCTTTTATATACAGAGGAAACCGTCAGCGCTGGATAGAGTTGCTTCAATGTACACACACCAGAGCGTATGTTGTCCTCGGGATCAATATTACTGCCGATACTCACGTAGACCTTCGACATCTCAAGCTCTGACACCCCGTTCGATAATCACACCCACATCACCTGCTCCGCGCACGGCGCCTTTCTTGTTAACCCGCACACGCAGCCACTCTATGCCAAAATCCTTGAGCAGGATTTCCGCGACATGTTCCGCCAGTGTCTCGACAAGCTGGAATTGACTGTTTTCTACATATTCAATAACACGTTTTGCTACCGCTTTGTAATTCAATGTATCTTCGATCGAGTCAGTCTTGGCAGATTTACGAATGTCCGTTTGCATCTCCAGATCGATGATAACGACTTGCGTGGTACAGCGTTCCCAGCCAAAGACACCTATGATGGTTTCCACCTTGAGATCATGCAGATAAATTATATCCATATTACTTTCTGACATTATTTCAATACCGCATGCTGTGCCATTAATGTTATATTTATGCGCATTATAACGTTCGCTATATTAACAAAGTCGCCTGAATGACTGACTTTATTTTAATTACGACCGCGTATCTGGTCGGCTCGCTGTCGATGGCCATCATCGTATGCAAACTCACTGGTCTGCCCGATCCTCGCACGCAGGGATCAGGGAATCCCGGGGCAACAAATGTACTGCGTTTGGGCAGCAAAAAGCTGGCTGCCCTTGTGTTGCTGGGTGATATGTCAAAAGGATTATTGCCTGTTCTGCTGGCGAGATACCTGGATGTAAGCACCCTGACATTGGCATTAACGGGACTGGCGGCCTTTCTGGGACATTGCTATCCGGTTTTTTTTTCATTCAGAGGCGGTAAGGGCGTCGCCACTGCACTAGGCGTAATACTGGGATTGTCATGGCTGACCGGCCTGTTGTTAATCATAATCTGGATCCTGATGGCGCTGATATTCCGGATCTCTTCACTTGCGGCCATCAGCGCAGCAATTATGGCGCCATTTATTTCCTTGTTTACACTGCCTACTCCGGATTTAATCATGATGGTGTGTACAGTAACGATCATTCTTATCTGGCGTCATCGAATAAACATCCAGAAACTGTACCTTGGCACTGAACCCAGGATAGGAAGTCGCTGAAACAGGATCCTGTATCACACTAATCAAGTGCTGTTATCTCATCCATAGGCCACCTAGCCCTGGCACTAATTTTCAATGACTCAACCTGTCCGGCCTGACACCGCAAATAACCAGCATATGCGATCATGGCCCCGTTGTCGGTACAAAACTCCTTACGTGGATAAAAGACCGCTGCCCCATCCTTGTGCGCCATTTCGTCCAGCCGTTCACGCAGCATGGTATTTGCTCCCACACCACCGGCAACCACGAGTTGATTAAGCCCCGTTTGCTTGAGGGAACGACGGCATTTAATTATCAGCGTATCAACCACTGCCGCCTGAAATGCACAGGCGATATCCGCGTGTAAACTGCCGTTACCGGTATTGCTGTACAATGTATTCATGGTATATGTCTTCAACCCGCTGAAACTGAAATCCAGTCCGGAACGATCCGTCATAGGTCGCGGAAAATCAAAACGATGCGGATCTCCGCTTTTGGCAAGTTCAGCAAGCAGGGGACCACCCGGATAAGCCAAGCCGAGTAATTTGGCTGTCTTATCAAAGGCCTCACCGACCGCATCGTCAAGTGTTTCGCCCAAAATCCTGTAGTTTCCAACCCTTTCCACGAATACCAGCATGGTATGACCACCGGATACCAGCAAGGCGACAAATGGGAATTGGGGCTTGTTGTCCTCAAGCATCACCGCCAGCAAATGGGCCTCCATATGATGCAGGGCAATTGCAGGGATATCGCATGACATGGCAAGACTGCGACCAAATGAAGCTCCTGCCAATAATGCCCCGATCAGGCCAGGCCCCGCAGTATAGGCCACCCCGTGGACATCGCTCATCGACATGCGAGACTCTACCAGTGCCTCTTTTAACAGGGATGGCAACCGTCGTATATGATCGCGTGATGCCAGCTCAGGTACAACCCCTCCATATGCAGCGTGCAGTCTCATTTGGCTGTGTAATCGATGGGCCATCAGACCACACTCAGAGTCATATACGGCCACGCCGGTCTCGTCGCAGGATGTCTCGATACCAATTACACGCAAGAGCATTCACCTTCCACATCCGCCGCCATCACGGTACGCAGCAAGGATGAAAATAATAGATGAATATTGTACAAATACGTTAGAATAGTAGTTCCTTGCCGATAATCAGTTACTTGCTAGCAGTAGATGGATTTTTCATACTATACCTGAACGATCGGGACCGTGGTGATTCCGTGACTGACTTTATAACAATATTGATTGGCTGATTCCAACAGAAAAATATATATATTTCATTCGCTTATAATAATTCCGGGGAATATTATGGACAAATACGCGATCCAGATCAAACAACTGACCAAGATTTATCCACCAAATCACAAAGCCCTAGATGAGCTGGACCTGTGTGTGAACGCGTCCGAGGTCATGGCTTTGCTCGGCCCGAACGGTGCCGGTAAGACAACGACTATTCGGGTACTGTCCACGTTAAGCGGGTTCGATTCCGGTCAGGTGATGGTCGGTGGTCTGGATGTTGATATCGCACCGGACAAGGTCAGGCAGACCATCGGAGTCGTCGCCCAACAAACGGGTATCGATTATTTTCTTACCGGCAGGGAAAACATGCGATTACAGGGACAGCTTTATCATATGAAGAGCAATGACATTAATGATCGCATATCAGAGCTTGCCGAATATTTCGATTTGACCGGACAACTCGATAATGTTGTCACCACATATTCTGGCGGCATCAGACGCAAACTCGATATTGCGACTGCATTGATACACAGACCGAAGATTCTGTTCCTGGATGAACCCACCCTGGGGCTCGACATCAGGAGCAGGAAGGTGCTCTGGAAACACATCAGGGAGCTTAACACCAACTTTGGACTGACAATCCTGCTTACCACGCATTATCTTGAAGAAGCGGACAGTCTGTCGCATCGCGTTGCAATTATCAATACGGGCAAGATCCAGATCATCGGTACGCCTGATGAATTGAAAAACAGTATCAAGGGTGATTCTGTTGTGGTTTCTTTTGAAAAGGTGGACAAGAATGAACAAGCATTCTCGTATCTCGCTAAACAACAGGATTACATCAAGGATTCTGTATGGGTAGGTAATAACCTGCATCTTTATGTAGCTGACGGTGCAGAATCAGTACCAAAATTAATGATGCTTGCATCAAAAAACCAGATCGAGGTCAAAAGCCTGGCTTTATCCCGCCCTTCACTGGATGATGTGTTTCTGAAATATACCGGCTCCAGCATGCAAACTCCGCAACAGGAAACAACCGATGAATGGTGGAAACAGTGGGCAGGGAAAGGCGGTGGTAAATGGCAGGGCAAATGGGACAATTCGGACAGCAGTGATAAAGAGCAGCAAGAGGCTGGGGAGGAAACATGGGAAAACAATCAGTGGTCGTCAAGCACAAACCAGTGGAATGATGAAAATACCCCGCATACAGGAGAGCCACAAGATACAAAAAAGCCAGCTGATACCTGGCCGGATAAAAACCAATGGGAGAATAAATCGTGATCGCTGATACCTGGCATCTGTTCAATAAATACATGAGGATTACCATAAGAATGCCGCTTTGGTCGCTCTTTACGCTGATCCAGCCATTGATATGGCTCTTAATATTTGCCCAACTATTCAGAAATTTTGTGCAACTACCCGGCACTGATGGCAATAACTACATGGAATTTATGATACCGGGCATCCTGATCATGACCGTATTGTTCGGTTCCTCCTGGTCGGGTGTCAGCCTGCTGCGTGAAATTACTTCCGGCACAGTCGACAAGATGCTCGTTGCACCGGTTTCTAGAGTTGCCATTGTTCTAAGTCGCGTTTTGCATTCTGCCGTACAGGTAATTACTCAGTCCATTATTATTTTGATCGTTGCATGGATTTTCGGCGGAATCACAACAATTAATCTTTTCTACCTCCTGCTCGGAATGATTATTGTCTTCCTTCTTGGTGTGGCATTTGCCTCGCTATCCAACGGCTTTGCCATTACCCTGCAGAGAGAGGAACCCTTGGTCATGATTGGCAACCTGATGACATTACCGCTGATGTTTTTATCATCCGCATTCGTACCAAAACATTTTATGCCGGATTGGATCCAGGTTATCGCCCTTATCAACCCTATCAGTTATGCTGTTGAGGCGATCAGGACCGTATTTATCGATACGCCGGATATGGCAGTTTTTTTAAAGGGATTTGTGATCGTGCTGATATTCTCGGGTGCTGCCCTGACATGGGCGGTGACTGCCTTTAATTCACTGCGGGACTAGAGCTTATACGTCTATATGATCAATCGAATTGCCCAATTTGAATTGGATGGCTCCAAGTTTTAGCGCTCAGTATATTTTCCGGCAATCAGTGCACTCATGTACCGGGTAATCATACCGGAGTTAGATAAATAGATTCATCCCCATGGTAACAATGCCACGCTTGTATTCGCCCAGAGAACCACTTTGCAGACCTTCGATGACATCCTGGGCATTTAGAACAAATCCTACCGGCAGATTGGAATTATTATACGTCCATGACACATTGGCAAAAAACCTGATTTTTTCATGGTATCTGTAGGAACTGCCAAAACTGAATACATGCCGTTCGTTCTTTCTGTATTCTGTAAATTGTGAGACAGAATCAAGATTGCTGTAGTCAACCAGGTTATAGCTGTAGCGGGCATTCGCACTAAACCCAGGGGCAACAAGCCATTGAAACCCGATATTAACGCTTTGACTTCGATATGCATAATCCTGACTTAGTGTATCATTATATTTATTATCATTGATCGTATAGCTATAACCAAGGTTAACAGCTGAATTATCACCGTACGGCTGGTTAATACCGAACCCGACAGAATAAATATACGCACTGAAAATGGGATTGCTGTCGGATTCGAAATCTGTATAGGATAAATTCAATGACAAATCGGACGTTACATTCTCAACCGAGAATGGTGAAAAGATTTTTGGTAACCGTATCCGTGTAGATCCTTCACCAAACAGAACATCACTTCCACTGAACCGGTTTGATGTTACGAGCCCTCTGGTTGTCCTGTTGGTATAACCACCTACAAAAGTGTAGCGCGCAGGAAACAGCGTCGCAGAAATGGATGAACTGGTGTTTAAATAATCAAAGTTTCCAATATGATAAGTCGAATATGTTGGCGTTGTTGAAAGTCTCAATCTGACACCATTTTCCAATTTGTGCTGATAGGAAATATTTACGGAGAGGTCGGATCTAATGTCATCAGCCGGATTTGTATCACTCAGATTCGTATTGGAATCGGAGGCAAGCGAATAACTCAGTCCCGTAGAAAGACCGCTAATCCGTTTTTCCGCTGCGAGCAACCTTTTTTCCGCGGTTTCGGCAATGCTGGATGGTGGGCCGGCCTCGAGTATCTTGCGATATTGACTAATCGCATCTTCTTCGCGATGTAATCTTTCAAGATTGATTGCCAAGTTCAGCCTTGCGCCTGAATGCCCGGGTATCAGACGTATCACCTCCTCGTAGTCTTCCACTGCCTTGCTTAATTCATCTTCACTTGTATTTATCAGCCCAAGATAAAAATAAGCTATGGCACTATCGGGATCCTTGGTAACTATCTCTTCAAACTGTTCCCTGGCCAGACCCAGACTTCCCTCCGCATACATTTTTTTTGCGCTTGCTAGTACCATCAACTCCTTATATTCATCGACCTTATGTTTATCTTCCTCCAATGCTATGAGAATAGAATATTTATCGATCGCCAGGTCATATAGTCCCATTTCATCGTATAAAGCAGCCAGTCCAATCTGACCCTGTTTGTTATCAGGATTTATTCTTACAACATCTTCCAATTCATGCCTAGCCGCTTCGAGCTTGCCTTGCCTGTAATAGATCCGACCAAGATTAAAGTGCGCCTCCAGGTTATTCGGATCTTCCTTGATCAAACTTTGATATCGATCCACAGTCGATTGCATGCGTTGGGATTCATCCATCGACTCCTCCTTTGCAGCCATTAGTCGTTGAAGCAGCTCTGTTGCTCTCTGGGCCTGTGGTGAATCCTTTCCCAGGTTAACAATCTCTTGCAATGCCTCGATACCTTCGTCAAGGCGGTTGGTCTCAACATAGAGGCCTGCGAGTCGCAAGCGTGCTTCCATGTTACTTGGTGAACGCTCAATCACTTTCATGAAATATTGCTCGGCCTTCCCCAATTGGCCCATCGACTGATACACTTCAGCTATATTGAATAAGGCGATTGAATTATCCGGTGATATTTCAATAACCTGATTTAAGGTATCCAGTGCCTCCTGCAGATTGCCTTCTCGCATCAACAACCTGCCCTCTATTATGCCTAGTCTTTGGTGCGCTTGTTGGGCAAATCTACCTTGCGGAGAAATTTCCAGCACCTTTCTTAAATTATCGGTAGCCTTTTGCAATTCACCTTTCTGTTCATATATGGTTGCCAGATTTAGATAGACATTTAGGTTATCTGGCGTCAAGTCGATCAGTTTGGTAAAAATCGCCTCCGATTTTCCCAATTGCTTTTTAAACAGATATGCCAGCCCCAGGCTGTATTGAATCAAGGTATCATCAGGAAATTGATCTGCGAGTTTTGCAAAGATAGGTAAAGCCTTGTCGACCTCGCCTTTGGTTGCGTACTGCGTTGCCTTGAGGTAATCGATCTTTTTGCGCGCCTCCAGTTGCTCCTCGGTATCGGATTCCGCCAATCTGGCAACCTTTTCATATTGTTCAATGGCCTTATTGTATTGACGGACAAACTCATAGGCTTTAGCTAACGTCATGTGGTAGGAGACATTTACTGGGTCAAGCATAACTGCCTTTTCCAGGAATTCAATACCTTCTTCGGGTTTTTCCTGCCGCATATAGATAAAGCCAAGCCTGTAATTGGCCTCCGGATGATCCGGACTTATCTCAAGAATATTCTTGAATGTATCTACGGCTTTATCAAGGTCGCCTGATTCCAGATAGTCCAACCCTTTTTGAACCTTTTTGGTAATAGTAGAATCAGCATTGTGATTAACATCTGAGTGAATATCCTGAGCCTGGATAGCCCTATAACCAGACACACTCAAAGTAATAAACAATATGATGAAATATCTCTTCAGCACTTAATAATCTTTTATTCACTCATTTGATCAACCATGAAAGGATATTATTTTATGTTCCGTGATACGGATTTTGTGATATCCATCAATAGTAAATATTGAAATGAAACAATAGCCGCCAACCGTCGAATTTAAGTTTCATTTCCTCATATACGCCAACTCCATTGGCATTCAAATCTGACAAATACCTTAATTTCCCGTTAAGTAATTGGGTAGGCAATATCGGGGCTAAATTGTCATCGCCCTGAAAGTCACTGGTTATATTTCCATTGCCCAATTCGAATTCATTGGCGCCAATTGCATAAGCGGCATCAACGGAAAATGACAACCAATTACGCAAAAAATATTCCAAACCTGCGCCAAGTTGAAACATCAGGATTCCTGTTGCTTGAGTTTCCATAACCACTAAACGTTTGAATGTTTCTGCCGGTCCTGTCTGAAATCCAAAAACCAGATCCTCCTTATAATCAACATCGAATATTTCATGCAGTGTCAATTTGGTGTAAACATTATACTTGCTAGGTCTTTGTATGAAATTCCTTTTCCAGCCGAGATAAAACTGCATAGCAGATATATTGCCTGATCTCTCAAGGACGACTTCGCTGAGAACACCCTGAAATGGGATTTCCGAGGTAACTACTGAAGTTGATACACCTTCCCATACACTAGTGCCCATCACAAAAGCATTGCGATCATCGAGTTTTAACTGGAACTCAACACCTGCTTCAGTTCCGTAGTCAATGTTTGGTAAGTCATTATCAATTTCAAACAAGAAATCCTCGCTTGATGCGTCCTCGGCAAAAACAACGGTGCCACGACCGGCTATAGGAGCTTTGAATTCACCTTCATTGAGTAGTTTCAGATGCGGACTGGACAAACCAAGTAAGGGAGACACACTCCATATTTTTTCTTTTTCCTGTGCTTTAACATGAACAGGAAATAACAAAGGAATTACCACAATAATTTTTGGCAGATAACGTTTAGTGTTTATCAGCACGTCATATCGGCCTGGATTTGATTCTAGACCCCCAATATGAAAGCAGAAGAGGTAATAGAACCAGAGCCGCAAGACAACTTATGATCATGTATGATGCAACAAAATAACCCAGTTTCACATGCGGCGGGAATTGAGAACCCAGAAGAACAAGAAATCCAGCCGTGACAACTAATGCATTGAAGACGATCGTCTTGCCGACACTTCTCATCGTTGCCAATGTGGCTTGATGGTGATCATTAAGTTTTGATATCTCATTACGATATCGAAAGAGATAGTGTACTGCGTAATCTACACCTACACCAATGGCGACGCCTGCTGCTAGAGCAGTAGATACATCGAGGGGAATGCCAATAAAACCTGCTGCACCGGCGATAAACAATGTCGTGAATGTAATAGGTGCAACGATGAGCAGCCCAGCAAGGAATGATCGAAACAATAACGTGGCAATCAATAATATCCCTATCTTCGAAAATGCAATGGCGATTGTCTGGCTGTCGATAAGGAGTTTTGCCCATATATACGAATTATTGGCAGAACCGGCAAGGTTTATTGCGACATTTGTGGTGCTGAAATTGTCATCTACATATGAATTCACCTCATCAATTATATTTTTCAGTAACTTCGTGTGATCCGTTTTTATCAAGAAGGTAACATTAGCTTGCCTGTAATCATAGTCAATTACCTCGTCAAGCTCTGCAGGCCTTCCGGACAAGGACAGCAAGAAAATGTATTCCGCTATTTGCTGTTTCGAGTCTGGCAGCACGTCGTATTGTTCATCGCCGGCATGAAGGTTTTTATTCATGCTTTTCAGATAATCGACAATCGAGATTGAATCTCCTACATAAGGAAGTGTTTCTATATGTGTCTGCAGATCCTCTATCTTGTGCAGTAACATTGGAGATTTCAGCGCATCAGCTTGCGAACCTTCGACAACTACGTTAAGAAATATTGTCCCGTCAAATTCTTCATTTAAGAGATTACTGGCAAGTACCACCTCACTATCATCCCGAAAATCGCTCATCCAGCTGGAATCGACATATAATCGTGAGGCGCCATACATTGCACCAAGAGTTATAGCGACTACCGCGATTACGACGACACGCCGGTGTTCGTCAATGAATACGGACCAATTTGCAAGTATTCGCGTCACCCAGTCAGCCTCGGAATGTACCCGTATAGAGCGTCTTTTGGTTAGATAGCCTCCAACCTTGGGTCGTAGCAAGGTTAATACTGCCGGAATGAATGTAACCGATAATAACCAGCAATAGATAATACCTAGCACGGTAAATAAACCGAATACCTTAAATGGTGGCATTTCAGCGAACATGAGCGAAAGGAATCCGATTGCCGTAGTGATGGATGTAATGGCAAGTGGCGGACCCAGGTCCTTCATAACGTCCCGGACTATGTCAATACTTTCACGATAGGGGTCTTGCAGAACATGGTCATAATAATTGCCCAGCAAATGCACGGCATCACCGATACCCACAGCTACCAATATGATGGGCAACATCGTTGAAATTGTGTACATGGGCACACCAAACAGTGCCATTGTTCCCATAGTCCAGATCACAGCGAACGCCACAATACACAATGGCAAAATAACACCACGAAGTGTTCTGAATATCAGAAACAACACCACTATCACAGTAATAACAAGCAAGGGAATCATGATCTTGAGATCATTCAAGGCATTCAACCCTGATGTCACTTCTATAACAGGCCTGCCAGCAAGATAAAAATAATCGCCGTTATCTTCGGCGGTTACCTTAACAACTTGCTGTGCGCCCGAAGTCTGCGGTAATCCTCCTAGCGATCGTTGATCTCCCTTATTGTCGTTTTTTTTCTGCTGATCTCCCTGCGTCTGCTCGTTACCATTTTTTTGCCACTGATTTCCCTGCCACTGGGTATTACCGTTTTTTTGCCACTGATTTCCCTGCCAGTCCTGTGATCCGCCCTGGCCTCCATTCCCCCATTTGCCACCACTCTCCTGCGATAATATTCCCCTGATCTGCCAATAAGTCATATAACGGTTATCAATACCTTCCACGAGTTTTGCTCTTATGACTGCAGCCTTGCCGTCTTTCGATACGATATTTCCAACAAACAGATCCTCGTTATCATGTATTTTCTTCTTTAAACGCTTTATCCCATCCTGATCTTGTGGAACAGTTTGCATAAGGCGTTCTGTACCGATAGAATCTTCATCACCGACAAATGCACTTGCGGTTGAAAGAGACATCACATCAATGGTGCGATTGGCGACCACGCCAGGTAAACTGGCAACCTTTTCTGTCACCCGTTTAATTCTTGCCAATGTTTCAGGGTTATAGATTCCTTTTTCATCATTGACAATACCTATAATTACTGCGTTCTTGACCCCGAATATCTCTTCGACCTTCTCATCATACAAGATAGCAGGATGTCCTTTTGGCAGGTACACCCTTGCATCAGTCTCCCAATGCAGATCTTTAAGCTGGAATGCTAAATAAACGGTGAGACTCAGCGCAATTACAATGATACTCTTGGGGAACCTTGTAGCGATCGAATATATATACTTTAGCATCGTAACACCCATCCTATATGCTGGGAGAAAATTGCAACTTTATTTTCTCGTGCTTTTCAAAAGGTATACTTGAATTCCACAAACACCCGGTCATTGTCATGGAAATTTCCAAAGAACTGGGCACTCTGCTCGACAGTCCCCAGGTTCAATCCCGCCACAACCCCACCCGTTGCCGGAACCCCCAGAACCGATCTTGCGCCATAGAACAGATCCAGACCGGTAGCTATCTGGAAATGGTCGGTTACGTCAAATGTGATCTTCGGCTTTATATACATTTCATTCATGTTGATCAATCTGATCAGCAACATTTGCAGTACAACTGACTTCTCAGGAATGACTTTCCTGGCAAATAATGCAAAGGATGTATCAAATTCATCCTGTAGAATACCCTCTTCGTAATCAAGTATGATCCATTGTGCTATGGCTGGTGAAAAATCGATGTCCCATATATTGAGATCTATGCCCAGGCCCCATCTGATATGTTTCTTTTGAACCTCACCATTACTATCTAGGAAGCCATCGTTGTTGACATCTACATCGTTACTAAGACCGAAATATTTATCCGGTACATAGGCTATCTCACCCTTGAGAATTGTCGCCCCCAGTTGTTTGGAAAAGGTCGCTCCATACATATTAATCCTTGTATATGTAGGAAAAAATATCGGATCAAGCGCGGAATTGAGATCCACAGTCCTGAAGATTACCGGAAAATCATCCCATGTATAGAAATAACTCAGGGTAATTTCTGTATCGTATATATCCTTGGTAAACTTAAATCCAAATTCAGAATTTGCAAGGTCATCAGGATCGGGGAATGTGGTATTGGGAACTTCCTGTAGCAATTCCCATTCCGAGCCCGGCGGGGCAGGCTTATGAAACTTTAGATCCGGAATCCAAAGCAATTCATAGGAAGCATTATTGGCATAATAATCAAGTTTTAATGTCCAGAGAGGAATCCGGTAATCCAGCAGATCCGGCAAAATGAGCTCTCTGAAATCCATCGGATTTATCTCATCAACGATTCTCATACCTTCGAGGACACCCCAAACTACAAATTGCTTGCCAACACGTATATCCATTTTATCGGTGTAAACATCCAGATATAATTCCCGTAGATCCGCCACAGGTGAATCCTTTTCCTGCTGTAGATTTTCTACAAAAACCAGCGGTTGTGACTCATCCCTTACAAAACGTGCCGCAATTGTCTCATAATCAAAAAAGTCATATACATGGTCATAATATACCCATCCACTGGTTGTCAATTTAGATCTGTGGCCAATCGGATACTGGGCGTTTAGTGAAATAATATTCCTTATTTTTGTAATTGATCGTGGTTCATCGATACGATATGCCGTTTCATTCTTGAGATAACCACCCACTGATAATTTTGATAAAAAGGCATTCTTTTGATCGTCAGAATTATCATCATTTCCATAAGCTGGATTCTCTTCCGCCAGGGACAGCAATACCATGAACAATGAAATAAAAAGGATTAATGGAATAAATCGGTCGTGATTCACGCAATTTTTTTGCATTTGCCACACAAAATAACATGGGATTCACCTGGTCCAGCCAATCCCAATGTAACAGTCGCGCCAGCTTTGAGCGCTTCACGGCAACCTGAACAAGTCATAGTCTTATTAAGTGTCATGATTTCCCAGCCGATCACGGTAGGGTATTCATCATTTTCCTTGAAATTTGATACGTCCGAATCCTGTTGCCTGGCATATATATCAGTCTCCGAATTGACCCCTGCAGGCAAGCTGAACGATTCTTCAAGAATATTCCGAATCAAGATGGAAACTGGGATTCCTAGTTTATCAGCCCTGGCGATGACCTTTTCTCTCAGTTCCTTCGGTACACGTGCTCCCAGATATTCCTCCTTGCGCTTCATTGCGGTAGATCTCGCCCTGTTGTGGTGGATTCTGACTTGCTTTATACCGCTTTCCCGCATACGTTTTGCTGTTTGATGCATATATACCTCCCCGTAAATACAACGTCTAGTAGATCAATAATAGTTATACAATGTATAACATAGTTATACATTATTACGGCCAAGCATGCAATACAGCAATTATTATAATTAATACAGGTGCTTATAGATTATAATGCGGCGCGTTTCTCCATAGCGAAAGTCAAAGAGTTGTCCTTGATCGATTTGAGAATGCATATCATCTCAAAGTAATAACCGGCGCTGAGCAACTCGACGTTAATCTTGTAATACAAAGGAAGTTTTAACAAAACAAGCTAGTGATTAATGACGCTCGGACCTATCTTCAGTGTCCTTTCAGAAAAAATCCGGTCTCGTAAGCCGGTATCTATAGCAACGTCACTTATAATAAATTCCGAACTATGTGATGTCTGTATATTGTTTACTTTTACCCTGTCCCATATCCAGGCATCTTTTATTCGTTGCCAGGTAATTTCTTGTTTTTTTAACAAATCGCCACGTGTGTCATAATAGTCAATTCGTACATTCGTACAGTCATCCCAATCCGGTTTTTTTGTAAACCACAGCACTCTTTTTTTGTACAATACCGGATCATCTTTAGGTGTGCTTTCAACCACATAATGATCCTTACCCTGATAATTCTGTATGCCCATCAACTCGTATTCAAATTCATCAAGTGAGTGATAACTGACATCCGCATAAGTCAAATCAGAATTCAGGAAACTATCACCCGGATCCCTGATCGTAACACGACGCGTCTTAGCCAGCAGAGGAAGATAGACCCACTGATCAGCATTCTTGCCAACATCAGGTGTATAGGCTACTCGCATGAATGCGGTACCCTTTGCATCAGGGGGATACTCGGTAAACAGAATCATCTTGTCAACAATGCCCTTGGCCCCCTGATAATCCTTCCAAAGGCGCAGGTAGATACTCTTTTTTTTGTTACCCTGATTATCGGTTAAAACCACGGTAAATGTCGATGTTTGGTCCTTACCTGGATATTTAGTACCGCATTTCTTGACTATATCCCTGCTGGACAAATCAACCTCCTCCTCGGCATAAAGTGTTGATGTCAGAACAATCAATATCAACATAAATACCATATGCGCTAATGTATAGAACAAGTTCATATTTTATTTCTGCGATGTTGTTTGAGCCAAAAAAAATTCATTACTTCTTGTTATCCGCAGGTTTTTGCACTACTCCAGGTATAGCGCTAGGGCCTATTCTTAGTGTTCGTTCAGAAAATATATCATCGGCA
Source organism: uncultured Chromatiaceae bacterium (assembly GCA_964605155.1). GTDB lineage: Bacteria > Pseudomonadota > Gammaproteobacteria > SZUA-140 > SZUA-140 > CAZSAK01. Next base: position 44,529 of record CAZSAK010000001.1, on the reverse strand, counting down.
ATACCGGTGTTTATTTTGACATCTGTAATTAAAAAGATTGAGGCATGCAATGTTTGCACATTCCTTACCAGCACCCTGTCCCAAACCCATGCATGGCCCACACGCTGCCATTTAATAAACTGTTCTTTTAGTAAAGCACCCTTTGGATTGTAATAATCGATACGCACATTGGAGCAATCCTCCCATTTTGGTGTTTTGTTAAACCACAGGATACGCTTGCTATATAAAGGCGATGTTTCCCTTGGAATACTTTCAACAATATAAAACTGCATTCCACCTAACTCCTTGACGCCTAGCAACTTGTGATTATCTTCATTAACGGAACGTTGGGTTACATCGGCGTATGTCAATTCTGAATTCAAAAAACTATCGCCCTGATCGCGTATCGTCACACGGCGGATTTTTCTTAGCACCGGAAGATAGATCCATTGATCAGCAGCCTTTTTAAGGTCAGGCACATAGGTCACTCTCATAAATGCTGCTCCCTGTGCGTCAGGTGGATATTGGGTGAATAGCAACATTTTGTCTGCGACGTTATTTAATCCCCTATAATCCTTCCAGATACGAAGATACACGCTGCGTTTCTCATTACCTTGATTGTCACGTAGCAGAACTTCAAAATTAGACCGCTGATCCTCGCCAGCATATTTAACGCCACAGCGCTTGACAATGTCTTCGCCAGTAAGGCTTGTATCAGCCGCAATCGATGGAACAGACGAAACAATACATAATGAGGCAATCAATAATTTGATTATATTGTTAGGGTTTATCGTCATTAGCAGTATTGCGTTCCTTTGGTTTGGCCATTTTCCATTCCCTTTCTAGCGACCATATGAAGTTGTGGGGCAGGCAACTTTTAGCAATGATTGAACGTAAATTGTATTTATACACTCACTAATATCAACATTTCAAAGTTTTTAAACAAAAAAAAGAGAAGGGGGAAAAAACCCCTTCTCTTATATACTTCCCTAATTACGTCAGTTCGACCTTTTTTTAGGGCGCCGAGCCAAACGTAGTATCCACATCAGAGCCTGAAGACCAATCAAACGGAGGGTTTGTTGGATCATTTGCAGTGGTTGAGAAATCACTTACCACATCAGTCGGAGTTGTTGCTGAACCATCCTTGTTTTCAACGCTTTGGAAAGCAAACAATGATGAGCCCGTGCTGCCAATATCAACATCCTGGCTGACCCACGTCACCATCACATCATCACCGCTTACCCAATCCACAGTATTTCCGCCCAGTGCAGCTGCTCCTGGTGAAGTTTGCAGGTCACCAGCTCTTTCACGAACAGCAAATACTTGGTTGTCTGTAGAACCAGCACCCAGACCTACGTCCTGTGAGATGTCCATAGTCCTGCCGGTCTCATTCCCGCTACCATCCTGATTGACCTGGACATTGAAGGAGGTTGTGAACTCATCACCATTCGAAGCGGTTCCATCCGGGTCGTCGGACAAGGCCTGATTGATATTCACATTTGGTGGTGGTGAGGCAACATTCGCCGCCCATCCAGTGTTGATCTCGACAGAACTGGTAAAGTTCACCGCTGAGTCATTGGTGGACTGACGTCCTGCAATACCTGTGCTAGTACCGTCTGTCTTTACAAAATTTTCATCACTAAAGGCGCAGGTTGAGAAATCATTGCAACCTGCCGCAACATCTGTAATAACGGTACGGATAAAGACATTAGTCGGATCCGCGACCTCAGTTACATTGGACTGCTGGAAACCGTCACCACTATTGATAACTTCACAGGTAAATCCTGATGGGCAGCCTGCGATGCCAGTACCGTTTGTCGCAGACCACGCCCCAAAAGCAGGATTATCAGCAGATGCAATACCTGGAACCATGGAGGCCGCACCTGCCAGAGTTATAACTTTGATTGTATATTTAACACTCATTTTTTAAACCCTCATGCCTTGGAAGCACATTATCAGGCGGCTACTACTTTACCTCATACTCCGCTAGGTATAGCGGCCTGCCTAAATACATCTCTACGTCTCCCTCGAATATTTTTGCTATTTATTATTTATATAGATTTGCTTACGTTTATAATACCTATTAACACAGTATTATGTCAAGTAAAATAGATGTTGAAACCTGCTAGTTCGCATTCAGTTAATGATAAATAATATTAATAATATCAATAATTTATATATTCTCTCTACTCTCTGTCTAAGCAGCAGGTCATGCGCTGCAAGACGCTGTTTTCAATATATTTCAAAGTGGCATGTGCTATGAATTACGACGTCATGCGTGTCTAACATATTCAATTTATTTAGCGATTGTCCGTGATATCCATAGACTGAAGAGAACTACCTCAAAAAATAGATAGCGGCAAATCCAGATAATACTTTAATGTGGATCAATCGCACGTTCGCTGGACTATATATGGCATAGATTCATATAAATGAGATTGTTTTGTCGACGCCCGTAATCGATCCGGGATATTGAGCCATAATTGATTGTGAGTTGCCTGTATTTTTCCAGCGGCATATCCATAGACTGTGTAACCATAACCCGGATGGGGCCTACGTGGGAAACAATCACAACCGTCTTGCCATGATACTGACTGATAATCTGATCTAGTATGTTCTTGACTCTCACCGCCAGATCCAAGATGGATTCACCACCTTGCGGAACAAAGCCTATAGGGTTTTTTTTCCAGGCCAGATATTCTTCGGGAAAATCCCGTTCGATCGCATCAAAATACAAACCATCCCAGATACCGAATGGCCTTTCCTTCAAAGCGGCATCCGTTTGGATTTGAATCTTTGTAGATTTTGCTATGGAATCTGCTGTCATCAAGGTTCGCTTGGAGGGACTGGAAATAATCGTATCCACATGAACATCCCGTAACATATCCGCTGCCAAATAGGCTTGTTTTACCCCTTCCTCATTCAAGGAAGGATCCTCTACATCATCACAATATAGCCGGTCTTTGGGGAAGTCGGTAATACCATGCCTGACAAAGATAATTGCAGTAGTCGATTCTTTTTCTCGCATTATTCAACCATCCATAGCGATGCAGGATTTCGTATCATGAATCTGTTACTTTAATTAATATCTACTAATACAGGATTGCCCGGTTATCAATTACCATCGCGCTTAACCCAATGGAACCCGGGCCTCTCAATGGATAGCGATATAGACGTGAATAGTGGGCAAATTTACAGGCGAGTTATAGTGTTCTTTTATGCTCAGGCAGTTTTCTTCAGTACCCTCTTTGCAACACCCGGGTCCTCTGAGTTATGCTCAACCCAATGCTTTTCCCCTTCAGTAGTTATCTCGCATTTCCAAAACGGGGCACTTTCTTTAAGATAATTAATTATGTACCGGCAGGCATCAAATGAATCCTTGCGATGCGCAGACCATACGGCAACCAGAACAATTGGATCTGTGGGTACCATCTCTCCAACTCGATGCACTACGAGGGTATCAATGATATCCCATTCATCCATTGCTTCCTGGCAAACCTTTTCTATATGCCGCTCTGTCATACCTGGATAATAGTCAAGATGCATGGCTTTAACATTTTGACCATCATTGAAATCGCGCATGGTACCTACAAAAGTTACCACACCACCAAATTTACCGGCTTTTAATGCCTCTTTTTCATACTTGTTCACTTCCTTTCCTGGGTCAAGATCCATGTCTGTAATCAGTACTTTCATTCTTAACCTCCGGTTACGGGCGGGAAGAAGGCAACTTCATCACCGCTTTTTAATTTATGGCTGGAATCCGTGTATTCCATGTTGACTGCTACGAGAATCGATTCCGGAATAGGCTCCCCAGAGAGCTGATTCCATACATCAGCAACCGTAACGGCATCCTTGTCAAAGGACACCTGGTCTTCAGATCGACCCATACGATCACGCAAACTGGCAAAATATCTTACTTTGATATCCATGGCTTTATAATAATCTTATATGGTTGAATGGTGTGGTTGTTTTCATGCTGAGCGACGCCAGGTACCTGACTTTCCGCCAGATTTTGCGAGCAGCCCGATCTCCGACATCATCATGCCACGATCAACTGCCTTACACATGTCATATATGGTCAACAAGGCAACCTGGACAGCAGTAAGTGTCTCCATTTCGACACCGGTATTTCCATTGCAACGCACGGTCGACTTGCAGTGAACCGCGTTTTTCTCAGGCTCAGGTGTCAGCTCAAGCTCCACCGCCGTTATCGCAATCGGATGACACAATGGAACCAAGTCCGGTGTTTTCTTTGCTGCCATAATACCTGCTACCCGTGCTATTCCAAGGACGTCACCTTTTTTATGATCACCTTCCATGATCTTTTTCAGCGTTTCGGGTTCCATATAGATACGGCCCTCCGCAACTCCCTCACGAACGGTAACATTCTTGTCGCCGACATCGACCATATGGGCTTCACCAGCCGCATTAAAATGAGTAAGTTTATTTTCCATCTTTAGTCTTCTCTAGTTAATTCACGTGTCATTTCCCGATAAAAACCCAGTTGACGTTTATTATCGACCGGCTAACCGCCTATCTGAGTCATACTGGAGCGTCCAATGTCATTGATACCAACCTTTGTAACATTAGACTCTTTTTTTGCCTCAAAACCATCAATGTGCTTGTCAGCGAAAGCCTGCCTGAACAGCGCATCTATATCGTCATCGCTACAACCTTCGCGCATCAGATCCCTCAACAGGTACGGTTTCTCCGAATACAGGCAATTCATGATGCTACCATCAGCGGTAACACGAATACGAGAACAATTACCACACAAACTGCGGGTAAAGGCTGGTATCACGGCAATCTTGCCAGCGTAACCCGGCGCCTGATAGATATGATGCTCGGTCCGCGTCCCCGAAGAGGTTCGGATGCCGGGATATAGCTGCTCGATTTGAGAAACCAGATCAGCTGCACTAGCGAAATGCTCTCCGGTTTCCCAGATTTGATGTGCGTCAAACGGCATAAATTCGATGAACCGTACCGTTAGCGCCTTGTTTTTGGTCAGTTCGCAAAAAGCATGCAATTCGTCCTCATTAAAACCACGCATCAATACAACGTTGACCTTCACCGAAGGAAAGCCGATATCTAGTGCCAGATCGATACTGTCTAATACCTTTTCCAAACCTGTACGACGTGTTATCCGTTCAAATTTTTCGGCATCCAATGAGTCCAGGCTGATATTGACGCCCTTCAGACCGGCAGCTCGCAGGTCTTCCGCATAACGCGGAAACAACAAACCATTGGTGGTCAAGTGTGTTGATTTGACACCGGGTGTCTTTGCAGCGGACGCTACTATATCAACGATATCCGGCCTGACAGTTGGCTCACCTCCGGTGAACCGTACTTTCTTGACGCCCATGCTGGCCAATACCTCGATGACCCGTTGAATCTCGTCAGTACGCAAGACCATATCCCGATCCTTAAAATCCACTCCTTCTTCAGGCATACAATAAGTACAGCGCAAATTGCACTGTTCGATTACAGCAATTCTGACGTAATCAAAGGTACGACCATGACTATCTTGTAGAGGTGGTCTGATTACAGAGGGGAGGTTTGATTCGTCTGAGCCTGGCGACCATGATTCATTGATAGGCGCCTTGAATGATTTCTTGCGGTTTAATGTTTTGTATAGCACGATTTTATCTCCCAGATATTTGAGGCCTTATATCGCAGAATGTAAAGTCAGGTACAACTCCCATCGCGCCATATTAAGGCTTTTATACCGTACAAGTTATTTTTTCAACTCGCCCAGAATATACCTTGGTAAATTGACATTAATTTCACACGACATGCTGCAGATAATTTTGCTTTTATACAGCTATGCATCACAATTTCCATCGGATTTCCCGTGCCCCTGATAGTGCTTAGATACCCCTTAGCCCATGATCCAGAGGTGTAGTTTGTCGCGTATCCTTGCGAGAGAAATCCTCAAACATTTGGATGGAGAAATATACAACTGAATTCGACTTAAACTCGCATCTACTATAACATATAAAACCGATCTGGTTCTACAAACAACTGGCTGATTGTAGCCAGGATGCTAATCGCCCAGGTACCATAATATCAGGACATTTGAATAACATTGGACAGTAGGTGATTGTTATAAAAGGTGATTTTTGAAGTCACCACGAATGATGCCTGATCATACAGAAAATCTTTGATTTACCATGCAATTACAAGGCTTATGTGGGTTGTATGCAGCCTCAAACATAACAGCTTGTCGCGTATAAGGGAAAAAATATAAAGTAGCAGGCCTGAAGAAGTTTTGTATAGCCATATTTTTCACATCGAGAATATCCAACAATAGGTACCTTCAGCCATGGGCAATACTCCAGCAAAAGATTGTCATACAGGACAATGGTTCACCAAACCCCTCCTGCCAAGCGCAAGATCGCACTGCCCGACAATTGCATACCGAGGTAAAATTTATGGTTTTGGTGGTGGCGGACCCAATTTCAAAAGTCTCAATTCGGTCATAATCTACGACCCCGAAAAAGATACCTGGGCGAAAGGAGCTGACATGCCGACCTTACGGTCCGGCTCGATTGCAGTCACGGTAGGCGATGCCATATATATTATCGGCGGCGGATTCAAACAACCTAACGGTATGTTCAAGTTTCTGCGCACCACAGAGATTTACCACCCGCAAACGGATAGCTGGGAAAGTGGGCCTGATATGATCATGCCGCACGATTATCCAGCAGGTACCCGCCTAGGCGACCACATCTATATACTGGGTGGCCACCATCCTGATGCAACAAAATCGGGACCCAAGACCGATCCCGGTTTTGAATTTTGCGAACGACTTGATCTGAATACAGGTCGTTGGGAAGAAATCGCCCCCCTGCCCACACCCCGTTTTGCCCTTGTGGCAGTCACCATAGACAACAGAATTCTGACCATGGGTGGTGTGGCTTTCACGCCACAAGGTTTTAATAATTTTGACCATACCGAGATCTATGATCCTGTCTCGGGACAGTGGACAAAAGGAGAGATTACGCTGCCCTGGACGGCCGCCGGACTCGGCTCATGCATGTATAATAATCATCTGTTTATCTTTGGCGGCTACAGCGGGGACGGCATCTGTGACCATGCTGCGTGTTATGACCGCATACAGGAAAAATGGCATATTCTCCCCCCAATGCCCTCAACCCTCGCCGCCATGGGGGTCGCAACCATCAACAATGATATTTACCTGCTTGGTGGATGGGCCGATGATGGGCGCGCACCACAGAGCGTTTTTTACACGTACACCGTCTAGTCCTTTCCCGTTGTCATGGATGAAGAGCAGATAGAACGTTATTGCCGCCATATCCTGCTGCCGGAGGTCGATATCATCGGACAGGAAAAATTATTACAATCCCGGATATTGATAATTGGTATGGGAGGATTGGGTGCACCGGCTGCCATGTATCTGGCCAGCAGTGGCGTCGGAAAATTGACAATCTGTGACGATGATCAGGTGGAACTGAATAATGTTCAGCGTCAAATCATCCATACCACCCATGACATCGGACGTGACAAGGTTGATTCGGCGCTGGATACATTGAAGGCGCTCAATCCAGATATCACCATAAACCCGATTAATAGGCGATTGCATCAGACTTTGCTGAGCGATCAGGTCAGTCAGGCCGATGCGGTGATAGATGCCAGTGACAACTTTGCGACGCGATTCGAACTCAATAAAGTATGTGTTAAGCAGAGAACAGCACTCATATCCGGAGCTGTTGTACGGTTTTCGGGTCAGGTGATCGTGTTTCGCAATGATCGCGGGTCACCTTGCTATCGCTGCCTTTATCCTGACAACACACCGAAAGGTGATACGCAGGAAAGCTGTCACGAGGCCGGAATACTGGCACCTGTTGCCGGTATCATCGGCGCGACTATCGCTACCGAAACACTAAAGCTAATACTGGATATCGGCGCTATTCGTGGCAGTCATCTTTTGAGATATGACGCCAAACACGCACAATGGCACAGTACCAGACTGATCAGGGATCCCGAATGTCCGGTCTGTTCGAAGAATATGGTGGACCGGCTTCCTCATCTCACTAAGACGGGCATATCGGCATAAGCATTTTATTGCTTTGATTTTTCAGTTGCCAGGCATTAAACTTGATCGTTTCATCCGAACTCGGATGATGGATTTTTAATGGTTATTTTTAAGGAAGTATACATGCCTATAGTCAAGATACGAGAACATGAGCCCTTTGAGATTGCATTGCGGCGCTTCAAGCGCATCTGTGAGAAAACCGGTATTCTCTCTGAGATCAGGCGCCGGGAATTCTATGAAAAACCAACAGCAGTTCGTAAACGCAAGGCGGCGGCGGCGGTTAAACGGCAACAAAAAAGGACGGAGTTTGAACAACGCCGTGCCCCTAGATCCTATTATTAGTCAATCCTGTCTGTCTGATCATTGCATACTTCACTTCCCTCCCTAGAAAACTAACTAGATGGCACTCTCTCTAAAAGAGCGTATTCTGGTAGATATGAAGGTCGCAATGCGCAACAAAGACAGCATGCGACTTGGCACCATACGCATGATCCTGGCGGGCATCAAACAACGCGAAGTTGATCAGCGTGTCACGCTTGAGGATCCACAGGTAATCGAAGTCCTTGATAAGATGCTCAAGCAACGCCGCGAGTCCATACGTCAATATGAAGAAGCGCAACGAAGCGACTTGGCTGACAAAGAGGCCTTCGAAATCAGTGTGATCCAGGAATATCTTCCACCGGCACTGGATGACGGAGAACTCGATTCACTGATCAAAGAGGCGATCGACATTGCAGGAGCCGCATCACCGAAGGACATGGGCAAGGTCATCGGGATATTAAAACCCCGTGTTCAGGGAAGGGCCGATATGGGCAAGGTCAGCGGCAAGGTCAAGGAAAAACTCTCCTCCCTGTAACAGCCCGCGGGGTAAACCTCTCCCCTAGTTCCCATACTCCCGATCTCGGCATACAATTTCTCCATGACCGGCAAGATTCCCCAGCAGTTTATAGATGATCTATTAAGCCGTATCGATATCGTCGAGGTGATCGATGGACGCGTGCCACTACGCAAGGCAGGCAAGGATTATGTCGCACGCTGCCCCTTTCACGAGGAAAAGACACCCTCATTCACTGTCAGCCAGGACAAGCAGTTTTATCATTGTTTCGGCTGTGGTACACATGGTACCGCGATTGGTTTCCTTATGGATTACGATCATATGGAATTTCCCGAGGCCGTCCATGAACTGGCAGCCATGGTTAATCTTGAAGTCCCGCTAGCGGACAGCGAACAGCATGTCAAGACTGTGAATAAGGAGCTTTATGATTTCCTGCAACAAATCGCCGTCTACTACAAACAGCAACTAAAAGAACATCCCAACAAAGAAGCAGCCATATCCTATCTCAAGGGCCGGGGCGTCAGTGGAGAAACCGCAGCACTTTTTGGTATCGGCTTCGCGCCGCCCGGTTGGGATAATCTGCTCAAGGCGTTCGGTAACAGCATAAAAAACAGGGAAAAACTTGGCGCAGCAGGCATGATCCTTACCAGGGATAACGGCGATTATTACGATCGCTTTCGAGACCGGATCATGTTTCCTATCCGTGACCGACGTGGCAGGGTGATTGGGTTTGGTGGCAGGATACTGGGTAACGATGCAAGCCCAAAGTATCTTAATTCACCTGAGACCAGCGTCTTTCGTAAGGGGCGTGAACTCTACGGCCTTTATGATGCACGCAAGTCACAGCGACATCTGGAGCGGTTGTTGGTTGTTGAAGGCTACATGGATGTCGTCATGCTGACACAATATGGGATCACATATGTCGTGGCCACACTTGGCACCGCCATCACCCATCAACATCTGGAACAAATGTTCCGCACGGTGCCTGAAGTCGTCTTCTGCCTGGATGGCGACCGGGCAGGTCGTGAAGCAGCCTGGCGGGCCCTGGAAAATGCACTGCCACTCATGCGGGAAGGCAGGCAAGCCCGCTTTATGTTTCTTCCTGAAGGCGAAGATCCGGATTCATTAGTCCAGAAAGAAGGTAAAGCACAGTTTGAGCAACGAATTGTGCGCGCAGTCTCACTTTCCGATTTTTTCTTCGAGAACCTGCAAAAGCGTGTCGATATAGCCCACATAGATGGCAGAGCAAGATTGGTTGAACTCGCCAAACCATTACTGGCAAAGATGCCATACGGGGTTTTCAAACAGATGATGTTGACGCAACTGGCACAGTTAGCACAGATGGAAACAGATACCCTGACGCGTCTGCTTGATGCCGATGGAAGGCAAAAAAGCCAATACAAACAGGCACCAAGGCGCGGTGATCGCCCCCCGCCGTCATTGCTTCGCTATGCCATCGCGATGTTGATCCAACATCCATTATTAGCAGCGCAGGCCGGCAAACCGCGAAGATTTGAAGGCCTACAGACGCCGGGTATTAACTTATTGATTGAACTACTTGAATTTATCCAGGAGCAGCCACATCTATCTACAGGTACCATCGTCGAACACTGGCGTGGAACCGATGCAGGACACACACTGTCTAAGCTTGCCATGCAGGAACTGGTCACCCATGATGGCCTGGAAAGAGAGTTTTGCGACACATTGCGAAGGCTTGAGCAACAATATCTTCGACAGCGTGTTGACTACCTATCAAGTAAGCCATTGAATGAATTGACATTTCAAGAGAAATCCGAGCTCAGGCAATTGCTCGCCCAATATTAACAAGAGTGGCAACCAGGGTAATGTGTCCCAAAACATCGGGGTTCTCAAGTCATGGCAAATTAATATAAAATGGATAGTTTGTTTTCATTTAACCCAATATAGGTCACCGATTTACATGAATCACGCTGAACAACAGTCTCAATTGAAGCTTCTCATCGCAAAAGGCAAAGAACAGGGTTATCTGACCTATCGTGAAGTAAACGATCATCTGCCCAATGAGATCGTCGATCCTGAACAGATCGAGGATATCATCGGCATGATCAATGACATGGGCATCACCGTCCATGAAGTCGCTCCAGACATAGAAAACATGCTTATTACCGATAATGCCGTTGCTCCTGACGAAGACAGTGCTGAAGAAGCGGCGGCGGCGCTTGCCAACGTCGACAGTGAATTCGGACGCACCACGGACCCTGTACGCATGTACATGCGGGAAATGGGAACCGTTGAGTTGTTAACCCGTGAAGGTGAAATCAAGATTGCCAAGCGCATTGAAGATGGTCAACAACAGATGATGCAGGCTCTTGCATCCTATCCGGAAACCATCGCCGAACTTAATCGTGACTATGATAAGGTTGAAAGCGGCGAAACGAGGCTTGGCGATATCATTACAGGTTTTAATGATCCCAATGCGGTAGAGAACGAGATACCGCCCGCCAATGCCAGCATGAGTAACGAACTGGCAGATGATGATAATGATGACCGTGACGAAGATGATGAAGACGATGATTCCGATGACAACACGGTTGATACGGGACCGGATCCAGAAGAAGCGCGCATTCGATTTGATAAGTTGAAAAAACTTCAAAAAAAATACCTGGCGGCGAAAGGCAAACAAGGTAAAAATCAGCCCAAAAGCGACAAAGTTCACGACGAGCTGATCGATACCTTTATGGAGTTAAAACTCTCACCACGGATGAGCGACAGATTGATCAATAACCTGCGTACGGTCATCGAACGAATCCGCGCACAGGAAAAGATCATTATGGAGGTTTGCGTTAAAAACGCCAAGATGCCGCGCAAAGATTTCATTACCTCTTTTCCCGATAATGAAACTGATCTGACCTGGCTTCCAGGGCTGATAAAGGCAGGACCACCATACTCGGCAAACCTGGAACAATACGCCGATGAAATCATACGCGCACAAAACAGATTGATCGCTATCCAGGATGAATGCTCACTCTCAATCAATGACATCAAGGATATAAATCGACGCATGTCGATTGGTGAGGCCAAGGCTCGTCGTGCCAAGAAAGAAATGGTCGAGGCCAACCTGCGCCTGGTTATTTCAATTGCAAAAAAATATACAAACCGGGGTCTACAATTCCTTGACCTCATACAGGAAGGCAACATAGGCCTGATGAAGGCGGTAGACAAGTTCGAATATCGTCGCGGATATAAATTCTCCACCTATGCCACCTGGTGGATACGCCAGGCCATCACGCGCTCGATTGCGGATCAAGCCCGTACTATACGTATACCAGTGCACATGATCGAAACAATCAATAAACTAAACCGTATCTCGCGACAAATGTTGCAGGAAATGGGGCGAGAGGCAACACCGGAAGAACTGGCCGAACGTATGGAAATGCCGGAAGACAAAGTTCGCAAGGTACTCAAGATCGCCAAGGAACCGATCTCCATGGAAACTCCAATCGGTGACGATGAAGATTCTCATCTCGGCGACTTTATCGAAGATCCAAATGTCATGGCTCCACCGGATTCAGCGACGGTTGAAGGTCTGCGCGAAGCGACTACCATGGTCCTCGAGAGCCTGACCGCACGCGAAGCCAAGGTATTACGCATGCGTTTCGGCATCGGCATGAATACCGATCACACCCTCGAAGAGGTGGGCAAGCAGTTCGACGTTACACGCGAACGTATCAGGCAAATCGAGGCCAAAGCCCTGCGTAAACTGCGCCATCCGAGCCGCTCGGAATCATTACGCAGCTTCTCGGATTAATACGAGCACCCTTTGCAGGGATGGTTCCATCCCTGCAAATAATGCAATCCCTTCGATATAAGCAGATGACGCAGCCAAGTCCCTTACGTATACTGATGGCGCATGACGAACAGGGCCTGTAGCTCAGTTGGTTAGAGCAGGGGACTCATAATCCCTTGGTCGTAGGTTCGAGTCCTACCGGGCCCACCACAAAAACAATAAGTTAATAAACTACCACTCAGAATTAAACATCATGGGTACCATTATGGGTACCATTAGCCAGGAACTTTTCACCAAAATTATCTAAAAGATAATAACCAAAACTTGTATGGCATTGTTTTAAAGCCTACGATTTTATTTCACCAATTATTTCATCTATACCATTCCATAGCCTAGGGAATACATTTAATTACAGTATTATGAAAAAATATGATTCATGAAATTAAGTGCAACAATTCTCTTAATAGCAACATTGGTTTTACCAAATGTCACTTTACCCGCGAATGAGAGTCCGACGTACAGAGTTATTTTATCCGTAAGCGGAGATGAGAGTAAAAAGAATCTTATTGAAAGTTACTTATCTAGAGAGCTTAGAGCATTGGGTGATGTTGTTCTATCAAATGAGGACAGCGATTACATCATAAGTGTTGTTGAGGTGGTAATAACAAGTAAAGGTGGAAATGAAAATGGTATAGCGCTTTCAACCACAATCTCAAGAAGATTTCAAAATGATTTTTTATCATCTATGTTTAAAGATGATCAAGTGAAATATGGAATGTTTTGGACAAATGATCTTTTCTTTTATCCAGAGCATTGGTTACAACTTGGAAGCATGGAAGATATAAAATCTATATGTGTTGATATAATCGCTGATTTCGATACTAAAATACTGCAAGAGCGAAGGAAGAGTCACCAAAAGCTTTTAGACTTCATTAACGAACCTAAAAAATAGATTGAAGGAAGATTCATCGGTTATTATCACGCGGTCTTAGCGGCGGCTCATCATCCAATTAACAAGCCTTTCACCGGTATCGCTCATCGGATGCAACGACACCTCGCCCTGGGTCATCGCAAAACTGATGATAGCCATCCCTTGACCCGCATCCTTCACGTCCAGGTCTGAACCACTGCACTCCTTAGCAATCCGACGGAAGAGCTCATCGCGCTGACTCCGCAGGGCCTCGACCTTTGCCTCATAGGCCTGCCAGTTGTCGATGGCGCCAAAGTCCTCCGGATAGCGATCGGTGCAGACCTTCACGGCAAGCGCGAAGGCCTCGAGCCAGTTTGACCGTACCGCCGCCATGGCCGCCAGCGTGTCCTCATTCCCGAGAAAGCGCTCCTGTACTCAATTCCCAGTGAGATTTTCTCACGTTCCCTGTATCAAGTTTAGGGGGCTAGGACACTTGATAACCTAGAACTCGGAAAACTTATTGGGCGCTCAGCAGAGAAGTTTATATGAATCTCTGCTGATTCCACGATATGGATTGTCGGAATAGATTACATAAATCCTCTTAAAAAGAGGATTATCTCCCCTGCATTATTAAAATAATCATGAATTACATATAGATACGAATCTATGGTGTGTTATTTGCTATCTCATATTAACCGATTGTACTCAGGACCAATATGAACATTCAGGATTAAAACAGACTTAATAATTCCGGGTTCATGAGCACAATCTCGTTGAGTTATGGAAGTGATTAGTAAGGGACGGGACCAAAATTTAATTGATAAAAAAGAGGTAAATCAATGGCCATCAATAAAACCAATAGAAAAGTTAAAACCAGGATTAAAGGTAAAGTTGCAAAAAATAAAACATCCAATACTGGTAATACCCATGAATCTATTGATATGGATAACTACGAAGACCCTTTCAATAAAGCATCGGCAGACAACCGGAGTGATTCTTGGGATCTGTATAACGAATTTACCGATATGGATTTTCGACTTGTAGATGATTAATGGTAGATCCGGTAGATAATTAGTCATGCCCATCTCCTTGGCAATATCTTGGGCGGACAGAGAGAAATCAATCAAGATCTTTTGAATTCAACAAGGTAGAAGCTTCCACACTAAAAGGAAAATGTTTGTTAAAGGAAGGTACTTACATCAATCTATTGATTGGAGTGATAATAAAATGTATGCAAAAAGAAAATCAAATTGCAATATAACCTATCGTCCAGAAGAGATAATCCTGCAAGGTGATTCGCGCGAAATACACGAAGAAGCATTCAGGATTCTGCTTCGTTTTAAATCTAGTGCTGCTCCTTATTTCATAAAGGAAAACTTCAGCAACCTGGTTGTCCTTACTCAAAAGCAATAAGATGATTTAGTAGTTACAAATATATAGTAGGTGCCATATCCTCAGTATCTACCTGTCATGGCAGAATTGAATCAACTTTTTTGTGTCTAAATCATGAATCTCCGCTGATTGCTTGATACCGGCGGAATTTAGACTATAGACGGCAATCCTCTGCATTGACTACCGCAAGCCTTCAACATCCATAATCATGGTATCCTGCGGTAATATTCAATCTATTGATCCTATGATTGAGTTGTCGTATTAATGCATATGCCGAGATATTAATACTCTCAGCTATGGAGAAAATGTTCTGTGAAGAAAACCAAACTTAAAAACCACACCAAATAAGTCACTTACTATTGTCATATGTCACCGTGGGCTTGACAATCTAGTCTCCTTTACATTCCCCAGTACACACATAGCAGAAGCTGATTTCTTATTTAACTCGAATAACAGGTTCATATAAAAAATCCAAACATGGAAGCACACGATTTGTTCTGCATATATTATCGGTGGCAGTATGCATTTAACCTTAAAATTACATTGCTCCATTACAGACAAGCAGCTTCCTGCCGTCCAAGTATAGTCATTAGTGGTTTCCCATGTACTTTATTGTAGACTAGCAATATCTTCGTCCCAGCCGATGTAATGCACAGGACAAAGCCAGTGTACTCTGGTGTTATAGAAATTATTTTTCTTGCTACTTGAAGATGTGTCTAGAGCCGATATCTTGAATATTATCAGAATGATTATCTGCAACATAATCTGGTTCTACCTTCAATAATATCAATCAAGACTCAACCATGGATATTTTGATAATGATGTAACTAGCTGTGTTGTATCTAGTTCTAAAGACAGGTTAAGATTGGTAATGATTGGGATATACCTTAATGTTAGGACTCTTAACCCCTACAACGTAGGTTCGAGTGTAACGGGTCCGCCATAGATGACGGGGGCTTACCACGACCAGCAGGTTTTTACTACTTATTCAACTGACGATTACACATGATTGATGCCCGGCTAACAACGAGTAAGGTAAAGTATCTGCTCTGTACTTTGATTATCTCATTACCATATTTCACGCCGCATCAATGTTTTGCCGAATCATTCTGGTACGCCGGTGGCAGCTTGGGCTACACAGCCTATGACAGTCAAAACCTCGAAGCAGACCTGGCTGACCGGCAAGTACCAGGCTCCAGTACTCTGGATGACAACAAGATACCCTGGCATGTCTTTGTTGGATATCAGCACAACCGTTATCTGGGACTTGAGTTTGGTTATCAATATCTTGACCGGCAACACGGATCCACGGTATTGGTAAGCCAACCATCTGTCAGTGCTGAGACCAGTCGGGAAACAGATGGTTTTATGCTGGGCCTAAACGCTGTGTTGCCGATCAAAAACCGCTATGCGATCCAGTTGACTGGTGGGGTCTATCTCTGGCATGTGGTAACAGCCGTTAACTCGCTTTCCGGGGGGGGAGCCATTGCGATTAATTTCGATGATCGGTCATCAGGTATCTACACTGGATTGAAATTACAATATGCATTAACAAAGAATACTTCCTTTGATGTCCAGTGGCTGGAGATAAGCGTGGAAGATGATGTTGCCAGGCTTTTAAATCTCGGCTTTACCCATCGATTCCTAACGATATCTGATTAACATCCGGCTAGAATTAGAACGTCGAGATCTTGAGCTGAAAAAACCACAATGCCACCATTTTCGGATCTATCTTGGGTATATAGGTCATATTTACGGCAAACCTCCTGCTGCCAAATGAAAGCGCCGGTAACATACCAATAAATGGATTGCCGTCTTTATAATCCTTTCGCGTCATCAGAAATCCGATAAGACCGGCGTCAACATGCTTGCTGTCTTTTGTATGACCGAAATGTACCCTTCGGACAATACCTGCACCTGTATAATAAGAAGGATTCTCGAATGAATCGATAAACCCAGATACCGACATAAACGGGACCCATTTCCTGTCGTAAGATTCAAAATCGTATTGTATTCCGGCACCCCAATTTTTCTCGTTATATTCAATACTTCTTGGCGGATTCATATGTAGTGATTTTCCATTTACCAGCAGACTGAGATTGCCCGCATAAACCACACCATGAAACGATGGCCAAAGTGTCATTACCAACAAGAACAATAAGAGTTGATACCGTTGCAATGGGTGACTCTGAATATCAACCCGCTCGGTTAGAATTCGGATTTTATACCGACAAAAAGCTGACGTTCCGTTGTGCTGTAACTCATGTTCCAAGCGATTTCACCCCATGCGCCTACCAATGTAACTCCTTATATTATCTATGATTTTTATAAAAGTTCTGGCGATAACAAGTAACTCTGTTGATACATAGAGGGCAAGATTCAGGCCACTTAATAAGCATCGATGAAAACCTATGAAAGACGCGGTTATGCAATCAGTGTGAGGACCTACGTGATCCTGGGAATTACCAATCGAATATCAAGCTAAAATCACAGTTAAACACCATTAGTGGATATCGGGATCTGCAGGAGGCTCATCTTTATAAAGCGTATGGCACCTTTTTCGCTTTCTAAATCATTTTCTGGGAATAATCATGGACAACATGGGATTTATGGAGTGTTAAAATGACGTGAGGAGAATTCGATGGGGTTATTGATAAATGGCACATGGCATGATCAATGGTATAACACCGCCAAGTACGACGGGGAATTCGTTCGCGAAGATTCCCATTACCATCACTGGGTAACTCCGGATGGCAGTCCTGGTCCAACCGGAGATGGCGGCTTTATCGCTGAACCTGGACGTTACCATTTATATGTATCTTTAGCCTGTCCCTGGGCACATCGAACCTTGATTTTCAGGAAGCTGAAAAGGCTTGAAGAGATTATTTCGATCTCCATAGTCAAACCTCATATGCTTGAAAATGGCTGGGAATTTTCCACACACAATGGCAAGACATCGGATTCAGTCAATCAGGCTCAATACATCTATCAAATTTATACTATGGTGAACAAACAGTATACCGGTCGGGTCACCGTTCCGGTGCTATGGGACAAGCATCGCCAAACAATCGTGAACAATGAATCGGCCGAGATCATTCGCATGCTTAACAGTGCATTTTCAGAATTTACCGATGAGCATTTCGACTATTATCCACCACATCTGCAGGGCGAAATTAACAAAATCAATTCGACTATCTACGAGGATATTAATAACGGTGTTTACCGCTGCGGTTTCGCGACCAGACAAAAAACCTATGAAAGTGCTTTTCATCGATTATTTAGAACCCTGGATAAGATCGAGGCACGTCTCTTGCAGCAAAGATACCTGGCAGGCGATAAGATTACCGAGGCTGATTGGCGATTGTTCACAACACTGATACGCTTTGATGCGGTCTACTATCTACACTTCAAATGCAACCTTTTCCGCATCGTTGATTTCCCCAATCTGTCCAATTATTTGCGGGAACTCTATCAATGGCCTGGAATTGCCGCTACTGTAAATTTGGAACATATCAAGCAACACTATTATTACAGTCATAAGATAATCAATCCTAACCAAATAGTGCCACTGGGGCCGTCACAGGATCTATGGGCGGCGCATAACCGTGGTCGTCTTGATTATGTATCCTGGACAAGCAGCTAGCAATGATACTCGTTAGCACGACAAACCGCAGGCTTATCAGGATAGAGCTACACTCATCCTTGCAATACCTAAGACAAAGGCATTCGAACTCGCCGTGGAGGTCGCAACTGCACTGGGCTGGCACATAGTGGAGGTCAATATGGTGATAGAAGCCGTATGAAGCCACAGACAGCACCTTCTGGCATGGCTTAAAGAATGCTATCTCCATTCAAATTTCACCAGTTTAAAATGGCACAAGGATAGGCATTTACAGATCATCCAGCCTGATACGCAGCAATCTCGTGACCCATTCCAGAAGGTTATGGCATTTCATGAAACAGATAATAATCATGAATGGAAGACGGCGTCTTTTGTGAACTGTGTCACATAATTATAACGCTTTTACGGATATCATTACTCTACGGCTTGGTGTATTGGAACAACAGCAGGGGGATTGCACATTAACATTGTGTAATTTACAGGAGGAATTACATGAGCGCAGCAGCGGAACGGATCGAGGAAATAGAGCTGGATAACTTGGTTCCATTGAATTCGCTCAACCCGGAATCACGCGAAGAACTGATATCCCGCTCAACGATAAAGCGCCTGCCCCCGGGACGGCATCTCTTCGATGAAGGCGACACCGATAACTTGACCGTGTTTCTGCTCTCCGGCCAGTTGGCACTGATCACCGATGGTGAACTCGTCATGACCCTGAAGGCAGGAACAAACGATGCCTTGAATCCCATCGCCGACCAACAACCCCGCGTCACAACGGCCCTGGCAAGAACTAGCATAACTACACTGAGCATTGATACTGATCTGCTTCATAAGTATGTTTCCGGTAACATACGAAAACAACCGCCCATAGAAACAGGGTCTATTGCGACACAGGAGTTCATACAGCAGGCACTCTATTTACCCTTGTTATCAAGGTTGCCACAGCCATATAAACAGGTGCTGAGGCATCGTTTTGAATTATTAGAGGCCAGTACTGACGACGTGCTTGTCGAAGCGGGAGATGACAGTAAATATTATTATCTCGTAGTACAAGGACGCTGCCGTGTTATAAAGAATAACCATCAGAACAAGGGTTCAGAGGAATACACGGAAATCAATGTCGGGGAAGGCTTCGGCGAAGAATTGCTTATTAACAATGAACCATATACATATAAAGTTATCATGGTTGAGGACGGAAAGTTACTGGCGCTTTCACGAGGTGAATTCATGACCCTGATTGTCAGACCATTGATAACACTGTTGTCTTATGATGAGGTGAAAAGTCTGGACCAAGGCAAGACGGTATTGCTGGACCTGCGTACTCCGGTCGCGTTTCACAAGTCACATATGGAGGGAAGCATCAATCTCCCCTTCAGCGTACTGAGAGAAGCCGTCACCATCCTGGATAAAAATCGTGACTACGTCATCTGCGGTGACAGTCGTCAACGCAATATTACCGCGGCATTCCTTATGTTGATGCAAAACCTGACTGTAAAAATAATCAATCAATCAATACGAAAGATGCCAGTAGCGACATCTTGCCCTTAGTCAAACCTCAAGTCTTCTAAGTTTTCAATTATTTCGCATAAGATAACAGTCGGCAACGATTGCTGTACGCTTTGATTCGTAATAATCTTTAGTTAGATTAGTCCTCTTGCATTAGAATTGTCCAGACGATCGTGGAAGAACCTAGATTAACCCTTAACATATTTATTCCAATCAAAAGTTTATGTCCTGGTTGCAAATCTCACTCTGCACAACATCTAAAACCGCGCAGATACTCGGCGACCTTCTCTGTGAAGCGGGCGCTATGACAGTATCAATGCAAAGCGGTAACAACGATGAAATCTATGAGCCGCCACCAGACGTCACCGTGTTATGGGACAGTACCCGCGTCACTGGACTTTTTGATATGAGGACAGACGTCAAACAAGTCCTGGAATTCCTGCGAACCTCATTACAGGTATCCTCCTTGCCACCGTATTATATAGAAAGGATGGAAAATCAGGACTGGCAGGAGAAATGGATGGATACCATTCAGCCACTCAGCTTCGGTAACCGATTGTGGATATTCCCAACATGGATTGCTTCATCGCCCCAAACAGGGATACACATCATCCTTGACCCGGGGCTCGCGTTCGGAACGGGATCACACCCGACTACAGCATTATGCCTGGAATGGCTGGATCAACAGGATATCACCGGCTGGGAGGTCATTGATTACGGTTGTGGGTCGGGTATCTTATCCATAGCAGCGGCGAAACTGGGGGCAAGTCATGTCTGGTCACTCGATATTGATAACCAGGCACTTTTAGCCACATTACACAATGCGAATCTTAACATGGTTCAGCAGCAAATAACGACGATCATGCCCGCCCGCCTACCACGACACAAGGTGGATTGTCTGATGGCTAATATCCTCGCTAATCCAATCATCGAGCTTGTCCCCACCTTCGCTAAACTAATATCCGCCGGTGGTTCTATCGTCCTTTCAGGTATATTAACTACCCAGACTACTGACGTTGCCACGGCCCTAGAGCCTCATTTTAGCGTTGATCATATGGAAGTACGCGAGCAATGGGTGCGGATTTCCGGAACCCGCCGCCGGTAACCATCAATCAAAGGTCAACCTATTTAACAAGCCAATGGTGATACAATGTCCACAATGCAGAACACTCAATAAGCGGCGTGATTCGTTAGTCAGCCCTATCAAGCTTGTGCATTGTGACCACTGTCGAGCAATTATTCAGATCCCGGACACTCTTCGCAGGGTATTCCCCGAATATTTGACCACCGTAACCACGATCGGGTCCACATCCGATCTGGCACCATCGAACATGGAGTCGGAATCAATAACACCGCCCAAACCCGACCTTGAGGAACTTTACGCGCTTGATCAGGCATATTCCCAGCTTGCAAGGCCTTCACATTGGTGGACAGTAGGAATCCTGGGTTTATTGCTGACATTCATAATGCAGAATGCCTATTTTCTACGCGATGATCTGTCCGAGCACGAGGTATTACGTCCGTGGCTGGAAAAACTGTGTATGGTGGCCACCTGTGAAATTCCACTGCGCAGGGATGTATCAAAGGTGATCATCGTTAACCGCGAGGTGCATAATATGCCTGACAACCAACATATATTACAGGTGCAGTTCACCTTGAAAAATATCGCGCCCTATGTCCAGCCGTTTCCGTTAATCATGCTCACCTTTTATGATATTGATGGACACGAAATTGCCTACCGCCGCTTCAGACCTGATGAATACCTTACGCAACAGATCGAGACCGGTAAGGGTATGAAACCCCAGATACCCGTGATTGCGGACTTGCAAATTTTAGACCCGGGCGAACACGCCATCACCTACCAGTTCGAATTCCTTTGATCCGCAACACCTTTGATCTACAACAATAGTCACGTGATATAACGAAATCAAAATGGATCTTTATTGGCGATCGAAGAACGAGTATCATGGGCGTCCCGCGACAACTTGACGCGCACGATAACATTACCAAACGATAATAAATAATGAAAATTGGGCCTTTTCAACTTGTTAACAAATTGTTTCTGGCACCCATGGCAGGCGTCACAGATAGGCCGTTTCGTCAGCTATGCAAACGCTTGGGTGCCGGTATGGCGGTCTCTGAAATGGTCTCGTCAAATTCACTGCTTTGGGGCAGTGAAAAGACGCGCAGGCGTGCAAATCATGATGGTGAATCCGAACCTCGATCGGTACAGATAGCAGGAGCAGACCCCGTTCTGATGGCGAATGCCGCCCGTTATAATGTCGATAATGGCGCACAGATCATTGATATCAATATGGGGTGCCCTGCAAAAAAGGTATGCAATGTCATGGCCGGTTCGGCATTATTACAGGACACCGTGCTCGTAGGCCGTATCCTGGATGCTGTCATCCATGCTGTCGATGTCCCGGTGACACTTAAAATCCGTACCGGCTGGGATAAAGAGCACCGCAACGGAGTTCAGGTTGCAAAAATCGCCGAACAGGCCGGTATCGCGGCGCTCGCCGTCCATGGCAGAACGCGCGCCTGCGGTTACAGTGGTGTTGCTGAATTCGACACTATCGCCGCTATCAAGGCATCCGTGAATATACCGATAATTGCAAATGGCGATATCACTTCTCCTGAAAAGGCGAAACTGGTCCTTGATCATACCGGCGCTGATGGCGTCATGATCGGTCGTGCCGCCCAGGGTAATCCCTGGATCTTCACCTTCATAGAGCATTATCTGCGTACTGGTGAAAAGCTTGCTGCACCACCGACATCCGAAATACGTTCCACATTGAGAGAACATGTCAAACAACTCTATGAATTTTATGGGGAGCATGTTGGCCTGCGGGTAGCGCGCAAACACATCTCCTGGTATAGCAAGGGGCGCCCCGGTGGTGCGGCCTTCCGCCATGCAGTTAACAGGGTCGATACAGTGCAGCAGCAATTATCCATGATCGATGACTTCTTCGATAATCTCGACTCAGATATGGAACAGGCTGCATGAACTCTCTGAAAAAGCCCTCCTTCATACCTATTGAAAATGAACGTCGTAAAACACCTCTGTGCGCATGCGTCAGCACAGCCCTGGAAGTCTATTTCAAGGATCTTGACGGTCATGAGGCAAAAGATGTCTATAACATGGTCATAAGTGAAGTGGAATATCCCCTGCTCGTGGCGGTAATGAAATTTGCACGCGGCAATCAAAGCAAGGCATCTGAGATATTAGGCATTAACCGCAGCACACTGCGCAAGAAACTCATGAAATACGGCTTGAACAACTAGCATGGGTGAAACAGGCCGGTTCGGCAGATGATCACAATAAAACGGGCACTCATCAGTGTTTCAGATAAAACCGATATTGTAGAATTTGCTCGTCAATTAGCAGAGTTCAATATCTCAGTCCTCTCCACCGGAGGCACGGCAACCATTCTGAGTGACAACGGGATCGCCGTCACTGATGTCTCGGAATACACCAGTTTCCCGGAGATGATGAGCGGACGTGTCAAGACCCTGCACCCAAGGATTCATGCCGGCCTGCTCGGCAGACGGGGAGTTGATGATGCCGAACTCGAACGCTACAACATCGACTTTATCGACCTGGTCGTGGTCAATCTCTATCCCTTTGCAAAGACAATTGCCACCCCCGGATGTGAATTGGATAAAGCCATTGAGAACATCGATATAGGGGGGCCGACCATGGTAAGGGCTGCCGCAAAAAACTATCAAAATGTCTGCGTGGTCATCGATCACGGTGATTACACAAGCATTATTGAGGAATTACGTGCCAATTCTGGTTCTATCAGTCAAGACATGCGTTTTTCACTGGCACTAAAGGCATTTGAACAGATTGCACGCTATGATGATGATATTGCCAATTACCTGGGAAGCATTCACGATGGCGTCAAGGAGAGACTTCACTTGCCGCATACCTTTAACACGCAATATATCAAACAAGAGGATTTGCGATACGGGGAGAATCCACATCAACGAGCTGCATTTTATCTGGATATCCAGCCATCCGATGCCGGCGTTTCTACTGCTCAACAATTACAGGGCAAGGCTTTATCATTTAATAATATTGCTGATGCTGATACCGCCCTGGAATGTGTCAAGGAATTTTCAGACACGGCCGCCTGCGTGATTGTCAAACATGCCAATCCCTGTGGGGTTGCAATCGGTGATTCACTTATCAGCGCCTATGAACATGCCTATCAGGCCGATTCAACGTCCGCCTTTGGCGGCATTATCGCCTTTAACCAAATCCTGGATGCTGAAACCGCACAGGCAATCATTAGCCGGCAGTTTGTCGAACTCATCATCGCTCCCGCCATCGATGAAAATGTTCTGGCTGTGACTGCCGCCAAACCGAATGTACGAATTCTGGTAACAGGGCCCTGGTCCGGTAATCGGCATCAAGATTGGGATTACAAATGCGTCACCGGCGGACTGCTTATCCAGGATCGTGACACGGGCATGATAAACCGGCCAGAATTAAATGTTGTTACAGAACGGAACCCTTCAAAACAGGAAATGGATGATCTGTTGTTCAGCTGGAAGGTAGCAAAGTATGTTAAATCGAATGCTATCGTCTATGCCAATAACGGTATGACCATCGGAATCGGGGCCGGCCAGATGAGTCGTGTCTACAGTGCTCGCATTGCTGCCATCAAGGCAAAGGACGCCGAACTCGAGGTAAGTGGTTCTGTCATGGCCTCGGATGCGTTTTTCCCTTTCCGCGACGCCATCGACAATGCAGCACAAACCGGGATCACAGCCGTGATCCAACCAGGAGGTTCAATACGTGATACAGAAGTGATTAAGGCAGCCAATGAACATAACATGGCCATGGTTTTCACCGGAATACGGCATTTCAGGCACTAGCAGGAACTCAATTACGCCCGGGATATCGCAAACGGGCTACAAATCCGATCAATACCAGTATCAGAACGGGATTCATTCCACCTACCCCACTACGACTTTCACCGGCGCCAATCGTAAAGGTGTAAATACCTACCACGATATCGCCCATATTCCCAGCGACATCAACCGCCACGGCCCTTACCACAATGCCATCTGTGACTGTAAGCGGCCCGGTCTGGGAGTACTTGGTTGACTGGTCAGTAGGTACTGTCAAATCCGTTGTATAGTAGATCTCATCACAGCCGGTACCGCCACCATCGTCACATGATAACGTGATGGTTTGAGGCGGTGCATAAGTACCGCTGAAGGGAGATAATACAATCGTTGGTGGTGTAATATCGACCACATAATCCATACTGTTTATCGTTGTCTCCTGATTTCCAGCGTTATCAATCGAAAAAAACTTCAGCGTTACCGTACCTTCCAGTGTATCCATTGGTATTGCTCCGGTATACAATGTAGAAGCAGTCGTGGGGGTAGAGCCATCAGTCGTATAGTATGTCGGTCCACATCCCGACCCCCCCACATCTGTACATATCAGGTTGATCGGTTCGTTATTCAGATTATAAATGCCGGCACCGGGAGAAGCGGTGGTCGTCGGAGCAGTGGTATCGATCACAAAGTCCGCCGTTTGAACAGCTTCATGAGTTCCTTCGTTATCGATCGAAAAATATTTCAGTGTTACGGCGGTATCGATTGGTATGTTAATTGGTGCCGTGTAGATCGTTGATGCAGTTGTAGGTGTGCCGCCATCCAGTGTGTAATATATATCGAGACAACCCGATCCCGAATTGTCATCACAGGTCAAAGTGACATTCTGACTGGTGGTATAATCTCCTGGCGCCGGAGCAATGGTGGTCTCAGGTGGTAACATTGGTATCGCCGCAATGCTGGTACGCGGATCTTCAGTACCGGCGTCAGTTCCGATGATTGTGAAGTCTCCCGCTGTATATAAGGTAGTATCGTTATCGGTCAGCGCCAGAGCACGTACATCTGCATCCGTTCCTGGATCCCAGGCAGTTAATGCATCTTCAATAATGTCATACCGTGCGATATTGGCGCGCGCCAGTCCGCCGATATTCGTCAAGAAACCTCCTATATAGAGCATTCGGTCGTCTACAGATATAGCCAGTGTTTCGATGGTTCCCGCGATTGCACCCGGGTTGAAAGTAGCAACCGATGATGTATCGCTTGTGGAAAATGCAGCCAGCTCATTCACGCCGCCGGCATACAAGGTGCCTTCATCGGAGGATAATTGCATTGCATAAATATCCGGATTAGAGGCTGGCCAAGTGAGTGTTACAGCGCCACTTGAAGTCGACAACGCCGCGAGTTTTGAGCTGGCCTGCTGGCCGATTACGGAAAAATCACCTCCTGCATATATGATGGCTCCATCATTGGACAACCTCAGGGTGCGTACTATGGCATCGGCATCCGGGGCCCATGGTGTCGCAACCGCAGTGGCAGTGTCAATCGCAGCGATATAATTCCGAATACCTGCTCCGCTGTTAAAGGAAGAAAAATCTCCGGCCACGTAAAGCGTATCATCGTCATTCGACAACAGTATATTCCTAACAATGTCATTGGCATTCGGGTCCCAGGCGGTTACGGAACCTGTCGGCGTGTTCACCGCAGCAAGATGATTACGGGTCTGTGCAGTTACCGTCGTGAAATCACCCCCTATATACATCGTATCGCTGTCACGGGTGACTGCCATTGTGCGGACAATGTCATTGACGTCTGGATTAAAGGAGGTTACCGCTCCCACCTGGATACCGAAAGCCGCGAGATTATTTCGTTTCTGGCCACCCACCGATGTAAACCCGCCACCTGCAAATATGTTGATGCTATCCTGCGCCAGGACATTTACCGAGTCTCCCGCAGAAGGATCCCAGTTGAGCGTGTACGCACCTGCCGTAGCTGCATTCGTATCTAATGCTGCCAGCCGGTTGCGAGCAACGCCGTCAACAATTGTGAAATCACCACCGATATACAAGGTTGATGGTGCTGAAAATAATAGGACATTTACAGCCCTATCAGCAGCAGGATTCCAGGTACCATCCGCCTGCCCGGTATTAACAGGATCCAGCCTGGCAATATTGCTTCGCGCCTGGCCGCCTATATTGCCAAAATCACCCCCCACATAAAGTTTACCGTCATCACTGGATAACACCAGCGCCCGTACCACATCATCGGCAGCAGGATTCCAGGTACCATCCGCCTGCCCGGTATTAACAGGATCCAGCCTGGCAATATTGCTTCGCGCCTGGCCGCCTATATTGCCAAAATCACCCCCCACATAAAGTTTACCGTCATCACTGGATAACACCAGCGCCCGTACCACATCATCGGCAGCAGGATTCCAGGTACCATCCGCCTGCCCGGTATTAACAGGATCCAGCCTGGCAATATTGCTTCGCGCCTGGCCGCCTATATTGCCAAAATCACCCCCCACATAAAGTTTACCGTCATCACTGGATAACACCAGCGCCCGTACCACATCATCGGCAGCAGGATTCCAGGTACCATCCGCCTGCCCGGTATTAACAGGATCCAGCCTGGCAATATTGCTTCGCGCCTGGCCGCCTATATTGGTAAAACTGCCACCCACATATAAAGTAGTCCCCGTATAGGCCATAGTGTAAATTGTTGCATTCGCACCGGTGACGTTAGGGTCCCAATTTGGATCAACACTCATATCCGATAAGATATGCGCAATGCTATTACGTGCAACACCGCCTACATCAGTGAACGACCCGCCTATATACCAGCCGTTTGATTCATCAGATACCGCAGCATAGACTGTTCCGTTGATCACCGGATAAGCGTCGTCGACCGCGGCAGTTATCTTATCGATCCCCACGCCTGAACCCGTCCTGGGACCTACATAGGTAAAATCACCACCGATATACAAGGTTGATTGATCGGCCAATACTGTAAAAACCTGTCCATTTGTCACCCACAGATTTAAACGTGGCGTAGTCGATGCATTAACGGTACTGTTAACACAGGTCAAACAAATTGCTACATTTAGGTAAACAACGATACCAACCAGGAATTTGATGACAGTATTTATCGACATAATCGACGCTTGTCGTAGAGGCGAAGCAAGATAACTGTCAAACATAACCATAAGCTCGAAGGACCAATAGCGCCTATACTGCTTTTATGGCTAATGTAGCTCTCGAGCTTGACTCCCTCCTCGTTACCGGCACCATCGACGGAAAAGAATTTAATGATGGTATTATCCGTGATCTTGATAGGGGCCACATAAGGTGTTGATGCGGTTGTCGGTGTCGTACCATCCGTCGTGTAGTAGGTTGATACACAGCCTGTGCCCGTATTGGTGATTGCAGCACTCAGAACCGCCCCGGCGGTAGTGGTAAAGTCCCCGGGCGCCGGATTATTGAAATCATTCGGATTGGGGAAGGTGCCGGTATTTGGATCAACGGCGCCCTCCGGGATATCGCCGGGGCCGGGTGGTACCTCCGGGAGGGGGGTATCGTCACACGACAACGTGATCGACAAGCTGGATGAATCGAATACCCGTGTGGCGGGTAAAGCAGATGTCCGTGGAACGCTGACATCGACACTGTAGGTCTCGGATTTTATCGAGGATTCGATGTTGCCGGCCGTATCAACCGAGAAAAACATCAAAGTAGTATCGTCAACCATAACTATGGGCTCAATATACACTGTCGATGACGTGGTCGGGACTGTTCCATCAAGAGTATAATAGGTTGCGGCGCAACCTCCCCCAGCATCGTTACATGTTAGGGTAATGGAATTGTTATCTAAACCCAATAACCCGCTTGCAGGAACTGCGGTGGTGACCGGCGCAACAGAATCCATGGTATACGCGGCGGATTGTACCGCCTCATGATTGCCGGCATTGTCGAGCGAGAAGAATTGAATTGTAGTATCTGTCGTGATGTTGATCGCAGTCGAGTAAGGCGTGGATGAGGTCGTGGGTGTAGTGCCGTCAGTTGTATAATAGGTCGTTGCGCAACCGGAACCGAACGAGTCATTACATAACAGTACAATATCCTGGTTGCTATTATAAGCGCCCGCTGCAGGAACAGCAGTTGTCTGCGGGATCGAGATATCCATCGCGGTATAATAACTCCGAGCATTGCCGTTCAGCTGGGTAAAGCTGCCGCCTGCATAGAGCATACCTCTGTCTCCTGACAGCTGGAGCGAAACGAGCGGCGCATCCGCATCGGCATCCCACCAGTTGATCGGTACTCCGCCATCCGTTGATAACGCGGCAATCCTGTTGCGGGTCTGCACACCGCTGCCGCTTCCGATCGTGGTAAAATCACCACCAACATACAGGGTGGATTCATCACGGGACAGTGATAAAGTACGCACGACATCATCCACATCAGGGTCCCAGTCTGTCAGCATCTCCTCGGCAACTACCGCCGTAGTATCCAATACGGCAAGATGGTTGCGGGTTATACTGCCGTCATCAAAGTCTGTAAACTTACCTCCCACATACAACAGGCGCCCATCGGCGGACAGGGACATGGCAAGCACATTATCATCGGCATCGGGATCCCATGCAGTCGCGGAACTACTGCTGGTGCGTAGTGCTGCGATATGGTTACGGTTCTCAGCGCCAATTGTTCCATTGACGGTAAAATCCCCACCAACGTAGAGGATAGTACCAAACAGCGCCATGGCCCGCACCGCGCCATCACTGGCGTCGGGATCCCAGTTGCTCACAATCGCTGCATTGTTGATCGTGTCGGTAAACAGCGAGGCGACGTGGTTACGTGCGGTTGCACCGGCATTAAAGGTGGTGAATTCACCTCCCGCATACAGAAGCTGCCCATCTTCACTCAAGGTCATTGCATATACCGCGCCATCGGCGTCCGGATTCCACGATTCAGCCAGTCCTGTAGTCCTTTCAATCGATGCAATCCGGTTGCGCGTTTTCCCCGCGATAACCGTAAAGTCCCCGCCGACATACAGACTACTTGAATCATCCGAAATCACCAGACTTCGTACAGTATCATTGGCACCCGGATCCCATGAGGTAGCATTTCCGTTTACAAGGTCAAGCGCCGCAATCCTGTTACGGACGACTCCCCCGATGGATGTAAATAGACCACCTACAAAAATCGTGGCACCATCAGCCGACACTGACAATGTGCGAACGGAATTTCCTGTATTGATTCGCCAATTCACGAGGGCACCATCAGCCGCGACTACAGCGGCAATATGATCACGAGAGATGTTGTTCATGCTTGTAAAATCACCGCCCACATATACTGTAGCGCCTGAGAAGGCGAGCGTATAAACCGGCCCGTCCGCATCCGGATTCCACGCAGTGGCGACATCTTCGTTGCCGGTATTCGATGTATCAAATGCAGCCAGCCGATTGCGGGGAACCGTGGCATTGATGTCTGTGAAATCTCCACCGACGTACAGCATTCCTCCGGGTGATAACACCATCGTATAGACAGTCCCGTCCGCATCCGGATTCCACGCAGTGGCGACATCTTCGTTGCCGGTATTCGAT
>CAZSAK010000001.1:0-13907 GCA_964605155.1 uncultured Chromatiaceae bacterium | reverse complement strand
TTCCTCCGGGTGATAACACCATCGTATAGACAGTCCCGTCCGCATCCGGATTCCAGTTGGCGTCGACAATATAATCGGACCCACTTTGTACAATATGTGCGATATTATTATGCGTCACACCTCCGATATCCGTGAATGAACCACCGATATACCAGCCGTTCGATCCATCAGAGATCGCTGTATAAACCGGACCATTGACGGCAGGGAATGCATTACTGGCCTGTGCCGTTGCGATTTCAATGCCGACACCTGCACCGTTATTGGGGCCGACATAGGTAAAATCGCCGCCGATATACAACCTCGAATCATCACTTACCGAATTGAATGCGCCACCCGCATATATCGTTGTCAAGGCCCTGGCTATCCCGTATACCGGCCCATTGAGCGAGGGGTTCAAGCCGGTCGCATTAATGGTATTGATTGTGGTATCCAGAACGGCGATACTGTTGCGGTTTTTGCCGCCGATAGAGGTAAAATCACCACCAACATATAAGATATTTCCGTCCAGCAGCAGTGTGCGTACGGTATCATCGGCGTTCGGATCCCACGCGGTGGCGTTATTGATATCTAACAAGGTATTGAGAGCAGCGATCCGGTTGCGATTCTTGCCACCAATCGAGGCGAAGGCACCGCCAACGTAAAGGGTGTCACCGGACCTGAGCAGTACATATACGGTGTCGTCCGCATCAGGATTCCACACGGTGGCGTTATTTGTGTCTGTCGTCGCGCTAAGTGACGCTATCCGGTTACGGCTCGCACCACCGATGGCAGTAAAATCACCGCCGGCATACACGTTGCGGCCGTCCGCGGATACGGCGACCGATCTTACAATATTGTCAGCATCTGGTGCCCAGTCATTGATAACGGTATTGCCATCTTCGTCGGGGTTGGAATCCACTGAGGCGATATAATTCCTTGTCTGTGCGCCGACCTGGGTAAATTCCCCGCCGATATAGAGCGTCGTATCGTTTAATGCCAAGGACAGCACGGTATCGTTGACATCCGGGTCCCAGGGTATGACAACAGCGGTATCTTGCGAGGTATCCAATGCTGCGAGCCTGTTACGTGCGAAACCTGCGATCTGGGTAAACTCCCCACCAACAACCAGGGTTGTACCGGCCAGCAACATGGTATGGATCACCCCGTTGGTATCAGGATCCCAGTCGGGATCAACGGTCTTGTCGGCGTTGATACGCGCAATGTTATTTCGAGAAAAACCTCCGACTGAACTGAAGTCGCCCCCGATATACCATGCATCAGTACCGTCTGCGACAACCACATTCACTGTACCCACCACTTGCGGAAATGTGGTATCGAGCAGGCCGCTGACCGTGTTCAGGGCCACGGCGCCGCCGGTGGTGTATCCGGCATTGTTGCCGTAAGTCACGGAACTGTAAACAGGCCCGTTTGTCACCCACAGGTCATCACGTGGTAGCGGGGTAGCAACGGCATGGCTGGCCAGTGTGATTAAAAATGACAACAAAAACGCATGACACCATGAGGATGAAAGTTTAGGGGAGGAAAACAACATGATACTGCGGGTGTTCACACTGAATCTTTGGTTACGGTTATAAGGTGAATATTCTGAGGCAAGCGTTATTCCATTAACATGATATGAATTCGGTAATAAAATGTGTTTTTATCAAATAGCATTATACTATATTTTATCAATAATTTCAATATATTACATATGTTTTTGGTCGATTTATCAATATCTTAAAGTCACTTTACAGCCTATCTGCAATTCTGCCAGATGCCGGGTCGTCTATGCATTCACGGGGTGGATACGTTATGCTGTGCAAGGCGGATCATACTGAAAAAAATAGACCGATAATATAATCAAAATGCAAATCTCAATCACCATAATGTCATGAAGATTCTGATTATTGGTAGCGGCGGCAGGGAGCACGCCCTGGCCTGGAAGGTAGCACAATCACCTCATGTTGACCGGGTTTATATTGCCCCCGGCAATGCAGGCACCGCCCGTGAATCAATGACGGAAAATGTCCAGATCAAGGCAGACGACATCCCCGCACTGACCAACTTTGCCGCAGATAATGATATCCATCTCACCATCGTAGGACCCGAGGCACCCCTCGTTGCAGGCATCGTCGATCGTTTCAGGGAAACAGGGTTGCGCTGTTTCGGACCGTGCCAGGCGGCCGCCCGGCTGGAAGGCTCGAAGGCCTTTACCAAGGACTTCCTTGCGCGCCACTCTATCCCGACTGCAGATTATGCCACCTTCGATCGCGCCGATGACGCTATTTCCTATATTCGGCACCACGGAACACCCCTCGTCATCAAGGCGGATGGCCTGGCCGCGGGTAAGGGCGTCGTCGTAGCCCTTCATGAGGATGACGCAGTCAACGCCGTCCGGGATATGCTGACGGATAAGCGATACGGTATTGCAGGACAGCGTATCGTCATCGAAGAGTTCCTGGCGGGCGAGGAAGCAAGCTTTATCGTCATGGTTGACGGCGAGCACATCTTGCCAATGGCTACCTCACAGGATCACAAGGCCCGCGACGATGGCGACACTGGACCGAACACCGGCGGTATGGGCGCCTATTCACCCGCCCCCGTCATCACCCCAGAGCTTCATGACAGAATCATGCATGACATCATTTCGCCAACCGTAGAAGGTATGGCCAGAGACGGAC
Organism: uncultured Chromatiaceae bacterium; assembly: GCA_964605155.1. GTDB lineage: Bacteria > Pseudomonadota > Gammaproteobacteria > SZUA-140 > SZUA-140 > CAZSAK01. The sequence goes on along the minus strand of CAZSAK010000001.1, from coordinate 11,247 downwards.
ATCCTTATACGGGGTTCCTGTATGCAGGCCTGATGATCTCGTCCAACGGCAAACCCAAGGTCCTTGAATATAATTGCCGTTTCGGTGATCCCGAAACCCAACCGATCATGATGCGTTTGCACTCGGATCTCATTGCGCTATGTGATGCAGCACTCGATAGACGACTCGATCAGATGAGTATCGAATGGGATCCCCGGATTGCGCTGGGTGTTGTACTGGCTGCCGGTGGCTATCCGGGGAGCTATCGGAAGGGAGATGTCATTCACGGTCTGCCAGTTGTTGAACAGGAGGGGATCAAGGTGTTTCATGCCGGAACTGGCGAGAAGGACGGTAATATCGTCACCACAGGAGGTCGGGTGTTGTGCGTTTGCGCGCTGGGTGAATCGGTATCGGAGGCGCAACGGCGAGCGTATCAACAGGTAAAACGGATACACTGGGAAGATATCTATTATCGCAGTGATATCGGTTACCGCGCCATATCACGCGAACAATCCCCGGTTGCACGCTCAGGCTAGCAGACGATTCATGTCCACAACATATATTCGATAACACCGGTTTCAACCTGTCGTATCCCCGGTTTCTATTTCTATTTAAAACAAAGGAGTAAGCGATGGCCACACCTTTTGTTGCAATCCTGATGGGTTCGGACAGTGATTTACCCACCATGCAAACAACCCTGGACACCCTGGAGAAACTTAATATTGCCTATGAGGTCAGGATCACCTCTGCCCATCGCACACCGGAAGAGACCAAGTCGTATGTCAAGGATGCCGATTCCCGTGGATGTGCGGTTTTTATTGCCGCTGCTGGTCTGGCAGCTCATCTCGGCGGCGCTGTAGCTGCAATGACAATCAAGCCTGTCATTGGAGTACCGCTGGACGCAGGACCACTCAATGGTATGGATGCCCTGCTCTCCACCGTACAGATGCCGGGCGGCATCCCGGTGGCAAGCGTTGCAATCGGTAAACCCGGGGCCTCCAACGCAGCCTACCTTGCCGCACAAATTCTGGCGCTGAATAACAATGATGTTGCTGCACGCCTGAAGGCAGAACGTGAAAACAATATCAAGAACATCGCAGGAAAAAACGAGTCACTGCAGAGTCAGCTGAAGAAGAAATAAACGCAAGGCGGCTTATATCACCAAATTATCTTCTATAAATTGTTGGCATCTGAAATATGCAGCCAATATCGTCCGGCAAGGCGGTATCATCGCCTATCCTACCGAAGCGGTATATGGCCTAGGCTGTGATCCCGGAAACGTCTCTGCCGTCTTCGATCTGCTGGCACTCAAGGAACGTCCGGTTTCCAAGGGCCTCATACTGATCGGCGCTGAACTGCAGCACCTGCTACCCTTTATTGGGAATTTGGAACGAGTTGTCTGGGAACGTATCATACAAAGCTGGCCGGGTCCGGTTACATGGGTGGTACCTGCAGGTCCCGATATACCTGAGTGGCTACGGGGGGAACATGAAACGATCGCGGTGCGCGTGACCGCACACCCTGTGGCAGCTGCCCTGTGCAGAATCATCAACGGCGCCCTGATTTCCAGCAGTGCCAATCTGATGGGCAGGAGTGCCGCGCGAACAGCACTGCGTGTACGTCAGATATTCGGTGCCAGGCTAGATTATATCCTTCCGGGACATGTCGGCGGTTCGACCAATCCTACAGAAATAAGGGATGCACGGACAAATCAGATTATCCGGCCAGCATGACGCATTGATACTTTTAAGGCAAGGAATAAAACGTAAATGGATCACAACATGCCTGTAAAACACTATACTGTTGGTACTTCATTCAGTGTAGCTATATAAAGATCAATCTGCACAAGAGGACAACATGAGTGGTCCCGATATTGGTAGCGTAAAAGCGTATTTGCTCACCCTGCAGCAACGTATCTGTACGGAACTCGAGGAAGAGGACGGCAAGGCGCACTTTATTGAAGACGCCTGGCAACGTGATGAAGGCGGTGGAGGTTATACGCGTGTACTCAACGAGGGCAGCGTGTTCGAACAGGCGGGTGTCAATTTCTCTCATGTCCATGGACATCATCTCCCAGCCGCTGCAACAGCACAGCGTCCGGAACTTGGCGGCCGCCATTTTGAAGCAATCGGAGTATCACTTGTCATACATCCCCGCAATCCCTATGTGCCCACTTCCCATGCCAACGTCAGATTTTTTATCGCCCGCAAGGAAGGCGCGGATCCGATCTGGTGGTTCGGAGGTGGTTTTGACATGACACCTTATTACGGTTTCGAAGAGGATGCCGTTCACTGGCATCGCACGGCCGAAGCTGCCTGTCTTCCCTTTGGCGATCATGTATATCCCGAATACAAGAAATGGTGTGATGAATATTTTTTTCTCAAGCATCGAAATGAACCACGCGGCATCGGTGGTCTTTTTTTTGATGATCTGAACGCGTGGGGGTTTACGCGCTGTTTCGAGTTCATGCAAAGTATCGGCAATCACTATCTACCTGCATACCGTCCGATCGTCGCACGACGTAAAAATACGCCATATGGTGAACGCGAACGTGACTTTCAATTGTATCGTCGTGGCCGTTATGTTGAATTCAATCTAATCTATGACCGCGGCACACTGTTCGGCCTGCAGTCAGGTGGCAGGACGGAATCAATACTGATGTCACTGCCCCCTCTCGTCAGATGGCGCTACCATTGGCATCCTGAGCCGGGCTCGAACGAGGCCAGATTATACGAGGTCTTCCTCACCCCACGCGACTGGCTATAAGACCCGGCTTGAACCTGCTGGTGTTTATGAGCAGATGATCATCACCTCTGCCTGGTAATTTGCGAATATCAGTCTCTGATCATGGACTTTTAGCGACGGATTAATTTAAACTGGGACAAGGAAGTCCGGCTATGTCCAGATACAGTTCAAAGATCGAGATTATTCGTACACTGCGTGAGCGTGACATCATGCCCACCCATCAACGTGTTGAAATCTTCAAGGTATTATTCGCCAAGGCCCAGCACCTTTCCGCAGACCAGATCCTGGAAAAGGTCAACAAGTCCGATGCACATGTCTCAAAGGCAACGGTCTACAATACCCTGGGACTTTTCGCGCACAAGGGCCTGATAAGAGAGGTCATCATAGATCCCACAAAAATTTTCTACGATACGACTACCACGCCGCATCATCATATCTATAATACGGAAACCGGCATTCTTATGGATATCGATTCCGAAAAGCTTGTTCTGAGCAAACTGCCCCCACCCCCCGCGGGTACGCATATCGAAGGCATCGATGTAGTCATTCGTGTCCGTCCAAATTCGACGAACACCAGAGATGCCAAACCCCATTAACCACGCCAAGTCCGCTGCAAAACAGTTATTGAAACCGCTTAATCGAGATCATTGGCTAATGAGGCGCGCACATGTTCCGGGATTGGCATTACCTCATAACTGTAGTTTTGATGTTCGATACCCGCTCCGATAGCAGCATCCACCTTGACCGCAGCGACAACCTCCGGTGTCAGTTCGAAGCGTAAAAAATGCACGGCAGATGTCTTGTCTGTTGTCTCACGCTCCAGGTCTTCATCGGCGATCGCCCACACCCTCTCAAAACCTTCAACCTGCATCCACACCCGGTCTTCAATATGCACCAACCTGCCTAATGCCGCCTGGCGTTTAGCTGCATCCTCGTACTCGATCATGAAGGTGGCCTTCCAGTTATTGCCATCTGGTATGAGGGGATTATAGGCATCAAGTTCATCCTTGATGCCTTGAGCTTCAAAGACCCTCTCAGCCCTCAACATTTCCTGTATCTGATAGTGAATAGTCAGCTTATCTTCGAAATACAACCTTGCATTGGGACCTATGGGCAACTGACGGTGTTTTTTATGCTCCATGATCCGGGCCCTGAACATCGGGCGCTCTATGGCATATTCTTCCAGGCTTAGCAGGTCCTTAGGTGTCAGGGCATGTATCATGAGGTTAACTTCAGGCTTTATTGGATAATGAACTGGTTAAAATATGAGTCACAAACCGTAGGCCATGCGCAAAAGACTGAGTGGATGCACCGGCTGTTTGACCCTTTTTAGGCCGTTTTCAATCTGGTGTCCGGCCATCGGGCAATCACTGCTGAAATACTCTGCCTGTGCCTTTTCGACGCGGGCGGCAACCGGCCGGCAGATCTTCATGGAAGCCTCATGAAATTCACTTTTCACGGCATAGGTACCATCGTGCCCCGAACAACGCTCGATCAATTCAACCTCCGTATCAGGCACCAACTGCAACATGTCACGCGTTTTCATGCCGATGTTCTGCACACGCAGATGACAAGGGGCATGATAGGCTATTTTCCCCAGTGATTGCTTGAAACCGGTATTCAGTTTTCCTGCCTTGTGACACGATATCAGATATTCAAACGGATCAAACATGGATCTTGCCACCCTTGCGACCTGTTGATCATCCGGGAACATCATTGGCAATTCCTGTTTGAACATCAGTACACATGACGGGACAGGTGCGACGATATCCCACCCGTCCGCCACGAGATCATCCAGTAGCGGGATATTGAATGCCATTGCCCTGGAGACCGCATCCAGGTCACCGACCTCAAGTTTTGGCATGCCACAACAGCGTTCCTGTCCGGCCAGTATCACCTCGATACCATTGAACTCGAATATCTTTACGAGGTCTTCACCGATTTGCGGTTCGTTATAATTACAATAGCAGGTAGCAAACAAGGCCACCCTGTCGTGTGTATCGGAGTCACGCTCGGCATTGATCCCGGAAATGTCATGCTGCTTAAGGCGTTTTCGCAGGGTGTCACGATGGTATTCGGGCAAAATGGCATCAGGATGCACACCCAGTGCCTTATGCAGCAGCTTGCGGGTAACCTTTGCCTTATTTACCGCATTGACGGTATTGACCACAACGGGGATACCTGCCAGCTTGCCGAGGCTGTCTGTACTGGTCAACAGCCGGTCCCGCAACCTTGTCTTGCCTGCCCTGAATTTGACGGCTTTGGCACGCAACATCAGGTGGGGGAAATCAACATTCCATTCATGTGGCGGCACATATGGACATTTGGTCATGAAACACAGGTCACACATGTAACACTGATCGACGACCTTGATGAAATCCTGTTTATCGACTCCGTCCACTTCCATCGTCGATGATTCATCCACCAGGTCAAACAGTGTGGGAAAAGCGTTACACAGGTTAACGCAGCGGCGGCATCCATGACAGATGTCGAATACCCGCTCCAGTTCCAGGTTGAGCGACTCAACGTCGTAAAAATCCGGGTCTTGCCACCCCAGCGGATGACGCGTCGGTGCCTCGAGATTCCCCTCACGCTGTGTTTCAGTGGGTTCCGCCATGCTGCTCACTGTATATCATCTGGATAAGATGCAAATACGTCCAGATGTGATCTCAGATAGAATCAGCACTATTTATCCAGGGCGTCGAGAGCCTTTTGAAAACGGTTAGCGTGTGAACGTTCGGCCTTGGCCAGGGTCTCGAACCAGTCGGCTATTTCATCGAATTCTTCATCACGAGCAGCCTTTGCCATGCCGGGATACATGTCTGTGTATTCATGGGTTTCACCAGCAATGGCCGATTTCAGATTCTCGCTGGTAGATCCAATCGGTAGACCGGTGGCAGGATCGCCAACCGCCTCCAGGTATTCCAGGTGTCCGTGGGCATGCCCTGTTTCACCTTCAGCCGTAGAACGGAATACCGAGGATACATCGTTGTAACCCTCGACATCGGCCTTTGATGCAAAATAGAGATAACGGCGATTGGCCTGTGATTCACCTGCAAATGCGTCCTTCAGATTCTGTTCCGTTTTACTGCCTTTAAGTTCCATATTTTCCTCCAATTATCCGTTCAGATTGATCACCGGATGACGTCGATATCATCCGTACGGTCTATCAGTCCAATAAATTATGTATATTTATTTAAATTCCTAACCAACAACCCTGTTTGTACCGTTGTCAGATCTTTAGTTGAGAATGTTTATTATATTAGACTTATTCTAAATATTGCATATAAGTAACTTCTTTACGATGTCTTGTCAATAACAAAATAGCCTGCCTGTAATACTATTGCATCACTGACGTGCATTTCCTGACACAGGGATTGCCCGTCGGATGACATCGCCCTTTTTTACGATTTAGACATGCACACAGCATATGAACTTATGAACCATGAGCGGACGACTGGAACATCATTAGTGAATGCTTGATTGATCGAGACATACCGGCCAGATAAAGAACATTGTTTACAGAAACTATAAAGGGCATATGTCGTCTTAATTATATATGGTCTGCAGACGCATGGCACGGCACTGCTATCCTTGCTTCATCACCACCAAGACGCATTGCTGTCAGGGAACCACCCCATACACAACCGCTGTCGAGCGCATGGAAACCGGTTCGATGGCACTTACTCAATGTCGACCAGTGCCCGAAGATAACCTGTATGTCCTCATCACCAGGATTCCATAGCTCAAACCAGGGGAAGTAATGCTGTGGTTGGCTCCCAGGCGCCCCCTTTTCCCCCAGTGCGAGACGACCATCGCGGTCACAATAGCGCAGTCGCGTAAAGCAGTTGGTAATAAACCTGAAACGATCCCATCCACTGAGTGATTCCGACCACTGGTCCGGTTCATCCCCGTACATATGTTGGATAAAATCAATATAGCCGGTGCCCTGCAAAAGGGTCTCAACATCCCTGGCACATATCATGGCCTTCTCCAGATCCCATTGGGGTGGCAGACCCGCGTGTATCATCACGTAGCCTAAACCGTGGTCAATATGCAGCAGTGGCCGATTACGTAGCCAGTACAGCAGTTCGTCAGCATCGGGGGCAGTCAAGATACACCCAAGGGTGTCGTTTTTTCGGGGTCGGCGTATCCCAGCATCTACCGCCAGCAGGTGCAGATCATGGTTACCGAGCACGGTGATGGCACGGTCACCCAGCTCCTTGACGAATCGCAGTACCGCAAGCGAGCCGGGACCGCGATTGACCAGATCACCGGTAAACCAAAGTTGGTCAAGGGCAACATCAAAACCGATCCTCTCAAGCAGGTATTGCAATTCATCGTAACATCCCTGCACATCCCCTATGGCGTAGGTTGTCATGACTGGTCTAAACAATTTATCAGCAACAGTAAACGCATCACGTTATTTTTGACTTATCCTTTACCGGACGAACGCAGGATAAAGGTAACCGGACCGTCGTTGGTAAGGGTGACCTGCATATCCGCCGCAAATTGTCCAGCTGCGAAATGCCGATACCGTTCGCTCGCCTGTGTGACGACATATTCAAACAGTCTGCGCCCTTTTTCAGGTGGTGCAGCCGGTGTAAAACTCGGCCTGGTACCGCTGATTGTGTCAGCGGCCAGGGTAAATTGAGGCACCAGCAACATCCCTCCCTGTACGTCCAGCAGGCTCAGGTTCATCTTGCCGGCATGATCCGGAAATACCCGGTATTCGAAGATGCGCTTTAGAACGGTCAACGCCTCCTGTTCGTCATCATCCCGTTGAACCGCAACGAACACCAGCAAACCGGTATCAATTGACCCGATGGTAATACCGCCGACATCAACACGTGCATGACTCACCCGTTGCAGCAGAGCAATCATGAGATGGATTCACTGAAATCATGGGTCGCCTTTACCAAGGCATCGATAATGCCTTTTTCACTGGCAGAGTGTCCTGCATCGGCTATGACGCTGAATAGCGCCCCGGGCCAGGCCTTGTGCAGGGCCCACGCACTTTCCAACGGGCATATCGCATCATAGCGGCCGTGGACAATCGTTGCAGGGATATGGACAATTCGTTCCATGTTACGCAGAATCTGATCTGCGGTCAGGAATGCATTGTTCACAAAATAGTGGCATTCAATAAGCGCCAGGCTCAAGGCCGTATACGGATCGCTGAAATGATCGATGACCTCCTTGTTGGGTAACAGGGACGAGGTCCGTCCCTCCCATCGCGACCAGGCCTTTGCTGCCGACATCCTCGCCACCTCGTCAGGTCCGCTAAGTCGCCGGTAATAGGCACGCAGGATATCACTGCGTTCTTGTTCCGGAATGGGTTGTATAAAATCCTGCCAGTAATCCGGGAATAAACGGCTAGTTCCTTCCTGATAAAACCAGTCGATCTCCCGCTGAGTGCATAAAAAGATACCGCGTAACATCATGCCGCTTACACGTTCCGGATGGGCCTGGGCATAGACGAGGCCCAGGGTCGAACCCCAGGAACCGCCAAAAAGCAACCACTTGTCGATCTCCAGATGTTCACGGATACGTTCCATGTCACCGATCAGATCCTGTGTGGTGTTATTACGGAGTTCGGCGTGAGGCGAGGATCGGCCACAGCCACGCTGATCAAACAGGATGATCCGATAGCGCTCGGGATCGAAAAAACGTCTGTGATAGGGTTCGCATCCGGACCCCGGTCCACCATGCAGGACGACGACCGGGATCCCGGACGGATTACCGCACTCCTCCACATACAAGATATGTGGTGGTGTAACCTCAAGACTGTGTCTGACATATGGGACGATGTCCGGATACAATGTATACACGTACGCAGACTCCCGTGTGTCTATAACAGACTGATACCCAACAAGGTACCCAACAGGTACGCAATCGCACCCGCAGTACACCCGATTAATACCATGCGCAATCCTCCCCTCAGCGCGCCACGACCGGTAAACAGGCTGAGTACGACGCCCACAACGAACAAACTGACACCCGTCAGCAAAATAACTGCTGGCACCGGTTGATCCCTTGCGCCGAATACAAACGGCAATAACGGCACCAGAGCACCCAGGGCGAATGACACAAAGGATGACAACGCCGCGCCCCAGGGTGAACCAAGATCATCAGGATTAAGGCCAAGTTCCTCACGCGACAGCGTATCCAGTGCATGTTCCGGATCCTGCAGCATCTCCGTTGCAACCTCCCGTGCCTGCTCCATGTCCAATCCACGTGCATTATAGATCAGCGCCAGTTCCTCCGCCTCTTCCTCAGGATACTCATCCAGTTCTTCACGCTCCAGACCGATCTGATACTCATACAATTCACGTTGCGACCGTACCGAGATATATTCTCCCGCCGACATTGATGCCGCTCCGGCGATCAATCCAGCAATACCTGTCAAAAATATGAGCCTGACATCCTGAGTCGCACCCGCCATCCCCATCACCAGACTGGCGTTTGAAACCAGGCCGTCGTTTATGCCGAATACAGCAGCACGAAGATTGCCTCCACCACTGAAGGTTGCATGCCGATGACCGATTTCTTCAACCGTGGTCGGCATCGGGTGCCCGGCGCGGATCATGCCACTGCTATAGACGGACAAGCCGCGTACCTTCATTGCTGCCAGCACCGGTCGGATGGAACGGGGACCTAGGATACGAATCAGCCAGGCTACAAAACGGGTCCGGGTGGATGGATGAAATCTGTCAGGAACTTGCTCACCCTCGACCCCCATCCTTCGTTCCCAGATAAGCGCCTGGTCTTCAGCCGCCTTGGCCAACGCCGTAAAGAGCTTTTTGTTGGCCGGTTCGGGCTCGACATTCGCCATCAACCTGTATAGGTAGGCGGACTGCTTTTCCTCGGACCAGTTTTCGAAGACCGACATTATGATGCCAGCTCATGGAGCGGGCACTTCCCACGATGCTTTGCATCCCTATTCATTTACAGGTTTTTTTTCTCCGATAATGGTATTCATCAATTTCAGGCCACCAAAGGCATCCTTGGCATAATGGACCTTGTCTGCATCGGTATAGACCAGGCGGCAATCATGTTCGACATAGCGTCTTGTCAATGCGGCACCACCCAGCAGTACCGGCAGATCTATCCCTTCACGCTTCATCTCCTCCAGATTTTCTTTCATGATGACCGTCGATTTGACCAACAGACCGGACATGCCGATGGCATCCGCATTATGTGTGCGCGCAGCCTCCATGATGTTTGCTATAGGTTGCTTGATGCCCAGGTTGATGACCTTGTAACCGTTATTTGTGAGGATGATATCCACTAGATTCTTGCCGATATCATGTACATCACCACGCACCGTCGCGATCACCAACGTGCCCTTCTCCTGGCCTTCGACCCTCTCCATAAACTCCTCCAGATAGGCGACTGCGGCCTTCATGGTTTCCGCGGATTGCAGCACAAAAGGGAGCTGCATCTCGCCGGAGCCAAACAGCTCGCCTACGACCTTCATGCCATCGAGCAGAAAATTGTTGACGATTTCCAGAGGCTGATATTGTTCCAGCGCCCTGTCGAGATCCTCCTGCAAGCCCTGTTTGTCGCCATCTATGATGCGCTGTTTCAGCACTTCTTCAATCGTCTCCGGCCTTGTCTTTTGCTTTTCTTGTTGATTGATGTCTTTGAATAAGTCCACAAACCTCAATAGCGGATCCACACCATCGCGCCAGTTATTGAAAATCAGATTGTCGGCCGCCTCACGCTGTTGTTCGTCAATCTGGTGCAATGGCATGATCTTTGAGACGTGGATAATGGCTCCCGTCATGCCGTGATGTTGTGCATGATGCAGAAAAACAGAATTCAGTACGTGACGTGCCGCGGCATTCAGTCCAAATGAAATGTTCGACAGGCCCAGCATGATCTGACATTCGGGAAATTCTGCAGCGATACGATCAATTGCGTCCAGGGTGTTTTTGGCGTGATCCCTGTCTGCCTCCATACCGGTACAGATTGTAAACGTCAATGGATCAAAGATCAGGTCCGACGGCGGCAAGCCGTGCGTATGAACCGCGAAATCGTACAAACGATGTGCGATGGCCAGCTTACGATCAACTTCCTTGGCCATGCCTTCCTCGTCGATAGTCAGAGCAACCACCCCAGTGCCGTATTTTTTTGCAAACTCCAGTACCGTGCTCGCCTTTTCCTCACCGTCTTCAAAATTGATGGAATTGATGACACTCTTGCCGCCAAGCAGTTTCAACGCCGTTTCGATTACCGGTGGTTCGGTGGAGTCAATAACAAGCGGAACGGTAATCTGGCCACGATAGCGTGAGATCACCTGCGATATATCCGTTGCTTCCGGTCTGCCAACATAGGCCACACAGACATCGAGCGCGTGCGATCCCTCCCTGACCTGTTCACGACCTATATTGACCAGGGCATCCCAGTTTTCCTCACCAAGTAATTCACGGAATTTTTTCGAACCATTGGCATTGGAACGTTCTCCAATGGCAAAGATCGCGTTCTCCTGACGCAGCGGTACCGAGCTATAGAGGGAGC